>DATKFH010000075.1:0-158358 GCA_035511455.1 Candidatus Sulfotelmatobacter sp. | reverse complement strand
TTACTTGCCTTTTCCTTTATTCCCCTTGCGGGGTACCGTTCGGGCCTTCGGATCATCGTTCCCGGCTTGGCCTATCTTGTTTGCTCCGCCTTTCGGCATTGGAGTGCCTCACTAGCCTTGCCGACTGCATGACCTAATTTGCCCTCTGACTTCTACGACACGGTCAGGAGGAATCGCTTCCTCCTCAGTCACGATTCCGTGACATGCCGTAGATCTCCCGAGGTAAGTTCGACCGCCTTCGACGCGCAACCACCGGATTTACCACCAGTGAGCTTGATGGATATGGGCTTTGCTCGGCACACAAGCGAATGGGCGGCCTGGTCGGCCGCCCTCGCTTTCCCTACCAGTCGAGTTGTCTATTTGTGGGTGCCACCGGCGGAAGCGTGTCCTGCCGAAGCGCCAGCGCTATGTCCGGCCGACGGAGCTGACATGGAACTGTGCTGCGGAGAGCTGTAACCAGACATTCTGCTCGAACTGGAGCCGAACTGCGTCGCCGAATGCACTTCGGCGAATCCAGACTTCGCGACCTGGTGGTTCAAGTGACTTAGGTTTCCCAGCGAACCACGCGGTATTCCTATACCTGCTGATCCCGAGTGCACAACTACGCGCGACGGGCTCAGAGTTGAGACCGGGACTCCCTTCCCTACGACAACCGTCTTCACCGTGCCCGTCGGCGGGACCAGAGGATGAACGCTGACCAGGTTCGTGGCGGTATAGCGCGGCACCATGAGCAGGTTGTTCCACCCGCCGGGCTGCCACATCCATCCGAAGCCGGGCACAAACATCCAGTTGCCGTAACGGTAAGGCAGCCAGCCCCAGGGATAAGGCGATGCGAACATGTATCCGAAGCCGGGATAGAACCCCCACGCGCCGTCCATGAACGGATCCCATCCAACGCCCGTGAAGTAGGGCTGCCACATCATGCCGTAGCCGGGGACGTTGTTGTAGGCACCGTAGTAATTCAGGTCGCTCAGACCGTATCCATAGGGCGAAGAGCTGCTGTTATTCCGCGCGTACTGGTCGTGGTAGGAGATGGCCTCTTTATCCCAGCCGTCCAGAGCAGCGTCGGGAATGTTATTGGCCAGCGTGTACTTGTCGCCATCAGCGGGATTGAAGGTTGCTGTTCTCTTCTTTGACACCATGAGCTTGCCGGCTGGGCCCTCTACTTCGACATCGCCCTTAAAGACCGACAAATCGGCTGCCTGGGTCGAGGAATCGACGCGGAAGTGGGCGGCGTGGTCGAGCGTAATTTTCTCGTTGGAAAAATTCAGGCTGAAATCGTCTTTGCCCAGCCAGTTGACGTAGGCCATGCCCGCGACGAGGTTGATCACGGAGATGCGTTTGCCGGAGTCCCTGAGGCCTAGGGTGCTGAATTCGATGCTTGAATTAGGGGTCAGGCGCAGGGTACTGCCGTCCTCGAATTCGACTTCGGCGCGCCCATTGGCGGCCGTCTTCAGCTGCGTTCCCTGGGTGACGGGAAGATTGAGGAACGCGTTCTCAAATCCAAGACCTGTGTTCTTATCGATTTGAACTGTGCCTTGCACGTCGCTGAGGCGAACGATACGGGCTTGCGAATCGGCCATAGCTGGCAGCGCCAGAAGCACGCAGGCTAAAGCTGTAAGGAAAGAGCTGGACAAAGAACGTGTGGACATGACAGCCCCCAATCGTCTTCCTTGGGTATTAGAACACGGTTCGCAGAAAGAAGTTGTAAAAGTTAAGTCTATTGGAGGCAAAGTGGAACCGCCGACGGCTAGGGCCCCGCCTTGGTGGCGTTGCCCATTTCCATGATACGCAGGGCGCGGGCGCGAACGACGTTCATCACGGAGGAATCGTCGTAGATCTGCTGCAATATGGGCTTTACGGCCTGCAGTTCGGCTATTTCTCCCCTCCGGGCTTGATCCTCCATCGACTTCAACTCTTCGTCAAGGGCGAGTTTCTGGTAGCGATGGAGGTGGACAAGGCGCCGGCCGTACTCCAGAGTGGCAGCCGCGCCCTGGAAAATGGCGGTCAACTGTTGGACGGGTGGCGAAGGCGAAAAGTTGAACTCTGCGGTGTTGTTGCGCTTGCCGTCAGTGTATACCAGCTTTTTGGAGCCGGTAAAGGCCAGCTTCCGGTTGCCGGAGTCGATCTTGCCGGAAAAATAGTGGGCCTGAGCTGCGAGGTCGAAGATGCGAGCACGGGTAGCGTCGGAGAATGTAAATTCGGACTGATAGGCCTCGCGTTCGTCGGAGTCGGGAGCGATTTTGGCCGAGCACTCGTAGGTCGCGTGTCCGTCGGCCGCCACGGAAATGGAATAGTGCTCGGGATCGGAGCCGGCAAAGTCGAGGGAGAACTTGACCGTGCCGGGGTCGGCAGCGCGGGACGGCAGGCTGTACAACAAAATCAGGAAGGCGCTGCGAATCGGCCAAGCAACCTGTGATCGTGGGTCGGCAAAGCTGCCGGGCTTCCTCATACTGTTGTGTCCCTCACAAACTGCTGCAGAGATTATGCCAAAAAATCGAAGGCCGGTTTCGCGGGCACTGATCACCGGGCTGCGACCCGCTGCCGGAGGAGGGTTCCCATCGTGTGCAAATGGCAGATCGCGATCGCCAACGCGTCGGAGGCATCCATGGGTTCGGGCGGCGCCGGAAGTTCCAGAAGCCGAGTGACCATGTGCTGGACCTGCTGCTTCTCGGCGCGGCCGTAGCCCACTACCGACGACTTAATGGTAAGCGGCGAGTATTCGGCGACCTCAAGACCGGCAACGGCGGCGGCCAGCATGGCGACACCGCGAACTTGTCCGAGTTTGAGGGCGGACTTCACGTTCAGGGCGTAAAAGACATCTTCGATAGCGACTTCATCGGGCTGGTGCTCGAAGATGATTGCGCCCAGTTGCGTATAGATGCGGGACAGCCGGCGGGGCAGCGCTTCCCGCGGGGAAAGCTTGATGGCACCGCAGCACAGGCAGTGTAGTTTTCCGGTGGAGTGCAGTTCGACTACGCCATAACCGGTGTACTCTCCGCCACAGTCGATACCGAGGACTCGCATGTGAGTGCAGTGTATCGTGGAACCGGTGTTCGTCCTAGTGCTCGCCTTATTCCTCACGTACCCAATGTGGAGGGCCCGCGGCTCACCAGGACCAAGCGTATGCATCCACCCGGGGATCGGCTCCTGCGCTGAGAACGCCCGTGATCGGATCGACAATGATTCCGGCGTTTGAGCCGAGCGACCAGGGAGGCGCGACGTGCAGCTTGTGACCGCGCGCGGCCAGGGCTTGCCGGGTGCTCTCAGGGATACGGGCCTCGACCGACAAGTCACCGGGATACATCGTGTGCGGAAAGGGTGAGGCCGGAAAGGCTCGCGAGGACCAGCGGGGCGCCTCGATGGCCTGCTGAATGTTCATTCCGAAGTCGATCATATTGATTAGGGTTTGCATGGTTCGCATCACCTGATCGTCACCGCCGGGGCTGCCTAGGATTCCGTAGGGCTGGCCGTCTTTCATGATGAGAGTGCTCTGCAGCGTGCTGCGCGGGCGTTTGCCGGGTTCGAGGGCATTGGCTTCGCCGCGGACTAAGGAGTAGTAATCACCGCGGCAGTTGAATATGACCCCAGTGTCCCCCATGACGACACCGGTGCCGAAAAGGCTGTGCAGACTGGGTTCGAAACTCACCATGTTGCGGTCTTTGTCGACGACCGCGATGTAGCTGGTGTCGCCGTCATGAATGGCGTCGCCGTCGAGGACTTCGTGGACAGGACGGTCCAGGGGCGAGGCGGCGGCGAACTTTTCGGGGGCGCCCGGACGCAACTCCAGCGACGCTTTCGCGGGATCGATCAGCTTTCTGCGCTCGCGCGCGTAATCCTTGGAGAGCAGACCATCGTAAGGAATCTTGATGAAGTCTAGGTCGCCGAGATACTTTTCGCGGTCGGCCATTGCTAGTTTGACGGCTTCTACGCTGGTGTGAAGGAAGTCCGGGGTATTGTGGCCGAGCGCTTTCAGGTCATAGCCTTCTAGCAGATTGAGGGCGAACAGTTCGGTTGGGCCCTGGCTGGCCGATGGATTCTTGTAGATCTGGTAGCCACGGTAGTTGATCGATACGGGCGTTTCGACTTCGGCGGTGTATTCGGTGAAGTCGTCGTAGCGGAACAGGCCGCCGTTGGCCTCGGAAAAGGCAGCGAGGTCGCGGGCAATGTCGCCCTTGTAGAAGCGGTCGCGGGCGGCCTTGAGCGCTTCGTGGCGACCCTTGGCCTGGTTCGCCTTTTCGGCTTCAACCAGCTTTTTCAGTGTGCGCGCCAGGTTGGAATTTCTGAGAATCTCGCCAGGCTTAGGCGCCTGGCCATCCGGAAGGTAGATCTTGACAGTAGTGGGGTATTTCAGAATCTTCTTCGAGCCGGCGATGTAAGACGCACCGTATTCGCTGAGCGCGAAACCGTTCTCGGCCAGTTCGATCGCAGGCTGAAGAACCTGTTCAAAGCTCATCGTGCCCCAGCGATCGAGCAGGGTGTACCACGCGTCGACGACGCCGGGCAGGCCGCCTGCGAGCAAGCCATCGCTTTCGGGAATTTTGTCGCCGTTATTTTTTTCGTACCACTCGATGGTTGCGAGCTTGGGAGCGCGCGGTTCGGCGTTGATGGAGTAGACTTTTTTCTCCCCGGCGCTATAGACGAGCACGACCGCGTCGCTGCCCAGGCCGTTGAGGGCGAAGTCGGTCACCGACAGCGCTGCCTGACCGCCTACCGCAGCGTCGAATGCGTTGCCGCCCCTCGCGAGTATCTGGCGTGCAGCTTCAGTGGCTTCGGCCTTCATGGAGGCGACGGCGGCTTGGCGGCCGCGAATGACAGGGCGCATGGTTTGGCCCTCGTTGTCGGGCCTTTGCGGCAGTGCTTGAGGAGCACAAAACAGGAGGGCAATCGATGCGGCCAACAGCGATCTGCGCGGCATAGCTTTCACCTCGTTTGAAGCACCGAAATCATCGCGTCCGACAACCGATGAACGATCAACTTTTACACTCGGCAGCGGCAACATCAACAGCACTTTGGTCGGCGGGTTCTTGCCTCTTCGAATTCCTGGCGGAAGGCGGCATAGGCCGCCGGGGACGAAACCATCTGCGTGCGGGAGAGAAACCGTGCGTAGGCGGACTCGTCAAAAATCTCGCGGAGAGTCGTGAGGAAAATCCGAGCGGCGGTGATTACGAGTGCTTTCACGCTTGCTCCTCCGCCAGGCGCGTCATCACGAACGGAGACTCTTTCACGCGGGCCTCTTCCCTTCCGGTCAGGACTCCGATCCACTTGCGAACGGACTCGATTAGCACCATGGCAACCATCACGATCAGGGCAGCGGTGACGGCGGCGTCGAGCCGATCGTTGAAGATTAGCCGGGCGGTTGCGGCGGTCGCGGGACCGGAGGCCAGCGCGCGCGTCTGAGCCAGAAAACCTATGCCTGGATTGGGATCGAACAGCTTGTGCCAGGATGCCGTAAATGTCACCGCGACCAGCCACATCAGCGGGATGAGTGTAACCGCGGCATATCTTGTTCGATGCAGCTTGATGATGATGGTTGTGGCCACGCACAGCGCTACCGTGGCCAGCAATTGATTGGCGATGCCGAAAAGCGGCCACAGCGAATTGATTCCACCTAGAGGGTCTTTCACGCCTTGCCACAGGAAGTATCCCCAGGCCGCAACGATCAGGGCGCTGGTGGCTAGAATCGAGGGATACCAACTGGTACGGCCGAGTGGCTTGTAGATGTGGCCCAAGGCGTCCTGAATCATGAAACGTGCCACGCGGGTGCCGGCGTCAAGAATGGTCAGGATGAAGAGGGCTTCAAACATCACAGCGAAGTGGTACCACAAGGCCATCACGCTCTCGCCGCCCAGACTCTGCGAGAAGATATGCGCCATGCCCACAGCGAATGCGGGAGCACCTCCGGTGCGGTTGAAAAGAGTCTGTTCGCCGACGGCGTGAGCCAGGGCTTGCATGTCGGCGGCGGTCACGGGGAATCCCCAACTGGAGATGGTTGTCGTGGCGGCGGCAGCGGTCTGACCGACCACGCCGGCGGGGCTGTTAATGGCGAAGTAAACACCGGGCTGCAAAACGCAGGCGGCGATGATCGCCATGATGGCAACGGCGGATTCGGCCATCATGGCGCCGTAGCCGACGATGCGGGTCTCGGTCTCACGGGCGATGAGCTTGGGCGTGGTTCCGCTGGAGATGAGCGCGTGGAAGCCGCTGATTGCGCCGCAAGCGATGGTGATGAAGGCAAAGGGAAAGACCTTGCCGCCAAACACGGGGCCAGTGCCATCGACAAAGCGGGTCAGCGCGGGCATGTGCAGCGTGGGATGCATGACCACGATCCCAATGGCCAGCAGTCCGATGGTTCCGAGCTTCACGAAGGTGCTGAGGTAATCGCGCGGCGCGAGCAGTAACCATACGGGCATGGCAGAGGCCGCGAACGCGTAAATGATGATCAGGATCGCGAGAGTCGGCGCCCGCAGCGTGAATACGCTCGCCGTGTCGGGATTCTGCGCAGCCCATTGTCCGCCCCATATCGCCAGCAGAACGAGGACGAACCCAAGGACAGAGACTTCCAACACTTTGCCGGGGCGAATGCGGCGCAGATAAACGCCCATGAGCAACGCGATGGGGATGGTCATGGCAATGGTGAATGTGCCCCACGGGCTCCCTTTCAGCGCATTCACGACGACCAGAGCGACCACGGCGAGCAGGATGATGAGAATCGCGATGACGGCGGCGTAGGCCACGAAACCTCCGACGCGGCCGGTCTCCTCTTTCGCCATCTCCGTCAGCGATTTGCCGTCGCGACGAACCGAGCACAGGAGGATGACGAAGTCCTGCACGCAGCCGGCGAAGACAGCTCCCCCCAGCACCCAGAGTGTTCCAGGCAGGTAGCCGAACTGCGCGGCCAGTACGGGACCGACCAGCGGGCCTGGTCCGGCAATGGCGGCGAAGTGATGGCCGAAGACCACCCACTTATTCGTAACCAGAAAGTCGCGCCCGTTTTCCAGGCGTTCGGCGGGAGTCGCGCGCAGGGCATCGAGGGCGAGAATTTTGGCCGCGATGAACTTGCAATAGAAACGGTATCCCAGGGCGTAACAGCAGGTCGCCGCTGTCACCAGCCATAGCGCGTTGATGGGTTCACCGCGGTGGAGCGCGGCCACTGCGACGGCAGCCGATCCGAGTGCGGCGACGGCCCCCCAGGCGAGCATCGAGAGGGTCTTGTTCATGTCCAGTCGAGCATTGTGGCGAATTCGGGGCTGGAGTGCAATGGGAGGACGTCTGGGTTTTGCCGTCAGCTCAAAAAGCAGTGGAGCTTCGCTCGACCGGACAATCGAAGGCGGCTCGCCCGACATGATGAAACGCGCTCGGGACGCCGCCCTTCCAGTTTCCGCATCAATGGTTTGATGTTACTCTATCTGTTCCGAACGATTGCTAACCCCGCGTTTCGGGCCACTCGTCCTGCCCCTGCACCCGGGGTGCATTCCAAGGATTTCGTTCCGAACTACGTAGGAGCACAGAATGAAAATTGGCATGTTAACTGGGGGAGGCGACTGCCCTGGCCTGAATGCGGTCATTCGCGCCGTGGTTCGCAAGGGAGTGTTTCACTATCACGATGAATTTGTGGGCTTCATGGAGGGATGGCGGGGCCTCATCAATGACACGAGCATGGCGCTCGACCTGGAAGCGGTGAGCGGAATCCTGCCGCGAGGCGGGACGATTCTGCGGACGTCGAGGACGAATCCATCGAAGCGTCCGGATGGCTTCGACGGCTGCCTGGCCACGATTGCGAAGCATAAGATTGACGCCCTGGTGGCGATCGGTGGAGACGACACTTTGTCCATCGCGCAGAAGTTGCATGACAAGGGGGTCAAAGTGGTCGGCGTGCCCAAGACGATCGACAACGATCTGGGCGGAACTGATTACACCTTTGGGTTTGATACCGCGTGCAATGTGGTGTGCGAGGCCATCGACCGTGTGCATACCACAGCGGAGGCGCACAACCGCGTGATGGTGGTTGAGGTCATGGGGCGGGACGCAGGCTGGATCGCGCTCTACAGCGGCATTGCCGGGGGCGCAGATGTGATCCTGATTCCCGAGCGGCCGTTCGATGTAGACAAGGTGGCGGAGTCAATCCGGCAGCGGCACGAGCGCGGGAGGTATTTTTCCATCGTGGTCGTGGCCGAGGGGGCGAAGTTTGCAACCCAAACGGATGGCGCTCCCATCGTGCAGGACATGGGCAAGGACGAATTTGGCCACGCCAAGCTGGGCGGGATTGCGAATATTCTGGCGCGGGAAATCGAGAAACGCACGTCGTTTGAAACCCGCGCGGTGGTGTTGGGGCACATTCAGCGCGGGGGTTCGCCGAGTGCGTTCGACCGCGTGCTGGCGACGCGCTATGGGTTGGGCGCCATTGACATGGTACATCGCGGGGAATTTGGGTGTATGGCGGCGCTGCGCGCGAACAAAATTGTTTCCATCCCGCTGAAAGAGGCAATTGCCAAGAACCGGACCGTCGACAATGAAATGATCCAGATCGTGGACGGCCTGTTCCCGGAAATCGGCTTCAAGGAAGCGGCGACCTAACCTGTGACCTCGGTCTTCGCGGCGCTGCCGGCGAGCGGAGGATATTTTCTTCCCGGAGCGCGGCTGGCGTAGAGTAGTTCGGGACCACCACCCTCACCAAGATGGAGAACATCTTCGCCCGGATCGCGACTGCTCTGGTTGCGATCATCGAACTGATTCTAGTGGTAGCCTCCGGACTGCTGCTCTTCCGATCACAACGGAGAGCCGTCACCCTCCCGAGACCGTCTGCCTTTAACGTACTTACCGGCACCTTCCAACGTTTGGCGCGGCGCCGCCGACTTGCCGTGCTTGCTGTAGGCGTAAGCGTGGTGGTGTTGCGCGTGGCCCTCATCCCTGTAATTGGCGTACCGGAACCGCGATGGAACGATGAGTTCAGCTACCTGTTGGCCGCGGACACGTTCGCGCACGGAAAGATCACGAATCCCACACCTCCGATGTGGGTTCACTTCGAGAGCTTCCACATCATCGAGCATCCCACGTATATGTCGATGTATCCGCCGGCGCAGGGACTGGTGCTTGCGCTGGGGCAACGGCTGGGGCATCCGTGGATCGGACAACTGCTGGTCACGGCCGCCATGTGCTCGGCTTTGTGCTGGGCGCTGCAAGCGTGGCTGCCTCCAGCGTGGGCATTGCTTGGCGGAGTGCTGGCGGTATTGCGGCTGGGCATTTTGAGCTATTGGGTGAACGGATATTGGAGCGCATCCGTAGTCGCGTTGGGCGGGGCATTGGTGCTGGGGGCGCTCCCGCGGATTCAGAAACATAGCCGAGCGCGAGATGCCACTTTTATGAGCTTGGGATTGGCTCTGATGGCCGACAGCCGTCCTTACGAAGGCCTCGTGTTTAGCATCCCTGCGGCTGGTGCAATGACTCTTTGGTTGTTCCGGACGCGATTGACTCGACGCACGTTAACGCATGCCCTGGTTCCGATCATTATCCTTTTGAGCCTGTTTTCCGCGGCTACCGGTTATTACTACTATCGAGTCACCGGCAGCCCGTTCCGCATGACCTACCAGGTGAATCGTGAGACTTACGCGACCGCGCCCTATTTTGTCTGGCAGCAGCCGCGCCCCGAACCGACTTACAACCATAGAGTGATGCGCGATTTTTATCGGTGGGAGTTGGCTCAATTTCAGCAGAATCGCACGCTCGGGGGAGCGCTCCGGCGCACCCGTGACAAACTGGTGGGGTGGTGGAAGTTTTATCTTGGTCCGGCGTTAAGCGTCCCCTTGTTGGCGTTTCCGCGGATTCTGCGGGACCGCCGCATGCAGTTTCCGTTGGTTGCCCTCGCCGTGTTCGTGGCTGGACTCGCGCCACAAACCTGGACGCTTCCGCATTATTTCGCTCCCGCAACTGCTCTCCTCTACTTGGTCCTGCTGCAATGTATGCGCCACATGCGTTTTTGGGGCGGACGCCATTCCATGCAGGGAACAGCGGGCGTTCGCATGATCGTGCTCGTCTGCGGCGCCATGGTTGTCTTGCGCATCTGTGCGGCGGTCACACACACACAGATTGAACCAGCCTGGCCCAGGGGAAATCTGGATCGCGCGGAAATCGTCCGGCAACTTAAGGGCGAGCCTGGCCATCACTTGGTCATCGTTCGCTACCAACCGGCCTATGGAGTGAACCACGACGTGGATCATGAATGGGTGTACAACGACGCCGATATCGACGCTGCCAAAATCGCCTGGGCGCGCGACATGGGGGACAGCCAGAACCAGGAATTGCTGCGCTACTTCCGTGACCGGCATGTCTGGTTGGTGAACGGTGACCAACCCCAACCCCGGCTGGAATCGGTTAGCTCGGCGCTTCAGGCCAAGTGAATCAGTGATCGCCCCGGCACACGATTTAACATGGCAGGTCTTAATCTTCGTAAATCCGTGGCCAACCTGATCAGACCGGCCGGTTGGCTTACCTCCAGGCGCTTGGGCGCTCACGGCACGATTCTGGCCGTGTGCCTGTGGTCGCTCTACGGGTGGATGCTGGCGACTCCGGGATTGCGGGATCGCAACGGCATCCTCAAGGGAACCGACTTCCTGCACCTGTACACGCTGGGCTCGCTGGCGGCTGCGCATCGCGGAGCAGACTTGTACGACATGAATGCACAATCCCTGCTTGCGGCACAGGTTCTGCCGCAGGCAACGGGCATACGATACTTGCCGCTCTATCCGCCGCAGGTGTCGATCGTGTTTATGCCGCTGGCATGTCTCTCGTACGGATGGGCGCTTGTTTTGTGGTGGGGCTGCAGCGCGCTTGTTTATGGGATCTGCTGCTACAGCATCTGGCAGGCGTGTCCGAGCCTGCGTGGCGTGGGCGGGACGGTACTTATCCTGGCGATGGCATATCCTGCGTTCTTCCATTTGATTGCCTGGGGACAAACATCGGCACTGGCTCTCGGTTGTTTCACTCTGATGTTCTTCGCGCTGCGCGCTCGGCGGGAATTCCTCGCAGGCCTGATTCTTGGCTGTCTTATCTTCAAACCGCAGTTAGGTTTGGCCGCGGCCGTGATTTTTGTGTCTCTGGGGGCGTGGGAGACTGTAGCTGGTGCAGTGTTCTCCGCGGTGGCGCAACTGGCGGTGGGAGTCCTTTACTACGGAATGCAACCTCTGCGCCAATGGTTACTCGCACTCGCGGACGTGCCTGCTGTGTTGCCCTGGCTCGAGCCAAGGCCGTATCAGACGTATTCGTTGCGGACTTTCTGGTCGATGCTCGTTCCCTGGCCGCATTTTGCGTTTGGGCTGTACGGGCTGAGCGCGATCGTTGTGCTTGGCCTGACCATCGCCGTATGGAGGCACACTGTGCCACTCGCTTTGCGGTACTCGGCATTGCTTCTGGCGACGGTGCTGGTTGCTCCGCACTTTACGGTTTATGACCTGGTGATTTTGGCACCGGCGTTTCTTCTCCTGGCCGACTTAATGGCTGGTCAGCGCGACAATCGGTCGCCACGCTGGTTGGGGACGATTCTTTATTTGATTTATACGCTGCCGCTGCTCGGCCCGCTCTCGCGATGGACGCATGTGCAGCTTGCGGTGATCGCGATGACGGCCGGCGTTTATGTGGTCTGGCGCACAGGCGGAAGACTTGCGCGGGTTTCAAGGCCGGAGAGTGCCGAGTCAGTTGCCAAATAGAAAGCCCAACGCTTCGGGAAAACGACGAGCCCAGGATGCCTCGTGGTGAGTACCGCCCTCTTCTATTACCAGGTGCAAACGCCGGTCATCGAGGCCTGCGCGGCGGAGAATGCCGGCCAGTTCACGGACATCGTCGACGACGCTGCGATTGCGGTCTTCCCTTCCCGCTTCGGCGGTTCCGGTGGCGAGAAAGATGCGCTCCGGCCAAAGTTTCACCTCCCGGCTGGCGCGGATCATTTGCCGGTTCGATGCCCACAGCGACGGACTCTCGATCAACAGCCGGCCAAACATGCCGGGCCGGACCGCTGCGGTGTAGAGACTGATGAGGGCGCCCAACGACGATCCGCCCAGACCCGTATTCTCCGGCCCGGTGGCCACGCGGTAGTTTCGAGCCATAAAGGGCATGACTTCTTTGATCAGGAAGTCCGGATAGCGACTGCCCTGCCCGCGGAGCAAGATGGGATGCAGCGAGCGGTGCGGCATGTACTCGCGGATGCGGGCTCGAGCAGCGTTATCCAGACCCACAACGATAAGGGGAGGAATTCCGCCTTCGCGAATCAAGCGGTCGGCGGCCTCGTCGACCTGCCATTCGACTCCGGTGAACGACGTCGCTGCTTCAAAAAGATTCTGGCCGTCGTTCAGGTAGAGAACCGGATAGCGCCGGCCGGCGTTCGCGGAGTCATCGTATCCCGGGGGGAGCCAAACGCGTAAGAAGCGGGTATTGCGGAAAACGCGGCTGCGAAATTCATGCAGGCGTAAGTCCCCGGTGGCCGATTGCGCGCGAATTACTCCCGGCGCAATCCCTGCTTGATTTTCAGTCTTCTGGAATTCTTCCATCAGGAAAAGTGCTCTATCAGGATACAACGACGCGCGCGGTTCATGCCTATGTAGCCTTCAACTTTACGATCAGTGCGAGGAGGCTGATCAGAGAGATGAAGACGAGCGATAGCAGGCACAAGATGCACCACGTCTCCAGAACATAGGCTTCCACGTAGGTCAGATAAAGAGCGAAGGCTAATCCGGCAATGGCCGCGCCCAGCAGGCGGTTGGGGGTCTGGGGGCGGGTGCGGAGCAATGTGGCCAACGCCAACAGCACTCCATAGCCGGCGACGCCGATGCCGGCTACGGGGATCCCAATAATGCTCGAATATTCGCTGCGATTCACGATGTCGCAGCTGAACCGCTGGCTGAAATCGCAGAATTGGGTCGCTGACTTGGCGTAGTGACGCTCGAGAGAGATCGCGGAATCGATCACGCCCGCCAACGACAAAGCTGCGATCAATGCAAAGAGAATTCGGTTGCGAGCCGGTTTCGCGGCTTGCGCTGGAGGAATGGGCCCAGAGCCGGTCACGGCAGGCTGCACCCGGTTTTGTCGCTCAAGGCTTCGAGCGATAAGACGCCTTCCTTCGGCGGTTCGTCGGCAAATTGCCAACTTGGAAATAGTTTGACGCCCGCGATCTTGCACTGCGGCGCCATTTCTGTAGAGCCTTTGACGGCGCACTCTACGTAATTAACGTAGTGGAACGACTCGCCGAACATTTCTTTCTGTTCGATGCAGTGGGGACACCAATAGAGGCCATACATCTTTGCCTGCTTCGTGGCCAGGCATTGCGCGAACTTGTCGTACTTGTGGTTCTTGTAATACCAGCCCCCGAGGTATACGGCGGCGAACAGGACGACGATTCCTCCCCAAATCAGGGACTTCTTGCTCATCGCGCTGCTCGGGCTGTCGCCGACGCGCTCGTGCTGCTTTTTTCTTCGTGCTTCAGACATGACTCATTCTTATATCACGGCGGCTAGGCGACGACGTTGAGTGCTGCCGGCAGCAGGTCGAGTTCTTCACAGTGAAGGGTCAGCACCTCACCGTCGACCATGACGTCGACTGGGGCATCGAGTTTGAACTCGACCCTGCGTACGGACTTGCACTCGGCAAGGCGGTGCTGAATGTGTGTGCCATCGTAGAGACCGCGCAGGTTGCGGATCAGGCCAAGTCGTCCGATCGGGCCCCAGCGGACGTATTCGATCAGGCCGTCATTGATCTCGGCCCTGGGGGCGATCATCATCGTCCCACCCGTGAACTTGCTGTTATTGAAGGTCAGGAACAAACAGCGGCGATCGTCAAACTTCGTTTCAGCCTCGACGCGAACCGGAAATGGGCGGCGGTTGAAACGAGCTAGCGTCAGGAAGATCGATGCCATGTAGCCCAGTTCTCCCCATGCGCTGAAACGGCGCGCACGCAGCGTCGCCACGTCGGCGGAGAACCCGATGCTTAGCAGATTGATGTAGTGAATCACGCCGGTTCGGTGGCGGAGGCGCATGACGTCACAGGTTCGGGTTCGGTGGGCAAGCAGCGACTCGATGGCGTGTTCGACGCCGCGGTCGCTGAAATCGCGCAGAAAAGAATTGCCCGTGCCCAGAGGCAAGAACGCCAACGTAGGACGGTCGCCGGACGCCCGCGGGTAAAGGCCGTTCACGACCTCGAAGGACGTGCCATCACCGCCAACAGCAATGAAGTTCCGAACCCCACGCTGGTATGCGTCGAGGGCGATTTTTGTTGCGTCGTTAGGGGCGCGAGTTTCGGCCACCTTGACGTCGATGCCTCCCGCGCGCAAGCGCTCGAGCGCGGGGCCCAGCAACCTGCGACTCCGCCCACCACCGGCTGCCGGATTCACAATCGCGAGATAGTCTTCCCTCAAGGTCCCGATCCTTGAACTGTAAAGTGTAAGCTGCGTTACCCCACCCGCACGCCGCGGCTGAATGTCAGCGGCTGTTCACAGGCTCACAACGCTACTCTGGTCCACCGACGGGCCGATTTCTTCGGCCAACGCTTGTCGCCTGATCTTCATCGAGGCGGTGCGCGGGAAATCTTTCTCCCAGAGTAGATATCCGCCGACGCGCTTGAAATCGGGCAGCCTCCGGTTTCGCGCCAAGACATCTTCCGCGAGGCGGTTGTCGAATTTCTGGTTTTGCTCGAGGCGCAGGATCAGAACCAATTTCTCGCGGCCGAGTTCCTTTTTCGGCCAGATGTAGTTCGCGGCAAAGACGCAGTATTCTTTTACAGGCAACGCATCGAAGACGGTCTCGATATCCTCGGGGTAGATGTTCTTTCCGCCCTCGGTGACGATCATGTTTTTCTTGCGGCCAAAAAGCTGGAGATGACCGTGGCCGTCAAATCGGCCGAGATCGCCCGTCAGAAGCCAGCCGTCGACGATCGTCTCCAGCGTTAGTTCAGCATCGTCGAGATAATGCGACATGACGGTCTTGCTGCGGACTGCGACTTCACCGATTCCGTCCGCGTCGGGGTTTAGCAGGCGCAGTTCGACGCCCGGAAGGGGTTTGCCGACGGTATCGGCACGAAAGGGCTTGAGATCGTTGAGCGTGAGAGCGGTCCCGGCCTCGGTGAGGCCATAACCGTTCACCACTGGAATTCCGAGGTCGTAGAAAAACTGCATGATCGAGGGCTCGACAAACGCGCCGCCTGTGATCAGCGCCAGCAACTCGCCGCCAAATCCACGATGCACGCCGGGGAGCAACATGCGGCTGAGTTTCACCCTTGGCCTGCGGCGGGTCAGAAGTTTGTTGGCGGCGATCATCGCGTTGAGCAAGGCCCGCTTCCACGAGGGCAGTTCGTCGAACTTGGCGCGCAGGCCGCGCTCCAGATTCTTGACGATCATCGGAACCAACGAAACGTAAGTGATGCGGTAACGGACGAAGGCGTCGCGCACAAACTCGGGGCGGAGCGTGCGCAGATGCACGACGCACGCGCCGCACACGAACGGCCCGATAAAGCCGACCATGAAGTCGATGGCGTGGTTCGTAGGCAGGATGCTGAGGTAGCGGACACCCGGCCAGAACGGATACCACGCGGTGAGCGCCCGGCATTGCTCGAGATAATTTTCATGGGTGAGGACGCAGCCCTTGGGACGGCCACCGGTTCCTGAGGAATAGACGATACCGGCTACGTCATCGCGCTGGCGCATGATGAAGTCGGGAGCGCCTTTGCGCTTGAAATCTTCAAAACGAAACGCGCCTGCCAAATCCGCGCCCAGCGGGGCTTCCGTCACCAGCACCAATTTCGTACCGATCTTGTGGAATTCGGGGGACTGCATGATGGCCCGCCACAGGTGATACTCGACGATGAGCAACTTGGCTTTCGAGTGGGTCAGGAGTTGCAGATGTTCGGCGGCGGTCAGTTTGTAGTCCAGCGGCACGAGTACGCCGCCGCAGTAGAAAATCGAGTAGGCGGAAATCAGCCATTTCGACTGATTCGTCATGATGATGGCGGCCCGGTCACCCGGATCGAATTCGGCGTCTTCGAGCGCGCGGGTCAGCGGCGTGGCAATCTCCTTGAAGTCGGAATAGGTCAGGCGGACTTTCTCGCGATCGCGATCGGCCTCGATCAGGCAGACTTCGGAGGAGAAGCGGTCGAGGGCATCGCGCAGTGCCGCGCCCAGGCAGGTGTATTGACGGAGATCGAGCATTTGAAACCAAGAATTGTCGGTTGCCGGTTTCCGATTGCCAATTGGCAATCTAGCTCCTTGATCGAACAGCAATTGGCAATCGACGATCGCAAATCGGTGTCACAGACGCGCCTGAATCTTACCGGCCAGCGTGCGGAAGTCGGTCACGCCCTGCAGTTCGTAGTCCGGGAGCTCGACGCCGAAGTGGTTCTCCACTTTCGTCAGCAAGTCGAGGGTCTGCAGGCTGTCGATGCCGAGCGTCTTGAAGAAGTCGTCATCGGGAGCAAGCTTTTCGCGCGGAACCTTAAAGTGCGCGGCGGCGAGGGCCAGGATTTCATCGAGAGTCTGATCGGTTGTTTGCATTCGAGTCATTCTATCTTTCTCGTTACGAATTATGGCAAATACGGCTGGGCATCCGTGCTTTCCACAAATTTCTTCAGCCCGGCTTGTACGGCTGGGCGCTCGAGCAACTCACAAAAGATGTCGATTTCTTGCCGGAGTTCAGCCTCCGGGATGGGCTTGATGAAGCGCTTGGCCGCAACCGCTGTCACGCGATCGAATTTCGCCATCTGGACTGCCGTGGCGCGCGCTGCCCGCAGTGCCTCGCCTTCGCCGACAACCTGGCTGACAAGGCCGATCTGCTGCGCTTTGGTCGTGTTGAAGCTGCGTCCCGTCAGCAGCAGATCGCGAACGACTGCATTGCCTAAATCCCGCTTCAGGCGCGGGATCCCGCCATATCCGGGAATCAGCCCCAGGCGCAACTCGGGAAAGCAGAAGCGCGTCATTTTGTCGGCGATGATGAGATCGCACGCCAGAGCCAGTTCGAAGCCACCTCCGAAGGTTACGCCATGCACGGCTGCGATTGTGGTCAGGGGCGCGGCGTCAATCGTGTTCATCACTTGGTGAATGCGCTCCAGGTAGGCGCGGGCGTGGCGGACTACTTCTGCTTGCCCGTGCTCCTGAATCCAGCCATAGAGTTCCCTCAAGTCAGCACCGGCGCAGAATCCGGGTTTCAGGGCACTGTGCAGGATGAGGGCGTGCGCTTCGGTGCTCAGTTGTTCGAGCACGGCGACTAGTTTTTCGAGTTCTTCCAGCGTGAGCGAACTGATTTCATTGCAGGGCTCGCGATGCAGCACTACTTCGATGATTCCCGACTGCCAGGTCCAGGAGAGAGTTTTTCCTTGAAATCGTTTCATTAGTGACGCCTGGGGACGATCCACTCTTACACCGCCACCTTCGCGCGATACATATCCTCGATCTCGTTCTTCATACGAGCGGAGATCAAGTCGCGCTTCAGCTTCCCATTGGCAGTGAGAAGGCCATTCTCAATGGAGAAGGGCTCGGAGCACAAACAGAATGCACGGACCTGCTTGTAGTGCGGCAGGTCAGGATTCACGCCATCGAGAGCGGCTCGCACCTGATTCCAAGTTACGGTTCCGGTGACGATCGCGGAAAGATAGCCGCGGCCGTTGCCCACCACGACCACTTGTTGTGCACCGGGCAGGAGGCGGGCGATTTCGTCTTCGATGGTCTCAGGAGCAATCTTGTGGCCGGAGCCGAGGACAATTAGATTTTTGATCCGGCCGACGATGCGCCAGTTGCCCGAGGCATCCTGCTCGCCCTGGTCGCCGCTGTGGAACCATCTGTCGCGCAGCACTTCTGCGGTTTGCTGCGGACGGTTCCAGTAGCCGGGAAAAATGTTGGGACCGCGGACCACGATCTCATCATTTTCGCCCAGTCTCATTTCTATCCCGGGGATCGCCGGTCCAACGCGGCCGGGCACCGGGTTTGCGGGATCGTCCATGGTGCAGATACCGGTTGTCTCGGTCAACCCGTAAACCTGCAACACGGGAACGCCGAGCATGCGAAAGTAGTCCTGAGTCTCGGGAGTGAGCGGAGCTGAGCCGCAGATGAGGGCCTTCAGATTCTCGCCGAACATTTTCTTGCGGATGGTGGGAAAGACGAGGGCATCGGCAAGCCACAGCCAGATGCCGCGGCTTGATGGGGGAGCGCTTCCCGTTCGAGTCCACGCGGCCTTCGCTCGCGAATAGATCGCCTGTGCGATCCCGCCCTTTTGCGCGATCTGTTCATCCACGCCGCGGCGCATCCGTTCCAGCAACTGGGGTACGTTGAGAAAATAATGCGGCGCTACCGCCGGCATGTCGGCGGGAATCTTGGTTAAATCGGTGTTCAGGGTTACCAGGCTCCCGCGCTTCAGGAAAGTCAACACAGCGATCCAGGATGCGCAAAAGCTGAACGGAAGGTAGTGGAAGATGTGGTCGTGCTCGGACCGGCCGCCCATCAGCTGGTCGAGCCGGGCCGCGGTGCAACCCAGCATAAAACCCACATTGGCCCCGGTTAGCACTACCCCTTTGGCCTCGCCGGAAGTGCCGGAGGTGTAGATGATGGTGACGGGATCGGCGTCGCGAACTTGCGGGCGATCCAACTGAACACCCTCGGCACCGGCAAAGATCTCGTCAAACAGGAAATGCGGCGGCGCCTCGGGCCAAGTCTCGTGAATTCCATCGCGCAACGGCGCCTCGCCGCAGCAAACCAGGGATGGCGTGCTGTCTTTCATCATCGCAACCAGTTCCGCTGGAGCCTGGCGGAAATAAAGCGGGACGACGATCAGGCCCTCCGCCATGGCTGCTAAATCCATGGCCACCCAGCGAATGCTATTGGTCGCCAGGAGTCCGCAGCGGTCGCCTTTTTGCAGGCGTTTGCTGGCGAGGAAGGTCCGCGCCTTGCCGATTAACTCGAGGAGTTCGGCGCCAGTCACACCTGTGACGCGGTCGTCGCGGATTTCCTGCAGCACCGTGGTGCCTGCTCCCGCTTTCAATTGCGAAAATATTTCCCCGAAGAAAGGCATGCGCTTCTTACCGGATTTCGAAATCAGCTGTAGGCCGCAACCAACTCACGCAGCGAGGCACTCATTGGAGGCAAGTAGTCTTCCCAACTCCATTCGCCCCGGCGCGTGGAAAATTCGGGATACCGTCGCTGGACTTCTTCTTCAAAAAAAACGCCCATCCGCGCCATCAACTTCAGATTCTTCACTACCGTGCGTGCAATGCCGTCGGCGATGCGCTCGCCGTCGGTGACCAGGGTCTCAAGAGCTGCCAGTAATTTCTGCTCGAGGTCGGGATCATCGACATTCATGAGCAATTCCTGGTGGCCGCGCTCGCGCATCAGGTTGCGGATGCGCTCGTCCATTGTGATGCCGGCTGAGGGCACCAGCGCCGGCATCGACGTCACAATGCCGTGATAGCGCGAAGAGGCCATCATGTGGCAGGCACGGAGAATGCTGACCAGCTCGTACATGTTGTACTCGTCGGAGGTGAGTACCGGTACCCCACCGAGCGTTTCGGAAATGCGATGGGCCGGGCGTGAATCGAGGCGTTCGGTCGCGACCAGAATCACGAACACGTTTCGCTGCTTGCGGAACCTGGCAACAGCGTTGGCAATTGCGTTCAGGTATCGCGCGTAGGCGGCGTCGGCCGCTGGACCGGAATTGTGGAAATAAGGTCCGCGGTAGTGGCTCTGTTTGTATGCTCCCGCCACGGTGTGCAAAGCCAGCTTCCCGATCGAAGCTTTCACCGGCCATTCAAACGGATTGATGGGACAGACGACCAGAACCGGGGTTTGGCTATCCCAGCCCAGCTGCCGCAGAACACTTCGTCCGTACTCGGGCGGACGAGGGTCGAAGGTCCATGCTGTATCGGTGCCCAGTTCGGTCGGCACGCCCAAGTCCCGCAGCACCGTGCGGGACTCTTCATTGCGCGTGATGACCAGAGAATTTTTGCAATAGCGTGCGCACATTTTGCGGACGACCGGATCCATGTGTCCCGCCTCGGAACCGTAGCCGATGGAGAGTTTGTTCTGCGCGGCGGCGATTCCCAGCGAGCCGATCATCATGGTGGCCAGCGCATTGGCAAATTTGCTTTTGAACATCGAACCTTCGCAGGCCACGACCCCGTGGTGCCTGGGAACTTCATTGGCGAGAAAAGGCGGAAAGATGTCAGGCAGATGCACTTGCGCAGTATTTTCAAAATAACCGCGGGAGCGCTCGAAGTTAAAGCTCATCACGCTGAAGTCGCAACGGTCGGCCCCGAGGATGTGCCGGATCTGGCGCAACATTTCTTCGACACGAACGTCCGAGCCCATGTTGCGTGTGCCGTTGTAACCGGCAAAGAGCAGCTTCAATTTCTCGCCCGGCTGCCAGGGTTTGCCTGCTCCGAGCATCCATCCGAGTTTCTTGCGCTCGATGTTACCGCTGACCCACGCTTCGAGAATCAAGTCCATCATGCGGCGGTACCTCCCGCGGCCGCGGGCCAGGGTTTGTATTTGTACTCGAACTGGTTGTCCCGACTGAACTTTAGCAACGGAAAACTGTACTGCGAGAACGGAACCGGCTTCCGCCCCAACTCAGCAGTCACTCGTGTGTTGTCGAAGACCGTGTTCCACACCAGGTAAGGCATGAAAACTTTCAGGAGCGAAGCACCGTGGCCGGTAGGGCCCTTGCGGGTAGAAAGGAAGTTGACCGAACTGGCGAACGGCTTTTCCGTAAAGGGCAGGAACACAGGCGCGCGTTTCTGCTGCTGCGCGGCCAGGACCGTCGTCAACTGGCGGAATGTCTGGGACGCCGTACCCGAGGACAGATGATAGGTGTCGTACTGCGGCTGATCCTTCTGGTGCAGGGTCGCAATTGCGTCGGCGACAAAATCCACATTCACGATATCGATCTTGTCACTGGGACGAAACGGCAGCGCAGGCAGGCCCGCCAGGAATACGAATGCCTTGACCATATCGAACTGGGTCGTCTCCGCATGGCGGCTGTCGCCCAGCACGATGCTGGGGCGGAAAACGGTCGTAGGCGTGTCCGGCAGCAGGACTCGTGTCATGTGCTCGCAAAACTTCTTGGTGCGGGCGTAGGGATCGTAATCGGAGCGGTCCCACTCGATCGACTGATCCTCGGTGACGACCTCATCCTTGCGCTTTCCGGCCACGGCTACGGTGCTGACTTCGCTGAAGCGGCGCAGGCCATGATAGTGCTCGGCATGGCGCGCCAGGGTCAGGACCTCCAATGTCCCTCGCAAATTCACGTTCAGGCAACTCTTCTCCGACTTGCGGTTCAAGGAAGCCGCGCAGTGGATGACGGAGTCGGTGGTGTGTATCAACCGGTCGTACTCATCACGGTTCAAGCCGAAACCGGGCGAAGTCAGGTCTCCGCAAAACAATCGCACCTTGGTCTCCAGATATTCATAGAAGCGCGGGAAATCCAGGTGCAACTGCAGCGCACGCCACAACCGCAACTGTGCCTCCTGCACATCGCGGGCCCGAACCAGCAGGTTCAAGGCAGCGCCATGCCGTTCCAGCAGATTTGCGGCAACGTGGGCGCCAATGTATCCGGTCGATCCGGTCAGGAATATCGCCACGTGGCTCCGTCGGTCCCGGTCTTCACGGCATCTCCGTTTGCGGGTGCAAGTTGAAAGTTGCGGGGAGGCCGTGCCTCCAGCGGTCGGCCTTCAATCAGAGGATAGGTCCACCGGCGAAGCGCCGGGATGTGAATGTTGATCCAGTAGTCCCACCAATCAAGCCCGCGCGTATTGTATCCGAAAACCTTGCGCTCCTCGGGCACGAGAGCGTGTGACAGCTTTTCAATGTTCTCGGCGGCGAAATCATGCTCGTTCAGCAGGATGAAGGGTTCGAACAGTTCAATCAGCTTTTCGACGCGCTCCAAACTGCGCTCGGTCTTGACCAGCGGCGCTTTCTTTAGCGGTAAGGGTGACATGATGCGCTGGATGGATTTCACGATCGCCTTCTGCGCGGGAGCGGACATGCGGTTGTAGCGCGTCTTGGAAACGGAAATCGCGTCAAAACGCAGGCGCAGCCAGGATTCCAGGCCTTCCTGGGCGCGGTAGTGTTTGCGGTGGGCCAAGGATGTCAACTCGATCGATCGGCCCATGTCACAAGGATTGGTCACCGAAGTTGCGAGTTGGTAGAGGGGGTGGTGGCGCCGTTCCATGACCGCGGCGGCGATCAGAGTCATGCCGGCGCAGACGGCGTCCACGGGAATAATGTCGAGGCGCTTGCTCTCCTTGGACGGAAGCTGGCGGAAGTAGGTTCCCAGCAAATAGGACAGCGAAGCGGAAGTGTTGATGCCCTCATTCCATCCCAGGAATGGCTTGGAGACTGAAGTCTCAACGATGGCTGGACGGACGACAGCAATCGGCAGGCCCGCGCCGCGCTTAGCCAAGAGGGACTCTGCCAGGCTCTTGGTCAGTGTGTAAGTGTTAGGCCAGCCCAGTTCCTTGGCGCGTCGCGTCCCGCTTTCCGTCAGGTAGGTCTTCAGCCAGCGGACGCGATTCTTGCGAATCTGGTTTTCGAGAGCCGCTCCCTGCAAGTCTTTGGCGGCGTGCTCTTTGGCTCGCGCTTGCATGCGCAGGCCCGAAGTGACCTCTTCGCTCTCGGACTGCGCCTCAGCTCGTTTGACCAACTCGTGCAGTGCGTTCCATTCGCGCTCGGCGTCGAAGTCGGCGAGGCCGCGCGGATTGTAGTTGGGGGTGATCTTCTCAGCGACCCGGCCGTCCTGCTCGCCGGCTACATAGCAGGTGGAAAGAAGCACGAGACCCGCATGGGGGGCGGTTCGGGTAAATTCGAGGATATTCACCGCCGCATCGGTGTTGGTGGCGAGCGCATCGCGCAGATCGGGATTAAAATCGGTCAGCCCTGAACTGTTGATGATCAGGTCGAGATGCTTCTGCAGGTGGCGCGCCGTCTCGGCATTCAGGCCGAGGCCGGGCTGGGTCACATCGCCCTCGACGACCTCGACTTTCTGACGCAGAAACTGGGGGAGCCTCGCACCATATTTCTCAAATAGCGGATCGAAGACGGGCGACTCTTCGACCATTTTCTCGAAGCGGCGCTCGGCAGGGTTCGACTTCTGGCGGCGAATCAGCAGATAGATCCGTTCAATGCCGGACAAATCCAGCAGCGTACTCGCAAGCCAAACCTTTCCGATGAATCCGGTGACTCCGATCAGCAAGACGTGCTTCCCGGCGAATGCACGGCGAACCGAGAATCCCTGGGCCTGCTTGTGGTCTTCAAAGTAAACGACGGGCCGAGGTTGCAAAGCGGCCTCGCGCTGGGCCGGAATGACCGCAGTTCGAAGCGTCTCGAGAGAAAGGTCAAGATGGCGGGCCAAAGTCTTGGGGGCGCGACGGCCGTCCGGCATATTTTCACGGAAGGGGGCGAATGCGCCGCGCGGTCGGATTACGGGATCGAGGAGCCTGCCAGTCGCGGTGCCGTCACGAAACTCCAGGCGGTTGGCGACAATGTGCTTGACGCCCAGGTGCTGGGCCAGCGGACGCATGATATGCTCCAGCGCTTGGCTCACCAGCACGACATCCGCCCCGGCCTGCACAAGTTCCTGCACCTGTCGCACACCGGGCTGTTTCAGTCGCGGCTTCAG
This sequence comes from Candidatus Sulfotelmatobacter sp., assembly GCA_035511455.1. Taxonomy (GTDB): domain Bacteria; phylum Acidobacteriota; class Terriglobia; order Terriglobales; family Acidobacteriaceae; genus Sulfotelmatobacter. The sequence goes on along the minus strand of DATKFH010000075.1, from coordinate 134,728 downwards.
CTGGTAGTAAAAGAATTCCTCACCCAGCAGATCGAGGCGGTCGCGGGTCACACCGCGCAGGACGGTGTGCACCACCCGCGTGGCAAACTTACGGTTGGTGGAATAGAGAAACGGGCGCAGCAGCGCCATGAGGAAGATGAGGCCCCGTCGCCGAATACGTTCGGCGAACGTCTGGGCGTTCCAGGTGAAAAACGCCACCGGCCTGACCACGGTCAGGTCCAGCAGGCTGCCTTCGACCCGCCAGTAGACGGTGGGGGCCGCACTGGGATTGTGGTTTGGCTGTTCCAAAATGCTTGTCGTCGCCTATGAAGGGCTTAGGAGCCAGCAGACAGGCGAAGGTCCTATTGTAAACAATTGAGGCGATTACGCGAAGCCGCGGTTTGCAGTTTGTGCCGTTTTTGACACACGAGGGGTGGCGCCTCTAACGGTGTCTGGATTGGGCGTCTCAAATCGAGCTACGCCGCGACGGTTGGGATCCCACCACCACCGCCAGGAAACTACTCCCCGCCAGGACGGCGCCGATTGACAGCAAACCGCCGCGGAAACCTCCGCGTGGCGAACGCAGGAGTCCGATGATGGAGGAGCCAAAGTATCCGCCGAGGTTAGCGATCGAATTAATCACCGCAATCGCAGCGGCGGCGGTGGCGCCGTTCATGCGAGAAGTAGCCATCGCCCAGAACGGCCCAGCCATTGATTGTGCGCCCAGCATTCCCAAGCTCATTCCCGTAATGACGGTTAATGGCGCTCGGCCATAGGCCGCCACGACCAAGGCCGTCGCTCCCAGGAAACCTGGCAAGGCGGTATGCCATCGGCGTTCGCGGGACCGGTCGGAATGCCGCCCGACCAGAACCATGGCGATTGCCGTAGCCAAATAGGGGATCGCAACTACGACCCCAATCATTTGATCGCTGAGCCTCGACAAACTGTGGACCGCCGTCGGCAGCCAAGCAGTGACGCCATACATGCAGGTGGGCAGTCCGAAATATACGATCGAAAGCGCCCAGACCCGCCAACTGGCGAGGACGGACCACAAGCCTTCGCGCTGCGGGACTGAGTCTTCCCTCTGCTCGCGTTCCAACTCATCAACCAGCCATGTGCGTTGCTGGTCCGAAAGCCACCGCGCTTCCTTTGGGCTGTTGGCCAATACCCAAAAGACCGTGGCTCCCAGAACGACGGCGGGGGTGCCTTCGAGCAGGAACAGCCACTGCCATCCCGCCAGTCCAGCTCCGTGAAGTCCTAACAACGCGCCGGAGATTGGGCTGCCAATCACCCCCGCCAGCGGGTTCGCGGTCATGAACCAGGCGACCGCGCGGGCGCGGGCACGTTCCGGAAACCACTGCCTGAGGTAAAGGATCATGCCGGGGAAGAATCCCGCTTCCGCCGCCCCTAACAGAAAACGCAGCACATAGAAACTGACCGGCCCGCGGATGAAGATCATCGAGCAAGAAACGAGGCCCCAGGTCACCATTAGACCGGAGATCCAGCGGCGCACGCCCATCTTCTGTAACACCAGATTGCTGGGTACTTGAAAAAAGAAGTAGCCGGCAAAAAACATTCCAAAGCCGAGCCCTTTGACCTTATCCGTGAGATGAAGTGGCTCCCCCATCTGCAGAACGGCGAAGCTGACGTTAATGCGGTCGAGGTAGGCGACGATGTAAAGCAGGAAGAGAAATGGCATCAGCCGCCACATCAATCTTGAAATAACGTCGAGTTCGAGGCGGTCGCGTGCTGAGTCCAAGAGCCACTCCCGCAGGCTGATTTTGATGCCCGAGGATTCTACGCTATGCCGAGCTTTTGGCGAATCTCGGCGACCATCTGCTGGGGTGTGCCGGTGATTTCGACGGTTAACGCCGCCTCGGGTTCCTCCAGATCGCCGAACTGGCTGGCGAGAATCTTCTGGTCGGCAAAATGACCGTGCCGTAAGCGCAGACGTTGGGCAATGAGGCTGGCACTTCCCTTCAGATATACAAAACGAACCTGCGGACTGACTGCGAGTTCCTGGCGGTAGGCGCGCTTCAGGGCCGAACACGCGAGCACAAAGTTGCTGCCGGCGGCGATCCACTGAGTGATCTGGGTGCGAAGACGCTCTAGCCAGGGCTGGCGATCGGCATCGGTGAGCGGGATGCCGTGACGGATTTTTTCCACGTTTGCTTGGGGATGAAACTCATCGGCATCGGCAAATTGCCAGCCGAGTTCGGCAGCCAGCAGACTTCCGATCGTCGTCTTGCCGGAGCCAACGACTCCCATCACGATCACGATCATGGGTTGGGTTCCACTCTCGCTATTTCCCGGAATAGTTCTTCTGAGCGCCGGTTCGGCCGTTGGTCAATGCGAAGGAACCATCGGCCTCCGCCGATGCTTTGATGAATTTGCCTTCGCAATTCTCCTTTACATTGGCGATGCGCTCCTCGGCGACGTTGTGATCGCGATCGGATTGGGCAGCGTAGTGAACTTGCCACAGGTCTTCCAGCCCCGGAGAATCGTGGACGATCCGCCATGCGGCGGGACTCGCTCCCTTACGCGGCCCATTGTCGAACACAGCCACGCGCGGATGCAGCGCCCACACCAGAGCTTTGGGATTGGAAAGGTCCGCCCCATGGTGCGTCACAAGAAAAAGGTCAACGGTCCCCAGCAAATTGTTGGGACAAGCGAGTTCTAATTCCTTCTTCTTGGTCAGATCGCCCAGGTCGAGAAAACGGAACTTGCCATAGGTAACCAGAACGCCGATGGAACGGGCGTTTTCGGTCTTGTCGACCTCGGCGGCGGGTTCAGCGGTACAGTAGGAATTCGCCTCGCCCGCTCCGGGCAGGGGGCTTGTGATGTGGTCCCCGGCGGCACTCAGAATACGGACCTCGATTCCCTTGATGGGCAGGCCCCATCCGGGCTTGACCACGACATGAGCATGCCCGGCGATGGCTTTTTCGTAGGCGGTGTAGTCGGTGCGAGTGACCTCGGAATCTTCGAGATTCGGCCCGTGGTCGATGAAGGTTCCGATCTTGATACCATCGGCCAACTGCGGCACGCCGCCGACGTGGTCGCGGTGGTAGTGCGTGATCAGAACGTAGTCGAGCTGCTTGAGACCGGCTTGGTGGGCGGCTGCCACGATGCGGTCCGCGTCGCGACCCTCATATCCGGGCCAGCCGGTATCGATCAACACCGATTGGCCTGAGGGACTGATAATCAGGGTAGACTGGCCGCCTTCGACATCGATGAAGTAGATCTGCAGCGACTTGTGATTGGCAGCGGTGCAAGGCAGAACTGCAACCAGGACACAAAGGCAGGCGGGAATCAGGACACGTCGCATCGGTTGGCCCCGGATTAGAGAATGTTTGCCGACGATTATGCCACGTGGGACGGAAATGCGGAGGTTCGGAGTCGCAAAGTCGGCGTATTGAGGATTCTTTTTTGGACTTGCGGATGAAGGGCCATCTCCATCGTAAAATGCTGCGAGGTTGCCAACTTGAAACTCACGGAAGACCCTCATCGCAGGCTGAATGCTTTGACCAACGAGTGGGTGTTGGTGTCGCCTCACCGCACCATGCGGCCCTGGCAGGGAGAAGTCGCGTCGCTACCAAGCGCGTCCGAGCCGGCCTACGACCCGAGCTGCTATCTGTGTCCTGGAAACGCGCGGGCCGGCGGAGTTCGCAATCCGGTCTACCCTTCGACATTCGTTTTCGAAAACGACTTCGCCGCCTTGAAACCGAACACGGCCAGGGATCGTCTCGACATCGAAAGCATGGGGCTGTTGGTCGCTGAGGCGGAGCCGGGAACCTGCCGGGTGATCTGCTTCTCTCCGCGGCACGATCTCACGCTGGCTACCATGGGAGTCGACGGAATTGAACTCGTGGTTAGAACCTGGATCGAACAATTCCGCGAACTCGGCAACCTGGAAAATATCAGCCACGTGCAGATTTTCGAGAATCGCGGCGCCATGATGGGCGCCAGCAATCCGCATCCGCATTGCCAGATTTGGGCGACGGCTTCGATTCCAGAGGCGCCCAAAAAGGAATTGATTGCACAGCACGCTTATAAAAAGGCCCACGGCCGCTGCCTTCTGTGTGACTATGTCGTTTTGGAAGAAAAACAACATGTGCGGCTGATGTATTCCAACGAAGGCTTCGTTGCCCTCGTGCCCTTCTGGGCAGTATGGCCCTTCGAGACTCTGGTGTGCAGCCGCCGGCACATCGGGAATATGGTGCAGTTCGCCACGGACGAGGTCCGCTCTCTTGCCGCGATGCTGCAGCGGGTTACTTCCACGTATGACAAAGTTTTCGGGGTGCCCTTCCCTTACTCCATGGGATTTCATCAGTCGCCCACGGATGGGTCTGATCACCCCGAGTGGCACTTTCACGCCCACTTCTATCCGCCACTGCTGCGCTCGGCGACGATTCGCAAATTTATGGTGGGATTCGAAATGCTGGGAAGCCCGCAGCGCGACATCACTGCCGAGAGCGCTGCTGAACGACTGCGCGAACTGGCCGGAGGCCAGTGAGCGATTACTTTACGTACTCACCGTTGTGGACTTCGTACTCGATACGAAATGGCTTCTGCTTCTGGCGGTCTCGCCAGCCCTCCTGAGTAATCACGGCGTGCGCCTGCGCCAGTCGCTCGGAGGGCAAAGGGTGAGAACGAAAATAGCCCTGCAGGCTTTGGATGGCAAGCTCGGAGAGTTCTTCTTCCGGGCCCTCCGCGTGAATCACATACTCCCGATGTAGCTTGGCGTATTCTTCGAAAAGGCTGACTGCGCCGTACGGCGAGTAGCCTGCCAGAACAGCCACGCGCATGCCCTCGCGATCAGCTTCGAGTTCTTCGTCTTTGTTGTAGCCCGCCTGCCAGACCTCAAAAGGAATTTGCAGGATTGCGCCAAGTATGTCGAGATCCAAGTGGCGAAGCCGGGCTTCAATCTGTACCCGTTCCGCGCAGTGGTAGTGATCGATGTGCTCAATTTCGTGTCCGAGGATGAATGCGAGTTGATCTTCGCTCGTCATCACGTCGAGCAGGCCCTCGCCGACGTAGACGGAACCGCCTGGCAGGGAGAAGGCGTTGATCATCTCGCGCTCCAGCAGAAGATGGAAGGAATAAGGCAAGGGCCGGTGCGCGTGAGCAGCTACGGAATTCCCCACCCGAGCAACATAGCTTTCAAGGGCGTGCTCTTCCGGGCTCAACGTGGCAGCAGGAGTCGAATACCTCTGGGCGAGTTCCTTGCCGATGGTTACTTCTTCGCGGTCTGAAATTCGCGTGAAGTGCATCGGAACTCGAGCGAGGTCGCGCTGGGCATCGGCTGCCAGAGCCACGACCGCGTTGGCCGACACCGGCGTCGGTTCGCGCCGGCGCTGGCTGTAGTAGAGCGCCGTGACGCCAACCAAGAGCACGATCAGAAAGACGACTCGGCGCATCATAGAAATTGGCGAATGGCTTCGCGATATCGAGTGTAAAGGAAGGAAACCAGCAATAACGCCGCACCTAGAATGATAAACGTGACGTAGCGGTCGCGTGGGGCGAGTCCCCAGGCGTCGCGCACCAGAATCTTGCCGAGACATAGCAACAGCAAACCCAGCCCAGTTAGACGAAAGCTGCGTTCATTGACCGCGAGAGCGAGAAGGATGATCAAGACTCCTTCGAGGCCCCAGACAACCGTCACCATGCCGGCGCGCATCTTCAGCGCGAGCATGACGGTCAGCAAAAGCACCGGCGCGAAAAACATGAACTGCTCGGGATGCCGCGCCAGCACTCCCATTCGACCCCTTCCTGACCGAGACTTGGATTGATCGCCGAGCCGGAAGGCGAAAGGCAAGCATGCCAGCAGGACTGCGATTCCAGAGCCCAGAACAAAATACCTTCCGGTCCAGTCTCCACCGCTGAAGTAGCTTGCGCCGAAGAGGTTGTGCATCACGCCACGCATGCAGGCACCCAAAGTCAGCAGCAAACCCTGATGCAAAAAGACGGGGCGACCCAATAGGAGAGCCAATCCCAGCAGAGCGAACACCACCACAGCCCAGGCGGCGACCAGCCAATCGTTGGCATATTGAAAATAGAGCAACGCCACGACCGTGCCTGTGCCGAGATAGGCAAGGATCATGTCGAGGCGAAGGCGGCGATCCAGTTGAGCGCCCTGATCGCCGGAGCCGACCTGGGCATAAACAAAGAAGAGGATGAGCGCGATCGGGAGCACGGTATAGATACGCGGTCCCCAGAATTCGCCGGGATTGTCGGCCGTCAGGTTCGCGAAGAAGATCCGTCCAAACGAAGCGGTCAGGGCCACATAGGCCTGCATGCGAAATTGCGTGGTCTGACGCCACATGCCGTACTCGAAAAGTACCAGTCCAAACACGGCCCATCCCACGGCAACACTCAGCGGCTGCAACTCATACCACATGAGGAGTGCGACCAAGGCGGACGCCGCCCACGAATAGATGTGATGCAACTCCCGCTGCCGCCATTCTTCCGGCATGCGAATGACGCGGGACAAGGCATAAAGAACAACCGTGACAATTGCGAGTGAGAGCAGGCGCACGCTGATGCCGTGCCAGGTTTCCACCACATGCAGATTGACGGTCAAACTGCGCAGCATGGTGAGGGCCGCCAGGGCGTGAGCTTGCCAGGCCAGTTCTTCGACTTTAAAACGACGATCCACCAAGGCCAGCACAAGAGCAAAGACCGCCCATACTGCTGCGAGCCATCCACTCGGCGCTTCGTACCACACCAGAAGGACCAGCAAGGCGGTGGCGGCGGAGGTGTGCAGATAAGAAACGGCGCGGCGTGATACTGAGTCAGGCACGGTGGCTTGGCGCGAAAGAAAGTAAAGGCCCGCGGCCACAATCGAAATTGTTACCATGCGAAGCGAAAAGCCCGGCCAAAGCGGATCTTGCAGTTGCAGGTTGAAGGTGTAGGAGCGCACCAGCGCGCACGCGGCTACGGCATTGGCCTGCCACGCGAGTTGGTTGTAGCTGACCCTGCGCATGGTCAGCGCAAGCGCGACGGCAAGTGCAACCCAGGAAACGGCAATCCATGGCGCGGGCACGGCCTCGTAGAGCACCCAAGCCATCAGCGCCGTGCCCGCCCAGCTATGGGCTATGCGGGCGATTCTGTGATGGACCACATTTGCCACGCTGATGCGCCGGGCGACCCAGTACGCCCCTGCGACCACTGGCAAGGCTCCGAATGCGTGCAGCGGGATATCGTGCCCACGGTTGACCCCCATTTGGTCAGCGGTAAGGGCCGCCAGCAACGCCAAACCGGTTAGCAGATGGGCGTGCCACGCAAGTACGTCGTACCCGATCTGCTGGCCAACTTCCAACAGCAGAACCGCAACGGCGATGGCGGCGAACGGCTGCCACAGTTCCGGCACCTCGAAATAGATGAGCGCGGTCACAAGGCTCGTGCCGGCGAGGGCAAAGAACCCGCGAAACATTCGCTGATTAGCGTCATCGCGGACCGCCGAACATCTGGCGGTGAGATAGAAAGCTAAGGCAACGATCGGCAACGTGATCAGGCGCGTGGAAACGTGCGTGTATTGCCGGACTTCCCTGTGCAGGTTAAATGCCATAACCCGATACAGGCTCAACACCGCGAGAGTGAGGTACTGCAATTGCAGTTGCCCGGACTCAAGCTTTTGTTCGAGCATTGCCAGGGCGAGCATGATGCCGGCGAAGGCCAGGACCGTCCAGTCTTCCGAGCACAAAGCCCACGCAGCGGACACTGCCGCAAATCCGCCAAGGTAGGAATGAATACTGAGTAGTTGCTCGTCGGGAGAATCGCCAAAATACTGAGCCCAGCGGTGACCCACCATGAGCGCGTTCAGATAGAAAACCACGGCGCACAGGGCGAACATGATTCCGGCGGCCAGCACCATGTCCTCGCCCGTCCGGCGGACCGCGATGAGTTGCGGCAGATCAACTCGAAACAGGTGTAAGGCCACCAGCAATCCGGCGAAGAGTCCTAACCGCCGGAAAACTACTTCTCCGACAACGACACCCGCCGCGAGCAAGGCTTCGGCGCCGATCAGCCACAGGATGGCAACATCGTTCCCCGAATAGCGGAACGGGACCGAGGCAATCATCAGCGCCGCGCCGAGAACGCTCAGAACCACGAACGCTTCGCGGCGGCGCTTCGTGGTCCGGAGTTGTCCGAGGCTGAACTCCAGCGCACCAATGAACAGGAGAGCCCAAAAGGCAAGTTCCGGATGCACGGACTGGAACTTCATGGCGGCGAGCAGCAGCAGAGTGTTGGTCAACGCCGCGGCGCTGGAAATGTGCTCTTCATACGGCGACTTGGTCTTGCGGACTACGTAGGAGATGCGATAGGTCAGCCAGTAGAACAGGAGAATCCCCGTGCTGGCTTGAAACTCAGGGAACGGTTGTCCATGGGCTCCTTGGGGACCGAGCAGATGATACAGCCAATACAAATGAGTGAGATAACTCGAGAGGATGCCGAAGACTTCGAGTTCGAACCATCCCATCTTGATGACGATGCTCACCAGTCCAATGGCAAGGATCACGCCGGAGGAGAGGCTGTAGATGTCGTCGTGACTGAGGGAAATGGTCCAGTAAGCCAGCAGAAACGCAAGCCCGGTGACAACCTGGGAGCGATAACGCAGCGTGTGCACCACCATGGCGAGGGCCACGGCGAGCATCAAAATGAGATCTGTCGTCTCCGAGTTCATAACGCGCATGGCTTGCACGTGATTCAGCGCGTATGTCGTCCAGAAAAGGAGTGCCCATCCACCGCCGATGAGCGGGTAGCTGAAAAGGCGATAACGGTTTCGCTTCTCCAAGAGAATGCCGCCCCCGAGAAGCGAGAATGAGGTCACGAAAGTGAGCAACACTTTGCCAGAAGGACCAAGATCACCGATGTATTTCTTCCCAAAGTAGGCAATCCCGATGACCATAAGGATGATGCCGAACTTGGCGAACAAGTTTCCGCCTAAGACTTCTTCAAGCGCGAACACTGACTTCAAGCGCTGCTGGGCAGTTGCCTTCGGCGAGGGAGCGTGGAGCGTGGCCAACTGGGGCGGCGGAGCGACACGAGCAGCCTGAGGCAGAGGTGGCACCGCAGGGGTGGGTGGTGGAGCTGCCGTCCGCGGTGTCTCTCGCGGCGAACGTGGAGGCGGGGTAACCGCAGGAGGAGGCGGGGCAGCAGATTCCGGCTTCAGAGTCGGAGCTGTCGGCGCGGTGGGTGTCTTTGGCACAACCGGTGACGCGACAGAAGGAGCCGTGACGATCGGCGGCGAAACGAACTTTTGCTCCGTGACCTGGTGGACCGGCGACGGTTTCTCCGCGACCGGCCACTCAGGTTTCGCCGGAGGTGGCGATAGATGAACCGGAAACGCTTCCGCTTCGCGCTTTTCGACGACGGTGACCGGCTTCGAGACTGGCACAACTGTGGCGGCAGGCTTTTCGATCGGCGCCTGTTTTACGGCGGCGGCGGGATGGGGCTCTTCGGCATGAGAGGATGCAACCGCCGACTGCGGAGCCGACGCCACCTGCCGCTTCAACTCCAGCAAGTCGCGCCGCAGCCCATCGTTCAACTCCATGGTGAGTTCAGTCACCTTGAGGAGTTTGATCCGCAGGTCGTGCTGTCGCCAGAGAAGGTAGGCGATGGTGGCGGGTACCGAGACGGCTAACAACCCGAACAGTACGAGAATGAGTTCCACGAAGCGGCGACTCCCCGTATGTGCGTGATTCTGTGAGCCTAAATACTAGAACGCAGACCGGCTCCAGTCTTGCGCTTTTTTCCCCTCGGCAGACTCCAAAGTTACCAGGGCCGTATCGGTTGTGACTGGAACCGCCATCCGCTTCATGACAAGATGTCCAGAACCCCAAGACTCGCAGGTGTGTTATCAGGATGTCTTTTATGAGGCAGGGCACGGCCTCGACTATAGTCGAGACCTCGGACAATACGACTGCCGCAACGCTTCCCGAACCGGCGGAGGGGCCGTCTTGGCGCCGGGGATTCTGGTCGCTCGTGCTCACCCAGTTTCAGGGGGCGTTCAACGAAAACGGGCTCAAGAATCTGGTGGTCTTCATCATTCTGGGAATGGCGATGCGGACGGCCGACCGGGATCGCTTCGTCCTGATGGTTGGAACTGTGTTCTCAGTCCCGTTCATTCTTTTCTCGATGACCGGTGGGTTCCTTGCCGACCGGTACAGCAAGCGGACGGTCACGATCTGGACCAAGTTCTTGGAGATGGCCGTCATGGTCCTGGCCATCGCGGGATTGGGCTGGCAGAACCTGAACCTCGAGATGGCCGCGGTCTTCCTGGCGAGTACGCAGGCGGCGCTGTTCGGTCCCTCCAAATACGGACTGCTGCCCGAGTTGCTGCCCGAGCCCGAGCTCTCGTGGGGCAACGGCGTGCTTGAACTTGGAACTTTTCTTGCGGTAATCGGGGGCGGCGTTTCGGGAGCATTTCTGGCCGATGTATTTCACGGGCGCCAAGGCTGGTCGGGTCTCATCTTTTTGGGGTTGTCTCTGGTCGGCCTGCTTTTCAGTCTTGGAATCACGAGGGTTCCGTCCGCAAATCCGACAAAGAAGTTTCGCGCGAATCCGATTGGCGACCTTTGGGTTCAGGGACGCCTCATCCGGCAGGATCGTGTGCTTTGGCTGGCGGTTCTCGGCAACACGTATTTCTGGTTTCTCGGTGCGTTGCTGACGGCGAACATCGTTTTCTACGGCAGCGACGTTCTGCACATCAGCTCGACCGGCACCGGAGTGCTGCAAGCCGCGGTCGCTATTGGCATTGGCCTGGGCAGCCTGGCCGCGGGCTATCTTTCCAGTGACAAGGTCGAATATGGATTGATTCCGCTGGGCTCGGTGGGCATGACGGTGTTCGGCGTCCTGCTCTCCAGGCGAAGCCTCTCATTCGTCGATGTGTCAGTGCTGTTTGCGGCGCTCGGATTCTCGGCCGGATTTTTTGCTGTTCCCGTGAATGCGCTGATCCAGCACCGTCCCGACGAGAAAGATAAAGGTGGGGTAATTGCGGCGGCGAACCTGCTCTCGTTTGTGGGGATCGGAGGAGCGGCCGGGGTCTACTACGTTTTCCAGCACTATTTGCATCTCAGCCCGTCTTCAATTTTCCTTTCGGTCTCACTGGTGACCGTAGCCGCAACGGCATACGTGCTGTACCTGCTGCCGGATGCCTTGCTGCGGCTCCTGCTCTGGATCGCGACCCACACCTTATACCGCATCCATCTTACGGGCCGCGAGAATGTTCCCGCCAAGGGCGGCGCGCTGCTGGTGCCGAATCACGTCTCGATGGTCGATGCGGTTCTGCTCATTGCCTCGATCGATCGCCCGATACGCTTCCTGATGTTCAAGGGCTCCTACGATCATTGGCTGGTCAAGCCATTCGCGACGATCATGGGAGTGATTCCAATTTCTTCCCAGCTTCGTCCGCGCGAACTGATTCATTCCTTGCGGACGGCAACTCAGGCCCTGCACGATGGCGAGGTCGTCTGCATCTTCCCTGAGGGCCAGATGACCCGCATCGGGCAGATGCTTCCCTTCCGGCGCGGCATGGAAAGGATCATGAAGGGCGTAGACGCTCCCATCATCCCGGTGAATCTCGGGGGCGTGTGGGGCTCCATATTCAGCTTCGAGCGCGGGAGATTCTTGTGGAAGCTTCCGCACAGAATTCCGTACCCGGTTACCGTGACCTTTGGCAAGCCGATGCCTTCGACGAGCGGAGCGCAGGAAGTGAGACAGGCGGTGTTGGAACTCGGAGCAGAGGCCTACCTTGCGCGCAAGCGCTACATGAGGACTTTGCACCGCTCGTTCGTTCATACGGCAAGGCGTCATCCCTTCCGCTTCGCCATGGCAGACAGCCGCACACCGAAGCTCACCTTTGGCGCAGCGCTCACGCATACAGTCTTTCTGGCTGGGCGTCTGCGTCCGGTCTGGAGCAAGCAGAAGATGGTCGGCATCCTGTTGCCGCCGTCGGTTCCGGGTGCGCTGGTGAATCTCGCCGCGCTGCTGATGGGGAAGGTTCCCGTCAACTTGAACTACACGGCCTCCACCGAGGTGCTGGCTTCCTGCGCGCGGCAATGCGAGCTGAAAACCGTGATCACATCCAAGGCATTTCTGGAACGCGTTCACATCGAGGTTCCGGCGCAGGCCATCTTGCTGGAAGATCTTGCGGAGCAGCCGCGCTGGCTGGAGCGGTTCAGCGCGGCGCTTATCTCCTGGCTATTGCCGGTGTGGGCTATCGAGAATTCTGTAGGCGCGGATCGCAAGACCGGGCTCGACGACATCGCCACCATCATTTTCTCCAGCGGCAGCACGGGCGATCCCAAAGGCGTTGTTCTCACCCACTACAACGTGGCCTCGAACGTGGAGCAGTTGAATCAGGTGTTCATGCTCGGGGAGCACGATAAGGTCCTCGGGATTCTGCCGTTTTTCCATTCTTTCGGATTCACCGGGACGCTCTGTCTGCCGACCGCAATTGGAGTCGGGGTGGTCTTTCATCCCAGCCCGCTTGAGTCACGAGCCATCGGAGCACTGGTCAGCCAGTATGCGGTGACATTCCTGCTGGCCACTCCGACGTTCTTGCAGACCTATACCCGGCGCTGCTCGCCGGAAGACTTCGGCAGCCTGCAGTATGTGATGGCCGGCGCTGAGAAACTTCCCGAACGGATTTCCGTCGCCTTTGAAGACCGCTTCGGAATTCGGCCGCTCGAAGGCTATGGCTGTACCGAGTGTTCGCCGGCCGTCACCGTGAACACGCTTGACTTCCGCGCGGCGCAGTTCCGTCAGGTAGGTGCGAAACGATCGAGCATCGGCCATCCCTTGCCTGGAATCAGCGTCAGGATCGTAAGTCCCGAGAATTTTGCGCCGCTTCCATTCGGAGAAGCAGGCCTTCTGCTCGTGCGCGGCCCTAATGTTATGCAGGGATACCTGAACCGTCCAGAGAAGACCGCCGAGGTTCTGCACGACGGCTGGTACAACACCGGCGACATCGCCACCGTGGACGAGGACGGTTTCCTGCGCATCACCGACCGCCTGAGCCGGTTCAGCAAGATCGGCGGCGAGATGGTGCCTCATATCAAGATCGAGGACAAGCTGCAAGAGATCGCCGGTGCAACGGAACAAAGCTTCGCCGTGACGGCGATTCCCGACGAGAAGAAGGGGGAGTGCCTGATCGTGCTCCATACTTTGCCAGAAGATAAGCTGCGCGACTGCCTCGCGCAGCTCGCCAAGTCGGACCTGCCACAACTCTGGAAGCCGCGGCCGGACCAGTTTGTGCACGTGGATGTGCTGCCCTATCTTGGCACCGGAAAACTGGATTTGCGGCGGTTGAAGGAAATCGCGATGGCTTCGCCTGCCTAGGATTCGCTGCAATCCGGGCGTCGGCGAATTCGAAACTGCAGATATTGAACTCCTTCGGACAACCAAGAGCAGAATTATTCGGTTCTAACAAACACAGCCCCTTACCTGCGAGCGTGATCAAGGACGGCCTTCGGCCGAACACGCTCACTGCCCAGTTCGACTGACTCGTGAAATAATCTGGCCGCTAAGGGTGGTCCCGCAAAAGTGCTTGCTGATGCGATCGCCTAAGGAGCAACCCGTGAGTCCCAGATCAATGGCACTTCCTTTCGGATTTCTGTTCCTCGTTGTGTTGGTCTGCGCGCTCAGTCACGGCCAGGAAGCGAAGAGGCCCGGGGCGGCTCCTCCTGCGCACCTCACCTCTGAGCAAGACCACCAGCGAATCATGGAGTTGCTGCATATCGCTTCCCTGAGGCCCGGTCCCGACGGCGACCCGAAATCCCCGAACGCCGCGAACGTCGACGAATCCAAGGTCCCTGGTTACACCTTGCCCGACCCTTTTCTGTTGAAGAACGGAAAAAAGCTCGACAGCGCCGCAGCATGGTGGAGCCAGCGCAGGCCAGAGATCGTGGAGGACTTTGACCGCGAGATCTACGGGCGCATGCCGGAGAACACCCCGAAAGTGATTTGGGAAGCGAAAAGTGTAACTAAGGAAATGAACGGCGATTTACCGGTCATAACCAAGGAGCTCGTCGGCCACGTCGTCAACTCCGCGTATCCGCTCGTCGCGGTTGCTATACAGCTGTCGCTGAGCACCCCAGCAACCGCCACCGGGCCGGTGCCGGTCATGCTGGAAATTGGGCTCAGCGCAGAAATGCGAGCGGAGTTCGCGAAGCGTTTCCCGCAGCCGCCGGCTCCTGGGCCGACCTGGCAGCAGCAGGTGCTGGCTAAGGGGTGGGGCTACGCAAATATCGTCGCGACGAGCGTTCAGGCGGACAACGGAGAGGGTCTGACGCAGGGGATCATCGGTCTGGTAAACCTCGGTCAGGTGCGGAAAGTCGATGACTGGGGCGCGCTCAAGGCGTGGGCTTGGGGCGCGAGCCGGGCGCTCGATTATTTTGAGACCGACAAAGCGGTGGACGCGAAACAGGTCGGCATCGAAGGCCTTTCACGGTACGGAAAGGCGGCGCTGGTCGCGATGGCATACGACCCTCGATTCGCTATCGGGTTTATCGGGTCGTCGGGCGAAGGAGGCGCCAAGATACTTCGCCGCAGGTTTGGCGAGCAGGTAGAAAACGTAGCCTCGACGTCTGAATATCACTGGATGGCCGGCAATTTCCTGAAATATGCGGGGCCTCTGACGCCAAATGACCTGCCAGTGGACGCGCACGAACTCATCGCGCTTTGTGCACCGCGCCCGGTGTTTATCAGCAGCGGCTCGTTACAGGTGGAAGGAGGCTGGATCGATGGCAAAGGTATGTTTCTGGCCGCCGTTGGCGCCGGCCCAGTGTACCGGCTTCTCGGAAAAAAAGACTTGGGAACCGCTGACTTTCCTCCCATGGAAACGGCCCGGATCGATGGCGAGATTGCCTTTCGGCAGCACAGCGGTGGACATACGACCGGTCCCAATTGGCCCACGTTCCTAACCTTTGCCAGCCGCTATCTCAATGCAAAACGAGTGGAATAGAACGGCAAATCTTTTCTAGTCTCAAGGTCAACAAAGGGTGTACGATTCTCCTTTCTTCCTAGAGAGCCACTGAGTCTGGCCTTATCGTAGCGAAGCTTTCAGGCTAATCCGGGAACTGGTCAACGGTTTTCTCGGCGCCGTGCTGAAGCTCGATGGCACCTCGCCCCGCATCGCGGTTCTCGGCATGCCGCCTAGGAGGGTCTGTGTCACTCAGCGCGAAGGACTCCGTCTTGCAACGTGGAACGATCCAACTCCTGTTGGCCGGGCTGTTGCTTCTTTCCGGCCTAACCCCGGGGTTTTCCCAAGATGCCTCCACCTCGGACCATGGCGTTCCCAAATATGACCTGCAAACCGAGAGCAAGAAAAAAGGCATCATAGACGAGGTGAAACTCCTGACCTTGGGGTCCAGGAAGGACTTTGTGGAGCTGGTGGTAAAGAGCGGGGAGGAAAAGCTCTCTATTTTTGTCTGTCCGAAACCGTTTCAGGATGAGATGGGAATCACTTTCACCAAGGGCGATGAGGTCGCGGTGACGGGGTCAAAAGTGAAACAGGAGGAAGCGGACGTGATCCTCGCGAGAGAACTCGTGAGAGGCTCGGACACGCTACTGTTCCGTGACGATAAGGGCAAGGCGGTGTGGGACTGGAGAACAGGCAAGTGACTCTATGCGCGAGGGAGCGTGATGAAACTTTCCGACACAATTGGCTTGTTGCTGAGTAGCAAGGATGAAAATCGAGTTCTGTCGGTAACTCCTGATCAGTCGGTCTACGAGGCGATTGAAAAGATGGCCGAGTACGGCGTCGGCGCCTTGCTGGTCATTTCCGAACACAGATTGCTTGGCATTCTTTCGGAGCGGGATTACGCCCGCAAAGTAATCCTGCGGGGTCATTCCTCAAAGGAGACCACGGTCCGCGAGATTATGACCAGCCCGGTTGTGTTTGTCAGTCCGCAACATAGCGTGGACGACTGCATGGCGATCATGACCAAACACCGCTTCCGACATCTGCCGGTAGTCGAAAATCACACTGTGGTCGGAGTGGTCTCCATTGGGGACCTTGTGAAGTGGATCATCTCTGAGCAGGCGCATACGATTCAGGAACTGGAGGGCTACATTGCAGGAGCGTATCCCGGCTAGGCGACCTTACGCGCCCCGGTTACTGGCCAGTGCGTTTCGCAGCGGCGATCGTCGCCAGCAAATTATCGTCCGCTCCTTCGTGTACCAAGCGCTGTTTTGTGGCGGCACCCAGTTTGAAATCCACGCCGAACGTGCTCACCAGAGTAGCCATCCGTTTGTTCGTGATCCCTCCGGAGAGTCCGGTTTCGACTTCGGCGAGCGAAAAAGGCACTGGCCCCCGCTTCTTCACTTCTTTGACGGGCTCGGGCGTGGCCCAGTCTGCTTCCTTCTGCGATATTAACCCTTGCGATAACATCTCTGAAAGGTGAGTCTGAGCCTTCGTATTATTTTGCCTCGCAGCCTTGCGATACCAGTTTGCCGCTTCCTGCGCATCAGGCTCTATTTCAACGCCTTTTTGATACATGAAGCCAAGAGTGGCTTCGGCTCCGGCGTAGCCTTGCCCCGCAGATTTCCGCAGCCATACGAGACCCTGCTTGGGGTCTTTTGCGATTCCGTTGCCTTCGAAGTAGGCCTCGGCTAACTCGTATTGGCTTTTACCATCTCCCGCTTGGGCTTTGTGCAAAAGGTCGGCGATACTCTGCGCCTGGGCCAACTGAGCATGGGCCAAAACTGAGGCTACGGTCATGGCGCAGGCCGCAACCCGCCGAATAAGTTGGAGCTGTCGGAACATCACTGTTAGCCGTCAGTCATTCTCCATCGCACAGGGGTGCAATGGCAAGCATCTTGACAGGCGCTGGTTTCTGCTTGAGCATTGCCTCTTATGGCAGAGCCCGGCCGGCCCGTTTTTCCGGCTGCCCATGTGATCAATGAGATACTGCCCCACCTGTCACAGAACCTACCCGGCTGATTACAACGTCTGCCCAGCGGATCAATCTGCCCTGCAAAGCGCTCACGAACTGCAACCCGGGATGGTCATTCGGAATAAGTATGAAATTCTCGAACGGATCGGGATTGGCGGCATGGGCTTTGTTTACCGGGGCCGGCACATCACCTTCAACGAGGTCTGCGCCATCAAGATCGTCAATGATGTCATCGCCGGGGATGCAAACTTCCTTCAACGTTTCCAGACCGAGGCGGTCGTTACCCGAAAGCTTCGGCACCCGAATGCAGTCCGCGTCGACGACTTCGACTACACCGAAGATGGTCGCCCGTTCATTGTGATGGAACTGGTGCAGGGCAAAGACGTGGGGGAGATTCTCCAGAGTGAAGGACCCATGAGCGTCCCGCGTGCGGTTCGCGTGGCAACACAAGTGGCGCAGGCACTCGGATTTGCCCACAAGCTCGGTATCGTCCACCGCGATATCAAACCCGGCAACATCATCCTCACCACCAACGAGCAGGGCCAGGAAACGGCCAAGGTCCTGGATTTCGGGATTGCAAAGCTTCGGGAGGCCGTCGAAGGCGCTAAGCCGGGAATGACCATGACGGGAATGGTGGTGGGCACACCGCTTTACATGTCACCTGAGCAGTTCATGGGGAAAAAGGCCGGACAAGAGATCGACGGACGCACGGACCTCTATTCGCTGGGCGTTGTGCTTTATCAGATGGTTACAGCGCAATTGCCGTTCGAGGGGGACACGCTGTATTCGCTGATGATGCAGCATATGGAAGGGAATGTGCGGCCGCCTCATGAACTGGTGCCAGAGCTCGAGATTCCCGAGTCGCTCTCCCACGTGATTCTGAAGGCGATCGATAAGGACCGTGACCAACGCTTTCAAACAGCAGAAGAATTCGTCGCTGCGCTGGCTCCGATGTGGGGTGAGCCCTTCGGGAGCGGTCCGGTGGTAAGCGGCCAGGCCGCTGTTGGGCCGGTCGTTGCCACGCCGCCTCCTTTGTCCCAGCCTTCTTTAGCATCATCCCCCGCATCTTCATCACAAACCCCGTCGTCCCAGGGGTCTTTGCCCCGAGGCTCTCAAGTCACGCCAGTTCTCGCGCACGGCAGCTCCGCCGTGGCGGGGAACGTAACGACCGAACCTCCGTCGGCCGTCCCGCCACAGGCGCCGCCCACAGCAGACCTGCCCGTTCGAGCACAGCCATCCTCTCCTGGGGTGAAGGGCGGCCAGGCGCAGGACTCGCAATTTGTGAAGAGTGCGGAACAGCATTTGTTTCTGCAGCCGCGAAGGTTCAGACTGAAAAACCTGATCGTGATCCTCGTCCTATTCTTAGCGGGCGTACTGGTAGCTGGAGTCGGATACCTTAAGTACCAAGCGATTCAGCGAGACCAGATCGAGAGCAGCGTGACGGGCCAGTTGAATGCTGCTGCTTCGGCAACTCTCCGGGCGGCCGGCATCCGGGTATTCGTCTCTGACAAGCATGAGGTCACGCTCGACGGCATTGTGCGGAGCCAGGAGGATTTCAACCTGTCGGAGTCTCTGGCTAGGTCCGTGCCTGGCGTTACTCACGTGAATAATCGCGTCAGAGTGGTTCCACCAGCCCAGCCTGGTGGGCAGACCGGAGGCCAGACCGAATCTTCAGAGTCCCTCATGAACAGGGGGACGGCGTTTCTCGACGCCGGTGATTACGCATCTGCGATTGATTGCTTCACGAGAGCAGCGGCCGATCCCAACAACAAAGGCGCCCAGGAATTATTGGACCGAGCCGAGCGGGCACAGCAGACCGAAGAGAAGTTACTTAGGAATCGAAAGTAGTCCTGCCACTTGCCTAAGACCCTCCCAGAGCACGCTTATACTTCACGAACCCTGACTGAATGCTTCCTTCACGACTTGGGCTTCCATCTGATCGGCGGTGGCCTGCTGATCTTGTAGTGCCTTCGCGGCGTTCGCATCCGGTGGCGGGGGTGGAACATCAGAAGAAGCCGTTTTGGTATCCGGAGCTGCGGGAATTCCACTCTTCCCTTCTTTGGAAGAAAGGTCCTTCATGCCGTTATCCACTTGCTCCTGAAAATGGTTGTACATCTCCTGCAGATCGTCGACGCTAACCGCGATTTGGCTGCCTACGCCGCAATCCGCCTTCCGGCTGGCAGCGACGGTCGCAGTCACCTTGCGATCCTCGTCCGGAGTCTCAGAAGTGCGCGTGATGACGTCGCCCTGGGTTAACTGGCACTCTTGTCCGTCCGCTGATACAGCGAGGTCGCTTGCCACTACGAAGGTGCGTTTGGCAGGATCGAGGGCGGGAGGCACGTCTTCACTCTTCGCCGAAGTCGTCGCGGCCCCCTGCGCTCCACCAGAGGATGACGATCCCTGCTGTGCCGCTGCCTGTTCGGCGGCGAGTTGGGCCTTCACTTCCTCGGCAATCGCCGCTTTGACCTCGGGACTGAGGGTCACCGTGCCAGACGTGCTGGCGGAAGTGTCGGCGTTTCCGTTCCCTGGGGATTGCGGTTGGTCTTGAGGTGCGTTGTTCGCATTGCCGTTAGCGTTGGCTTCCGCGTTGGCAGTCGCCGCTGCCTGAGCCTGATACGCAGCCTGTAAGTTGGCAGCAATGAGGTAGTCGGTCAGCCAGAACGCAGCCGACGGATAAACCGGATACGGCGCAAAATATCCGCCGTAATATCCGTACCAGGGCGCTCCGCCCCATCCCCATCCGTAATAGACCGGAGCGGGCCATGGATTGTAGGCCCAGCCGTAATATACGGGCGCATAGTAATACGCAGGATGGTAGCCGTAGTAGCAGCAGTAACCTCCGTAGGAGTAGGAGCGGTAAACGTTGGTGTAGGACACGTTATTGACAACGACGGTCCGGGAGACGTAGGTCCGTCCGTTGCGAGTAACGTAGGGGCGCTGCACGTAGCCGGCATGCTTGCCCGTGGTTACAATACGGGCTCCGTTATGAGTGCTCTCGATGTGACGACTGCCATTGAGGCCATGATTGATCTGCATGCCGTTGCGATTGATGGAACGGATTTGTCCGTTCGGCCGCAGGTTCGCGGACCCGCCGCCCCTCAGCGACACCTGTTTCCCGGGAAGCGGCCGGTTCGCGTTCCTGCCTATGTTGCCGGCTCCGCCCTTCCCCATCGCCGGGTTGCCCATCGAACCCCTGACATTTCCATTCTTGCTCACCGTCCCGGTGCCTGCGGTCCTTCCCGTCGTGTGAGTTCCGGTCGTGCCAGTGCCCGTCCTGCCCATCGTTCCGTTACCGGTCTTGCCGAATGTCGTACCAGTCCTTCCGGTATTCCCGTGGCCGATTCCTGTGGAATTCCCGGGCCTTCCGCCCATGGGTGAAGAGTGAGTAGTCGTTGAGGGACGCGAAGCCGGGGTTGAGGGCCGGCTGACGGAGGGCCGCGGAGCGCTGACGTGAGGAGCGGGCGCCGACTTCGGCGAAGAAGAGGAAGAGGTGGTTTTGTGCTGACCTATCGCCACGCCAACGCTGAGGCCGCCAAGCAACAAAATCAAGACTGAGTTCTGCAAGATCTTCCCATGATTTCCGGTCATACTCATCGCCAACTCCTCACGCACCAATCCAATTAGGATAGTGAAATCACAAGCCGAAACGTTTCCGGCCGCACCAACTCGAGGTGGACTCTGGATTTTGACCGCCGACTCGCCATTTCGGTAGTTTCAGGTTGCATCCACGGGCTGGCTTCTATCGGACGCGCCCCCCCGAGCAGCGTCGACCCGCACCGAGTGCTGGAATGCCTTCCGCTTCGTCCCGAGCAATGCAGTCAGCCCAGGGACGTAGGAGCGAACGCAATTTTGATCCCGGGAACCAAGCAAGTCAAGAGAAATCCCGGCATTACGCACGTTTGCATTGATGCCGCCACGGCCCTGCGTTTTAAGATGCTGCCCCAATGATCGATGATCGATGATCGGCGTTCAATTTGCTGCACAAAATGTGCATTCCCACGTGCATGCTGTATTAGGAGATGGCGGGTCCTTGAGCATTCTTAGCGAAGGCGCGGGGACTGCGCGGTATAATCCTGCGTGATGAAGCGTTGCTTCACTGCAAGACGCAGTCATCGGTCGCCCCCCTTGCGTAGACCGCCGAGACTCAGGCGATTTGGGATCACCATCGAACCATGAAATTCGAGGAAAAATACGAACTGTTGGAATCGCTCACTTCGGGCAAAGTGGAAACTTTTGTTGCCAACGACAAACTCAGAGGGGAGCGCGTCGTAGTGCATGTTTTGCATTGCGACCCGCAGAAACCGAACCAACCTACGGTGCAGTGGGTTCTGGATTCGTTTCGCCGGGTCGCACCTGAGCCCGCCGGGCTGGTGCTAGAGACAGGCCGATATGACGGGACGTTGTACGCCTACCTTGTCACCAAGATGCCCGACAAAGCCGTGTTGCGCGGTTGGGTGCAACAGTACAACGTTCAGGCAAAAGACACGCAAGAGTTACTCATACCGCAAGCCAAACCGGAGGCTCAAACCGATACAGCGACTGCGGAAATCCCTCAGGAAATCAAGCCCGCCGCACTTGTTCGGGACATCCCGCCGGAAATCAAACCCGTCGAACCTGCCCGGGTTCCGATTCAGTTCACGCAAGTGTTTCGCGAATTCGAATCACATGCGGTGCCGAGCGCGCCCAGCGCTCCCGCCAAAGAACCGGAGTTGCCGCCGCCCCCTGTGCCGGATCTTTCGGTGCCGAATCTTCCTGTGCCGAATCTTCCTTTTCCGAATCTCGGCGCTGCAGAAAACCCGTCCGGACTCCGTGCGGCACCCGCCTGGGATGCAGGCGCTCCAACGCCTCTAGTTCCTCCGAAGCAGGAACCGAAGTTCACTAGTTCCGTAGCTCCGGCTCGCGCCGACGTTCCGGTCCAGAGCTTTCCCGCCGCGCCCCCCAAGCCGGCAGTGGGCGATAGATCCAAGACGGGTGAGTTTACGAGTTTTTTCCGAGGGCCGTTTCACGTCGAAGGTCCGTCGGAGTCGCCCACTGAGGCTATTCCTCGATCCCCTTTATCGTCCCGGGAAATGGAAGCTCCTCGGAAATCCGTCGGCGCGTTCACCGAGATGTTCGGGCCGATAACACCGGCAGAGCAGTCGCAACCTTCTTCGAAAGTGGCAGGAAGTGAGCCGGCTGGTTCCGGGTCAGGT
Source organism: Candidatus Sulfotelmatobacter sp. (assembly GCA_035511455.1). Classification (GTDB taxonomy): domain Bacteria; phylum Acidobacteriota; class Terriglobia; order Terriglobales; family Acidobacteriaceae; genus Sulfotelmatobacter. The sequence goes on along the minus strand of DATKFH010000075.1, from coordinate 112,659 downwards.
TCCGGATCGAGTTCCGGATTCACCGGCTTGTTCGCTGATTCGGAGATTCTTTCGCGAAAGCCCACACCTGCAGCTCCTCCACCACCGGCCGGGCTGCCACGCGCCCTCAGCGATACTCCGGCAACTCCGTCTGCGGCACCAAGAGAGCCGCGCGTCGCACCTCACCCTGCTGCGCCAGCGGCAGCGGTGTTTACGAGCTTGCCGCCTCCTATTCCGGTGCCGCCCAAGCCACCTTCCGTCATACCAGCCGCCCCAGCAGGCGATGGCGCTACCGGAGTGTTCTCAACTCCCACGCCCAGCGCACCCTCTCCCAGCGAGCCGGTGATGGCCAGCGGTCCGAGCCCGTACACCCAAGTAATTTCTGTGAGACCACCGAACGCTGCAGGGGGCGCGGCGGGATCACAGAAGCAGCCTCCAGCTAGGGCGCCAGGAGCGTCTATATTTCCTCCCCCCACCATGCCCCCGCTTCCATCGATGGCACCGCCACCGATGCCACAAGCGCCCGCGATCCCCAAGTTTGCTGCGCCAGCTTCACCTGCGATCAAGCCACCTAAGGTTGAGACTGCCAAGGCGCCAGTCTCGTATTGGCCGCTGGTCTTGATCCTGACCGTGCTTTTATTCATGGCAGTTTTGCTGGTGCTCTACTTCGTGCTGAAACACTGAACGCGTCAAGGGTATTGAAAATCCCCGGTTCTCGGGCAAAGAACGCGCGAGAAATGGGGCACCCAGCAAAACGCTCACGACGGTTCGAGATGCGAGTTCAGTTCGACTGCGGCAGAAGAATCAGCAGTTCAAGCGTGGGATTGGCAAGGTCTCCAGGAACGTAGGCCGCGAAGTTGCGTGCGCGGTTGACCGCTTCCCAGGCAGCCCCGGACTGGTTCAGCGCAAAGTACTGGTACTTCAGCTTCACCGGGATCGCACTCGGGGGATTGGTCAGATGCCGGAGCTGGATTCCGGGCAGGGCCTGCTTCACCAAGTGTTCAATGTGCGTCGCTGAACAGACCTTCACCAGTTGCGGCACTTTCTGAATGATGGTTTCTTCATTGGTGTCCGCGCTCACCGCCAGGTACATGCGCGAGTTCACCAGATACTTGTCGTGGTCGATCGCGGTGGCATAAATCGAGTTCTGCACCAGCTTCAACGGGAGCGAAATCAAATTGGATGGGACCACAGTCTCCAGCAGCGAGCGGAGTTTTTCGTCGAGCTCGGAAAAAATCGGCCCGAGCGAATCATGCACGTAAAGCGGCAGATCGCGCGGCCGCATTTTTTGAGAGAAAGTCGTAAGCGAGCCGGCCAGCCCCACCATTGCGGCATACAACTCCTCGGGATGGCCCATTTTGCTCTCGTACAGATGCGAAAACACCGGGAAGTTGGAGTTCACCGTATACAGCAGCCAGAAGTTGGCAATGTCGGAGGCGCTGAAATCTGCCAGGCTCTGATTCTTCTGGCGTCGTCCCGCGGAGAGTTGGGTGCTACGCGCCGAGAGCAGTTCCACCAAGCCCCGAAGCAAACCTACGAGGTACTCGCTCGCTCCGATTTCGATGAGTGGCGGAATGAAACGAGGATTGAGTTGGAAGGTGCCCGCGGGGGTCCGCTCTACATTGGCGATGCCAAGCACGGATGATCCTTCGCGGTTTTCGGAGTCAGCCAGCAAACGCATATTTTTTCGCGCCACCTGGATCGGCTTCTCCCCGATTCCGGTGTTCTCGTCGCGAAATGCAGCCACTTCCGCCAGATAGCGAGTGCCGCCGTCTTTGCCGGCAGATACATTCAAGCCACGCTGGCGGTAGTCGGGAATGGCCAGGTAAATGTCAAGATTCTTAGCGCCAGGCTCAAAGAATTCATCCAGAGATTTGGAAGGCGGCGGCGGATCTGCCTCGGGTACATCAAACAACAATCCATCGGGGAAAATTCCGGCAGCACGAGTAACGGCAAACTGGCCCTCAACCAGTAACTCCCCGTTGATTGCCAGTTCGCGAAAGCCCCAGGGACAAAATTTGAGCGCCTGCAGCCGGAAGTTCAGGGTGTCCTCAAGGAAGCGATCCTGCAGTTGGAGGTGCTGCGGGGTCAGGAACGTGCCCTTGGTCCAGAGAACTGGTTTGAGCTGCTTCATAGGATCGTGGCGCGCCCCGGCTTGCCTGGAGGCAAACCTCAGGCCATTTTCAACACGGCTGCCCACGATAGCAATTCCTGGTCCAGGAAGCAAAGGGCAAATCAGGAAGGGGAAGAATCAGCGACATAGACAGAGGAACAGAGCTCAGACAAACGGGGCGGTGGATGGACCTGGAACAGTTATTCTTCTTCGTCAGACTTCCACAAGCCTTCCATGAACCTCAGCCATTCCTGCGTTCTGGCGCGCAAAATCTTGGACGCGTTGCGAGAGAAGACCGCCAGCCCAAAATCTCCACGGGCGCGGCGCAGCACCAGTCGGATTTCCTCCACCACATCCTGGGGAATCGCGAGGTTCTCTTCCAGGCTTTCGAGCAGCTCGAACATGTCGGGTGCCGCAGCAATGAGATTGGCGTTCGCATTGGCGTCCGCTTCGCCTTTCACGGATGCCACCGGCTGCCCACAGCGGTCGATTACCCGCGACCACTTTTGCGGGTCAACTCGCCACATGCCGGAGGTTACCTTTGTCCTGGCCATTTACTACTCCTTCAACTGGACACTTCCCTTTTGTATCTTATCGTTAATAGTCTAAGATGCGATCACTTCCATCAAGGTTACAAAGGTTTTCCAGGGTTAACCGGCAGGGTTCAGCCTGTACTGCTCATCGGCTAAACCGTTTAGATTCAGTAGATTTATGAGACCCTTAGGCCTAACCGGAACGAGTCGAAAGGAAGACAAAGGTGCCTTATTCCGATGCGGGCGCCATAATCTCGCGTCGGTTGGCGGGAGAGTCCGCCACTTCGCTCAGGGAAGCAATTTCCGCAATTTCCTCGGCTCCTTGCATTCGCGGCTGGCTCTGCTAGAATCTCCGGCGGCCGACCCGGTCGGGAGTCCTGTATGCCAATGCAAGTCTGCATGGGGGCGATGATGATGTGCACCATGGGGATGGCGCCCAGTTCCCTCGTCGTACTACCCGTGAACCGGGTGATGACCGACGAAGTCCCCGATGCTAACATCATGGACCACATCCCACTTGTCAATATCATGCCATTCGGCATGTGCATATCGCCCGCAAACCCGATGGTCGCTGCTGCCACCGCGGCCGCGTTGGGCGTCCTCACCCCTATGCCGTGCATTCCTGCCACAGTGGCCCCGTGGGTGCCGGGAGCTCCCACTGTACTGTTGGCGGAAATGCCAACACTCGACAATACGTCGATGCTGATGTGCATGTGGGCGGGCGTGATCACATTCGTCGACCCGGGCGAGTTCACGGTGATGGTACCGTAAGTGGCGTGTGCCCTTGAGTCGCGAGAAACGGCGCTATCCGTTGGGTCCGGATCCGATCTGCCGCACTGCCGTTTGTTCGATAACCGAATTGTCATAAATAACGGCATCCATCAGTCGATGATTGGGATGTGGGTGAGACAGGTGTGCGGGCGGTCCCTTTGTCTCTTTTTTCTCCTTCTCGCCAGATTCCGAGATTGCGTCTGCGGCTTTGTCCTGAAAGATATTCAGGGCAACCTCTACCGGGATGGCCCACACTTCTCCCTCCTCTCCCAAAACTGCTTTTAGACCTTCCACGCCAGCGGTGAGAGGAGTAGACCCCACCAGTTTGACTCCCCCACTCGAGACAGCCTGTTTGAGGCTCTTGCCCTCGATCAAACCTTTCGGAACCTCGATTACTGCTTTAGCTTTTGACCACACGATAGCCATGCCTATTCGCCCCGACGCCGAACTCATCCCCTTGATGGCCGCGCCGACTTTGAGGTCCGCCGCGCCCAGAAGTAAATTGGTGGAGAAGGTTGCCAGGGCCTTGTCGGCTTTGCCGGTATCCTGATAGACGAACGCTCCTTTCATTCCAGATCCCACACCGGTGAACAGAATGGCTGCTGTCCCCCCGCTGACGTAGGTGGCTCCAACCATCACGATCTCGGCCGAGGTGTCGCGAACGGTTTTGAGAACCTCAACTGCAACCTCGCCGTTGTGAACCGAGGTTTCGATATTGTCCATGGTCTTCTGCTGGGCTTCCGACTGTTTATCCTGGAAGCTGTCGCGGTCGTCATCGGCCTGTTCCATCATCTGGACGAGATTCGTGATTTGCCCTTTCATGGAGTTCCCTGCGGTGGCGTGAAACTTTCTGAGTTCCATTTCCGTCTGGGTCTTTGTCTCCAGCGCAACTCTGTCCCAATCCACTTGCACCGTATGCAGGTCTGGCAGTCTGAGCCCGAGAGCCCAAAAATCTCGCTCGCCTCGCTCGGTTACAACCTTTGAATAATCGTTCATCGCTCCGGCGCGTTTACAGGAGCGAATAATGCGGGCCAGGCCATCCCAGTCGATGAGGTACACTCCGTCGTTCGAGCGGAAGGTTTCCCATGCCATTCAACACCTCCCCGATAAAAAGGAAAAGCTAGCTCAACTTCGTTCCCTTGCTGCCATCGTCGGCCGTATCGGGATCCTGCGGGTCCGTCGGAGAATCAGGGCTGGCAGGCGATTGCGGACTGGCGTCCGGAGCGCTGGCGGGGGCACTTCCGCTGTTCAGGAATACGAACGGCCCGGTGATGAACACGCCAGCGGGCGTAATGTCGATCGAACTGCCTCCCGCTTTCAGCGTCATTTCCACGCCAGCTTCAATTACAGCGGCTACACCTGCGTTGAGATGGATTGTGGTGTCGGTCTTCAAGGCATACGCCATGGCGGTTTCGTCCTTGTTCATGGTGACCGCCAAAGAGGCGCTGCCAGTAACGCTCTCGCTCTGGTTCCCGGTGACGCTGAGCGAGACATTGCCAGTGACGCTTTCGCTCTGATTGCCAGTCACGGAGAGTGACTTGTTGCCGGTCACCTTTTCCATCTGATTGCCGCCCACCTGGAGCGACATGTTGCCATCCACTTTCTCGAATTGATTGCCCTTGACGTGCAGGTGCTTGTCGGTCTGGATCAGTTCCTGTTGGTTGGTCTTCACGATCAAATGACGGTTGGCGCCGATGAATTCCCGCGAGTCATTTTCGACCCGCAGGTCCATATCCTTTTCGGCGTTCATGAAGATCTGTTCGTTGCCGGCCAGATCTTCGAAGCGGAGTTCGTTGTAGTTCGAGGCCCCGCCGCCCTTGGAGCTGCGTGACATGAAGGTACTTCGCGTCTGGTACTTGGGCAGAGTGTACGGAGGCATCTGATCTGCGTTGTAGACGCGACCGGTAATAATCGGTCGATCGGGATCACCCTCCAGAAAACTGACCAGCACTTCCTGCCCGATGCGAGGGATCCAGATGGCTCCCCAGTTGCCGCCCGCCCAGGGTTGCGAGACACGAACCCAGCAGGAACTGTTCTCGTTCTTTTCCCCCAGCCGGTCCCAATAAAACTGCACAATCACCCGCCCGTACTGGTCGACCCAGATTTCCTCGCCCGATTTGCCCACAACCAGGGCAGGCTGCGGTCCCTGAACGAAGGGTTTCGGTGTGATACGCGCCGGGCGGTAGGGAGTAGAGACCGGGACGCACACCAGATGATTGGAGTAATTTTCACCAAACTCAGTGCCTGCGGACGTATAACTCTGTCCCGCAGTGGCGAAGTGCCGAACTTCTGTGACCACGTAATTTGCGTTCTGGTCGTTGCGATAGTGATTCTTCAGTTCAAACGAATAGCCCGACATCAGGCCGCGGCAGGTCCCCGCCCCAGAGATCACCAGGTGAGCGGCTTCTTCTTCCTGCATGCGCCGCTTGGCCACAGACTCGCCTTCGTCTTTGGTGGTGTGCGGCCCCGGGTAGTCAAATAGCTCCAGGCCCCCACTGGCACTGAGATTAACCACGGTCGGATCATTGACCAGCAGACTGGTCGAGGGTGTCTTGAAATTGTAGTCGGTGACGGTGTACTTGCCGGTACGCACTTCCTGCCCGACCTGCCACTCGTAAATCACCTCGGGGTCGGCCAGACCTCCAACTTCGGTTTCGTAGCTTACGGGAGAACTGGGGCAAGCCGGCAGGTTGCTGGATTGATCACAAATTACCATCGTGTGCTGCCCTTGCGTCGAATGGTCGAAGTAGTAGAAGAGGCCGAACTCCTCCATCAGGCGCGACACGAAGTTAAACGAGGTCTCGCGATATTGCACACAGTATTCGAGCGGGTCATAAGTGCCCTGCAAGCTCAATCGGAAATCTTTGAGGCTGGAGAGATTGAGCACCTGGGTGAGAATGTCATTCACCGCCATGTTCTGGAAAATGCGGCAGTCGGACTGGCGCGTAAGGAACCAGAGCCAAGGCACCACCTCAGCGTGGTAGTGAGTGAACATCCTCTTGTCGGTTCCGCCCTGCGTGAAGCGGCTCACGTAGCCGCTGATGTAGCGCGGCGTACCGTCCGGTAGATGAAGAGTGATGGAGACCTTCTTGCCGACGATGTCCTGGAAGGAAATGGATTCGTTCTCAAAAGCCAGCAGATTCAGATCGTAGCTGAAGAGGCGCGAAATTCCTTCGTAGCCGGTGAGCTCCTGCAACAGCAGCACGTCCTTGCCCAGTGGACAATCAAAGGCAATCAGCCGGTGATCTTGTGTGTAGTCGCCTGGCACGAGGCTATCCTTCCTTTTGCGGCTTAGGGACTGCGGTCGTCGAGCTCTCTACTGATAGACGAATGCTCCGTCCGTCCCAATGCCGACGTGGATGCGCTCCTTCGGTTCGTTTGCCGCCATACTGCCCAGCAGTTGCCGCGAGATGTCAGGCAGCAGCGTATTGGTCAGAATGTTATCGACATTGCGGGCGCCACTCTCCACCTCGGTGCAGCGCTTCGCCACCTCGTCCACCAGGGATGGGTCGTAACTTAACTCGATCTTGTGATTCTCCTGAATGCGGCGCTGGATCTTGCCTAGCTTCAGCTTGATGATGGTCTTCAGATTCTCATCGCGAATGGGCAGGTATGGAATGATCACCATTCGGCCCAGGAGCGCCGGCTTGAAAATCTTGTTCAGTTCCGGCTTGAGCGCTTTCACCAGGCCGTCGGGTCCTGGCATGGTCTCCGGGTCCGCGCACAGCTTCGCCATCGTGTCGGTTCCCGCATTAGTGGTGAGGATAATGATGGTGTTCTTGAAATCGATCTCCCGGCCTTCGCCGTCTTCCATGTTTCCTTTATCGAAGACCTGGTAGAACAGTTCCATGACGTCGGGATGGGCTTTTTCAACTTCGTCGAGCAGCACCACCGAATACGGCCGGCGCCGGACTGCCTCGGTCAGCACGCCACCCTCGCCATAGCCGACGTATCCCGGAGGGGAGCCCTTCAAAGTGGAGACCGTATGAGCTTCCTGAAACTCTGACATATTGATCGAGATCAGGTTGCGCTCGCCACCGTACAGCAAATCAGACAGCGCGAGAGCGGTTTCGGTCTTACCGACGCCGCTGGGTCCGACCAACATGAACACGCCGATGGGCTTGTTCGGATCATCGAGGCGTGCGCGCGCCGTGGAGATTCGCTGGCTGATGATCTCGAGCGCGTGCAGTTGTCCGATCACTCGCTGGCCCAAGAACGACGGAAGAGAGAGAACAGTCGAGATTTCGTCCTTCATCATCTTTCCGGCCGGGATTCCGGTCCACGCGGAGATCACTTCCCCGATGATTTGCGCATCGACCGCAACCCGGATCATCGGCGATTCGCCCTGCAGGGCCGCAAGATCCGCTTCCGCTTGCGCTAGCTTGGCGCGCGCGGTTGCGACATCCACAGCGCTGGGAGCTTCGACTGCTGTGGCCGTGGCCGACGATGCCGCTGCCGGAGTCCCAGAAACAGGAGTTGGTGCTACATCGGCTGCCACTCCTGGAATTTCGGGAGCCGCGCCGACATTGCCATTCCCGGAAGCTACGGCGCCCTCGAGTTGGGCGCGAAGATCACGGATGGTCGTCACCAGGTCGCGTTCTTTTTCAAAGCGAGTGCGCAAACCGGCGAGGCGAGATTCAATTTCCGCACTCTTTGTGGCGATCTCCTGCAGCCTCTCGCGATGGTCTGTGCCTACCGCGGATTCTCGCTCCAAGATGCGTTGCTGAACTGCAAGGTCGTCGATCTGGCGAATGCTGTCTTCAATGGCGGGCGGAGTCGCGGTTTGTCCCAGTGCCAGCCTTGCGCATGCGGTATCGAGCACGCTGACGGCCTTGTCGGGCAACTGACGCCCGGCAAGATAGCGGTGTGAAAGATGGACGGCGGCAGTTAATCCCTCATCCAGAATGCGCACTTTGTGGTGCTTTTCCAGAGACGGAACGATGCCCCGCAGCATGGTCATGCACTGCATCTCGACCGGCTCCTCAACTTTGACTACCTGGAAACGTCGGGCCAGCGCGGGATCTTTTTCAAAATATTTCTTGTATTCCGACCAGGTCGTGGCGGCGATGGTGCGCAGCTCTCCGCGCGCCAGGGCGGGCTTCAGAAGATTCGCCGCGTCTCCCTGGCCTGCTTGTCCACCAGCGCCGATCATCGTGTGCGCTTCATCGATGAACAAAATGATGGGGATTGGCGAGGACTTCACCTCTTCGATCAAGCCCTTTAGCCGGTTCTCGAACTCACCTTTGATGCCCGCTCCGGCCTGCAGCAATGCCAGGTCCAGAGTTCGCACGATGACATTGCGCAACGGGGGAGGCACATCGCCCTGCGCGACTCGGATGGCAAAGCCCTCAACTACGGCCGTCTTGCCGACTCCCGCTTCACCAGTGAGGATCGGATTATTCTGGCGACGCCTCATCAAGATGTCCACCACCTGGCGAATTTCAAAATCGCGCCCAAGCACGGGATCGATCTTGCCCGTCTTGGCCTTCTCGGTGAGGTTGATGGTGAACTGGTCGAGGTTGGGGGTCTTCCCGCCGGGTCGTGGGGCGCCGGACGACGCGCCCGGAGCCGCGGAGGTGGCGGCCGCAACGGCGGCCTCTGCCTCTTCGCTCGAGTTTCCCACAATCGAGGCAAAGTCTTTGCGGAGCGCATCGGCCTGGATCTTCTGAAATTCCTTGCTCACATCGCGCATGAGCCGTACTAGCTCGTCATTGGTGGCCAGCGCGAGAATGGTAAAGCCGGTGCGGACTTGTCCGGCACCGTAGTCGATCGAACCGATAGTCCAGGCCTCCAGCAACATGCGGATGACCGTCGGGCTGAGCGCGGGCGTCCGCGCGTTGCCGGACTTGAGCTTATCCAGCGCCCGCGCCAGCTCACCCGAAAACCTCGAGGTATCGATCTCAAAGTGTTTGAAAATGGCGGCGACATCGTTGTCGGTTGAGTCCAGGAGTTTGGTAAGGTAGTGCTCAACCTCGATGTCATAGTGTGTGCGCGCCAGACACAGTCCTGCCGCAGCCTCGAGCGCGCCGCGGGTCGTATCGTTAAGCTTGCCGATCAGCGACTTCAGATTCATGATGCTCCCCTTTTGCTGTTTCCACCGCGAGCACGGTATCGTCCGGGTTCCGGTTGAAGGGCACCGACTTCACCCATGACACCCAGCCCAGTTGCGGGCCGGATACGCCCTCGGCTCCCAAAGTGCAAGCCGGAACCTGCTCGCGTTCCAGAATCAGCTTCACTTCAAAATCCCATTCATCGTTCGAAAAAAAACGCACCCATCCCCCCAGCGTTTCAAACGATCGGCCGTAGGGCAGAAAATCCGCATATCGCTCCAGGCTCAATGGCCCCAGGACGATGCGAACCTTGGACTGCTCGTTCCACACTTCGTCGCCGACCACGGCGCCTAAGCCCAGTTCCCCGCTCTCGTTGTTCCCTTCCAAGCGGCATTGGGTTTCCGGATCGAGACGATACCAGCCTCCCGCAAATTGCTCGATCGCGACCGGCACCTCGAAGTAGTCGGAAAGAATCTGCTGCAAAGCCTGCGCTGAGCGCGGCCTCTGGCCTAACAAGCCCGCATAGTAGATCAAGGCATCGTCGGACACCGCCTGCCGGTCGCGCATGCCTTCTGTACCTAAGCCTAAAAGGCTGAGGAGATGACGTGAGAAAAGGTCGCGCTCGCCATGTTCGCAAGCGACATCAAAGCGGTATTTTCTCCACGCGCGGTAAAACAGCGAGATGATCCGGTGATTGAAAATGTCAAGGAAGTCGCGCAGCGTAGTGTCGGAAGCTCGCAGCCTCTCAATAATCAGCGAGGTATAGGGATTAGGAAGAACTCCTTGCGGACCGGTCAGACCCATGAAATTCACCGTCATCTCGACGGGGCCATCGGCGGGCCATTCCATCCCCTGAATCTGGCTGGCTGGAAAAGCCAGCGACGGGTGCGCGGCAAAGCGGGCGACTTCGGTGGCGGGGTGTGCGAATTTGCCGACGGAGGTACGCTGGGGCAGAACTTTTTCGAGCAGGCGCACGGCCTGGAAGAAATCAAAAGAGAACGGCTCGCGACGGAGCTTCTCTTCGATTTCCGAAACCGTTAGATCAGGATTGACTGTCCCGCTCTCGGTGGCCACTCTTCCAACGGCTCCTTTCGCTGGCGGCTTCGCGCCACCAACTGACTGAAACTATTCATCGAAGCGTACAGACCAAAGAATTTTTCGAGTACGCTGGCGAACAAATATGCCCCACCGCCGGTGAACTGCTCTTCATCAAATTCGATTTCTACCCGCGTGCCTCGCGCGAAACCGACGCCGTGCTCGGAGATTACTCGAGCGAAATGTCGTTGCGAGGCGAGGGCAACGATTCCGCCGATCTGTTTCTTGATGTCCGGCGAATCGGAAAAATCGTAGAGTTCGAGTATCTTCTGCAACGCCTCTTTACCGTCATCCACCATGGAAAGGTAATTCAATGACAGATGCGAGATCAGGCACCACTGCGTCTTGCCATCCAAGGGAGGTCGCATCGTCCGCGTGGGCTTGTGCAGCGCGACAATCCTCTTGATCGCGGCACCGCCAGTCATCTCGAAGTCTCCAGTCTCGCTGCCAAAAGGCAGACGCGTCACCAGATCACGGTTGGTGCAGGTACAACGCACGGTCACCGTGTCGTAATCAAGCTCCATAGGACGGGATGAGAGATCGACCAGGGACAGAAAAACATCCGTTCCCTCATCGCCCTTACGGGTCGACACGGCGCGAGTAATGTACCAATACGCCGGACTGGTGCCCTGCACCACGTGCTTCTCCGAGTAGAGCGGATGATAGGCGACGGTCTCGTGAGTCTCTGCGTCTGTGCTTACTACCTCGTCGACGGAATAAATCTCCATGGTCTGCCGGCGTCGTGCGTCGGGCACGATCGGATACTGATACCGAGTCTGATCCACAAGAATCGGCTCCGCAGTCTGCGCGAACAAATTGATGATGGGAGTACACCCCAAACGTAGCGTCTTTTCATTGACCGCGACTTCCAATCGCTGATGGCGACCGTCCTGATCAAAAGGCGTAATCAGGAACAGAAGTTCGGCTTTCGACGTAAGTCCGGCTCGTCGCAATTCGGAGAGCCCCTTCAGATTCATGAAAAAAAACTTCTCCGGAAATGCGAAGTACTCTTGAAGCAGCCTGTATCCGACAAAGGAACGCCGGGGATAAGGCAGAACGTCTTCATGCTCTGCGAAACCCGTCGGCTCCAGATTCCGCGCCGGAAGTTCGCGTACGGGAGCCTTTGGGTTGGCGGGATCGCGCACCAGAATGCGGGAGCAGTTTCTGCACAACAGCTCGTAGAGCGCGTGCACGACTGCACTTTCTCCGTTCAGATAAAAGGCGAGCGTGTCCAGATCGGGGAGCTTCTCAAACGAAACATCGGGAAAGCATTCGAGTTCGACACGAAGAACAGCCGCCTCGGACGCGCGCAGCGCCGGGCGAATCCGATCCGGTGTCATCCATTGCGCCTGCGAAACCTTGAACGGCCACAAGGTAACGTCATAAGAGCTTCGGAATTTACACGGTACACCTTCGACGGGACGCGAATAGAGGACCGTTCCCTTAGGAATCTTGAGGCTACTGGTGAGCTTGCCTCCCTCCGGGTCGGTGTGGAATTGGGCTACAGTCATCGACGGCACGGGCCGCAGGTAATGCGGGTAAAGGACGTTGAGCAGCGCCTCCGTGATCTGAGGAAAGTCGTCGTCGATACGCAGGTGAACCCGGGCAGCCAGCAGGGCGAAGGATTCCAAAATCCGTTCTACGTGGGGATCTTCGCAACGGTCGGATTCGAGAAGTAAACGTGAGGCGATCTTGGGATACTTGTCCGCGAACTCCGCGCCGATCTGGCGCAGGAACGTGAGCTCGCTCTCGTAATAATTCCTCAGTTCATTGCGCAAGGTCGGCTCCCTTCACTTCATACTCCCCTTTGCCGAGTTCGAGCACGGTGTCGAAACGCACCGGCTCAGGCGCCGGGTCCATGCACAAAAGCCCCTCGATTACGAATTTCAAAGTCCGGTAATTGCCTTCCGTTTGCTCCATTCGAACCCTGGCGCGCTTCAACCGCGGTTCGAAGAAGGCGATCGCAGCCTCCATGTCACGAATCAGGTCGCTGTGGTCACGGCTGGATAGAACCGACTTCGAAGACACGTCTGCAAACCCGTAGTGATATACCGAGCGAACCGTTTCACGCGCCGAGTCGGGAGAGGGATCAATCGTCTTTCTGGTATTGAGCAACCACTCCAGATCGCGCTTCAAGGCTAGCTTGAGCTCGCGCAAGGATTGCGCGCGCGTGAGCGGAATTTCGGATCGGGTCTTTGGATCTCTGTCGATCAGCCGCTCCAACACTGAGAGCGTGACCGGCCCCGTGGCATCTCGCCTGGCCATGACTTACTTCGCGTCTCCCAACGCCTGTGCCGGATCGAGCCGGCAGATGCGCTCGAATAGTTTCTGTTGCTGGGCCTTGTCTGCCTGAATCTTGGTGCTCATCTTCATCAGGGTGGCCAGGGCGCTTGCGACCATGCCCGGGTCCTCCCAATCATCCAGCTTGTGGGTTTCAATAGCGGCAGCCAGGTCGTCCAGAATGGGCTGCGCCACGTTCGGTTTGTTGGTGGAGGCACAGAGCTCCACCATTTGCATGCGGCGACGAAAACGCTCACGTCCAGAACGTTTTCGCGCAATGTCCTGTTGCAGGATTTCGAACGCTTTGCGCTCCGACCCCTCCCGCAACGCCTGCATGGCGGAAACGTAAGCATCCGTCGGCTGGCCCGGCCATCTCGATCCCAGCCCGTTGGAGGACGTAGGGGACGGTGTTGCGCCATCAGCGGCAGGCGCTGCCTCAGCGGGCGCCTGTTTCAAGGCCACCAGCCAGGCTCGCGTTTCGGCATTGGCCGCTGGGGTTTCATCCATGAGGGTGGCGTCGAGCAGTTGCGGGATGTCGGTGATCAACGCCTTCAGTTCCGAGCGAATCGCCCGCGCCACGGCTTCGTAACCTCCGCCCATGGCATCGCACGCCTCTACCACGAAACGCTGCAGATCGAGCCAGGCGCGGCTGCAGGGCAAGGCCATCGCGCTCTCGGCCGAGTCCAGCAACTGTTCGTATTTTTTGTCGAGCCACAGCTTTTTCAAGTGCCGGCGAAGGTCGGTGGGCGGGGCCTCGAGCCGCGTGGGATCCGCCAGTTCGATCGCCGCACGTAATTCGCCCCAACGCAGGCCGCGCAACATCAGATAGGAGGCGGGACTGTGGGGTTCGCGCCGCCGCAGGAACGCCGCCGCCTCTGCCACCTTGGAAATCGCCTCGACGCGATCAGGAGGTTCGGAGGAGCCCTCAACCGAGATTAGAACGCCGGTGCGAACCGGACCACCCGCAGCCGCAGTCGCGGCCTCCCCTTCGGCTCCGGGCGCGGCCTCCGTCGGCACTACCTCGACGGGGTCAGGCTCCTTCTCGCGCTTTTTCTGAAGGAACCCATGGATCAGGTGGCGCTCCGCCTGCAGTGCGGTTTTCAACGGACCGAACGCCGGCCCTTCGTCTCCGAACTTCTCATCGCAGGTCTTTGTTAGTTCCGAGAGGTTCTGGAGGCAGGCATCCAGATCCTTTTCAGCCTGGGCATAGAATTTCTTCGGGGTCTCTTCAAAAGTCTTGTCGAAGACTTCCGGCGTGAGCTTGCCTTCCTTTACCGCCTGAGCCCGCCTCTTCTTGGCATCATCGGCCTTGGCTAATTCCTCGTAGCCGACTTCACGCGCCTGCTCGTAGTCGAGCAGGCTGTAGGGCTGCTTCTCCACGACCGGAACGAGCTTTACCGGAATCTCGAGTTTGGTTCCAATAAACCCCAGGGGCGCTCCACGAGATTGCGAGTCGCCGTCCTCCAGTTCCGGATAGAGCGTGTCCCAGAACTTCTCGACCAAGCCATGACATAACGCGAGGCCATCCTTCAACCCGCCGAAACCCTTTTGCTTGAGCAAAGCCTCCGTGAGCCAGGCGGCAAGCTGCAGATCTTTGGTGTTTTTGGTGAGTAAGTCGGTGGTCAGTTTGATGACCTGAGGATTATCCGCTACCTTGCGGTCGCGCTCCGTCATTCCCGGAGGCGGCTGATCTTCCTCGCGCCGCAATTCCTTGATCTTGTCGTACAGCGGGTCGTAACGCAGGTTCGCGCCGCTGGGATTCGGTCCTTCGATAGGAATCAGCAGATCGTCGGGAAAAGGCATGATAGGTTAGGCAGCCACGGAAGCTGGATTAAACTCGAGCTCACGCAGTTCGAGAAATGGAATCTCCTCTTCATCTACCAGCCACATTTTTTGACCAAACGGAATTTGATAGTCGGAACCCTGGGGCCGCTCCCAAACTGTGGCACGTCCCAGCCGCACCGCCTCGTCGGGATTCTTCCAGGAGAAGGGTGCAAGCACGGGAAGCATCACCTCTCCCAGTTCGGTGCCTTTGAACGAAGGAGTTGTACGGACAGCAGCCGGTGTCCATATCAGATCTCTCAGCCGCTTGGGAGGTGGGATCTGGATCGAAGCCACGTGTTCCAGGGGCAGGAGCAGATAGTTTCCGGCGGCAAACAGTTCCAGCCGGGCGCCGATTCTGGGATCGGTGTCCGAGAATACGGAAAATTGCTTGCCGTTCACTACGCCGCCGCGACTGGATTCTGCCTCTCCTTTTTCCTCGGGAAACTCACCCCGCGAAAACAGGTCCTGGCGCTGGCGCTCGGCATAGAGCGCGCTGCGATACAGCAGGACGCCCATTTCGCTGGTAGGTCCAGCTTGTCCCAATACTTCGAGTTGTTTGTCCGCGCGCTCGTATTCTCCTGCAAAGCACAGAAGCTCGAACAGAAACGTACGGCGTTTCGCGTCGGTCGGATTATCTCGCAGCTCCGCGCTTAAAGCCTTGATCGCATCCGTCAGACGGCCCGCACGGTACAACTCTTGTGGATTCATCGCTAACTCACGATATGGGATGAACTCGGAAACGCCTTCAGAACAGTTCCTTTAGAACATGGAGGCACCTCCGCCCCAGCCCCGTTGCTGGCCGCGGAGATGCCTCCAGATTCGTACTATCGTTCAGGAGCCGTCGAACTAGGTTTGCTGCACAGCGCCAATGTTGTAAGTTGCCATTCCAGCCGAGGTCACTTGGCCACTCGAGGTGTCCTGCGTGAAGTACTGGAACTGAATCTGCTCATACGCGATGCTGACACTTTGGGAAGGCACGCCCGCCGAGCCTCCGCCCGTGCTGTGACTCGTGATGTAGCAGTTGGTCATGACGCTCTGCACATAAACGTAGGGCTTCGCGTCACCACCGGTCTTGCGGCCTTTGAAAGTGCACGTCGGGATGTGCTTGCCGGTGTACAGGCACTTGAGAATCTGAAAGCTGGCGGAGTCCAGAGCGCAGCTAAAACTGAAGTCCGACAAGGAAGCCTTGCCTGCCGACAGTCCTTTTCCGCCCACGTCCGCGGTGTTGGAGGCGCCGAATGAGAAACTATCCAGCTCAATATAGTTCGTCATGTCGACTGCCTGGGATTCGCCCGTCACTCCGTCGATCAACAGATAATAATCACTTGCCATTTGCAGTTCCTCCTCAGTTCCTTCCACTCAGAATTCAAGGATCCGTTCGAATCCCTGTTTGAAGCACCGCGCCAAAGCGCGGATTTTATTTCTTCGCCGCAGCCGGCAACTCTGCCACCAGCCGGAGCGACACGTTAAGTTCATCCAGTTGGAAATGGGGCCGCAGATACGCAATGGCCCGATACACTCCCGGTTTCCCCTTTACTTCTTCAACGTCTACACGCGCCTCCCGCAGAGGGAACTTGGCCTTTGCTGTCTGACTGGCCTGGTCGTCCTGCGTCACGTACTGGCCGATCCAGCGATTGAGGAACCGGTAACATTCGTCGCGAGACATGAATCCGCCGATCTTGTCACGCATCATCGCCTTCAGGTAATGCGCGAACCGGCAGGTGGCCATCATGTACGGCAACTGCGCCGAAATTCGGGCATTGGCCGTCGCGGTGTCGCTGTCATAGAGCTTGGGCCGGTTGCAGGACTGGATGCTGAAAAACGCAGCCTTGTCCGTGCCTTTGCAGTGAACCAGCGGAACCAGTCCTTGATCCGCCAGTTCTTTTTCGCGCCGATCTGTGATGGCGATTTCGGTCGGGCACTTCAACGCCACGTCGCCCTCGTCGGTGCGGAAGGTGTGGGAAGGAAGGCCGTCGACCAAACCGCCACCTTCGACACCACGGATGGCTACACACCACCCGTAGGTGGAGAACGCTTGCGTCATCTTGGCCGCAAGCGCATAAGCGGCGTTGCCCCAGAGATACTTGTTGTGGTCTGTGCCATCGACTCCCTCTTCGAAACTGAAGCCTTCCACCGGCGCTGTTTCTTTGCCCCACGGCAAACGCATCAAGATGCGCGGGCAGGTCAGGCACACGTATTTGGAATCTTCACTTTCGCGGAATCCCTTCCACTTGGCGTACTCGGTGCTGTCGAAGATTTTGCCGATATCTCGCGGTTGATCAAGAGCCGTGAAGCTCGGCATGTTGAGCAACTCCGACGACGCCGCGGACAGGAACGGAGCGTGGGCCGATGCCGCAACCTGGGAGACTTTCTCCAGCAGCTCCAGATCCTCAGGATGCTTGCTGAATTCGTAGTCGCCAACCAAGGCGCCGAAGGGCTCGCCGCCGAAAATCCCGTACTCTTCTTCGTAGACCTTCTTAAACATCGCGCTCTGGTCGAATTCGGGAGCCCGCTGCAGATCGCGAAGCAGGTCCTTCTTCGAGGCGTTCAGAATGCGGATCTTCAGCATGCTGCCGGTTTCGGACTGGTCCAGCAGATACTTGAGACCGCGCCAGGTCGATTCCAGTTTCTGGAACTGGGGGTTGTGTAGGACTTCGTTTAATTGAAGAGAAATCAGGTGGTCGATCTGCGCCACGCGAGCAGAGATCATCTGGTCGGCATCGCGCCCCAACGCCATCGAACCTTCCAGCACCTGGGCAACGAATTCCTTGATCAGACCCTTGCCGCGCTCACGGGCGGTGGGGTCGCCGAACCGTCCCTGTTCTACAATCTGATCGAGGAGACTGGATTCTGCGGCCTGCTCTACAACGGCCGAGCTACCAGCAGTTTTTTGGGTCTCAGGCATTCGGTTCCCCCTTCTCGCCGACTTCGGCTTTTAGTTTGTCAAGCTTGTCGCTCTTGCTCACCGCATCGAGCAAGGCTTCGTCCAGTTTTTCGTTGGTTTGGAGCGTGCCCTTCAAGTCATTCAGGCGCGTGCGAAGGTCCAGCAATTCCTTAAGCGGCTTCACCTGCCGGGCGACCTGCTCGGGTTCGAAGTCTTCCAGACTCTTGAACTTCAGATCCACCCTGATCTGGCCAGCGCCGGAGTCTTCGCTCAGCTTGTTCTCAACCGCAAACGAGAGGTGAGGTTTCATGCTCTCCAAAACGGAATCGAAGTTGTCCGGCGTCACTTCAACGAAGCGGCGCTCTTTCAGTTTTGGCAGTGGCTGCTCGGGTTGGCCGGTAAAGTCTCCGAGAACGCCAACCACAAACGGCAGTTCTTTGACTTCAATCGCGCCACCGGTCTCCACATCGTAAGTAATCTGCACCCGCGGCGGGCGCACGCGGTCCAGTTTGTGCTGTGTGCTCGGTTTTGCCATGTTTTCTCCCTACCTCTTCGGATTTTCGAGGAAGTCCAGGTAAAGTTATAAATTCGGTGTTGCAGTCGCACGACCATGGGGGGCGTTGCGATCGTTTCAGGCAAATCCTGAGGGCCAGTGATTAACCCTCTGCCGTCAGGCCGAACGGGTCGTGGTGCAACGGTTTATCATAAGCCCCAAGCGCCGTCAAGCACCAAGCAAATCTTTTGTTCTGGATCACGACATTTCTTCGGAAATCACAAGGGCTCCCGGGTCGTGCGAATCATACCTCTCACATCAAGATGGTGCGCCTTATTCCGGAAGCGTTACAACCGGGGCTGGAAGCAATTCGTGAAACGGCAGGCAATCGGACTTCACAACAACTCAGCGAGCAGGCCGGGTCGCCTCCAGAACCTTTCCGGCGGGACGGCAACGGCGCGCTCCGTTGTGCGACGGTTTGGAGCAGGAGCAACCACATGGCAGATATCGCGACCAGAGCGGCCGACATAAAGCGCCAATCGGCACTGAAACGCGTGCTGGATCACGTCGACATGCTCGCGCAACTCTTCGGCGACGATGACATATTGGATTCTGGCACTGCCAATGCTTTGCAGAAGCGCCTTGCGACCATCCTCGGTGCGAGTGCCGACGCTCGGAATGGAGGTTTGACACATTTCAGCGGCATCCTTGCCGGTTGGACCGATACCGGATTCCGCAATGCCTTCCTGGATCCGTGGGGGTCGGCGAGCAACAACCAGGTTGGACACTTCCTGACCGCTGTCGACATGGGGTTTAACCCAAAGCGGACCTACGATTTCGCAAGCAGCAGTACTTGGTTCTCACTCAGCCTGCTGACCGTCGGGACCGGCATACCAAAAGAGGAGTCCATCTGCGTCCGTTTGATCGTCGGACACGAGCAGTACCCTGACAATGGCTGGAACGCCGGCACAATGCAAGCCCTAGCCCCTAAAGATGCCGACATCCAGGCCTTTTACAATGCAGTAAAGGCGCTCCCGAACGATGCGGTTCTCGATCTCGATAAGGCCAGAGGCTCAATCATTACTATTCCCGTCGGAACCGGCACAGGAAACAGCATCCAGGATCTCCTGCTGAGCCTATTCGGATACAAGTTCGGTTCGCGAATCAGGCTTGGAACGCTGGACAACCGTGACGAAGCGGCCCAATGGGTTCGAGCCAATCTCGGCGAGAGCCTACCCGATGTGCCAAACGTCATGCCGCCCGACACCGCCGTCGGCTGATCTAAAAATATAGCCGCTTCCCCTAGCGATCCCACCGTCCCACCAACCCGCGAGCCGGCGTCGCAACCGATTGAAATCTCGCCAAGCGGACGGAGTCGCGGTTCTTAAACGAAACCAGTGGAATCAAACCTTCCTCGATGATGCGCTCAACCGCCTCTTCGGTGAGCAGTACCTCGGCACACGGTTTGGGCTCGGACTCTCCATCTTTCCCATAAACGTGGAGCGGCAACCGGTCAATCCCGGTTACCGTGCCAGGACGCATCTGCCACCCAGATTCACTGAAGGTTTGGCCGAGCAGCACTGCGACCAGGAAAGCAGGATTCCCCCACAGGTAGTCCTCGTGATCAGGCGGTTCGGGGAATTCCTCGAAATCGAAGGAGTCCAGAGGAGACGTTTTCTTCCCGTACGGCAGGCGTAACATGAAGCGTGGAAGCGCCAGTCCGACCCCTTCAGATTCGGGCAGGTGTCTGAGTTCGGACCAGCAACTTCGATCGAGGGCAGCATTCCAGTCTCGAGGGCGCGGCGTAGACACCAAAGACGAGCAACCCAGCAACTGAGGGCTGGCCCCCGCCAAAAATGGTGCGCCAGCGCGGCGGGCGATTCGCGCCATCTGGGCCAGCAGCACAGCGTCCTCCTTGTTGACGCCAAAACTGTAGTTGCCCACGATGACGGCCCAGGGTTCGGCCCCTGGCGTCTCGACGCTTTTCTCAACCAGCAGGCGATAAGCTCCCGTATCGCGGAGGTCGGCGCCGGAACTCAGGTCCGCAGCCAGTTCTTCCTTGGAGGTATCAATCAGAAAAAGCTTGAGCTGCGAACCGGTCTCAAGTTGCCGGACAAGAAGGAATGTGGCGCGCCAGAGTGCTTCCAACGCCTGGAAATGTGGGTTGTGGAGAACTGCCCGCATCAGTCCGCCTATGGCCCGATCCATGACGGCAAGCACCTCCCCTTGGCGCGGATCAGGGGTGTTCACCAGATATTTTGCGGCTGCGCGTTGGGCAAACTCTCGCACTTGGTCGGGTGCGCGGTTGGGCCGGGCCTCCGAGGCGCGAGACTCCGTCTGCTCAATCATCTCGTCGAGCAGACTGCCAGAGGCCAGCCGCGTAGCGCTGGGCGCAACCGACGGTGGACTACCAGTGGGACGCGGCTCTGCCGTTGCGGGTGCGGTGGAACTCAGCCCCAATTCCTCCGCTGCGTTCTTAAATGTCGAAGGGTCCTGCAACCGAGCCCGAAGATCGCGAAGCTTTCCGAACGCCTCGAGATGCTCAAAAACGCGGTCCGGATGAAAATCATCGAGATCGGCGAACCGCAAAAGCAAGGAGCCACTATCTCCAATCGGCAACTGAATTTCAGCGCCGAAGCTGGACAGCACTTCGTCGAAGTTATCCCGATCCACCGGCACGGCGCGGCGTTTGCCGATCGTCTGTGAGTCCGAAAGTTTACGGTTCGCCCGCCCGCTGAAGTCACCCAGAATCGCAATGCAAAAAGGAGTTTCAGAAGATGGGTGAGCACCCCCACTGTCCCCGCCGGCGCTCAAGTTGACACCCCCGAAGTCGAACGGTTTGGGCATAGGAGCCTCGCTAGGAACCGCTTAGAACCGGACGGCCGCCTTCCGTTATTCGTTATCGCCCTTGATAAGATCGAGCCTGCGCAGCCCTTCTTTTGCGTCCTGATTGCCGGGCTGCAATTGCAGGATCTTTTTGTATTCGCTCCGGGCCTTGTCGTACTTGCCCGCTCCCGCGTCATCCCGAGCCAGTCTCAGCAGAGTGGGAACGTCATTTTGCGAAAGCCCTCCGAGTTCCTGGACCACCGGCGGTGGTTGCGGCTGCTCGGGATTGTCTTTCTTGTTCTTGGCCCTCGTTTCTGGGGCTGGCTTGGGAGGAGCAGGCGGAGGCAGTTGCACGACGGCCTTGGGTAGTTTCGCCTGCGGTTCAGGGGTCTTCGCCTGCGGCGGCTGCGGTTGCGTTTGCGGTGTCTCGGTATGGGCCGTGCCCGACTTTGAATCCACGCTGCCAGATCCTGTTTCGCGATTTTCGAGCGCTCGAGGCGGAATCTTGGTCTCGTGCGTAGGAGAGTACAGCACGGCGACCAGTGCCCCGACCAAAACAATTGCGACCACGCCAAGGATGATCCTTGTGCGGGTGAGGAACGGGCGCTGTTCCAGATCATCAAGTTCCTGGGTAAGAGAACCGCCCTGCATACCCTGCACGTCTTCCGATCTCGGAACGAGATCGGCGGTCTGCTGCGCGCTAGTTATCCGTTGCAGAGCCGAGTCCGAGCTCCTCTTGTAGACAAGATCATCGGTGCCGGTGACTGGCTTAACCACGGGAGTCGTCGCTTCCGGCTCCGCGCTTCGGATTGGAGCACTCACGACCGGAGTATTTAGGATCGGAGTATTCACGATCATGGTGGCGCCAACTGGCGGGCTTTCGCGGCACGATGCTGCACCATCAACAACCGACGATTGCAGGCTGGCGAGCCGACCCGGGGTTGTCCAGACCAACTCCGCCAATCCCCTCTGTCCCGCAGCCCCTACCAGTGCAGAAATCGGCGCAAGTTCGACTCCGAAACATTCCCGCAAGCGTCGCGAAACATCGCCACCGACGAGGATCTGACCGGGCTTCGCCAGTTGAAGAGCTGCCTGCACCAACCCGGAGCTCCCACCCTGGACACTTGGCTGATGAATTACAATTGCGACACCGTTGCCGGGCCGGCAGGCGACAAAATCCAGGATCGACATCTGAATGCGTTTCGCGGCGACCAGCGCTTGCCTGGAATTGTCGAAGTGCGCGGCCATCACCGCGGTCGATTCTTCGGCAAGACGACCGTGGCTCGCCAAAACCAGATCCGCGATCATGAAGACAAAAACGCTGTCGGTTTTCCATGTCAGCGATCCAGGTTGGCCAGACCATTCCGGCCCCCACAGGCGGATAGCGATGTCAGTTGCTTCGGACGCCGAGTCTCCACCCCAGGCACCCAGGTCCTGACCTTGGGTGGCAACCTCGAATTCCCGGCTGTCGGTTTTCGGTTCGTAGCGCGCCATTTCGATGTTTCGGGGGGGAAGATCTATCGAACTTCGGGAATGTAGGTTACGCCAAAATAGGTCGCTAAGCAAATATTTAGTCAGCGGTTTCCAGCGGTTTATGGCACTGTTGTGCCCCGCACCCGCCACCTAGGCAGGCTTGACTTCAGACGGACAGTGAGTATCATACGGGTCACTACGCAGGGGAACTACATGACGTTCGCCTTCACCCTGGGGACTCTATGCCACGACGTTGGATGTTTGAAGCTGACTTGCGTCTGCGATCTGCCTTCAAGAGAGTTTTGTTCGCGCTGATCTTTGTTGCAGTAGCCGGTCCTGCGGTTCACGCCAAAGATGTTCCTCTCTCCGCGATTGAACTGTTTGACGGGCCAAACGGCGCCGCCTACGTTCAACTCACCGACTTACTCATCAACGGCAAGGCCGAGGTTCGTTCCTGCGGAGGCGCGGCGCAGATCAACAAGTCCAATTACGGCAAGCTCGCGAAGATTCCGCTCAATTCCTCGGTGACCGCGCTGGAACGAGATGCCAAGGGCACCATGAATCTCACGCGCGGTTCCGCGCCGGAGTGCGTGGTTCCGTCAAACCTGAGGTTCGAGAAGGATGAATCGCTTACTTCAGCGCAACTCGCCGACCGGGCTATCCTGACGGCCACGGTGGTGAGTTCATCGCCGGCGGGAACCACGACCGTGCCGGCCTTCAAACCGACGGTAAAGATCGTTTTCGTCACCGCGCCCGACACGGAACTGGCCGAGTATCTTCGCGCTACTCGCGCCCACTTGGTTGCTCAATGGCAAGACTACCTGGGCCGATATCCGAAAACAGCGCACACCGATTCCGCCAAGCAGGCCCTTGCCGCTCTCCTTTTGAAAGAGGGCGACGACGCAACCGCCGCCTACCGCAGTTCAGCTTCCGGCAGCACCCCTTCTTATGCTGATCTCAAGACGGCGTTTTTGCGTGCCGATCAGGTGCGTGATCTGCTTCCCGCCAGCGAAGGGGCTGCCAAACTCAAAGACAGCGTCAATTCGGAACTGGTGCTCGTGGCTAACAAGGGCAAAGCCGAGGAGCAGGCTTACAAGCAAGCGCTGGCCAGCCATACGGCTGGATACGTTCATCTTGGCAATAGCCGGCAGCTAATCAACCACGTTTTGGACGTCGATCCACAATTCGACCAGGCCCTGGCGGTGCAGAGCGCTGTCGCAGCTGACAGCAAACGGATCGACACAGCTCAGACCAGCGCTGAAGGGATGATGGCCTCCCAGCGTTACGATGAAGCCGTCAAAGCCGTTGCGGAGTTTCGTTCCTTTGCGGAGGAAGAGCCGCGGATCGCTGCCATCATCAACACGGCCTACAAGACTCACTTCGATCGCGCTAAGGCCGCGGCAGCCGATCAAAAATGGCATGACGCAGTGCAGGAGTATCAGAAAGCTGCCGAAGTAAAGCCGAGTCCGGAAGCCACCGCGGCTCTGAAACAGGCACAGGAACAGTTCCAATCCACAACCAACAAGTCGGCCGCCGATGCGGCCATTCAGCAAAGCGCAGCGTTCGAACAGGACAAACGCTATCTCGAAGCCTACGACGTTTTGGCTGACCTGCCCGAGGCGCAGCGCGCCTTGGTGAAAGATCAGATGCTGGCGCTCGAGCCGAATTACGTAAAGGCGGCATCGGACGAAGCCAAGAAACTGCACGACGCTCATATTCCGATCCAGGGCAAAATGGACGAGATCGGCGTAGTGAGAGCCCATGAATACCTGCAGCGCACCTGCACTTTGGAGCCCGACAATCAGGATCTCAAGCTCCGCCTCGATGTAATCGACCGAACCCTCAGCGACTATTATGTCGCCCAAGCCAAGCGGTATTTCGACAAGCCACTGGGATCAGGGGTCGGGGTGGCATGGTTGTACCTGGACGAGGCCCAACAGTACCAGCCAAACCGCGACGATGTGCGCGATGAGCGCACGAAATATTCCGCCGCCCACAACATCCGCTCCACCCTGTCCCTCAAGGTGGTGTTTCGGGATCAGACCTCGCGGCGCGACAGCGCGGGATTCGCCGACCAACTCTCGGACGCGATTGCTACCGGGCTGGAACAAACCGCGCTCCCGGTCAGGATCATCCGGGCCGCCGATGCCACACCCGTCGATCCGAACTTCCAGTTAATCGGCGACGTGCTCGAACACCGTCCTATTAAGAACGTGGGCATCGAAGCGGTCGAATCCGAATATCGCGCGGCCGAGCGAGAAGTACCGAACGAGGATTGGAACAAGTCAAACCGCGACTATGAAGCCGCGACTCTCGATTTGCAGAAGGCGCAGAAAGTTCTGGAAGGAACTCAGGTGCACGGCAAGAAGAAAGAAATTGCCGCCGCTACCACGGATGTCGAGAGCGCCCAAAAGAGGGTCGAAGAGGCCCATCGCAGACTTGACTCCATCCCCAAGACAACTCTGAACGATGTGCTCAAGCCCTACAGCTATACGCGAAAGACGATTGACCTGAGCGCTGTAGTCGAACTGGGATTCCGCATCATCGATTCCAACGGCAATACCATCGCGTCCAACCCTTCGGTCAAAAACACGGCTCAGAAACAGTATGTGCTTCTCGAAAACGTAAAGCCCGAAGACACCAAGAACGTTAAACAAGCCGGCTCCCCTCCGGATGAGACCCAGTTCCTCAATGACGTGGAAATCGCAGATCGCATCGCCTTGATCAAAGAAGTGAAAGATAGAGTCGAGTCGCTTCCCGCCAAGATTCTCTCCCAGGCCCGCAAGCGCCTCACCGACGGCGATACCGATGGCACCGCTGAGTCCTACATTCTCTACTTGAATTCGACCCCAGCCGCTCAAACGCCGGAGCGCGAGGAGGCCAAGAAGTTCCTGCGGGAGCAGTTCAACATTAACTGGCCGGGCGACTCCGCCTAGTTTTGGTGAATTAAGGTGACCCCGTCCGCTCTGTAGTAGTAAACTTGTCGGCGCATTTTGTTGTTGGCGAAATCCGTTCACTGCCAAAGGGTGCTCCCCTCACCTGGCGGCCAAATGCAGAACTTGGGCTCGTGACCACTCCGAATATCAAACGCATCGGAAAGTACGAGGTGATCGACCTGCTCGGTCGCGGCGGGATGGGTCTGGTCTATCGCGCCTTCGACCGTCAACTGAATCGCGAGGTGGCGATCAAGACGGTGACCGAGGGTTTCACTCGCGACCAGGAAATGCTGCAACGTTTCTATCGCGAGGCCGCCAAGACCGGCGCGCTCAAGCACCCCAACATTGTGATTGTCTACGATCTGGGCGAGCAGGACGGCTTCCCCTATATCGTGATGGAGTATTTGTCCGGCGAACCGCTGGACCGGCTTATCCAGTCCGGCAAGCCTCAAACCCTCGCCTTCAAACTGCAGATTATTGAGCAAGTCTGCTATGCCCTGGGATACGCCCACCGCAATGATGTGATTCACCGCGACGTCAAGCCCGCCAACGTCATCGTGCAGTCCGATGGCGGGGTGAAGTTGCTGGATTTCGGAATCGCTCGGCAGGAAAAAACCGACGGGCACCTCACGCGCACCGGGCATGTGATCGGCACCCTGCAATACATGGCGCCCGAGCGATTGAAGAACGCAACCTTCGACGGCCGTTCCGACATTTTTTCGGTCGGGGTGATGATGTTTCAGTTGCTGACTGGGCAGCTTCCCTTCTCGGGTGACTACAGCATCGTGCAGAAAATTCTGTCCGAGAAGCATCCCCGGTTAAGCCAGTTCCTCGAAAAATATCCCACTGCCCTCGACGCCATTGTGGACCGTGCCCTGGCGAAGAGTCCTGATGACCGTTATTCCACTGCCGACGAAATGGCGGCCGAGATCTCATCCGTCTGTCACGATTTGAAGAAGGATCAGGTGGCCGAGTGGATCCAACGGGCCGAGCGCCTGGTTCAAGAGGAACAATTTACAACGGCGAGAGACTTGCTGCTGCAGTTGTTGAAAGTCGATAGCCAGCACACTGGAGCGCGACAATTGATCGCCCAGGTGCAGCATAACCTTACCCTCAGGCAGCGGGCGGAGCAAATCCGCCAATTGCGCGCACAAGCCGAGCATGCCGCCGGCGACAAGCGGTATGAGGAGTCCATCGAATATCTGCAGCAGGCCTGCGGCCTCGATCCCACCAGTGTCGAACTAGCTGAGCTTCTGGAATCGGCGCGGCAGAAGAAGCGGCGCAGAGAATTGGTTGACGGGTACTTGCGCGAGGCAGACGTCGCTCGCGATCGCGGGGATCTGGGCGCGGCCGAGGCCGTGATCGCCAAGGCCCTCGCGGTGGACCGCGAGGATTCGCGGGTCCGCGCGGCACACGTGACGTTGGCGCGACTGATCGAGGAGACCGCCCGGCAGGCAAAAGCGAAAATGTTGCTGGAGAATGCGCGCAAAGAGATCGGCGCGCGCCACTTTACAGCTGCAATGGATGTCCTTGCCGAGGCGGAACAGGTCGATCCCTCGAATCCAGAATTGATCACGTTGCAGGCCGCAGCCAAGTCGGGTCGCGAGCAGGAACAGCGGCGACGGATCCTGGAGCAACTGCAAAATGAAGTTTCGGTAGCTTCCACGGTCGAAGAACTGACTCGCGTCGTGCGACTGGTAGACCAGGCCCTGGAACGCATCCCCGCCGAACCAACTCTGATCAAGCTCAAAAGCCACCTGGGCCGGCAACTCCGGGAGGAAGAAATACGCCGGCGCGTCGACCAACTGGCTCTTCGCTGCCGTGGGTTACTGGAGACTTCGCCGGAAGAAGGTTTGAAGTTGGTGCGCGAGGCCCTGCATGACGCTCCCTCCAACGAGCGCCTACTCTCACTGCAGTCGACGATCGTGGGGCATATTTCGGCGCGAAGTCAGGAGCAGAGCCGGGCGCAGTATTTGACTCGCGCCCATGACGCGCTGAGCAGCGGAAGGTACACCGAAGCATTGCGCATTCTCGAAGCCTGCCAAAAAGAGGGCATCGGTTCGCCAGAAATCGTCGAACTGATGGACTTCGCCCGGCAAGAAGCCGATCGGGGAATGAAGAGCAGCCAGATCCAGGCGTTGCTGCGGAAGGCGCAAGCGCTGATGGCGCGTGGAGCCTACAGCGACGTAGTTGACTTGCTCACCCCGATCAAGGAAGAACAGGGAGCGGCTTCCCTTCTCTTCCTTCTGGAAGATGCCCGTAACCGGATGCAATCGCAGCAGCGCGAAATCAGCGCTGCCCTGCAGGCGGCCGAGGCCCTCACGAATCAGGAACAGTACGCGGAGGGGATTCGATTGCTCGAGTCGCAACCGGCACAAGTTCTACAATCCGAACTGGCGCAGACCGCGCTAAAACGCCTGCGCGAGGCGCACCAGAACGAATTGGCGACCCTGCGGGCGGTAGGAGCCGCCTACGCTGCGCTGGATCGTCCCGAACTTGTCGCCGGCGGTCTGCCGAGTCCCGTTGGAAGCGAAGCCGCACTGCTCACCCGAATTGTCCCCGTCTTCGCCTCGCGACGAAAGTCCGTTGCGGAACGCCAACTGTCGTCGGCGATCGAGCAGGCGCGGGCCGCGATGGACGCGGGAGACAAGAAGCAGGCCGCCAAGCTGCTCAAGGACGCAGCGGCGTTCACCGAATACGCTGGCGGCAATCTGAAGAGTGAGTGGCAAGCTCTCAACAAGAAGGCGGAGAAAGGCAAACTCTTCGGAAGATAATATCCGCACCGCTTCGGCTGTTTACCCGCGGCCTTCCCCTGGGGTAGGATTTAGCGCCTGCAGTAACACCATGAGTTTCGTGATCCAAGCCGCTGGTAGCACCGACATCGGCCTCGTGCGCAAGAACAACGAGGACAATTTCGGATACGACTTGCGCTACGGGATTTTCGTGGTCTGCGATGGCATGGGCGGACAGCAGGCCGGAGAACTGGCGAGCAAAATCGCTGTGGACACAGTGCTCGACTACTTCCGCGCAGAACACACTACTCCTCCGGTGAGCGGAGCCCGCTTCGAAGGCGTCTCGCAACGAGCTGTGGGTCTTGCTACAGCGATTCAGCTGGCGAATCAGGCGATTCACGATTCCGGCGCCAGAGATGTTTCTGTTGCCGGGATGGGCTCAACGATCGTCGCGGTCGCGGTGGAGGAGAATCTCTTTTCCATTGCAAACGTCGGCGACAGTCGCATTTATCTCATCCGCAATCATGATGTCGTGCAACTGACTCACGATCACTCCCTGGTCATGGAACAAGTCCGACGCGGCCTGATGACCCTCGAAGAGGCCGAACACTCGAACATGCAAAATGTGATTGTGCGGGCTCTGGGGACCGACGACAGCGTAGAACCAGACCTGGCGGATCACGAGTTTAATTCTGAGGATGTGCTGCTGCTGTGCAGCGACGGGATGTCACGTTACGTGAAAGAAGAAACGATGGCGGAGTCCGTCAAGCAGGACTCACTCGATCACGCCTGCACGAATCTCATCGAGGCGGCGAAGAACGGGGGGAGCGACGACAACATCACCTGCCTTCTCATCCGCGCGGTGCATCCTTCATGGAAGGATCGTTTTTTCGGCCGCTTGTCAGCACAAAGCGGCCAGAAGAGCTCAACCTAAAGTCACCCGGCAAGAAATACCCGTCAGAAACCGTTGCATCGGTTCGGGACTAATGGCCTGCAACCTGGGGGACACACTTCATGCCTTGCATATCAAAGAA
Organism: Candidatus Sulfotelmatobacter sp.; assembly: GCA_035511455.1. Lineage (GTDB taxonomy): Bacteria > Acidobacteriota > Terriglobia > Terriglobales > Acidobacteriaceae > Sulfotelmatobacter. The sequence goes on along the minus strand of DATKFH010000075.1, from coordinate 83,636 downwards.
AGGATTCGCGGTCCCACTGACCTGCAGTAGAAAGTCATACGACTTCTGCTTTCCGGTGGGCAGGATGATGGGCTTGCCGTTGGTTTCGTTCACCCATTCCAGCTTTCCCGCTCCCAGGTAGTGGGCTCTGGCCACGAAATGGAAAGCTGCCCATGGACCGTTGAAAGAATCCAGCGTGTCACCGCCCTTGGTCGTAACCAAGATGTCCTCAGGCGCACCGGTCCAGACGAAGGACTTCTGCGCGCCCTCGCCTGCCAGAGTTTCGCTCCCGATCTTCACCTCAACTCCCTCGAGATTGCTGGGCAACTGTTTCAGCGTATACGCGAAATGCGGAGGTGGAGTACCGGAGGGATATAGAGTCTCGCTTAATCCGGCGACGCGATTCATGAAAAGCAGAAAACTCGGCAAGGGTTTCACGGTTGCGGAAGGGTTGGCGACATATCGAGACCCAAGCTTGAGCACAAACGACTTCACGTCGTCGTTCAGCTTCTTCCAGGCATCGGCGTTGGGTCCGAAGACTGCGTAAAGCTGATCCAGCGACGCATCCTGGGCAGAATTCGGATCGAATGGGTACTTGCTGCCTACACCCGCAAACTGGGAGCAGAACCCCTTGCCCGACCCGTTCGCGATGTCGACCGGGCCGCGTTTGAGTAAGGCATCAGCGGCCTTGATCGGCTCCTCGAGCAATCTCCGTACCTGCTCCTGGTTTCCAAACTGTGCATCCACCGGCACAGAAGTAATAGTGTTAGTCACGGCGGTGGAGGCCGCCCCGGCAGATGCTGCCGCCGCAGCCAATGCGGCCGGATCCGGAGCGCCCGGGCTCGTGGCTAGAGTATGAATATCCGTCTGTAATTTACCCAACGCCTTGATATAGTCCTCCGTCGCTTTTGAGATGTAGCGGTCCGGTGGCTTGTCGGCCGGACCGGGAGGTGCAACTGCTTGAACCGGAGCAAATGGCGCCTTCACTTCCGCAGGGGCGATGTCGGCGTTGTGGGAAACAAAATAAAGCAGAACCAACAGGGAAGATGTGGGAGCGGTGAGTTTTTCCAATTTCTTGTCGGCGTCGGCGTTGTCCCTGTAGCCGGTGAAGGAAGACGTCTTCAAGACTTCATTCCACTCCTTCACGAAATCCTGATCATAGCGTTCGGTCAGTTTTTGTTTCACCATGACTTGGTCGATGTCTTGAGCGCCGGTTTTTCCGAGGACCCACTCTTCCCCGCTCATATAGGTTGCAGGCGTCTTTAGAGCATCCTGCACAAACTGGAAGCCGCTGCGCGTGAAAGCCCCTTTCACCTTGTGGCTGCTTAAAATGATCCCGACCGAATCCGGATATTGCTCATTAAAGCTCAGGTCACGATTGTTCTGTGAAGCCTTGGATAGGAGTTGTGCGTAAAAGCGATCGATTCCTGCGAACTGCTGCAGATAAGCGCGCGCTTGCTCGACCAGCATGCGGGAGCTACCGCTTGAAAACGGGTTCTCCTTGGCCAGTTCGACAGCATAGTAATCGAACTGCAACCCAGCCAGGTTCTTGCGATCGTTATCGATGTCGCGCCCGTTGACCCAATGGGTCATCAAAACGGGAGTTAAGAACTCTTTTGTACTCTTGTCGTGATCGGTGGGTTCCGTGGTGATGAGGTAGGCCTTCAGATCGTTGTAGGCCTTTTCATAGGCATCGTTGGGCGCGTTTGCTGCCGGCTTATCAGGCAAGGCTAACAGGCTATCGGCCACCCGCTTTTGGGTCTCGCCGAACAAGATGCGCCGGAAGCGATCGAAATAGACCGGCTTGGCATCGCGATAGACGCGATCGCCGACATAAAGGCCCCAACGCATGCTCCATGGAGCGCCGGTGTCTTCGTAGTCGGAAAGCGTGACGAGTTCTCCGCGCAGACGTTCCAGCTTTTGCAAATCGTGGAGGGAGGCCGCTTGGCCAGTAGCGGTTTCGAGAGGACCCAGATCAGAGACCGCCTCTTGCACACTGGTTTCCAGCGCACGATTCCGGAAGAACGAAACCAGGAAGCCGGTGAGGCAGACAAGCCCGACGAATACCACAGCGCCCAAAGCAAAGCGGCGAAGCAAGTTCACGCGCGAACTGGATCCGCTGGTCGCCAGAGCCACGCGGTCTTTTACCAGAACGTCGTTGAACAGGCTGGTCAGAAAGACCCACTGCGGCATGCGTCGAGGCCCCCCGCTGCGCACGGCGACCGGCGCCTGTTGCACCAGCGAGGTTCCACCGCGAAAGATTTGCGTGGCGCCCGAATTCAAGTCCGCTTCCGGAGTCTCGATCGCCATCGAACGCGCGGCAACCACGTCGTCGACGACGATGGGCCGCACTCCGGTGAAATAAAACCCGCGAAGAAACGGATTCGTACCCAGGTGGCTGGGACGCGCCAGGTCCACCAGAAACTGGACGAGCAGCGTGCGCAGCTTGTTCAGTTCCCTGGGGAACTCATAGATGCCGGGCAGCTTTTCGCCTTCGTGTTCGCGAGGAAGCAGGAGAATCCGTCTCTCGGCCAGGGAGTAGAAAATCTCGTCAAACGCCTTGGTGAGACGGCGGGTTTCCTCATCGGCATACACGCCGGCGTTCAGCGAGCGCAATGGCAAGGTAGCTCCCAGAACCTCGGCGACTTCATCCTTGCTCATTCCGCGCACAAACTCGGCGAAGAAAGAAATTCGGTCGACCCTGGTGAATAAAACGTAGACCGGAAAGCTGATGCCCAGGAGCTGGGAGACTTCCTGCAGCCGCACCGAGAGCCGGCGTGCCGCAGAAACGGTAGTTTCGCTCGCGCCTGACTGCAGAAAATTCTCACAATCAAAACACACGATCGCAGCCCGCGGAGCTTGCGCCCGTTTGCCAATGGCAGCCGAAAAACGCGCCGGCTGCAGCAGCTTGACCAGTCGACGCCAGCGGTCGGCTTGTCCCATCATCCCGCCAGCGGGGTCTACAAAAATGGCTTGTCGCGTGTACCAGATGTTGGCCGATGAGGTAGGCAGAACCTCAGTGTCCCGATACACCTGCCCGGCCAAGAGTTCCGGATCAAGCGCGGAATGAATAACGACGGTCGTCTTTGTCGAGCCGGGATCTCCGAGAACAAACACCAGCGGAAGGCTGCCAAGGTTGGTCCCTTTCCCCAGGGTCGAGTGCTTTAACCGGCGGATCGCCTCCCGAACTACTGCATCCAGATCGTCAGTCCCGCTGGGTCGGGAGCCGTCTTCCGGGGGAGGCTCATTCGCTTTTCGTACCGTGTGCTGATACCACAAAACGACTCCTGCCGCGATCAGCCCCAACAGTGCAAGCACACCACGCAATATCCAAATATCGGAGCCATGCAGATGCAGCAAACTGCCGCAAACCCAAACCAGCACCATGTAAATCAGCAGTACTAGAATGGTCACCCAGTACATCCGAACCCCCTTATCTCAGTATTTCGGCCACCAGAGCGGAGAGCGACGACACTCCCGACATCAGGACGAACTTGGAAACGATGAATCCGACCAGCGCCAGACCTGCGACGATCAGCGCGACATTGCCCAGAACTCGGCTCCAGCGATCCGATTGCACGATGCGCACCGCATCGGCAGGAATGGCGCCCCGCGGAGATAAGGGACCGGCAGGGCCCCGAATCCGCCGGATCTTCTCCTGGATTGCTGCCATGATGGACCGCAAGTCCCCGCCTGCGGCATAGCGTCCTTTAAAACCCAACAGCAGGCAGAGGTAATACACCTCGAGCAGATCGGCTGCTTCGTTGGAATCGTTGCGGTTCAGCGCCTTCTGCAATTCCTGGAAGAAGACTTCGCCGGCGAGTTGATGACCAAACAATTCCGCCTGCAAAGGGAGCCGTGGCCAGTTGGCAAATACCGGGTTTCCCGAACTCAGCACCGATTCGTCGAGAAAAGCCACAACTGCAAAAATCACCTGCCTTACGTCTTCCGGGTTGCAGCCGCGACTGCGCGCTTCCTGTTCGGCGACCCGCAACCCTTGTCTCATCTGTGCCCGGAAGGCTTCGGGGTCCATGACCGCCTGGCGGTTGTAGCGCAACCGCACCACGGCGGTGAACACTTCCTGAAAGCCCAGCGCGAGGTTCCAACCCCGCCGATCCAGAGCAGGACTCGATCCCCGGTAACTTCCTAGTGGTGTAACTTGTGTTGATCCCATGTCAACTCTCAAGCAAAACGATCAGTTCAACTTCAGGGGATGGCAGTTCGCCCGGCACATACACACCGACTCTAGAAGTTTGCATGATGTGTTCCCAGCAAGGGCCGCTCCGGGTGACGACGAAGTACTGGCTGTCGACCTTGGCGGCAATTGCCGCGGGCGGGACCTGCATATGGGTTAGTGTCAGACCGGGTAGGGCTCGTTTCACGAGTTCTGGAACAAACTGTGCGGAACACACCTTCACCAGCTTGAGAGTCTTCGAGATAACGTCGGCTTCTCCCACCGGCGACCGCACGCCCAGCACCCAGCGGGAACGTCCCAGACAGCGTTGGTCGCGAATCTGCCCTTCGTGGAAATATCGTGCCGCGGGTGCAAGCGGAATCACGATCGCCTGCGAGGGAACAATTATCTCGAGGTGCCGCAGGATGTGCTCCTCGAGGTAGGTGAAGCCCGGACCGGGATCATAGTGGTTATAGGCGGGGAGTGAACGGGGATTGCTGTCGAGGCTGAAGGTACAGAGTGCCCCGGCGAGCCGCGACATTTCGCGAAAAAGTTCTTCGGGATGCCGGTGTTTTGCCAGCAGAATATGGCGCAACGGAGTCAGACTGGAGTTGATGGCATGCAGAAACCAGAACTGAGCGACCTGGCGGGCCGACATGCCAGTCTGGAATTTTCCACCCGCTTGCTGCTGCTCTTGCGTGACGACGGCGCTCTTCTCCTCCAGAATTTCAACCAGTCGCTGCAGCATGGCGGTAAGCCGCTCGTTCGAACTCAGACGCAGACAAGGTGGGACATGGGTCGGATCGTAGACGAAGTGACCGGACTGATCACGCATGACCCGGGCAATGGGAAGAGTCAGCAAATTATCGTCTTCTTTTGACAGGACAACTAAGCGAATATTTTTCTTGCCTAACTGCACCGGCTTGGCGTCAAGTCCTGTGTTCTCGTCGCTAACCATTTCGACGGTGCTGGTGTAGCGAGCACTCCCGGACGGAATCGGATCCAGGTCGCAGTTCTGCTGGCCGGGCACCCAGCGGGGAATGGCAAGGGCCACCGTCAAATTGTCAGTGGCGGGTTGAAACTGTTCGGCAATGTTGTAGGGATCGGGGCGAGGATCACATTCAGGAATATCAAAAGGCAGGCCATCCTGAAACATTCCGCGCGCGTGCAACAAGCTCACGGTGCCATTGCGCAACGCATCGGCATCGAGTTGGCACGCCGCCAGTCCGTACGCGTCCTTCCACAGGCTGGCCGTGGCAAAGTGAACGGCCTCCTCGAAATAGCGGTTTTGCGCCTGAAAATGCTGCGGAGCCAGATACATGCCCTCCGCCCACACCACTCTCGACAACAACTTCATGCCGGCTTCACCTGGTACCAGGAGACTTACTGTGAGTCGCGCGAGGCTGCCGGAGGCACACTTTGACGGTCGCGGCACGCATTCGCGTCTGGCCAGCGATGCTAGGCGGATCAGTCCCTATTGTCAAGGAATTCAGCGGCTTGCGCGGCTTGCGGCGGCTTGCGCCGCAACAGAATGGAGCGTCTCTCCTTTTTAGTTCGATTTCTCTTGAACCGTTGAACGCAGGATCTTGACCGGCCCCAGCAGCCCGGACGAAACGAGTTTCGAGTCCGCCTTGTAGAACTTCGGCGACGTAAAAGTGTAAGTCTTGGGAGGATTAGGCTGGCGGTCGCCGATGATCCGGTTCACCCAAGGGTTCGTGACCTTGATCTCGACGGTGTTCGGGCCCGGCTTCAAGGCGCTAGTAACGTCGGCGCGGTAAGGTGTCTTCCATAGAATGCCGAGGGGCTTACCGTTGACCGAGACTTCCGCCAGATTCTTTACTTCGCCCAAGTCAACTGACAGCTTAGTGTCATGCTTGAACCAGTCGGGCGGAGCTTGAATCGTTTTAGTATAGGTACCTGTGCCAGAGAAGTACTTGACTCCTTCGTCGGGGTTGTCGCTCCAAGAGGCCAACTTATCGAGAGTGATTTTCGCAGGGGCTCCGCGATCCGGCTCGAAGCTGAGATCCCAGGGACCCTCTACGGTCGCGATGGCTTCTTCCCTGATCGTCGGAAGGGTGCGCGATGGGGTCTTCGCATTTTTACGGAATACGACGAAGACAGTGCCCCACGGCTCGAGGTGCAGGGGGACCGTGGTGCGGCCTCCTACGATGAGGTAGGCAGAGGGCTCCATCAGGCCGGTATCTGCATGCCATAGTTCGGCTTCTTTCCCGTCCGCACGGAAGGTTGCGTCTAACGCCTCGTCGCGGTTATTACGATTGTCCACGTAATAAAGATCTCCATCAACAAGCTTGCGGTGAACGAACAGCAGATTGGCATCGGATTCCGGTTTCGTGTATGCGAAGTCCGGCTCCACATCAACGGCGGCGAGCACGTCCGCTAACTTCTGGTCGCCATAGACTCTGCCCTTGCCGACGGAATTGCCGGCGCCGGAACCCCATAGCTGATCGACAATACTCTGGAATTCTTTCGGATCGTCGCTCAGGCTTGGGGTGTCGGTGGGCTTCGGACCGGAGACGACGGCCCCTGCCTCAACCAGGTCGCGAATCTTCCGCAACACAGGAAGGGACATGTGCTGGCTGTGAGGATCGAGCGCGAGCGCGTGATATGTCATGCCGCTGGGCGTGGCGAGTTGACCGTTTTCGAACTTGAGCACGTGCACCACTGCGTCGGCGTTGAAGTAGTCGAAGTTGTAGCCTTCGGGTACGTCCGGACCCTGCTTTCCGAATAACGCGGTCAGGTTGGAATCCTCCCCGTAGAAATAAGCGATATCCGCAGCGAAATGACCCTGCTGCAGCAGATAGCAACTCCGCGCGAGGTATCGAACCCAAGGCGTAGCCTGTTCCGCCCAGGTTTCGTTGCGGGTGAACCATTGTCCGAAGGGTCCGAGAGAAAGGCCCGGCTTTTTGTCGAGTAGCGGTTGGTGAACCGAGGTGTGGATGACGAATCGATTCAATCCCATCGCCATTTCTTTATCAGCGGTCGGTTTCAGGGTTGCTGGCGACCACGCCCACGCGCCCGACGAGGCGGTCATGGATTCGGCCGCGACTAGATTCTGACCGTAAATGTGCGCCACGGAAGCGGATTCACGAATGTCCGCGTTGTAGCCGGGCAGGTCTTTGTTGACTCCCGGTTTCTGCGTCCACATCGCCGACATGGGAACATCGTTACTGCGTTTCACCTCCATGCCGTCCCCAATGAAAGCGCGGCCCTCTTCATGAGACTCGCCATAGTGACCCATCCCACGTTCGTGGAGCATGGCCGTAATCTGGTCGTAGTGATACTCGGCCAGCAGGTCGCCCAGAGTTTTTCGGAAGTCCCAAAGAAAGCGCTCGCTTGACTCCGAACTCTCGATTACGCGGCCCGTCAGCACCGGCATCCATGGACGCGGATCATAGCCGCGACGCTTGCTGAACTCGGCAATCATATTGTCGGTCCAATTCGCCGTGCCGGCTTCCCAACTGTCATTGATCACATATTTCAAACCTTGCTTTCCCATGAGTGGGCCAACCGCGCTCTTGTAGTTATCGAGGTACGTGTTCATGTACTCCCGGACATCGTCGCGGCTGAGCTTGTCCACTTCAGGTCCTGTGCCTTCCGGGGATGCGGGATGGTTGGTTACTCCAGTGAGCGAGTAGCCAAAGCGCAGAACAACCCAGCGGCCCTGCGGCGGAGTCCAGTCGAGCGTGCCGTCGGGGTGCATCTTGGAGGTCAGATCCACGGTGTCGCTCTTGCGAATCGCATCGGCAGCGGCGACAGGGGGCGTTGCGAAGGATTCGAAACTCTGGAGGTTGGCAAAGCCAGCTTTCTCTTCGAAGCGGCTGACGCGGGCGTCCGGGTGGAGCACCAGTTCCGAAATCTCGAAGTTGGGGTTGGGCTTCGCGTTGCCGAAATCTCCAAAAGGATTCTCGACATCAAAAGTCATGTTACTTTCTCCCGATGGAGGCTTGTCGGTGAAGGCTACTCGGAAGAAACGTGCCGCGGTCCCGAGGAATGCGATGGTGTGTTCCTCGCCGCCATCGTTGGGAATGTCGGTAAGCTTGCGGAAAGTTTGGCCGTCATCGCTGGCCTGTACCTCGGCGATGGATGGCGCCGCTCCAAACATGTTGGCCGCCGCTGCGCCCGGATCGTTGAGCACCAGAGTCACGGCGTGCATCGTCTGCGGGCTTCGAAATTCATACTGAACCCACGATTGCTGGCCTGCCGGGGCCTTTGGCAATTGTGTGGTTTTGACCAAGTCTCCGTCCGTTAACAAAGCTAAGTCGAGGTTCCCGGCGCTCGAAGTAATCTTTGGTTGCAGCGCGGACACAGGGACATCGCTTTCGGGTGCGCGATAAGCGATGACTGCGCTGTCAGCGTAAAAGGACGGCGGCGCTGCCGGTGCCTGGCCACCTATCATGGCCAGAAAATCGAAGATCGGAATATTTTGAATGGGGCCGCTAACCGTGGGCGGGTGTGGTAACACGCCGTTGAAAGGCTTGCCGCCTTCAATCCTAGTTTCGCTCCACACGACTTTTTTCATACCCTGGCTGGGCTTCACCCAGGGCCCGCCTGATTCGCTCCAGCCCGGTGAACCCGCGATTGCTTCTTCGAGTCCAAGTTGGTCGGCGAGCTTGGTGGTGAAGAGGAACGCGTCTTTCCACTCCGGCGTCATGTAAATCAAACGCTTGTCCACCAGTTTGGGCGTGCCGAGTGACGCGTCGAAGTTCTGGAAGCCGCCGATGCCGACACGGTTCATCCACTCGAGGTCAAGCTTGATGCCTTCCTTGGTGATGTTGCCATTCATCCAGTGCCACCACACCCGTGGCTTCGCCGAATTCGGCGGTGTCTCGAAGCCGGCTTCCAGATTCTGTCCGAATGTTGAGACTCCAACGCTGACTATGAATGTGAAAAGAGCCAGTTTCCGAATGACTGCAGCGAGAGTGTAGCTCACCGTGTGAGTCCTCCGATTCCCGATTTCAATTCCCTTCCGTTGGCGTTCGGTTCCCCAGGCTGCCTCACTTAAGCTCAAAGTTGTACGACCCCGCACCAATCATCACCACACGCGATCCTCCCTCTTGCTCAGACGCCACGGGATTGCCGTCTTCCGTGAGGTGCGCCCCGGGAATTTCCGGCAGGAAGACTTTGGCCGAAGTATTGGCGGGAATCGTGAGCTTGAGAGAAAACGGGCCCGCCGCCGTTCCGCTCCAATCGCTGACGATCGTGCCGTAGACCGACTCATATTCCGCTCGCGCCGAGGTCATGCGCGAGTCGAGGTGCGGGTGAATGACGATCTCTTTGAAGCCGGGCGAGTCGGGAGTGGTATCGATTCCGGCGGCGTAGCGATAGACCCACGCAATCACGGATCCGAACGCATAGTGATTGTAAGAATTCATGGAGGGATCGCCCGTATCTCCATTCCAGCGCTCCCACCAGGTAGTCGCTCCCTTCGAGAGCATGTAGCCCCACGAAGGATAGGTTTCGTTCAGCAAGAGACGATAGGCGACATCGCTCCGCCCATGATCGGCGAGGGTGAACAGCAGGAAGGGAGTGCCCAGGAATCCTGTCGACAAATGCCAGTTGCGCGACTCGATCTCCTTCACCAGTTTGTCGACCAGCAAGGGCTCGAGCCCTGTGGGCGCCATTTTTGTGTACAGGGCGACAACGTAAGAAGTCTGCGTTCCGGTCCCGACTTCGCCATCATCCTTGATATAAGCCTTCTGGAAAGCGGAGCGGATGTTCTGCACAACTTCGTCGTAGCGTTTGGCGTCGTCCTCCTTGCCGACGGCGTGCGCCATTTGTGACATCATGTGGGCGATCAGAGCCCAGTAGGCCGTGGCAAGCAGATCTTTATTTGTACGCTCATCGGGGGCGAGCCAGTCTGCGAAGTTGGGGCCCACGCCCTTCTTGCGAAGGAAGTCAGGATTCCTGCTTTGGATGAAGTCCATCCAGCGCCGCATGGCATCCCAGTTCTGTTCGATGATGGCTTTGTTTCCGTATTGCATCCATGTCGTCCAGGGAACGATCACTCCGGCGTCACCCCAGCCCGGAGCGCCTACCCTGCCTTCGTTCCATGCCGACGTACCTTCTGTTCCCCCTCCGCCGAACGGGAGTGTGTTGGGTGAAACATTGGTAAACGCGCCCTCGCTGGTTTGAGCGTCGACGATGTCCTGCATGAACTTCTGTGAGAACGCGGCGATGTCGAAGTTGTAGCTTCCCGTACGCCAGAAGACGCCAGCATCTCCCATCCACCCCAGGCGTTCGTCGCGCTGTGGGCAATCGGTAGGAATGCTTAGAAAATTTCCGCGCTGACCCCAAATGCCGATCGACCACATGTGGTTCACCAGGTCGCTCGATGTGGTGAGCCTGGCAACGGGATCGCCGCTGACGCTGCTGACGACTTCTCCTTTGAGGGCATCGAGACTGGGCACTCCGGGGTAGCCTGTGATCTCAACATAGCGGAAGCCGTGGAAAGTGAAGTGGGGCGCGAACGTTTCTTCGTCGCCACCTCGTAGAATGTAGACGTCGGTCGCATCGGCGTTGCGCAGATTTTCTGTGTAAATGGTCCCATCCGGATTCAGAATTTCGGCAAAACGCAGGCGGACTCTGGTGCCCGACGCGCCTTTCGTTTTCAGGGTCACCCATCCCACCATGTTCTGACCCATGTCGAAAATGTAAGTTCCGTTGGAGAGGGGAGTCACCTGCTTGGGATCAAGCGTGGCGATAACGCGAGCGGGGTCTGTGATCTGGCTTGAGATGGCAATGGACGGAGCTTCCGAAACAACCGCCGAAGACCAGTGCGAGTCCTCGAATTTGGCCGCTTTCCATCCGTCCTGCTCCAAGCGTGCGTCGTAAACTTCCCCGCCGTAGATCTGAGACTCAATGATGGGAGAGGCCGCCGCCTTCCACGAATCATCGGTAGCCACCGTCTCGTGGCTGCCGTCCGCGTAGTCGAGTTCGAGTTGCGCCCGGAAGCGATTCGGCGGGGAAAAGAAATGCATCCCGACCCAGGTGAGCGGGCTGCCATACCAGCCGTCACCGAGGAGCGCGCCGATGGCATTGTTGCCGTTCGTCAGCAAATTGGTTACATCGTAGGTTTGATAGAGGACGCGTTTGCGGTATTCGGTGAAGTCTGGCGTCAGGACGTCGGCGCCGACGCGGCTGCCGTTCAGATAAGCGCGGTAGCTTCCGAGAGCGGTCACGTAAAGTCTTGCGCTATGAACGTTCTTCGTCACCGACAGCGTTCGGCGCAGGTAGGCCGCCGGCTGCGGCAGCGGTCCAGGATCGCCGAGGCGCTTGTCGGTCAAATCGCCGACGGTTTGAGCTGGCTGCCCACTCGACTCCTTTTCTGGAACCGCCTCCCATTTCTCGCTGGTGGGAATGCGCATGACCGAACCGTCGTTGAGCTTGATCTTTACTAGCGCTGCCAGCGCGGCCTTCGAGGTTGTGGCTCCGGCGTTCGGCCCCCTCCGAGGCACGTCCGGAGCGGTAAGGTGTACCGCAATCGAATTCTTGCCGGCTATGAGTTTGTCGGCAATGTCCCTCCGGTCGAAAGTACCCCATTCTTTCTTTCGTCCTACTTCGTGGCCGTTCACGGTTGCTGTGAAGTCGCCGCGAACCGCGAGCGACAGTGCCGCGTCTCGTGGCTTTTCTTTAAGAGTCAGACTCACTCGAAAGGTCGCGGATGTCTTCGGAACTACGGCCAAGGCATCCTGGCCTTTGAGCCAAATCCAGCGAATTCCCTCGCGGTCGGCCTGATCTTCGGGATTTTTCCAGGCGATCCACTTTGCCTTCCAGTCCTCGGGGTGCATGAGACCCGTCTCCCACCATGCGGGTTCGTCCGATTCGGACATTTGTCCGGCCGTATCCCAGACTCTTACCTTCCAGTAGTAGCGGTGCTGGGATTCCAATACTGGCCCGCGGTAAACGATGTCGACCGATTCTCCAGAATTGCTTTTTCCGCTGTCCCAAATGTCTGCGCTGCCGGCGCTCAACTGCTCTGGAGTGCTTGCCACTAGAATCTCGTAGGCAGCCTGCTTCCAGTTGCGCTCGGAGTTATTGCTCTGCCAGGAGAGGCGAGGCAAAGGCTGGTCGATCCCAAGAGGGTTCACCAGGTACTCGCACCGCAAATGCACCGGAGCAGCCCAAGCGGCCGCGGTCAACCCTAAGAACACGATCATCACGCAAACTGTCAGGATCCTCTTCACGGTTCTTTCTCCTGCGCAGGGCAGTCGTTACTACCAGCAACTCAACGGCGGGGATGGTTGCACCTCGTCGGCGCGAGTGTCAACCGGAGAACTCCTGGTACCCGCCGTTTCGCTATGCCAAAGACGGTAGTGCCACGGAAGAAGCGCCAAGGTTGAAAGACCGCTTGATCCGCGCTTTGTTGGCCGGGCTTGCTAGGCTGTCAGCCAATCGGGAGAGCGCCCGAAACCACTCTGCATCTGTTTCGCATTGCACAACTGGAGCACTCCGGAAAGCGGTAGTTGTTGCGCCCCACGATTCAACAGACTTGTATGCATTCCATGCCCAGCAACGCGCCAAACTTTCTTAGCCTGCTTGCGATGTGTCCCACTCCAACGGCACAGTGGTGGGCAGGGCCGTGGACATTCCACTGATTCATAAAGTTTCTGGCGCCAAGCGAAAAGCGGTAACGGCTGTTCGTGTTGCCGATTTCCAAAATCGGACCCGCCACGGATTCTCCTTCAGCCACGAGCAACCTTAGTTTCCCGTCTACAGTCTGCACCACTGAGAGCAGCGTCACTGGCCCCTGCTTTACTGACATCTCCACGGAGAGCCCGTGCCCCACCTTGCCGTGGTAGACCTCCAGCGGACGCACCTTGGTCTTTCCCTGGGCAATCGCGATGTGGCCCGGGCCGTCGTGTCCCATAAGAACCACATCGTCGTTGTAGTCGACTGCATAGTATTCGGTGAACGATCCTCCGGCGCCAAATGAGTCGAGGATCTTCATGGCTTGGACGTTCTTGATTTCGTACTCTCCTGCTACGGGAACGCCGCGTGCGGTCAGTAAACTCGTTCCCAGGATGATGGAACTGATGGCATCTTCGTTTTCGCCGCTCCCCACCCCCTTGTGGTAGTACGCCAAGGAACCGAGCGCGTGAATCTCGACCAACCGGTCGAGGGCCACAGAAGTACGGGCCGCGCGCTCCAGTTCCTCGGCGGAGCAGTCCGGCTGTACATCCAGCGTGGCCCTGAATTCCGCGACTTTTCTTTGAAGATCAGCCTGTCCGACCTCTCGCCGCAAAGCAGCCAATTCTTCCACCTCAAGGATCTCGATGTGACCTCCGAAGTAAGCGCAATGCTGCGTTAGGTCCGAATAGATGTCGAGCATGCCGCCGTAGTAGTTGCCCATCACACCGAGACGATTGTGTTCCATGATGTGGGCGACGCGGGCCGCGTCGATCCACTCCGAGATCTCACCCCAGGCCTCGGGATCGTCTTGCAACATGCCGCTCACCTGGAAGAACGGAATCCGACAGCGGTTGAACACGTTGGCAATTTCTGGAACCGGGCATGCCTGGCAGTGGGCGAGCCACTCTCCTGTCATTTTTGTGCGGTCGTTCATGCGATTGAAGCTGTCGTAGTCGATCGCCGCCGCTGGCGCAAGATTCAGAATGATAACGGGGACCTTCGCCCGGCGCACTGCGGGCAGCACCGTTGAGGATAGGGCATAGGTCGTGACATATAGGAAGATGAGGTCGACGTCCGCTTTGCGAAATTCGTGCCCGGCCGAAAGCGACTTCTCAGGCGTATCGATCAAGCCCAGGTTGACCACCTGGACGCGGGGGCCCGCGAGTTTTCGAGCGACTTGCGTGACGTAGCCGGCCAGGCGCTCCTGCAGCCCGGGAAATTGTGGCCAGTAGGTATCCAGACCGATTCCGAAGAGGCCGACCTTGAGCGGATCCGGAGTGGTCATGAGTGGTCTTCGCTCGACGCTTTCGTCAGTCTTAATCAAACGTTTTAGGAATCGTTGGCCAGCATAGTCGCTGTGCGTTTGAGCCGCAAGCCATGCCGCACGATGGCCGGGCCGTTCTGCATTGCAAAACCACACTCCTAACGTTGAGCCCTTGGATAAAGTGGAGCAGAATGCAGCTTCCTTTAAAAAATACGCGACAAGTGGCGGGCACTGCGGCGCGGCTCGTGCGAGTGCCGTTTGTCATCGCGAAATAAGTTCGCTCCTGGCAATCGGCGATTGACGTTCCCGCCAGTGAGTGCGAACATTCGGCCTCACAAAGGACGTTGCTCAAACGCCGCAAGTGTCATCGACTCGATCTTCCGGAGGAGACAATGAACTGCGAGTTGCCGAGGACTTCAATAGCTCTGCTGGTCGTCGTGCTGTTGGCCCAACTCTCAGTCGCACAAGACCAGCCTGCCAAGATTACCGTTCACTGGGACAAGATCTCGCGCATTTCCCAGACGACGCCGACTCTGCAAGTCGTGGTAAATCCTCCTTTACGTCGCGGGACGCCGGTTCACGACAATGCATTTAAGTCGCTGCACGATTTGCAGGCTGACTACGTGCGTTACGTACCATGGCTCCCCTATCCGAAGCTGGGCGTGGCCGAACTGGAGCCTCCTGCTGACGGCAAGACGTTCTGGGACTTCGCCGCGATCGATCCGATGACGATCGACTTCCTCGACGCCACTAAGGGGCACTCGGTCATTCTCAACTTCAGTACGATTCCGCAGTGGATGTACAAGTCCGACAAACCGTGGACCTATCCCGCGGACCCAGATCAGGTCACGTGGGACTACGAGCGCGGCACCGAACTACGTGATCCCAGCATGAAAGAAGTAGCCGATTACTACGCACGACTGGTGGCCTGGTACACGAACGGCGGCTTCACCGATGAAATCGGCAAACGTCACGAGTCGGGCTACCACTATTCAATCTCGCACTGGGAGGTGCTGAACGAAATCGACTTCGAGCACCACATCGACCCTGAAACCTACTCTCGCCTTTACGATGCAGTCGTCACCGCCATAAAGAAAGAGCAGCCCGGTATGAAGTTCGTTGGGATGGCGCTGGCCATGGAGACCGACCCGCACTATTTTGAGTACTTCCTTGACCACAAACACCACCAGCCCTGCGTTCCGCTGGATTTCATCTCCTATCACTTCTACGCAATTCCTACCCCGGACGAAACACCAGAGGTGGAGCAGTTCACGTATTTTGATCAGGCGGATGGATTTCTGAAAACGGTGCGCTACGTGGAATCGATTCGGAAACGCCTTTCTCCCGAGACTAAGACCACGATCGACGAACTGGGCGTGATCTCGGCTGATGACCTTACGCAGGGAGAGCCTGGACACGTCGCCAAGCCAATCGAGAACTCGTATTGGAATCTGGCTGGAGCGCTGTATGCCTACCTTTTCGGTGAGCTGACGAATATAGGCATCGATGTCGCCGGCGAGTCCCAACTGGTGGGCTTTCCGACTCAGTTCCCTAGCGTGTCGATGGTGGATTGGAACGACGGCAAGCCGAATGCGCGGTTTTGGGTCCTGAAGCTGATTCACGACAATCTCGGCGCCAACGACAAACTAGTAGAGATCGAGGAGGCCAAGCCGAACAACCCCTATATCTACACGCTTGCCTTTGCAACGCATGATGGGAAACGGCGAGTGCTGCTGGTCAATAAGCGGGATCGGACATTTGATGTCTCTGTAGTCGGCGCCAGCGGGGGCCAAGTTGATTACGTGGATCAGACCACGGGCTTCCAGCCCCCCTCGAGCACGAAGCTGACCGCTGACTCTGTGAAGCTGGCAGGATATTCGGTCTCAGTGGTCACCCTGCCATAACCTGAGCAACGACGATTCATTGCGCGGCGTTGGGGTCGACTTCCTGCTTCGTGACCTGATCGGGCGTGAATATAGCCTGCGGCGCGATGTGCTCACTGGATTTCTGCCGGAGCCGCTGAAATTCGGCGTCTGCCTTCTCGGCCTCCGCGGTGTTGCCCAGGGCCTTTTCTGCTCTCGCCAGCCGATACCAGGACACAGCGTCGTCATGATTCAAAGCGATGGCTTTCTGAACATGCGGCAGCGCAAGCCCCGGCTGACTCAGTGACAGCAGAACCGATGCCAGACCTAGATGGGCCTCTTCAAAGTCCGGATGAGACTTCAGGGCCAGCTCAAAGGCATCTTTGGCTTCGTTGAGTTGGCCTGAAGTACGATAGATATCCCCGAGTTCGTACGCCGCGTTAGCGTTGCTGGAATCGAGCTCCAGTTCTTTTTCGAACTCTTTCATCGCCTGGTTGCGATCATCTGTGGAGGTAGCGTCTCGCGAGCGAGCAAGAAACGTTCGACCCAGTCGATAGTGAACGCCCGGCCGGCGGGAATCGATCGCAATCACCCGCTGATATTGGTCGATCGCCTGGACGTACGATCCCTGGCTTTCATAGGCTTCGCCGGCAGCCTGGTGGCGCCAAACGGAGTTGGGAGCGATCCTGGCCAACTTCTGTACGCTCAGGAAAGCAACATTTCCAAAGATCTTCGCGTCGTGGTAAAGAACCTCGGGATCATTGGGATAGAGACGATCCAGATCCACCGCGACCTCCACTGCCTTGCCGTCCTGGTGTAGCCAGGTGTAGGCCCTCTCCAACTGCAGGCCGCACATCCGCTTGATGGCAGTATCCGCCGAGCGATGGAACCCTTTTTCCAGCCCTGGCAGCGCCTCCTGGTATTGACCGAGTTCTGACAGCGACATGGCCAGCAGGGTATCCAGCTTAGGGAGTGACGGATTGACCTTGAGGGCATGTCGCAAAGACGGAACAGCCTGCTCGAATTTCTTCTCCTGAAAGTAGATGAGCCCCAGGTTGGCGTAGATCTCGGGAACGTCGGGCTCGAGACTCCGCAGCTTTTCGAAAGCGCGCTCGGCCTCGGGGTAGCGTGCCTCTGCTAACGCCTTTTGCCCCTCCTGCGAATAGCGCTCAATTTCCGCGTCGGCCGAGCTTTGGCAGTGTCCGGCGCAGGCCCAGAGACAAATAGCAAATGCCGCACCTTTCAATACCGTCCTTGGGAAGTGAAGCATGCCCCGAGTGTACCTCACTACACATCGATCAGAATGGCTCTTCGAACTTGTTTGACAACCAACGTCCTCTCAATCCACGGTTGACTACGGCATAGACTTACCGGACGCCTTTGACTTGATTTCTCAGCAACTCCCAATTACATATCTTGGGGACTCTGGGGGCGGAATTCTTGATGCGATCTATGGTTCGCCTGCTTCGTCTGCTGTCTGCCGCAGCCTTGCCGGGAGCGATTCTGGCGGGAGGATGCGGCGGGCGTGGCGGCCTTATCATCACGCAACAGCCAATCGCGGTTTCGCTCCCAATTTCCACTGTGGTCGTACCGCAAGACGGAATGCAAGTGATTGTGCCAATCAACATCACCTCAACCAGCGAGACCGCTCTGGTGAGCGTTAGCGGCCTGCCCAGCGGGGTTCAAGTGAAATATTCAGCATCGGACACAAGCCCTTCCGGTTCACTTGCGTTCACGGCCAATGCCTCGGCACCGCAAGGCACATATGTGCCGACAGTGACGGTGAACTCGGCCGGGGCAACCGCCTCCAGCAGTTTCACACTGGTCATCACGGCAGCCTCCCAGACGGGAAGCATTCCCGGGCAAGACAAATCTGCCACGCCCCGAAAGGCGTGGCAGAGTAAACGGGCAGCGTGAAGCCATTTCTCAGAAGGTTAACTTCCCACTCAGTTGAAGGATACGAGACGACGATGCCTGGGTAATTTGACCGAAGTCGGAAGCACCGACCGTACGGGAGATGGCAGCGTTGCCGCCCGACCCTGCGAGGACCAGGCCGCCCACGTCACCGCCGTATTGGTGATGGTTGAAGGTGTTGAACGTGTCCAGGTGTAAGGCGAATCTGACCCGTTCACTGATCACGAACGCCTTTCCGATACCCATATCCCAGTTGTTGATACCAGGCTGGCGCAGAATGTTTCGCCCGGTAGTCCCGAACACACCGAGAGCAGGTTGAGTAAAGCAGGCCGGATTCAGACGCTGGAACGGACCCGACAGGCCGGAGTGGATGCCGCAGCCGGAGACGCGGTCCGAACGCTGGGGAACAGCTTGGAGGACGCCGCTTATGTCGTTGGCGTAGACACTATAGGGGAATCCGGTCTGGAACGTGGTGATGCCGGTGAGTTCCCAGCCGCCCACTAGCAGGTTGGCTGCCCGGCCGACTCCTCCCAGCACCTTCTTTCCCCGACCGATCGGCAGTTGATACACGTAGCTGGCCACGAACCGGTGATCGACGTTGAAGTCCGAAGGTCCGTAGTCCAGTTCGGGATGATGATTGTCCATCGTGCCCTGGAAGCCTTCGCCGGTGGCGCCGACTCCGGCCGCCGCCGACTTGTCATCCATGCTCTTGGCCCAGGTGAAGACTCCGGTTACGGCCAAGTCGCCAGCGCGATGCTCAAACTTCACGTTCATCGCGTTGTAATGAGAATAGCCGTGCCAGTCGCTGTTGATGTAGAAATTGGTGAAATTCTTATACGGCAACCGACTTGTGTTCGTGCAGGGGGCTTGTTTGAGGTTGTCGTAGTTGCCTCCCGCGTCCTTGTGCTGACAGAACGCCAGGCTGGATGCGGGAATGGGGAACGGCTGCGCGATGTTGCGACGGTCGAGCAGGTGGACCGCGTGGGTTCCGATATAGTTCACTTCTAAGGTCGTGTTCCGGGCAAGCTCGCGCTCGACCGACACATTCCACGACTGGACATAGGGATTGATGGGATTTTCCGACTCGATCACCGCCAGGAACGACAGGGTCGATGCGGGGAACGGCGCCAAGTTGGAGAAACTCGCGAACTGCTGGTTGCTGAGCTTGAATGGTATGGTGGGATCGGATCCGGGGCTCAAGTTGTTTCGAATACTGTACGGATAAATGTCCGCGGAGTCGTCGATTTCACGTCCTTCCGAAGAGTCGAAGAAGATTCCGTAGCCGCCGCGCACCACCGTCTTGTTAGTGAGCCGGTAGGCAAAGCCGAATCGTGGAGCGAAGGGCTTCTTCGAGCCGGGGTGGGGCACGGAGCCGCAATACCTCAGGATAGGGCCGCTCGTCGCATCGCCTCCCGGCGCCACGCCGTTGTTCGATAGCGCCTTGTCGGCGTAGCACAGCCCGCCATTAGGGTTGGTCACGTCAAGCCAGAAGAAGTGGTTCGATTGCTCATAGGCGGCGGCCCGGTAATCCCACCGCAGGCCCAGATTGAGGGTCAGCCTTTGGGTCACCTTCCAGTCGTCCTGCACATAGGGGGCGTAGTAATTAAACACGTGCGTTTGCGGGTTGCCGGCGGTGTTCGTAGGACTCAGTGGACCGGGGAAGAATCCCCCTACCCCCGAGTAGTATCCCAGCATCATGTCGGCAGTCGCATTGCCGGTGCCGCATAGGGGTGCGGGCGCCCCGCCATTGACCGACACCGGCGCATTGGGACAACTCGATAGACCCGTTTTAGGGATAATCGCGCTGTTAGTCTGAATCAGCGACGCACTGAAGCCCCAGTCGCCGTAGAAATCGTCATCCAGGTTACGAATCAACTTCAAACGGCGTATGTCGAAACCCAGTCCAATGGTGTGCTTTCCGTGAACCGAAGTGAACGAATCGGCAAACTCCCACGCTGGCTGCTCGGATCCGCTGTAGGAATTGACCGAGCCGCCGCCGCTGCCGTACGTCGTCAGTCCTACGTTGGGCCACGTCTGCTGGAGAGGCCCAAACTTCGTGAATACCCCGGTTTCCCCGAGGGCAGTCACCTGGGCGGAAGGTATGGCGACGCCTCCCTGGGGCGCGTTAGCATGCAGGTACCCCATACGGAACGTATTTACGTTTTTAGGTCCAAGGTTGAGAGTGTAGGACCCGGCATAGTTCTTCTGGTCTTCGAAATACAGTTCAGTGCCGTGGACAAGATCCATGGAGTTGTACGGCCCACTGTTCTGATAGTGGGATTTGGTGAACCGGAAAAAGACTGAACCAAACCTGCCGAGGTTCTGATCCCCTCGATAGGTCTGCTGGTTGGTGGTCAAGGGGAAGCCATAATTCTTGATGTAGTTAACGACTCCCTCAGGCTGGTTGGGAACCGTCGGCGTCGCCCAGAAATGGTTGGCAACTGCAACCATCCCGATCCGGCTGGTAAAGCGGCTTCCGGGAACAACGTTCCCGGGGAATGGCTGTCCGGTTAGCGGGTCAACCGGCATGCAGTTGTAGGCGGCGGCGAGCAGGGAGGTGCAAGCGGCAGTGCCGTAGTTGGGCAGAGGGCCACCGGGCAAACCCGCGACTCCAGCGGGATAAGTCTCACCCGAGAAATCACCGGTCAAGGTCGCCGGATTGGGCATCATGTAGTTCACCCGTTGGCCGTTGATGATGCGCCAGCCCTCGTAGTTGGCCATGAAGAAGGTCTTGTTGCGGCCGTCATAGACCTTGGGAATGTAGACCGGTCCGTCCACCACGAATCCGAACTGGTTCTGGCGCAACTCCGGGTTCGCGGTTGGGACTCCCGACTTGAAATCGGTATATGTGGGGAATGGCACTGCGTCGAACGTGTCATTGCGATTGAACTCGAATACTGCGCCGTGGAGTTGGTTCCCGCCGCCCTTGCTGATAATGTTGATCTGGCTGGCACTGTAGCCGTACTCGGCCGAGTACGTGCCGCTCTCCACCTTGAATTCCTGAATCGCGTCCTGCGACAAAACCACCGCCGGAGTAACCAGAGCCGTATCGGTGTTGATCAATCCGTCCAGCGTGTAGTTGTTGCCTTCTGGCCGGCCACCGTTGATACTCACGGCGTTGCCTTCGCCCTGGCGCATGGTGCCCTGCTCGCCGCCCACGGTGACCGCGCCGGCGCCGATCAGCAGCAATTGCATGAAGTTGCGCCCGTTCAACGGAAGCGCCTCCACCTGCTGTTGGCTCACCTCTTGCGACAGCGCAGAGCTGTCCGTGTCCAAAGTCACGGCCTCGGCATTGACTTCGATAGTGGTCGAAACTGCGCCCGCCTTGAGGACCACGTTAACACGCGCGCTTTGGTCCACCGCCAAGACCACGCCGGTGGTCAATGATTTCTGAAATCCGGTGGATTCAACCGCTACGCTGTAGCGTCCAGGGTTGAGGGAGGGCACTGTGAAATCACCCGAGGAACTGGTCTTGGTGCGAGCTACGACCCCCGTCTCCACGTTGGTTACATCGACCTTGGCATTGGCCACTACCGCGCCGGAATTGTCTGTGACGGTTCCGAGGATAGTTCCGTAGGCGCCGCCTTGTGCGTACAGCAAACCCGCCGCCGAAATTACCAGCAACAACTGCAAGAAATTACGTGTCATCATGGACATGTCGATTTCCTCTCTTTGGCGACCAAAGAAACTTGTAGCTTGGCCCCCGTGCCCCAAACAGCTGTCGCACTGGCGCGGATGCTCACACCGGTCGTTGCGCACCGTCAACCGGCAAGTAAGAAACGGCTCGCGTTTTGCAATGAGAAACAACCTGCCATCGTGCATAGGAAACGAGGAAATGCCTGACGTGACAAAGAACTTAGGCCACGGCGGAGAGGTCTCAAGTGGTGGTTTTCAAGCGTTAGGAAAGGACATACCAATTCTGCATTGCGAAATGTTTTGCGACAACGCAGTGGTGTGGAAACAGTGGAGCAGCCAGAGAGCTTCTGCGATTACTTTCCGCTCCCTTTGCCCCGAATCCGCGAACGATCAGAAACTGAATCTAGGCTGACCGATGTTCGCGCTGGAGCACGGAAGATTCCGATCTCACCAGTTGTTCCAACTGATCGTTGGGATAGTAATGATCGACCGTACCAGGAGTGACGAGCTTGTGTTCCACAAAAACCGCAGGCGGCACCGGACGTTGGTTCAAAATGTCGAGACTCACGCGAATCAAGTTCTCTCCGTAGCGCTCGGGAAAGTAGGCCACGGATCCTACAAAGCGAGTCTTGGGCTCGCGGAGTGCCGCTCTTCCCTCGCGCGAAGCGTTCTGCCCCATGATGGCGCAATTCTCCGCTCGACCAGCCTCCTCAAAAGCGCGCAGGGCTCCAAGAGCGCTGGGATCGTTGATGCCCCCCACCAGCACATGCCGAGAGCGAGAAGAACGCAGATGTCGGCGCACCGCTTCGAAGCTTGGACCTAATTCTCCATCGCCGTCGAGGTAGGTCACTCGGCAATTGGCGGCGCTGGGAAGCACTTGATTGATGCCCACCAGCGATCCCGACAACCTCATGCGCGGAAGGCTGCCCGCGCGCTTTAATTCCAGCAAAATGATTTCATCCACTTCCGACTGCCAGTGCTCCTTCACCCAACGTCCCAGATATCGTCCGCCGATCAGCCCCGCCTCGTAATTGTTCGCACCGTAATAGGTTGCCCCAGGATGGGGAATGTCAATCGCGATCATGGGAATGTTGGCTTCGCGATACTTGGCGGCGACAATCGGGGCGACTTCTTCATCGGTCTGAAACTCGATGGCTAGGTCGACCTTCTCTCGAACGAGCAGATCCGCACTGCGCTGCGCAATCTTTGCGCTGTACCTGTTGTCGACGCAGATGAGTTCGATCCCCTCAGCAACCGCTGCGCGCTGCAGGCCCTCCGAGACCTCCTTTGAAAACTGGTAGTCCGTTCCCTGGGCGGCATACCCGAGCCGGTAGAGCCGCTGTCTCCAGGGACGCACGCGAGACTGGTAGAGGTTCTGCCCCAACTTGTCCACCATTCCGCATTTCTCGAGGGTGTAGAGTAGACGGAAAACCATGGTCTTCGGCAGACCGCAGCGCGCAACAATTTCTTTGAGTGGCAGCGCCTCACCCGGGGAACGAAACGCGCCGAGCAACTGGGAGGAATGAACTATAGCCTTAACCAGATAACGATCCCGAATCGAACCGGTTGGGCTCATAATTTCGACATCATATTCGTTTTTTGTATTTTACAAAGCAAAATTCGCGATCTGCGCGGGCAGCGGGCGCCCTGGCTCCTATTTCAAAACGGGCAAGGGCGCTGAAATTTCTCCCGGCAGTGTCGAGGCTGATAAGCGCATCGCGGCTATTGCGCAGTAGAAAATCGATATTTTTAGCGAGCAATGTAACTCTGACCTCGTGGATCGGGGGCGTTAATTGTGGGGGTTGCCATTAACACAGCCCAGCCTCCAAGTCACCCACACTGGACTTGGCATTATTCTGCAAGGCGAAACTGCTATCCTAGTTTCGACTTTCCCGACCGCATGGAGGTGCCCGGTCACTCCGTATCGTTCAACGTCTGCCTTTCTGACACCTTTGGCTGGATGGCAAACGATCGAGCTCGTTGTGCAATGCGAAACTGCAGGCTTTCCTAAAGAAATCCGTGACCTCGCGAGGGGAAGGATTGTAACCTTCGTTGCCGAAGCAAGTACCTGACGAGAAAGGCCCCAGAATGGACGCAGGCAAGAGTGAAAAAGTATTTAATGCCCTCGAAACCTTCCGGATTGAACTCCCATCCTGGGGCTTCGCCAACACTGGTACTCGTTTCGGGAAATTTATCCAGCCGGCGGCCGCGACTACTACTGAAGAAAAGTTCAGCGATGCCGGGCAGGTCCATCAACTGACGGGCGTGTGCCCGACGGTGGCGCTGCACGTCCTGTGGGACTGTCCCGACGGTATTCGGAACGCCGATGAGATCAAGAAATTTGCGGATCGCTATCGAGTCCTGCCCGGTTCTATTAACCCCAACCTTTTTCAAGACCAGGAATACAAGTACGGATCATTCGGTAACCCTGACAAAGCAGTTCGCGTGCGCGCCTTGCAACACACAAAGGACAGCATTGAAATCGCCCAGCGATTGCACAGCAGGGATCTCTCTCTCTGGTTTGCCGATGGTTCCAACTACCCCGGCACCGCAAACATCCGGCAGCGCAAGCAGTGGTTCAAAGAATGTCTCAAAGAGGCACACCATGAGATGTCGCCTGAGCAGCGGATGCTGGTTGAGTACAAGCCGTTTGAGCCTGCGTTCTATCATACCGACATAGCCGACTGGGGCATGGCCTTCCTTCTCGCGCACGCTGCCGGTCCGCAGGCAAAAGTGCTGGTAGACACAGGTCATCATTACGCTGCGCAGAATATCGAGCAGATTGTCGCCTGGCTTTTGTCGGAGGACATGCTAGGCGGCTTCCACTTCAACGACCGCCGCTACGCCGATGACGACTTAACCATGGGGTCGATTGATCCTTATCAGGTGTTCCGGATTTTTCACGAGATTCACTACTTCGAGTGGGAAACGGGCAAGCGTGCCGACATCGCGTACATGGTCGACCAAAGCCACAACCTCAAAGGCAAAATCGAGGCGATGATTCAAACCGTGACCATGGCGCAGCAGCTCTTTACGAAGGCGGCCCTTGTGGATAGCCGGGAGCTTGCGACGGCACAAAAGAACTGCGATCTGATCCACGCGGAGTCCTTATTGCAGGACGCCTTCGCGACTGATGTCCGGCCAGCGATCCGGGCATGGCGAGAATCCAAGGGCCTGCCCCAGAACCCGATGGAGGCATTCCGTCAGAGCGGTTATCTCGAGCGCATCACCAAAGAACGCGCGGCTCGCAATTCACGAAACGTTTCTTCCTATGCCTAAAACTGCTCCGGCGAAGCCTTACCTGGCTTTCGATTTCGGCGCGGAAAGTGGACGCGCGGTGCTGGCGCATCTGCAGTCAGGAATTCTCACGACGGAGGAAGTACATCGGTTTCCCAATGAACCGGTCGAGTATGGCGGGGCACTCCACTGGGACATGCCGAGACTGTGGCTGGAAGTTCGAAAGGCTCTTGCCGGTCTGGAAGAGGTCGAATTGGCAGGCATCGGAGTCGACGCCTGGGGTGTGGACTACGCCCTTTTGGGCGAACGGGGCGAGTTGCTCCAGAATCCGTACCACTACCGTGATCGGCGAACCGAAGGCGTGATGGAGGAGGTTTTCAGGAAAATTCCCAAGGAAGAAATCTACTGGGCAACCGGCATTCAATTCATGCCGATCAACACGATTTATCAGTTGTTCGCCGAGCAGCGTGAGACGCCCAAAATTGTCGCGGCCGCGAAATACCTGGTTACGGTCCCCGATCTGTTCAATTACTGGCTGACGGGCAAGGCAGTCTGTGAATTCACGAATGCCACGACGACCCAGATGGTTGACCCCGTCAAGCGCACTTGGGCGAGCGGATTGATGCGGCGCCTGGAACTTCCGTCCGACCTGCCGGCTCCGATTGTGGAACCGGGTTCGATCGTGGGCACACTCTTGCCGGGCGTCGCGGGAAGTTCCCGGCTCGTTGGTACCACAGTCATTGCTCCTGCATGCCACGATACAGGCTCCGCGGTGGCCGGCATATCGGCTCGTGAGGGTACGGCGTTCCTCAGCTCCGGAACCTGGTCGCTGCTGGGCACGGAACTGGATTCCCCCGTCATCACTTACGATGCATTACGTCTGAACTTCACGAACGAAGGCGGCGTCAACGGGACCACGCGTCTGCTGAAGAACGTGATGGGTCTCTGGATGCTGCAGTGCTGCCGTCAATCCTGGACCGTGCATGGAAGTTCTTACGACTACCGGGAATTGATGGAACTGGCAGCAAGGGAGGCGCCCTTCCGTCACCTGGTCGATCCCGATGATGAGTCCTTCTTGCGTGCGACAGATATGCCTGCGGCGATCAACCAGTTTTGCAGTCGAACTCACCAACCAGTCCCGAAGCAGCTGGGTGCGTACGTGCGGACGATCCTTGAGAGTCTTGCATTCAAGTATCGGCTGGTCTTGCGGAATCTGGAGCAGGTGAGCGGAAAACATATGGAACAGATCCGGATTATCGGTGGAGGGTCGAAAAACCGTCTGCTGAACCAACTGACGGCCGACGCCACCGGGCGGAGAGTTCTCGCCGGTCCGGCTGAGGCCACGGCGCTCGGGAACGTCGCGATGCAAATCCTTGCCACTGGAGGCGCTACTTCTCTGCAAGAAGTACGCGCCATGGTGGAGCGCTCATTCCCCACTGAGATCTTCGAACCGCTCGAAACCGATCAATGGGATCGGCATGCCGAACGATTCGAGCATTATTGCGAGAGTATCTATGCCTGAAATCAAACAGACCGTTCACCTGAAGGATTTGTGGGACGACGCGAAAGCTCATAGCCTGGCTGGTGATCAGTTGGCTCTCCTGCGGTATCGCTCAAACCTACTGGGCGCGGATTTGCGCATCACTAACTTCGGCGGCGGAAACACGAGCTCCAAACTGCAACTTCCCGACCCTTTCACGGGCCGACCGGCCAGAGTGCTCGCCGTCAAAGGCAGCGGTGGAGATCTTGGCTCGATCACCGAATCGGGGTTCGCGTTGCTTTACCTGGACCGCCTTGAGCAACTGAAAGAGTTGTATCGCGGCGAGCAGTACGAAGACGAGATGGTCCGCTACTATCCACTCTCGGCTTTTGCCGAGAATCGCGTGGCCGCATCGATTGACACTCCGCTGCACGCATTCCTCCCGTTTGATCATGTTGACCATCTGCATCCCGATTGGGCCATCGCGCTCGCTGCCAGCGCAAACGGGAAGCGGAAGTCGGAGGAGTTCAACAAGGAGTTCGATCGCAAGATCGTGTGGGTGCCTTGGCAGCGTCCCGGATTCGAACTGGCGCTCCTGATTGAGCGGGCGGTCAAAAACAACCCCGGAGTGGAGGGCCTGATTCTCGGCGGCCACGGCCTGTTTACCTGGGGAAAGACCCAGCGCGAGTGCTATTTGAATAGCATTCACACCATCGATCAGATGGGCGAATTCATTCTGCAGCATCAATCGAAGAAAGGGGCTCTTTTCGGCGGAGTTGTGCATCCGTCGATTACGGATCGCAAGAATGTTGCCACCCAAATTCTGCCTGCGCTCCGCGGAGCGCTGTCTTCGACTCGGCGCGTGGTGGCTCACTACGCCGACGACGAAGATGCTCTGACTTTCGCTGGATCGAAGTGGGTGCAGGAACTGAGTGCTCTCGGCACCAGTTGTCCCGACCACTTCTTGAGAACTCGAGTCTGCCCCATGTTTCTTTCCTGGGATCCCGCCAAGGATGGCGTCAACGTTCTGAAAGGTCGCATCCAGAGTGAGGTGGTCGAATATCGGGCCGCCTATAAGAAGTATTACGAAAATTGGGCGACCAGTGACTCGCCGAGACTCCGCGACTCGAATCCATCGGTCGTCGTAGTTCCGGGGTTAGGCCTCTTCGGTTTCGGCAAGAACAAAAAGGAAGCCCGGATCACAACTGAGTTTTTTATAAACGCGATCCATGTGATGGCGGGTGCGAACGCCTTGGAAGATGGAGAAGTATCCCATCCGCTGCCGCAGGCGCGGCGCCCTGCGCAGTCGCAGCAGTTCACCCACTTCCACAATTACGTTGCACTACCGAGGTCGGAGGCGTTCCGCATCGAGTACTGGGCCCTGGAAGAGGCCAAACTTCAGCGCATGCCAGCCGAGGCAGAGTTCAGCCGCAAGATCGCGCTCATCATCGGCGGGGCGAGCGGAATTGGACGCGAAGTCGCTTTGTTGCTGGGGCGAAAGGGAGTTCACGTTGTCATCGCCGATTTTGACGAGCAAGGATCCGGTGAGGTGGCCGATGAAATTGGCGCCGTGGCCTCTCGTGAATTTGTGGCGCACACCCCGGTCGACCTTAGCTCATCCGCATCTTTAGCAGATGCCGTGAAGTTCACGGTTTCGCAGTTCGGCGGCATCGACGTGGTGGTCAACACGGCGGCGATCTATCCTGTGCCCGGCCCGGACGGAGAACTCGCGGACGCGCAATGGGCTAAAACTTTTCTGGTGAACGTAACCGGCAATTATCTTCTTGCCCGGCAAACCGAGTGGGTGTTCAAAGACCAGGGCCTGCACGCCGCCATGGTTTTGGCGAGCTCCGCTAACGCCGTGGTTCCAAAAAAAGGGAGTGAGGCGTATGACACGAGCAAAACGGCGCTCAACCACCTGATCCGCGAGCTCGCAATCAAGATCGGCCCTTTGGTGCGGGTCAATGGAATCGCGCCGGCAACTGTGGTTGCCGGGTCCACCATGTTCCCCCGCGATCGCGTCATGCAATCACTCCAGAAATACGAGATCGAGTACTCCGAGTCGGAGACGACTGAGGAACTACGCGGTAAGTTGGCCGATTTTTATGCGCAGCGAACGCTGACGAAGTGTCCCATCCTGCCCCAGGATTGCGCCGCCGCAATCGTGTGGCTGGCGAGCGATCAGAGCGCGAAGACCACGGGGCACGTCATTCCCGTCGACGGCGGCCTGTCCGAAGCCTTTTTGCGTTAAGGAGCGAATATGCAGCGCGTCTGCTTTGTGTTGCAGGTCAAACCGGAGCGGCTCGAGGAATACAAAGAACGGCATCGCACAGTCTGGCCCGAGATGCAGGCGGCTCTGCGTGAAACTGGATGGGGTAACTATTCGTTGTTTCTGCGAGACGATGGCCTTCTGGTCGGCTATCTCGAGACCGACGACTTCGAACGCGCGCGCGCCGGCATGGCCCAGCGTGACGTAAACGACCGTTGGCAGCGGGAGATGGGCGGCTTTTTCGTTCAGCTCAACGGAGCGCTGCCAGATCGCGCCATGCAGCCTTTGGAGGAAGTCTTCCACCTGTAATTCGGATTCGAGGAGCAAATGATTCCAAACCCGGCACTCGGGGTTTTTTTTCACTGGTTGGGCGGTCTCGCTTCCGGCAGCTTCTATGTTCCCTATCGAGGCGTGAAGTACTGGTCCTGGGAGATTTACTGGCTGGCTGGGGGATTCTTTAGTTGGATCATCGCCCCCTGGATTCTCGCTTCATTTCTCACCAAGGATCTGTTCGCGGTGCTAGGCCAAGCCCCCGCCGCTGCGCTCTTCTGGGCCTTCTTCTTCGGACTCTTGTGGGGAGTCGGCGGTCTTACATTCGGTTTAACCATGCGCTACCTTGGCCTGTCGCTCGGAATGGCGGTCGTGCTTGGACTCTGTGCTGCATTCGGCACGCTGATGCCGCCGATCTTCCGCGGTCAATTTGTGGCCCAGGTCCTGGGAACTTCCTCGGGGCGCGTAATTCTGTCCGGAATTTTCGTTTGCCTCGTTGGCATAGCGGCGGCAGGGCTGGCAGGAATTTCAAAAGAGCGCGTCATGTCACCGGAGCAGAAGAAAGCTGCGATTCAGGAATTTGACCTGAGAAAAGGCATCGGTGTTGCTCTGCTTTCCGGGGTCATGAGCGCATGTTTCGCTTATGGGCTGGCGGCAGGCGATCCGGTCAAAACCCTTACCTTACAACATGGCACTGCAAAACTGTGGCAGGGATTGCCTGTGTTGATTGTGGTCCTGGTCGGCGGATTTCTAACGAACTTCATCTGGTGCCTGATACTACTCACGCGCAACAAGACGGGATATCAATTCTTCAACTCATGCATTCGGCAGGATGGCCCAAAAGACGAACCCATCATCGAGACCGCCGTGGACGCTCCCAGCCGTGAAGTGGTGGAACACATCGGCTACTTGCAAGGCGGAAAAGCTCAGATGGCGGTGATGGCGCCCGACACACCAGCGCCAGCACCTCTGCGCGCACCCATGCTGCGCAACTACCTGCTCTGCGCCCTGGCCGGGACCACATGGTATTTCCAATTCTTCTTCTACACCATGGGTGAGAGTCAGATGGGACGCTATGGCTTCTCGAGTTGGACACTACATATGGCCAGCATCATCATCTTCAGCAGCTTGTGGGGGATCGGGTTCAAGGAGTGGAAGGGTGCGGGGGCTCGTGCCTGGTATTTGCTCACTTTGGCGTTGTTTCTGCTGGTTGCGTCCACTGTGATCGTCGGTTACGGAAACTATCTAGGACTGGCAACAACCGGACAGTAGCATGCCGCCTGCCATCTCGCGGCAGCTTTTCCCAGACACGGGCGTTGGCGGAGTTGATATTGGCAGCGCGACGTCTTAGTCCTTAATCCGAAGCGCTCGGCTCGCGACGTTCAATAATGCGGCGACACTCTCAGCCGTAGGCCACCGACGAGGCCAGACGCCAGAGGCTGCAGGTTGTCCATCCCCTGTGGAATAAAGCGTTCGCCGTAGCGATCGTTCAGCAGGCGATAGTCAGGAAGAGCGCGCCCCGCCATGGAGTTAATCGCCGTATTACCCACGATGATGCGTAGTTCATTCTTCCCCGTCTTCAGGAACGCGCTCAGATCAATGGCGTACGGCGGATGCCAGACCACGCCTGCGCGCCGGCCGTTGACGAATACCTCCGCCGCTTCCCGCACCGGCCCTTCCAGGTAGGCCCGGAGGTTGAAGGTCGGCAACGGCTCAGGTTTCGCAACGGGCGTGCCCTCCCCGAAATCCAGAACCAGAAAAGTCCCGGAGGCAACATCGGCTGGTAGGTCGATATCTTTTTCGTAACTGCCTTGCCCGGAATAGTATTTGAAAGGCTCCTCTGCACTCCAGAAGTGCAGGGTCGCCATGTGGATGGTCTGATTCAAGCCCCTAAAGGTAAGGTTCCAATCCGAGGAGAGATCAATGTCCTTCGAATGAGGGTCCGGAATCCATACGGGCTCAGGCTTGATTAGTGAATTTGTAAAAAAGATCAGCCGCGATTCATAGGGCTGCAAGGAGATCTCGATTTTGGCTGCATTTTCCACCGGCGAGACGCGACCGGTGAACGGGTCCCACCACTCGGCACGTTTCGCGGCATGACGGAAATTTGCTCTCACGCTTAGCGGCTGGTTGCCGGTGTTTGCCAGAAAGTACAAGTCCCCGCCGCTTAGATGACGATGAATAAACCCGATCTCCGGAGCCTTTGGAGAAAAAACAACGTCCGGTTTGTAATAGCTTGCGGCAGCACTTCCGAGCTGGTTTTCATCTTCCACAAAGTGACCCACCGCACCCTTGTCACGGAATAGGCGTTGGGAAATTTCGTTAATCTGCCGGCTCTCGTTCTCGGCATTCATCAACCCCGGAGCGGTCGAAGGCAAGTTGCCTGTGGCGATGACAATCCCTCCGTGCAGAGCGTATTGCTCGATCTTCTGATAGGTAGCAAGCGGCAGGCGCTCGATGCCGGCCAGCACCAGCACGGGATAATGAATGCCGAGAGTATCGATGGCATCCCCATCCATAAAGTCCAGGTTGAAGCCAGCATCGAGAATCTGCGGGATGACTCGGTCGCCGAGCAGCTTAGGCATGGACTCGTCAATGCTCACGTCTTCCCCACGAGTGTTAAAGCCGCCTTTTGTCGTGACCGATCCCGACAACTGGTTCGCGAGGGTGAAGCTTGCCCAAGCATCATCATTCGGCAACAACAGGGCCACATCGTTGGCTGGCTTGCCCTGACGCAGCGCAAAGCTGACGCGCTGCAAATACGCGGCCAGGTCTGGCATGGCGAACCACCAGGGATTATGGGCGTTAAACGCGCCGGCAGCGTACATGCGCCATCCTGGCTCTCCGGCAATCTCCGGCGAGTAGGGCCAGCCGTGCCCAACCAGTTGGTTGATTCCCTGCAAAAAATGCAAATCGGCCTCAACCTTCATATCCAGCGGTGACGCGCGAAAAGCGGGAGAATGCAGCCAGGTCCAGGTTTCTGACGAAATAACGGGCCTGCCGAGAAGATGACCGGCAGACGCCGCCCAGCGCGTATCTGAGAACTGCCGCCACATGAGCAAAGTTGCTTTACCCTCACCTTCGGGAAGATCTACGTACTGGTTGCTGGAGAGCGTTACCGGAGGAAATCCGTAGGTCTGCGAGCGGAAAAAGGTGTGATGTTGCTGCGCCCAAGCGTGCAGCGGCACGAGATAGTGCTCGTTCGCCAGTTCGGTCAGCGTTCTTCCCCAATCGTGTCGAACGGCGGACGTCTCCGGACCAACCTCGGCCATCAGCGCGGGCAAGTGGGGAACCAGGTCGTAGCCTCGCCTTTGCCGGAATTGCTCGAGTAAGTCGGACGTCCAATCCGATCCATAATCTTCCAGGCTGTCGCTGAATACCGCGTAGGGCGGGTGATCCTCGAACGCCTCCATCATCCGGTCTCCAACTGCGTGCAGATGAGTCTCGATCGCATGCTGATCGTAGTGATCGAGAACGAAGCCCTCCGCCCCAACGGCTGGGCGTTTTACGGTCATTCCGGTTCGGCTGGAAATAAAGAAGAGTGCGGAGCGCTGGCGGTTCAGGTCGGGAGGAACCTGCAGGCGGCCATTTTCAATAGAAGACATCGGCGCTGCCTTCGCTTCCTTGAAAACCGGGGCATCCCCAGAACGTGGAGCCAGGAACGCTGCGACCAATTGTTCGCCAGTCGTGATGCCTGGGATCGCAATTGACAGTACCCCGGATGGAATCGCGACCGCCTGCACCCGCATTTCGCCCGCCGCCTGGTTTATGGGAATGTGCGCTCCGCCGAACGGCCAACCGCTTCCCAAGGTGATGTCGACGCGCATCCCGAGCTTTCTGGCCTCGGCCGCTGCATAGCGAAGGGCATCGATATGCTCTTCCGAAAGGTAGGTCAGATTGCGAAGACCGGCTGGAGGATCATCCAGCGCCAACGGATATAAGGTAGCAATCTCGACGCCTCCAATTCCCGCCGCCTTCATCTGCTCGAGTTCGCGCTGGATCTCGGGTTTTGTGACCGCAGGGCCGAACCACCACCACCGCATCATGATTCGACAGTCGTCCGGCGGATGCGCGAAGGCTGCGCTGAGCTCAGCCAGATCAGCCTCCGTTTGAGCAACAGTCACGGGGATTTGCAGCAAGGAAAGAACAAGCAGTGCGCCCCACTCCGTTATTTTGGCGAGGCAATTCCAAATCCATTCTGCCTGATTGTGATCTTTCATTTGGAGCGCTCCGTTTATACCCACCCGCCATCAATGATGAAATTCTGGTTTGTAATCGCCAGGCTGTCGTCCGAAGCGAGAAAAAGGATCAACTTCGCGACCTCCTCGGGCAGAATCATTCTCTTGATCGCCTGCCGGCTCAGAATCTGCTGCTTGTACTCCTCCGTAAACCAGAGTTCGCGCTGACGATCGGTGAGAACGGCTCCTGGCAGGACTGCGTTCACTCGGATCCCGTCGCCTCCAACCTCGTGCGCCAGGGTGCGCGTCATGCCAACAACTGCAGCCTTCGCGGTCACATAGATCGGCATTCGCGTGGAAGGTATGATCCAGCCAATTGAACTCATGTTGATGATCGCGCCCCGCCGCGCTTGCCGCATTCCGGGAAGTACCGCTTGTGCCATGAAGAACTGATGCTTTAGATTGACCTGCATGCACCGATCCCAGTAGTCCGAGGTGACCTCCTCGATTGTGTGGCGAGTATCGTTTCCGGCGTTGTTCACCAGGATGTCGACGGCCGGAAATGATTGCAGGATCTTATCCATAACCCCTTGAAGTGCGCCGATGTCGGTAAGGTCGCAGTGGAAATACTTCGCCGGCGCAGAACCGCCTTGCTGCAGTCTCTGGACGAGGGCTTCGGCTGCCTTGTCCTGAATGTCGAGAAAGACGACACGGGCCTGCTGCCTCGCGAAAGCCTCGACGATGGCATCGCCGATACCGCTGGCTCCGCCTGTGACGATTACGATTTTGTCCTTGAGGCTGGGATAGATCGCTGTAGGTAAGGTTCGATTCATGCCGGCGCATCCGTTCTTTGAAAGCTGCCGCCAGTCCGATTCTCCTGTGACAGTGACGCTACCTGAACCCTACCGAAAATCCAAGTGGGTTCCAGCGAGGACAGGCGGAATGAAAAAGCTGCCCGCGATTTCTCGCAGGCAGCGGTGCTTTTGCTATCGCAATCAGTGGTTGAACATCATCTTAGACCCTACTGAGCAGTGCCCCTGACATACACGAACTGGTTGCCATTGGTGGCGTTGCTCCGGATGGTCAGTGTTGCGTTCTTCGTGTTCCGGGCGCTACCCGCCGTGGGCGCGAAGTTCAAAGTGAAGGCGCAACTTCCGAGTGCCGGCAGCGTTCCGCGGTTCACCTAGGAACCACCCGTCGTCAGCTGGAACTGAGCTGTATTGCCACGGAGGGTGAACCCATTGCCAGCGTTGAACCTCATGGGGGTTGTTCCGTTGTTGGTGACGGTTACGGTGAGCGGCGCCGAAACCTGGCCGCCGGTTAGGCTGCCGAAGTTGTAAGGCGCTACTGACGACGTTGCTGGCGACACCGCAGCCACAGCTCCGTTACCCCTACCACGAAGGGCAAGCACGCCCGATCCCGCGAGCGCCGAGGTGACAGTCAGTGTGCCGGTAACGACCCCGGTCGTCGTCGGCCGGAAGCGGACGTTGATGGTAAAGGTAGCAGCAGCGCCGAGAGTCGCGCCGCAAGTACCCTGAGCCGCTTGTTGTGGTCATGGGCGGAGTCGGACATTCTTACCCTCGACCGTCAAGAGTTGTAATCGAGGATCTGCCGCGTCTTGTGGAACTCGGCGAAGCGGCCTCATCAGCGACGAGTGTCGCTAGCCCCTCCCTCTAGCATGTCCCTATTAAGTCCGCTGTGTTCCGCTTGACGCCGCGTCATGTTCGCACAAGCGTGACCTCCCCTTGATCGGCTCTGGGTGCGCAGCCTAGATACTCGTAAGCGTTACGGTCGTAACTCGAATTCAAGCCAGCAAGGGAGGCGGACCACGCAGCTGTGATATTTTCAACGCGAGGGCGAGCCACATTCATGACGGAAGGAAAGCACCGCGTCCCGTCGGGCTACTCCAGCCTCGACATCGCCGGCGTCATGCATGGGCCTCGGGCGCAGAAATATGCGGAGTTCCTGTGGCGCTCAGATCCCCTTGCTGAAGCGGTGATGGATGAGTTCGCCCGCATGCCGGAGAGCGAATGGCGGGCGATGCTCGACCTTGCTTTGGCTAAGGGCATCGAGGCTGTCCCGCACGCGCCGGAGCCGTTGTGCGCGCTGTTTCGCCAACTGGAGTCCGTTCCCTTCTGGGCAGATCAGGAGCGGTGCAACCTCGGCGGGGCCACTTTCCTGCGCTGTCGCCTCGGCTTTACAGTCCTGGCTCTGCTTGCACTCCCGATCATTTACAGTTGGCCCGCGGGCAACAAACCGCTCGCTCTCTCCGGTCAACTGGTGCACCGCGCGTCGCAACGTTTGAAAGACACGACGCGGTACGTGTTCGCGGTTTGTCAGCCCGACGGTCTTACTCGTTTTTCCGATGGATTTGCCATGACTGTGCGCGTGCGCCTGATCCATGCACAGGTAAGACGATTGCTCCTTGAGTCGGGCCAATGGCATTCGGAAGCTTGGGGCTCCCCCATCAACCAATGTCACATGGCCGGAACCAATCTAATGTTTTCCGTCGGAGTACTCGATGGGTTGGCGCGACTTGGGTATCGATTCAAACGCGTGGAACGCGAAGCGCTCATTCACTTGTGGCGCTACGCGGGTTACCTCCTGGGCGTCGAGCACGAATTGCTGGTTGCGGATGATTTCGAGGGTCATCGCCTGCTGGACATGTTGTTCGCGTTCGAGCCGCATCCCGACGACGATTCCCGCGCGCTGGTGAATGCCCTCATGCAGACCTCGTTCGACTACGTTCGCAACTTCAAGCCGGGGCGCTGGTGCAGCACAAATCTATGCTACGGGATCTCGCGCGCGCTCATTGGAGACGCGCAAGCCACCGCTCTCGGGTATCCCGAGACTCGCTGGCAACTCCTGGTGCCGGCAGTTCGTCCCCTGACCTGGCTGGTGGAAACCGCCCGGATTTTCAGTACCCGGGTACAAGCCCTGGCGAGAGTCGCAGGACCAAAAGCGTTTCGGCATCTCTTGAGTGAGCGCGGGCTAAAGGGGCGCACCGGAGAATTCGTTATCCCTCGGCGAATAGCCGTTCGCCCGGGGGAGACCGAAGCCAAGACAAGTCCTCGAGAACGCGAAACCACGCGCGAGGGCGCGACCAACGGAGGAACGCGATGAAGGAGCCGACGCGTGTGGTGTGTCTGGGGGGTGGTTGGGTGGCCATCTACGTTGCGCGTGCTTTGCGAGCGGCGGTCCGAAAAGGCGAGGTCATGCTGACCGTGGTCAGTCGCGACAACTATTCCACGGTGCATGGACTGATCGCGGAAATGCTGACATGCAAGATACAGCCGCAGCAAATCAACTCTTCGGCGCGCGAAATGATCGCGCCCGCGCTTCTTCACAACGCGGAAATTGAATCCGTGGACGTCGGCAACCGCCGTGTGCTGACGCGGCGCTCGCTCGACGGCAGAATTCACACCCTGCCCTATGATCATCTCGTAGTAGGTGTCGGTTCGGTCGAGGATTTCTCTCGCTACGCCGGAATCGCCGACCACGCGTTCCCTCTGAAAACGTTCGGGGATTGCTACCGTCTTCGCAATCATCTCTTAAGCATCGTGGAGATGGCGTCCATCGAAACCAACGCGGAAGAGCGGCGGCGATTGCTTACTTTTGTAATTGCAGGTGGAAACTACGCCGGAATCGAGGTCGCATGCGACCTGGTGGACTATTTTCGCTTCCTCTCGCAAACAAGATATCCGGAGTTGAAGTTCGAGGAGTTTCGAGTCGTGCTTGTGGAAGCGGGCCCGCGTATTCTTCCGGAACTGGGGACGCGTCATCCATCCCTGGTTCGCTACGCTGAAAAGCGGGTGTTGCGCCTCGGCATTGAGATGCACCTGAACACTGGTCTGCACGCAGCGACCGCGGAGGGAGCCGTCCTCAGTTCGGGCGAGCTTATACGGACTCGTACGCTCATCACGTGTACGGGCATGAAGTCGTCTCCGTTGCTCGACCAACTGTCCTATGAACGCGATGCGCGCGGACGACTGGTCACGGATCAGTTCTGCCGTGTGCCCGAAACCACTAACATCTGGGCCGGGGGGGACTGCGCCGCCGTTCCACATCCCGATGGCGGCACCTGCCCTCCCCTGGCACATTACGCACAAAAAGCCGGTCTCAATATTGGGACGAATATCTCGCGGGCGGTCGCCCACAAACCTCTCCAAGCGTATTCCTTCAACGGGCTCGGCGAAGCTTGTACGCTTGGGCACCGCTGCGCAATTGCGCACATGAAGGGAGTTCCGGCCTACGGCTTTATGGCGTGGATCGGCTGGCGTTTTATTGTGCTGACCATGTTTGTGCCCAGCTGGACTCGGCGGGTGCGGCTGATGTTCGATTGGTGGTTAACCCTGATACTCGGTCGCGATGTCGTGAATCCGAGGATTAACGAGCGGGGATCGATCTATCACGTTCTGTACGAACCGGGACAGGTCATCATCGCCGCGGGTGAGACCCGACGCTATCACTACCTGGTGGAATCGGGAGAGGTGGACGTTGTATCGAGCGAACAGAACACAGAAGTACTGGTGGGTTCGCTCACGGCCGGCGATTATTTCGGCGACGCAACCCGGCCCAGTTCCGACTGTTGTATGCGGGCTCGAACGCGAGTACGGTTATTGGCCATCGGTGGCGAGGCAGCCGACGCATTGAGCACCGTGCGACCCGACATCGCGATGCTTCTGAAACAAGGTACGAGCGGCGCTCCGGAAACGCAACGTCTCTGAACCATGTTCATTGATCCGCTTAAATCGACCTTGTTCGAGGTCCTACTCAATCGCCGTTCGCGGAGAGTGGCTCTTGGGATGAGCATCCCGGCGGGGCCGCTTCGATACTCAAGCCCACACCAACCTGTTCCACTGAGCGAGGATGAGGAAGCGGCGCTGGCATTCGCCGCCTGCGGCGTTACCGGCTACGCCCTTGCGGATCTCTCCTATGGCGCCGGCGAAGGCGGCAGTATGTTGGTCGGCCGACTCGGCCGCACCGTAGCGAGCCCGGATGCCGTGAATGCTGTGGCGGTTCTCGTCACCAATGACCGTGGAACCTGGCTGCTGAAGCGTCCACAGGATTACGCCTCCGCTGAGTTCCAGGAACTGGTTGGCTTGGCACGAAATCGCGCCTTGACCGACCTCTATACGCGCGGTCGCATACAACTGTCCGATCGGCGGACCGCGCCACCTCTAGACCCCGGCCACAATTTCTCGATCAATCGATGGTCGCTCTACGCTCCCGGAACAACTTATTTCCTACCGATCATCGAAACCACCGCGCTCACGATCAATGCGCTCCTCGAGTTGTTCAGCGAGGAAATGGGGATTTTCTTGCGTGACGAGCGGGCGTGGTTCGGGCCAGCCGGCGTCGGTCGCTTTGCGCGCAGCAAGGGTGGCCACCTTCACGACAAACCGCATGACCTGCGCTCAGCCACGATTCAAATGATGGAAACGGCGCTGCTTGAGTCCATGGCGACCGAGCACGGAATGGTCCTGCAGAACCTTGCGCTCATGACCGAAGCGTTGGGATTGGGCGGCTTCCCGAACTTTGCGCGACACGAGTACAGCTGGTTTAGAGCGATCGGCTTCCGCATGCACTCCATGCCGGCCAGCCTCTACGCTGGTGCCCCGGGTTTTCTCTCTGTGCTGGCGCGATGGTTTGTTAAAGATCCCGAACTCGTGTATCCGGTCGGACTGGAAAAGGACGACAGAGCACTGCTGAAACCCTTCTGCCCTCCTTATTACAGATCCATGGAGGAAGCCGTCCTCGCCTTCTTGCAAACGAAGTTCGGGCCGGATGGTGGCTACCGCGATGGAGCGCGTGAGAGCGCGTGGCGCGATGCGGATTCTGCCGCCAAAATACCGGCGCCGAGCGCGGCGGCGGTGCAGGCGACGATTGCATATTGTGACTACATTTTGCGACGTTACGGACGATTTCCCGCCTACACTGCGCCGTTCCGGACAGTCATTGGGTTCCAGGCCGGTCATGTGGACGTCGACTTCTATGACCGCTTTTACCGTCCAAATGCGCTTCCCGACTCTGTGCGGGCGTGCACGGAACGAGCTATCCGCAACTCACAAGTGGCGCGAAGCGCGAAATCACCGCGCTGATCTTGCGGGAACGAGCCCGCTCGACGCGGTTTTGCTATCCCCAGAGAATCGAGACAGTCGGGGACGGTACCCGTTGCGGGTGCGCACCTTGAATTTCTTCAGGCGATCGCCTACGAGCTTTACCGTGATGGCGCGCCAGCCCGAGTTGGTGTTGGGCTTGGGGTAATAACTGAGCGAGTAAAGGTGCGCCAGATCGTCCCGAATCGAAGCAAACGCCTTATTTTCGTCTCTCCAGTTCTTGGCGAAGTAAGCTTTGCCACCCGTAGCCGCAGTCATGCGGTCAAAGACAGCACTGGACACAGGTTCCAGCTTAGCCTCGCGAGTACTGATCATGTAAATCGAGACCCCGGCTGATTGGGCGAATTCTGCAACGTCCTCAGGCGGCACCACGCTAGCATTGTCCGGGCCGTTGGAGAACACGACGACCACTTTCCGGCCCGTGTTTTGAGCCGCGTCCTTTAATGTCAGCAAGAGAGCGTTGTAGAGTGCGGCCTGGTCACCAGCGACGGTCGAGCGCACTGCCCGCAAGACCTGCGGCCGGTCAGAGGTAAGAGGTGCGGCACGAGAGAGATCTCGGCTGTACGAGTAGAATGCGATCTTGTCGGCGTTTCCCAGGGAACGAATAAATTCGGTGATCGCATCTTGCGCGTAGACAAAGCCCCGGTACATGTAGTCGCTCGTATCAAACAGGACAAACACATTGGCACCGTTTACCAATGATTCGAATGTGGGAGGTGATGACGAGCCGGAAGAAGTTTCCGCTGAATCGCCCGCCTGAGCCGAGCCTGAATCTTGCTCGCCGAGATCGATCAGACTACGGGCTGGTTCATTCCCTTCCGCAAACGTAGCAGCCCTCTCCAAAATTCCGTCCTCAGCGATGGCGAAGTCTTTCGGACGTAGTCCGGTAATATATTTTCCGTTCTTGTCCGTCACCGCAACATTGAGCTGAACCAAGTTGACGACCACGTGCAGGTTAGGACTATCCTGCGCTCGGATGGCTGTTTCATTTCCCAGGAACAGCGCCAGAATCAGAATCGATAGAAAGAATTTCCTCACCATAGCTCCCAAGCTTCCTACTCTGCGATCTCGCCTGTGGAGACCGCTAAGTCGGCGTGCAATTTCGATCCAACGACCACATCCATATCTATCTCTATATCAAGGTCCAGATATCAAGGTCCAGCGCTGGCACCCTTCGCCGGCGAACCCAACTTACCTGTGCGAAAATCTTCCCCGGCCTCGTGCATCGCGCGCAGAAGCGCCGGCCAATCCTCGAAGTCGGTGGCGAAAATCTTCTCCACCATCAACCGGGTAAGCTCAGGTACGAGATGGTTAAGCATTACCGGCGAATACCCACTCTCATCAGCCAACCGGGCCCAATACAGATTCGGGGAATCCCAAGATTCCGCGAGGAACCGGCTGGAGTATCCAGAGAACGGCGGCATGGGCGCCATATTCAGCAGTTCGAGACCGTAGTTTTGAGCAAGGCTGGGATGGGGCGTGCCAAAATCGTGCGACAGCCGCTTCCAGTTGACCTGTTCTGGATGCTGATCAAGCAACTCTCGCAATTCTTGCGTCGCGGTTCCCCAGGCACCTGATTGTCCCGGATACTTGATGGGGAACTCAGCCGCCAGATAAAACGTGTCTGCCGGCATCATCTGCGGAAGTAGTTCTGTTACTCGTCCGGAGCGCAGGGCTTGCTCGACTTGCAGCAATCGCTGCGGGAGCAACCGAGCCGACAGAATGTTCATTGCCTTACTGCGCAGCGCCTCATCCTTCGCCGAAGCGGTGAGGAGTTCTTCTCCGGTTCGCTGATAGAGAGCGATGGCGTGAAGTTCGATCGGGCTGACGTCCCACCAGCGCGGTAGGATCGCGCTGGTCAAGAGTTCCGGCGTCAATTCTCTCCAGATCAGCGCTTGAACGCTGTCCGGCGAAATGAAATCTTGCTCGATCTCCGCCAGAGCGTAAGGGAGATCGGCCAGCGACCCAACGAAATGGGCCCCTCCACCCGCCGGAGAACCCTGCCCGAGAAGTTCCGGAGCCTGCCAGAGCGTTTTCATGCCACCGATGGTTTCGCCGGCAAAATCGTGAGACCGGACGAAGAGCGGATTATTGTGTAGAGCTTGTGCGCCCGGCGGCTCGTAGTAGGCGTAGTTCAGGCCCACAAGAGTGTCCCTCAGAAACGAAGCAAGTTGTCCGCGAGCCTCGTCAATCTGTGCGTGCGAAGCCGTCTGAGACTTGAGCACCTTCGCCACATCCGTTCGCATCTGTAAGTCGGTGTGATGGTTGTTATAGACGCCCGCAGCCCATTCCGTTCTCTCGCCATTTGTAAAAATGGGCCGCGGCATCTCAAATTCCCGCGTCTGACCAGCTAGTCGGACCACAAACTCTTCCGGCTGATTCCCTTGTGCCTTTTGGCGCAACGCGTCCCCTAACGTAAGAAGCGTGTCCAACGAGACCAATCTTTGGTCGTCCAATACCGAACGGATCCTGCCAGCAAGTTCCCGGTGAATCCTCATTCCTTCTGGATTGGTCTGGGGGGGTCCTGCCAGCAACTCGATGATTTCATCTTGCGAAGGCCTGGGCTTGCCAGTCGCGGACCGGAATAGTTCGCCAAGGGAAACTCGCCCTGCCTCAAACAACTGGGCTGCTGATCGAATTGAGCCGAAGGGCTTGACCACCTGCTGCCACGAGTCGTTCAACCGCAACCTCGGAATCTCTCCCTGACGCGCCAGAATCTGCCAGATTCCGACCATTGCCTGAAAGCTACCGAATGCGTTCCCACGCATTGAACTCGGCACCGTGTTCAGCCCTTGGGCTACGTTCAGAAACAGCGTGATCGATTCGTCGCTCAACTCTGGAAACTCGGAGAAAACCCGATACTGATCACTGAATTCCTCGAACTTGCGCGCCAACACGCGGACCGTCTCCGGCGCCAGGCGATGTTCAGGAATTCGTCTGCTGTCAAGTTCGCTGATCGCCATGTAGATCTGCAGCGGCCCGCTATCGGTGGGCGCTCGGGACAGCGCAAACAGCACTTTCACAAGCTCGTCCGGACCAGACAGGGTGCGAGTCCCACTTCCCGACTTGTGGACAAAACTAGAGTTGTGTCCCGCGGACACAATATCGCTCCACACTTCGAGATTGCCGGGCACGCGCGGCTGGCCGCCATTTTCAAACTGGAGTCGGGTGGCAAGAAGTAGCAGGCCAGGTGCCGGTCTAAAAGCTCCCCTTGTGGCTAACGTATGAGAATCTGGGGCGCGCAGTCCCTCGTAAAAAAGTCCCAGGCGGTGAGGGTCGGTAAAATACGCCTGCTGGGTTTCACTCACCCGCGAGAGCGCGTCAAAATAGGCAGCCAGCCACCCCTTGTCCTTAGCCAGCAACTTCTGGACGAAAGCGGCAGGATTAGCGGGACTTGCTCCAACCAGGTCTTGCCAAGCCGACTCGGCGCTCGCCCCGCCCGGTACAATGACTCGCCCTCCGCTGATGCAGAGCCTCCGCCCGTAAAAATCGAGAACGGCCGCATAGGGGAGCAACTTCCCGATCCCAATCGATCGCTGCAACGATTTGCTGGTTTCCGAGTCAAGCTTTGAAAAAGCCCAGTAGAGGCGTGCGACCTTGGGATCGATGAGGATTGTGTCCAGCAAATCCTTGCTGCTTTCGATGTAGTTTTTCTTGCTCGCTTTGGTCCAGTCGCTTTCGGCGAACAGAACCGGCACAGGAACAGACGTGTATGCGTACTCGAACGGTTTGCCTCCTTGCAGCGTCTGCTCGAGTTCGGGCAGTGGGAACCCTGAATCGATAGCGAGGAAAGCCCTCTCGGGATCCTCGGTCAGCAAGGAAGTGCCCGGTTCTCCGCAATTTCCCCGCACTCGGTAACCCAGAATTCGCAGAAGCGGTCCGGCTTCGTCACAATTCGAAACTCGAATGCTCATGTCA
Source organism: Candidatus Sulfotelmatobacter sp. (assembly GCA_035511455.1). Taxonomy (GTDB): domain Bacteria; phylum Acidobacteriota; class Terriglobia; order Terriglobales; family Acidobacteriaceae; genus Sulfotelmatobacter. Next base: position 40,687 of record DATKFH010000075.1, on the reverse strand, counting down.
TGGGCAGCCGCCAGATCAGCCAGTTCTCTGGCCTGCGAGACGTATCTCCTCAACAGAATGAGGAATTCAGTCGGCCGAGTCGAGCCCTCATAGCCTTGGATGTACACGTTCCGGCTCAGTAAGGGCAGGACCTCTTCGGAGTTAATCTTTTGGCTGATTCCCGCCATGCGCAGAAAGGACCGCAGAGGGCCTGGAATGGTGAACTGCGACGACGCCGAAACCGCGCCGTCATCCGGGACAGCGGTCACGCCCGCCTCGGAGGTTGAGTTGCTGGCAAGGGGCTGTTCCCCGGTTCGCGCGATCAACTCGCAGCTAACCAGAGAAAACGCGACTAGGAAGCACAGGCTAAGAGGAGACTTCACGGCTGGATCCCCCACGGGAGCCGGCGAGACCATCACGTAGCCTGGAATCTGTTGTGGAAGGCAGGGGGTTGTCTTCCCTGTTGCAAAATCGAAATTGTTGCCAGATCCAGGTTCTGTGAAGAGCGGGCCTTGCTCCAGAATTCAATGTCGGCCAAAATACCCCATCTTGAGCGACTATCCAAGCTGTTTTTTCTAAGTTTTCCTCCTGGGAGGAGCCACTGCCCCCAGAAATCGTTCCGCTGCTCCTCGCAGCGAGCCGATGGGGCGTCGTAATACTAGCATTCTGAATGGATTGTCGGCTATCCGGGAATTTACCTAAGGGACTTGTGGGAGAGACCGAATCGGGCTTCCCGGGCCTTTCTGCATGGACATTTTGAGGGCGGTGAGATATGGATACCCGCCTTGACGGACGTTAGGCCAGTCGCCCTGAGGGCACTGTGACGGCCTCTCCAATCGCTTGCACGAGCCTGAGTTGAAAGCCAGCGAAGTTGCACGGACGCGCCTTCGATAGAGCGGCGCCAGAAGATCGTCGATATGATCGCGACTCTAACTCACCCGCCAATCGGCCCAAAACAATGCACATGCCGGTCCGTTAGGCCGCTGTAACGCGTGAGGGCTTATCGCAGCTACGTGCGCAAGTCGGTCGACAATTTCTAGTCAGAGATGAAGAGAAATTAATGTGCGTTGACTGCTTTATTGAGATAAGCTCTGTCGCGCACAGAAGGGAGCCCCCCCCCGTGATTTGCAACTTGAATCTCAGAGCACTGTGTGTACTTGCAGTAGTTATCGCGGCTATCCACGGTGTTCCTGGGCATGTCTACGCTCAAGTAACAGGCGGAACAATTTCTGGGACCGTCACAGACAGCGCGGGCAAGGTCCTGCCGAACGTCCATATCTCCATCACCAATCTGGCAACCGAGGTCGGTCGCGAAGTCACCACCAACGAAGAAGGGTTTTACTCGGCGCCAAATCTGTTGCCCGGAACATACGAGATGAAGTTTTCCGCTCCGGGATTCAAGACCGAGGCCCAGAGAGGAATCACGTTGACGGTTGCGGCATCCGTATCACTCGACCAGATGCTGCGGGTCGGTTCGATTACTGAAACGGTCCTGGTCCAGAGCGAAGTTCCTGCGGTGCAGACTTCCAGTTCCGACATAAGCTCGGTTGTGAACGCCACCACGGTCCGCGAATTGCCGCTCAATGGCCGAAGTTGGACGGATCTGGCCCAACTTCAGGCGGGCGTCAGCGCGATTCACACCCAGCCCGACTTCTCCGCGGGCACCGATCGCGGCAATCGTGGCTTCGGGCAGCAACTGACGATCTCTGGCGCGCGGCCACAGCAGAACAACTATCGACTGGACGGTGTAAGTCTCAACGATTACGCGAACGGGGCACCTGGCAGCGTCCTGGGTGGGAGTCTGGGCGTAGACGCGATTCAGGAATTTTCGGTCATCACCAGCAACTATTCTGCGGATTATGGCAAGACTTCGGGTGGAGTAGTCAACGCCATCACGCGATCGGGGACGAACAAGATTCACGGCAGCGCCTACGAGTTCCTCCGGAACAGCAAGCTGGATGCCAAGAACTACTTCGATGATCCGACCAAACCCATCCCACCATTTAAGCGAAACCAGTTTGGCGGGACAATCGGCGGACCGATCGTGAAGGACAATACATTCTTTTTTGCGGACTTCGAAGCGATCCGGCAGTCGAAGGGGATACCCAACCTAGTGACAGTGTTGTCGGATGCGGCACGGACTGGCAAGCTGTTTTCATACACAACATGCGCAGGAACGATTGACACAACCGACAATTCATGCCTGGAACCGGTCGATTCCGCCGCTGCGAAATACCTCACATTTTGGCCTCACGCCCCGGCAGCGGCGCAAATTCCAGGAAGCGATACTGCCCTGTATACATTCTCGGGCCAGCAGATTGTGAACGAGAATTTCCTTACCGCCCGTGTCGACCACCACTTCTCTGACCGCGACAGCCTATTTGGCTCTTACATGTTCGATCGCACCCCGTACTCATCTCCCGACGGAATGAACAATGTGGAGTTTCAAACCCTGACGGCGAGACAGTTCCTTTCCATCGAGGAAACGCACATCTTTTCACCCAGTTTCGCGAATTCCGTCCGCGTCGGCGGTAATCACGAAGCGGTAAACAACAACCAAAGCATAAAGGCGCTCAATCCCGACGCGGCCAGAGTCGATTTGGGCGTTGGAGGCGCCTCATTTGCAGGCCGGGACGCAGCACAAGTTCTGATCAACAGCCTCGGCATTACCCCTTTCAGCGGTGGTGTGGGAGGCAGCCCCACATACTTCTATCACTGGAACTCGGTCCAATTGTATGACGACGCGTTCCTGACAAAAAGCAAGCATTCCGTGAAATTCGGGGGGGGCTTCGAGCGAATGCTGCTCAACGTAATCGCGGATACTGACCCGAACGGAATTTGGATCTTCAGTGACTTGCCCAGCTTTCTGACGAACGCTCCCAAGAAGTTCCAAGGTGGAATTGCAAATACGCTGTCGCCGCGGAACCTGCGTCAGAACATCTTCGGTCTTTATCTGCAAGATGATTGGCGATGGAAGCCTAATCTCACGCTAAATTTGGGTCTGCGCTACGAAACGTCATCGGTCCCCAACGAGACGTCTGGCAAGACTGCCAATTTGCGCAATCTTTCCGACGCTTTGCCAATTTGCGGCAAGCTTGTCACCGGATGCGCCAGCGCTGGCGCGTTCTTTTCCAACCCAACGCTAAAGAATTTTGAACCTCGATTCGGCTTTGCCTGGGATGTCTTCCGCAACGGAAAGACCGCCGTTCGCGGCGGGATTGGGATGTTTGACGTGTTGCCACTGCCTTACCAGTTCATCCTAATGACGACGCAGTCGGCGCCTTTCTTTTCCTACACGGCAATCGGCAATCCGGGGCAGGGTACGTTTTTCTCCGGTCCATTGGCAATTACTTCTAACTCATTGCGCTCGACATACGTCGACTCGCACCAAAAACGCAACTACATCGTCCAGTGGAACCTCAATGTACAGCAGCAGTTGACTCCCTCCTTGGCTGCAATGGTCGCTTATGTTGGTTCGCGCGGCGTGCATCAGCCGTTCAAAGTGGACGAAGCGGATCTGGTGATTCCAACCAAGACCCCATACGGATATCTCTGGCCGCAGGTGGACGTCAGCGGCAACCTGCTATCGGGTCCTAATGCGGGGAATGCGCCCAGTCCCATCAACCCGAACTTCGGCTCGGTTCGTGGAATATTCTACGAGGGGCATTCCTATTACAACGCGCTAGAAGCGCAATTAGCAAAGCGGATGAGCCATAATTTTCAGCTACAAGGTACCTTCACATGGGCCAAGAGTATGGACACCAGCTCGGCATCCGTGGCGGGTGACACTTTCGGCAACTCAATCTCCAGCCTGCACTGGTTCGACATGCGCCTGAGCCGCGGGCTGTCGGATTTTAACGTTGGACGCACACTGGTAGTGAACGGAACATGGGAGGCTCCAACTCCGAAGTCGCTCTCTGGGCCCGCTCAGTGGGCTTTGGGTGGATGGGAACTGGGGCTGATCTTCACCGCCAGCGATGGAGTGCCCTTCACTCCGACCTGGGGAACGGGGGCCGATCCTCAGGGCACACTGAGCAGCGATGATTGGGCCTTCCCCCTACGATTGGGCGGGTCGGGATGCAACACGCTTACCCAACCCGGAAATACCACGACATACGTTAAAGGCAACTGTTTTCAGGTACCCACCGCCCCGAATTTAGCTTGGTGGAACGCCAACTGCGATCCGGCCCCGCCAAGCCTGGGGTACGGATTCGATCCCCTGAGTCCGGGCAAACCTGTCCTCGCGAACAATGGCAATACCCCTCCGAAATGGCTGCCGCCGCTGGCCTGTTTCAACCTGCGCGGTAACGCGGGACGCAATATCCTGATCAGCCCAGGTGTTGCTTCTTTCGACTTTTCGCTATTCAAGAACAATTACATCAAGCGTATCTCCGAAACCTTCAACCTCCAGTTCCGAGCGGAGCTGTTTAACATCATCAATCACCCCAACTTCGCTCCTCCCCCCAATGCGACTAACACCGACGTTTTTGATGGGACGGGGAACCCAAACCCAGCGCTGGGGTTGCTGACGAAAACAACCACGACCGCGCGAGAGATCCAGTTCGCGATTAAGGCGATTTTCTAATCTGAGGAGAGGGCACAAACTCCATTTTTTTGCCAACATCGTTGCTCGGGGCGGTTGTCGAGTTCAGCATCCACTGGCTGTTCGGTCGCCCAATTTTTTGATTTGTCCCATCGACTTATGAACACTCTCGCCGCTACCACGATCGCTTCGGCTTCACCTGCGGCCGGGGTTGTTCAGCGTGCCCGGCATCGCATCGCGCGCAGGCTCCTGCCGTTTCTATTCCTTCTCTACGTGATTGCATTCCTGGATCGCATGAACATTGGTGCCGCGGCGCTGCAGATGCCACGCGACCTGGGATTCAGCGAAGGCGTGGTTGGGATGGGAGCCGGCATTTTTTTCCTGGGTTACTTCCTGCTGGAGATTCCAGGTGCGTTGATCGTAGAACGCTGGAGCGCCCGCCGGTGGATTGCGCGCATCATGATTTCCTGGGGCGTGGTGACCGTGCTGATGGCGTTCATCCACACTGCCCGGCAATTCTATCTGGTGCGCTTTCTGGTCGGTGCTGCCGAGGCCGGGTTCCTGCCGGGAGTAATCGTCTATCTGACACACTGGTTCCGCTATGAAGATCGAGCCAAGGCCGTCGCGTTCTTTTACGCTGCGAATCCGCTCTCGTACGTGATTGGTTCGCCTCTGGCAGGACTGTTGCTCGGGCTATCCTGGCTCGGCATGCAAGGCTGGCGATGGCTCTTCATTATTGAAGGCATTCCCGCCGTCCTCTTTGGGCTTATCACCATCTGGTATTTGACGGATTGGCCGCAACAGGCCAAATGGCTTCCGGAAGAGGAGAAATCATGGATTGCAAACGAACTGACGCATGAAAAGGAAGCCAAGAAGCGGTCCTACGGAATCTGGGAAGCTCTGCGTCAGCGAGACGTGATTTTGCTGACCCTGTGCTACTTCTGCGCCATGACCGGGAGTTATGGCATCGCGTTCTGGCTGCCTACGATTCTGAAGCGCCTTTCGGGACAGAGCGATCTAAAGGTGACGCTCCTCGCCGCCCTGCCCTATGTGGCCGCGTTCATCACACAGCAGGTCAACGGCTGGCATTCTGACCGCACGCGCGAGCGCAGGTGGCATGCGGCCATACCTGTCTTTGTCTGTGGTTTGGCTCTCGCCTTGACAGTTCTCTACCGTGCAAATCTTTTGGTGTCGATTGGAATGTTTATTGCGGCGGGCGGAGCCTTCTATGGTTTTCAACCCGTATTCTGGGCAGTGCCCACGCGGTTTTTGAGTGAGTCGGCCGCGGCGGCATCCATCGGACTCATTAACTCAGTGGGAAACCTGGGCGGCTTTGCCGGCCCAATGGTGATGGGCTATCTGGCTAGCCGGACCCGTTCTTTTTCGGCGGGGTTGCTATATCTGGTCGCGAGTTTGTTCGCTTCTGGCATCTTAATGCTCGCTGTGGGAAGGCAACCGGGCGTGGCCGCGGCCGGCACACAAATCTGATAAGGGGAACGGGATGGTGCGACGAAAAATTCATTTAGGCATGTTGCTCACTTGCATCCTGCTGTGGTGTGCGGAAACGGCCGGCGCCCAGGATTTGCGCCTTTATGTTGGCAACAGCCGAGGGGATGACATCAGTGTGGTGGACTTGGCAGCCCTGAAGGTCGTAGGAGACATCAAGCTTGGAGACCGCATCCACGGGGTTGCAGTCCAGCCAGACGGCAAGCGGCTGTTCGTGACCGTGGAGTCTGACCGTACGCTCAGGATTGTTGACACTGCGACCCAGCAGGAAGTGGGAAGGGTGAAGGTCAGCGGCCGTCCAAACCAAGTCGCCGTCACCCCGGATGGGAAATACGCAGTGGTCCCAATCCGCGACGGTGACAAGGTCGACATTGTGGATGTGGCCAAACAGGAGGTCGTCAAGAGCCTTCCGATCAAAGAGCCGCACAATGCGCTAAATACCGGTAGCAATCGCTACACCTTTGTTAGTTCGATGGGCTCTCACGAGATCAATGTCATCGATCTGGAGAAGATGGAATACTCGGCCGTAATCCCGGCCGGCGGCCGGCCACGGCCTTACGCGGTCAGCCCGGATGGGAGAACGATGTTTGCCGCCGTGGCAGATCTCCATGGATTTGTCATCGTCGATGTCCCGGACAAGAGAGTCATCGAGAGAGTGGAGATGCCTGCCCAGCACCCCACTCCTCATCCGCTGGAATATGAAACGGCCGATACGCGCACGCACGGGCTCGCCGTTACGCCTGATGGCGCAGAACTCTGGGTAACGAGCCTCCTGGATGACTGCGTATACATCTATGACGTCAGGGCCAAGAAAATTGTTGGCAAAGTGGCGACTGGCCCCAGTCCGAACTGGCTGGCCTTCACGCCCGACGGCAAGTATCTGTGCGTGAGCAACGCTGATTCTGACGATGTTTCCATCATCGACGTCAAGAACCGCCGCGAAGTAACGCGAGTCAAGGTCGGCAAGGTGCCGAAGCGATTGGCCGTCGCCATCGCTCCGCCAGCCCATCTGAAACGGTGAACTGTTTTTAATGTTTCTTTAATGCCGGCTTCAGATTGATCTGGGTCTAATAGTCGTGGACTTGTTGCACTTGGTTTCGAATGTCTTTCTAAAACTGGAGGTACTAGTGAATAAATCGCGTGCTGCCTTCGTGCCCGCCTTCGTGCCCGCCGTCGTCCTGGCGTTCGTACTCGGAGTTTCCGCACAGCAGAAGGATCCACTCAAGCTCTCGCACACAACACCGCTACCCGCGCTCCATGACGGCGACTTCGATCACCTCCTGGCAGATGTCGCAGGAAACCGGTTGTTTGCCACGGCCGAAGAGAACTCCAAGGTTTTGGTCTTTGATCTGAAGACCGACAAACTGGTCCACACGATCGCAGACCTCAAGGCACCGCACTCGTTGCTTTACCGCGCGGACCTGAAGAAGCTTTTCGTCGTTGACGGGGACCTCGGCGAGGTCAAGATCTACGAGACGGAGTCGTACCGACCGGTTGGAAGCATCAAGCTGCGGGAAGGTGCGGATGCGAGCGCTTATGACGCCTCCACTAAGTCTTTGTATGTCGTGAACGGTGGTAAGGATGCCAAACTCCCCAATGCGTACATCAGCGTTATCGATGTCGATGCCGGCAAGACGGTGGGCGAAATCAAGCTGGACTCGGACGATGTCGAGGGTATGGTTTTCGAAGGGTCAGGCCCCCGCATGTTCGTCAATGTTCGCGGCAATGCAACGGTGGAGGTGTTCGACCGCACGAACCGGTCTTTGCTTGCGACTTGGCCGATCTCACAAGTGGCAAAGAAACCAACCGCGATCGCCCTGGACGAAGCCTCGCATCGCCTTTTTATCGGCACCCGGGACCCTGCGAAGCTCATTGTGCTGGACACAGGTTCCGGCAAAGATGTGAGCAGTTACCCGGCAGCCGCGATGGTCGATGACATGGCATTTGATGGCCAGCGGAAGCGGATTTACTTCGCAGGGACAGAATTCCTCGACGTCTTCCAACAGACCGATGCGGACCACTACGACCGCATGGGGCACATCCCTACCTCGTTTCGCGCGAAGACCGGTGTCTTAGTCCCAGAACTAAACAAGTTTTACCTGGCGGTTCCGCATCATGAAAAGCAGGTTGCGGAGTTGCGGGTATACGACATCCTCCCCTAGTGCGAAAGCGCGAAAAGGTCCCACCACGTCGTGCGGTGGGACCTTCCCCAATTCCTCGCAGTGAACTAACTGATGGGCTTTCGTGCTCCGGCCGAAACTTCTGCGGCAATCACCTCTCCCACGTCCCTGGTGCTTGCGTTGCCTCCGATGTCGCGAGTCCGGACATTGGAATGAGCAAGAACTTTGAAGATCGCCTGTTCAACGGCGTAAGCGGCCTCCCTCTCACCGAGATGCTCGAGCATCATCGCACCCGACCAGATTTGTGCGACTGGGTTCGCAATGCCCCTCCCCGCAATATCCGGAGCCGATCCATGGACCGGTTCGAAGAGTGACGGATATTCGCGCTCCGGATTCAGGTTCGCTGAAGGTGCGAGTCCCATAGAACCTACGACCGCCGCGCCCAGGTCAGACAGAATGTCACCAAACAGATTCGAGCCCACTACGACATCGAACCAGTCCGGGTGCGCCACAAAATGTGCCGTTAGGATGTCGATGTGGAACTGGTCCACTTTCACATCCGGATAGTGCTTTGAAATCGCGGCGAAGCGTTCATCCCAAAAAGGCATAGCGTAGACGATGCCATTCGACTTGGTCGCTGACGTCACATGCTTCTTTCGGGTGCGAGCAAGTTCGAACGCGTAACTAATGATGCGGTCACAGGCACGCCGGGTGAAAATGACCTCTTGGATGGCCATGTCGGACTCGGTGTTGCGGTTCACTCGGCCACCCACTTCGGAATACTCCCCCTCACTGTTCTCCCGAACGATGACGAAGTCGATCTCCCCCGCCTTACGCCCGCTGAGCGGACTGGTAATTCCCTCAAGGAGCCGGGCTGGCCGCAGATTAACGTACTCTTTAAACCCGCGGCGGATGGGAATCAGCAATCCCCACAGCGAAACGTGGTCGGGCACGCCCGGATAGCCGATGGCACCGAGGTAGATGGCATCATGCGGGCGTAGTTGCTCCAAGCCGTCTTCCGGCATCATGCGGCCAGTCTCGAGATAGGTCTGACAACTCCAATCAAAATGCTGCCAGGAAAACGACAGATCAAAGCGGCGCGCCGCAGCCTCCAGCACGCGGATGCCTTCGGGGACGACTTCGCGCCCGATCCCGTCTCCCTCGATCACCGCGATCTTGTAGCTTTTCAAGTTTCCTCTTTCCTTGCATTCCTCAAGTCCGATTTCTGTAAGATCATTTGCTGCAAAGCGCCGTCAAGCTTCCGACATCGGACACATCTTCAAGCTTTCGTACGATCTCAATCACCTGACGCGCCTTCGCCGTGGGCCACTCCGCGAACGCGGCACAGCCCAGAAACTTTTCTGCGACCTCGTCATAGCTCATCGGATTCGTGGGGCTGCCCTTGCCGAAATCGGCGCGCCCGGTGATGCTGCGGCCATCCTTAAGAGTGATCTTCAGGATGGTCGTCATCTTGTCGTAGCCGGCTTTTTCCGCTTCGGGGTCCGTGTAAAAGCGCACACGGCCGATCATTTCCTGCACGTCGGGACGGTTGGCCACATCGTCGGTAAATTTCGTCTGGTCGGCCTTGCCATCGAGGAGAAGGATAGCCATGCAAAACTCCATGCTAAATTTTGCCTGCAGCCCCGTGGTTGGCCGATGATGAATCAGGGTGTTCAGCATGTTGTGATTGGTTCCGACCTCTACCTGCGCCACGTCGGCGGCGCGAATCGAATTCGTGCGAATCAGGCGCAACAGCTCGGTCATTCCCGGATGCGTCAAAGATCCGGAGGGAAAGGGTTTGATCGAGACTCCGGGGTTCTGCAAGGTCCACGGCTTGCCAAGCCGGTCTGTTATTACGGATGGATCGTAGCTTCCACCATAAGCGTGGAAGAATCCGCGTTCTGCTTCCAGAATCTGCTCGGCGCCAGTCCAGCCAAGAGCCGCCAAATCGGCGGCTACGACGCCGCTCTCGGTCGCGTGGCCGGCCTGGAAGGGCTTCATCATCGTGCCGAAGTTTTCGCGCAATCCCGCGGCTTGACTCGCCGCGATTGCGAAGGCGCGAGCGGTGTGAACCGCATCCAAACCTTTGAGCCTGGAGCAGGCCGATGTGCCACCAAAGACACCGCAAGTGCCTGTCGAGTGAAAACCGTCTTCATAGTGGCGGGGTGAGATGGCTTCGGCAATCTTGCATTCCACTTCCACGCCAACCTGGTAGGCCACCAGCAGGTCTTTCCCACTCTTGCCGGAGACTTCTGCCATCGCTAGCGCGGCCGGCAACACACAAACCGTAGGATGCACCAGCAGTCCATAGACGCGATCCTTGGCTGACGCAAGCTGGGTATCGTCGTAGTCATCGACGTGAATTGCGATTCCGTTGGCTAGGGCTGCGAAACGGGGGGAAAGCTTTGCACCAGATCCCAGCATAGTAGCACCGCCCGACCTGCAACCCAGAGACTGGACATACTTCTCGATCAACCCCGCGGTCTCGGCTTTGGAGCCGCTGAGGGCAAGTCCCAAGCCGTCGAGGATCGACTTTTTGCTGAGTTCGATGGTTTCCTCGGGGATCTCGGGCAGCTGAGTATTCACAACGAAATCTGCCACACGAGCCGTGAGCTTCTCAACCTTGGGAAAGCTTGCTTCTCTACAAGGCTGGTCGGAACTCACACTGCGTGTCGCCGAAGAGCCTGGGAGGCCAAGCGTAACCGCTATGCCGGCAGTGTTCTTCATAAAATCTCTTCGCTTCATGGGTCTCGCTTCTTTCAACTAGTAGGTCTGCGACCGATTCTGACTTCGAATACGGGTGGACTATTTCAGTTGATTCTTGAATACGTGGCCGCCCTTCATAACGAACTTCACGCGTTCCAGTTCCGAGATATCGGCGATTGGATCTCCCTCCACCGCCACCAGGTCGGCAAACTTGCCAGTCTCGATCGAACCGATGCGGTCCTGCCATCCCATCAACTGCGCAGCTTCGAGGGTGGCCGCGCGAATCGTCTGCACCGGGGTCATGCCGAATTTCACCATATACTCGAATTCCTTGGCTTGCGAGCCGTGGGGGAAAGGCCCGACACCGGAGCCGAACGCAACCTTCACGCCCTGCGCCACAGCTCTCGGGAAGCTCCGCTCGGAGACCTCTGCTACGCTGTGGCCTGCATACTTCTTCATGTCGTGCTCTCGATCCAGCTGATAATGGTAGAGCGTCGGAACCAGGTAGATCCCTTTCTTCACCATCAACTGGATGTCGGAGTCATCGAGGTCTACCCCGTGTTCAATCGAATCGACTCCGGCGTTCAAGCAATTGCGCAGGCCTTCGCCTCCAAAAGCGTGGCACGACACCTTGCGGTCCTTGCGGTGGGCCTCATCCACGATCGCACTGACTTCTTCCGCTGTGAATGTGGGTGGAATGACCATCTTGCCATCCACCGTGAAGGTGAAATCGTAAGCCGCATAAACTTTGATCAGATCTGCACCGTGCACAACCTGCTCCCGGACCGCCTGACGTGCAGCCCAGGGTGAGTCCACCACCTCGAGTGCCGAGGGAAGCGGAACGTCGGTGGAATAGCCGCGCATGATGAATCCACCGGTCGCTTGAATCCCTCGCGTCGCCACCTGCATGCGAGGACCCTGCACGATTCCGCGGTCGATCGCGTTTCGCAGGTCCACGTCGCTGTACATGGCGCCCAGGGTCTTCAGATCGCGCAGGGTGGTAAAGCCGATCATCAAGTCCTTCTGCGCGTTCGCAAGTGCCACCAGTGTGCGGTACTGGTAGGAATCGCGCAAAATCTGTGTCTCAAAATCGGGGCCGTTACCGAATACGTGCGTGTGGGCATCGATCATGCCAGGCAGCACGGTCGCTTGACTCAGATCAATGATTTCGCTTCCGGCCGGAATCTTGAGCTGGCCTGCCGGACCCACCGCGGTGATCCGGTCGCCTTTGATCAATACGACCTGGTTCGTCGACAGCTTGTCGGTCCCGGTAAAGAGCCGGCCCGCGCGGACCGCGATCCAATGATCGGCCGAAGGAGTTGTCTGTGCGCCTGCGAGGGCACAGACCAGGAACAATGGGGTGAACAATCTTCCAATCATGGCGGGACCCTGATGCTGGCTGGTCAACATTAACACCCCATGAAACTGAGATGAAATGTTATTCAGGATTGGTACCTGCACTGGGGATTGGTCTGGAATCGCCGTCTTCGTGGCCTAAACCCCGCCATTCTGAACGATTTTTCATGTGCAGTTTTCGCACGCTTCAGTAGGAATCGCAATATACTCATTTGGCGGAAACCTATGCGAATCCTCCTTGTCGAGGACGAAAAGAAGGTCTCGAGCTTTGTCGCTCGCGGACTAGCAGAAGAGAGGTTTGCGGTCGACGTAGCTTCAGACGGCCAATCCGGATTGGACCTGGCAACGACCTACCACTATGACCTCGTGATCCTCGATCTGATGTTGCCAAAGCTGGATGGCAGCGAGGTCCTCCGTCGCATTCGAACGCAGAATGTTCATGTTCCTGTCCTGATCCTCACCGCACGCGACACAGTCGCCGACAAAGTCGGCAATTTCGAAGCTGGGGCCGACGACTACCTGACCAAGCCGTTCGCATTTGCCGAGTTGCTGGTTCGCCTGAAAGCCCTGCTCCGGCGTGGACCAGTAAGCCGCAGCAGCGTAGTTCGCGTTTGCGATTTGGAGTTGGATCGCCTCTCCCAGCAGGTGAGGCGTTCTGGCAAACGCATCGACCTGACCTCGAAGGAATACTCATTACTGGAATATCTGGTCTCCAACGCCGGGCGAGTTCTTTCACGGACCATGATCGTCGAACACGTTTGGGACCAGAGTTTTAATGGGGTCACCAACATCGTTGACGTCTACGTTCGCCACTTGCGCGTCAAGATCGATGACCCCTTTGAGCAAAAACTGATCCGGACCGTGCGCGGTGTGGGTTATACCATCACCCAGGGAGCCCACGCGTGAACTTCCGCTCGCTGCGCTTCCGTATGACCGCGTGGTATGCCGGACTGCTGGTCGGCGCTTTGCTGGTATTTGGCGTGTCGGTTTATCTGGGCCTGGAACGGTATCTGGACTGGACGCTGCAAGGCATGCTCGCCTCCGAGGGTCGCACCATTGGAACCGAACTGCTCTCCCAACTTCCGGGTAAGGAAGCGCATTGGCTCGAGACCGAAATTAACGAAGCCTATGCTCCGGAAGTAAACGCTCGCTTCATCCGTGTTTATCGAGAAGGGACGGGCGTGATTTACCTGTCGGGCGCGCCTAAGGACGGAACCTTCGACCCCACGCGGATCCCCTTTCCCCCCGCTGAGAAGAAAGATGGCGTCCGCCGGACTCGCCTGGCAAGCGGACAGCCTCTGCTCATCGTCACCATGAGCTTTACGACGCCCGATGGAAGCCGCTTCATGGTGGAGAGCGGGATGCCCGACCAGCAGATACAAGTCGTCCTTCACGGACTGCTGTTGACCCTCGCCATCTACACGCCGTTCATCGTTTTTCTGGCGATCGGAGGCGGCTACTGGTTGATGAGGCGGTCGTTGCAACCGGTGGATGAGATCACCGCAAGAGCGGAGGGAATTACCTCCAGCAATCTCAGCGAACGCCTCCCTGTGATTCGCACTGGGGACGAACTGGAGCGCCTGTCGAACGCGCTGAACCGGATGATTGCGCGCCTCGAGGATGCCTTCCAGCACATCAATCGATTTTCCGCCGACGCCTCCCATGAGTTGCGCACGCCGTTGACTATTCTTCAATTGGAACTGGAAGGCATCGTCCATAATCATCGTCTGAGCGAATCGCTCGAGGACCAGATAGGCAGCGCCCTTGAAGAAACGCATCGCATGTACCGGATCGTTGAGAGTTTGCTCACGATCTCTCGCCTGGATGCCGGAGATGCAAAGCTGGACCTGCTACACCTGGACCTGAGCGCTCTGGCGACCTCTACTGGCGCTGAAATGAGAGTGCTGGCTCAGGAGAAAGCCATCACGTTGCGTACCACCACCGAGGACAGCGTCTACGTCGAGGGCGACCGCACTCGTCTACAGCAAGTCGTGGCCAATCTAATCGACAACGCGATCAAGTACACGCAGGAGTGCGGCACGGTAGAGGTCAGTGTCCACAGTGAAAGCGGCAAAGCCGTTCTTCAGGTATCGGACAACGGCGGTGGAATTCCCGCCGAGGCCGTTCCCCACGTATTTGAACGCTTCTATCGCGTCGACAAGGCGCGCTCGCGGGCCTCGGGCGGGGCGGGGCTGGGACTGTCCATTGCAAAGGCGATCTGCGCCGCTCATGGCGCGGAGATCAGCGTTTCCAGCCAGGAAGGGCGTGGCAGTTGTTTCCGCGTTGAGTTTCCCCTGGTTCCTGCAGTCGAGAACCGTGACCCTAACGAGCTTCGGAAAGTATCTTTCTGAACCAGTCCGCACTCCCACGTGCGTTGAACCTTTCTGCAAACGGGATATTGCTGCAACAATTGCGGAGATTCCGCGACTCGGGATGCGACACGCTTCGCGTTGGAGGCGTCAGGAACTCTGCTAGAAAGGCCGGAAGACGAGCAGGCCGACCAAGACAACGACGCACAGAATCAATAATAGAAGCGACAGTTTCTCGACTTTTAAGTTGTCCTTGCGCCCGGTTGATTCGGCTGCCATGTGTTCCAGTTTCCAACAGGAGAGCCGCTTTGTTAATGGCTCCGTCGTGGTGGCACGGTGGTAATGTGTCTAAAGTTTTCTCTGGCACGTCCACTGGCGAAGGTGTGTTCCAGTGGCGGCGCGGGGAAGGCACGCCCCCGGATAACAGCTATCTCTCGCGCATCAATCTTCACTCACCCGTTTTTGTGATTACGCTACCAGCCCAGAGGGCCACAAAGATGATTGCGACAACAAAAAGTAAACTCATATCCCCGAGTGTATTGGCTGGCACCGATAACTCGAATCACCAGAGGGACTAAAACCACTAGGCGAAGTACTGCCCGCCATCGCATCAGCGCCTCAGCGGAAGTACTACTCAATACATATTGTTGCAGCATCCTTTGAGTGTTGAAGAAGGACCGGTTCACCGCGGTAGCGTGGCGCATGACTTCAACAAAGCGATCACGATCATTGCGGAACATGGGATTGATCACGCGATCGAGCTTGTCGTAGAGTGAGGCGGCGTCGCGCAGGCCGCTGCTTTCGTCTTCCCGTGACGCTTCCAACGGCGGTTGGGGAGTGCTGAGCCAGAGATCGACTCCAGCGGTGATCAGCTTTGCTAATGTAAGGTCGTAGTTTTGGAGAAAGACGATCGCGATGCCGTCTTTCAATGTTTCCTTAAGCTCAAGAATGCGCCGGTCCGAACCGATCGTGAAGGCTATATCGGTGATTTCGTTCTCTTCTTTTGAATCACGAGGACAAGAGGATGATGGCCAATCATCTGCCTGCTGCGGACTGTTCCAATCGTGAAACATGTTGCTGGACAAGACCATCCAACGAAAACGCTCCCCCGCCCTTGACGACCACTACCAACGCCAGCACGATCGCCAGCAGATGATACTCAATCCCGTGTCCTTTCTGGCTTCCGAACCAGTCCATAAAGAGGCCGAATCGAAAATGCACAGTTGCAATAGCGCCCACCATGGTGAGCGCGATGCATACTGCGGCAATCCTGCTGAACAGCCCGACGATCAGTCCGACTCCACTGACCAGTTCCCCGGCGATCACAAGAAAGGCCAGAGTCGATGGAAGATGCAGATGCTCAGTGAACGTGCGCATGCTGCTGGCAAGACCCGATCCGCCATACCATCCCAGCGTTTTCTGAGCGCCGTGCGCAAAAAATATGACTCCCAACACGACGCGAGCGATTCCCACAATCCAATCAGCGTGAGTACCTGTAAGACTCTCGATCATCAGTCATTCTCCTCAACAGCCAATTTTCTCCCCAGCACCGCACCAATTATTCTGGCAATTGCTATCTACGTATCGTGCAGTCGTCTTGCCCCATCAACGGTTCGTCCAAGTGAGCGCCCGAACGGTTTGCTGGACGTCGACGGGTTTGGCGATGATAATGGCGTAAACGCGGGCGCTTCCACAATGGCGGCGGTCCCATCGCCGTCGGGCTGCACGAAAAATTGCCGGTGGTGAAACCGGCGAAGCGTCGCACAGTGACCAACGACTGAATAAAGTGGTCAACGAGAGCCGATCACGCACCAACCGGTTACAGACGGGCTTCCGTCGCCTCGTCGAGCGCCGAAGTCGCTTCGTCGGGGAATAGCCAATTGGGCTTCTGCACGAGAGCTCGAGCAAAGGCAATGCGCTGCTGCTCACCCGGAGAGAAGTGAAGTGCCCAGTGGGGGCGGCGGCAGGTAGCCAACGTCAACCTGAGCCTGCGAAGCGCGTCCAGCTCTGGCAGGCGCTGCAAACTCCCAGCTTTCGACTGTGCTCTACTCCGCGGCGCCTCCCGCTCCAGTTCTGTCGGATCCAAAACTACCAATCCTTGCGACATCTCGAACCTTCCATGACCCTGACTGGATTCCGGCTCGACACCGGCGGCTCAAGAGAGAAAAAAAATCGACAGGCTCGACCTTTCCTTCCGATTTGTGAGCACTATCTGAATACCTCTCACCCACTCGGACATCGCTGCCGCCGCAAGGGGGGCTGGGCTTACCGTAAACGCTCAAGCCCCCTCCGACATTCAAGCGTTACTTTTCGCCTCGGGCGGAAAATGCCCGAACATCTTTTTCACCCCTTTATCGAGGTTCTTGGTGTTCTTATCAGGATTGTTGGAGAGCGTGTCGCTGGACGAGCCTCGCCAGATCAAGTTCTTGGCCTTGGCGTCAAACAGGTCGACGACCAGGGTACCGACCTGGTAGGTGTCAGTTGTCGTCGTTGCCTCACCGAACCCACCGAATCCTCTCCAACGCCAACCTCCGCCAAGGCCGTCGTAAAAGGTATTGAGAGTCTGTTGATTCTGTGTGATCTCCATGGCGACAACCGAGACATCGCCACCCGATTCCACCTGGGTCCAGCCTTTGGCGCTGAGGGCTGCATTCACCGCGTCCTTGATGCGGTCGACCAACAGCGGATCTTTGGTTTGAACCTTCTTCCAAGAGTACGTTTTGTATTGTCCGAAGTTTGCGTTGTGATCGTAGTCGGTCTTCACCTGCTGGGCGAATGCCGCCGCGGTCAAGACAAAGAACAGCGCGATTGAAAATAATCTAGTGCTTTGTAGCTTCATGATTTCTCCTTTTAGTTGTTGAAAAGCCCTAGCCTGTCGGCTCGGTTACTACGGCTGGCCGGCACTCTTGGCTGACAGCGAATGTTTTTCCGTAGCCGCTGCTTTGGCCGTATTTTGTTCGAATTTCGACTGCAGAATCTGCATCTCGGACTTTCGTCCTTCGACCCAGATGGCGCTCAGAAAATCGACGTTGCCGTACTTGTTGAACGTAACGTCGCTCTGCGCATGAGTAGTATTTGAGGAAGCGACTTCATACTCAACGAACACCGAGTGTGAACCGTCGGTGGTTTCGATTAACAAAAGGTTCGAGTCGGCGTCCGGCTGCGTAACTCTATAACTGCCCGCAGGCATCTTCGCGTTCCCTGCGTAAAACGCGGAGGGCGCATCAAACGTCACACTATTGGCGATCTGCGCCATCGTAGGGATAGCGCACAGGACCGATAGCAATCCCATGGACAAAATCAATTTCTTTAAAGTGTTCATTCTGTTTTCTCCTGAAGTTTACGTGCGTGGTCTGGGCTTGCCATTCCGACAGGAATGCCGCCCCCAACCAAGCTGTGCAATGGGAGTACCAAATCTGAGCGGAGCAAAGAATCGCGGCAAGTTATTGAATGAGCAAAAAAAGTGGAAGGCTGCGGCCGCAATCAGCTGCTGACGAGTTCGCGTTCCCTCCAACGCTTGCGTCCCTGCTTCGACACCCAGTCGACCAGCGGTCACACCGACACAGAGGCACTCGCAGGGATGTTCCCGTTCGCCTTGGATATGAGCCCATTTGAGTCCTCACAGCTTTGGCAGCCGGGTTGCTTTTTCTCAGCAACGAGGAGGAATACATGCACTATTGGAAATTTCTTGCGCTTCCTGTCCTGATTGCCGCTGTGCTGAGCATTCCGAGCTCAGCACCGGCGCAGGTCTCTATCAATATCGGACCAGAACCGGCGTGCCCGTATGGCTACTACGATTTCGCGCCATACAACTGCGCTCCGTACGGCTACTATGGGGCCGAGTGGTTCAGTGGTGGCGTGTTCATCGGCGCCGGTCCCTGGTTCCACGGTTCGCATGACTTCCACGGCCAGGTTGATAATCGCTTCGACCCGCATCACGGCTACGCTGGTCCTCATCCGGAGCGCGGAGATAAGCCCTTCAATCATTTCCACGGAAACGAGGTGCGGGACGGACACGGCCACGCTGTGGGCGAAGGCCATCGCTAGAAGCGGCGTCAAAACTATGAGACGCTGCACTTCATCGATTCGCCGAACTCTCGCCGTGCTGGCCGTGCTATCAGGGGCGTTGGGGCTGAGGGCGGGAGCCTCAGCTACACTTCTCGTAGAAGAGCCCTACGGGAAGCTGGGATTCTTTACCGCCACCGGCCACACGGCTGTCTATCTTTCGGGAGTCTGTGCCCAAACACCCTTGATCCTTCGCCGCTGTGCTCCCGAGAATCAGGGATCGTGCTGAGCCGTTATGACGGCGTCGCCAAGTACGACTGGATCGCAATCCGCTCGTTCCCTACTTGTATGCGGTCGAGCGTCCGGAAGATGTCCCGCTGTTTGCGGATGCGATGAGGTCGCCTTTCTGCGGGATCGCTATCGCCGGAAATATTTGGAGGACGTCATTCCGGATTTGCCCAACAAAGAAGCACCTGGAGGGAACTGGTACGAACTTGTCGGCTCATCCTATTGACAGGACAACTTACGCTTTCGAGATCGAAACGCCCTGAACAAGATCAGGCTCTGATTCGCAAGTTCAATTCGTTGCCGAACCGTTCTCATTTTTCACATCCTGACTCGGGAATTGCCCCGACTTCGTCAAAGATGTCATCAACGTATATCAGCCGGTGGCGCTTCGTCGCAGCTACGTGGCCGATCTGGGCATCAGCACGCCCAAGCAGATGGCCAAGAGGTTCGGTTTTGCAGATGAATATTGGACCAGAAGTGGTCAATGTAGGGGCCTCTGCGAAAAATATTTTTGCCATCAACGCCCCTTCGCAATTCATCGAGGCCCTGCTCACGGCACGGCTGCAGTCAGAGTTACAGAAGAGCAGTCCCGGGAAGGTTGCCGACCGCCAGATTCGTCGTGACTTGCCGCTACGGCAACGGGGGGTAGAAGAGGACAATCCTCTGGAGACTTCCCTTCCCTTGCCGCTCCTGGACCGGCCATCCGAGTCTCTGGCTTCTGACAGCACCCGTGGGAATCGGCCCTAGGCACAGTTGGATTGAATCGCTGTTCTCAGTTCCCCCACGGCGGACTCTATAGCGGCACACGGATTCGTTCTGATCAATATCCCTTGTATGCCTCGTTGAACTTAGGTCGAGGCATCGTGTGCAGGAACGCGGCGATGTCGAATGATTGCTGCGCTGTCAGTGTTCCCGGATGATTTTGCGGCATGTTGTGGAACAGAAATGCCGCCATATTCTCAGGCCTGTTTATTCCCGCACCATCGTTGTAGGATGCCGGTCCCCACACCGGGGGCATTGCCGGCGGAAAACCCGCCCCGTCGGCACCGTGACACCCTGCGCACTGCGACGCGTATGCTCCCTTGCCTTTCGTTGCATTGCCGGTCAGGGCCACAAGTTTCACAAGGCCTCGTCCCTTAAAGGACTTTCCTTTAACTTCGTTGCGCGAAAGCGATTCGATATAGGCGACTAATGCCTGCATCTCCCGCGAGTGGGGAGGCAGCGGCCGACCATTCTCGCTGCGCGAAAAACATTCCTGAATACGGTCTTCGAGTGAGATCACGCGACCAGCCCGTTTGCTATACATCGGGAACAGTCCCACAAGATCCACCATTGGCGCAGCGTATGGTTCGGTCCCGCTATTGATGTGGCAATCCCCGCACGTGATCTTTGCGCCCGTATATGACGGCGCATAGCGGGGTGTCTCATCGAAGATTGCCCGTCCCCGGCGAACTAGTTGGCCTTGCTCATGCGCCAGACTGGTCTGCTGCGAAGACATCGTTGATCTTGTTGACGTTGGCTGGTGGTCCACGCCCTTACGGCCGGCAAATAGCAATGCGCTCACCGCCAGGAGCAGCGGTCCCAGAAGATCGCACATCACTTTCCCCCTTGATGATGAGCGTTCGTCGTCGCCCACACTCAATTCCATTCCTCCTGAATCTGTTCGATCTTGTGATCTTCTTCAACGCGTGGTCTACGGATCACAGTGAGACCTTCACTGCCCAGCAGATAGGTGGTGCCAGTTTCTTCATTAACAACCTTGTGCTTTACTTGCTTTATGGTGGCAACAGGAGTGGGATGGACTGGATTTGAGACGTCTACAAGATTGTAGTCATGCGCCTCGCTGCCAACGTACCTGTAATGTCCATTGATCATCACCAAACCCGCCTGACCCAACGATTCAGTATGGCCGGGCTCGCTGAGAGAACTCGCGGTCTTTAGTTTTGGGCTCTTGGGCTCGCGAAGATCAAGCTCCGCGCTGCGCCCACTATCGCGGAAGCGGACCAGTTCAGTTCGGTCGTTTTAATAGCGCACAAAATCGAATGCTCCCGGTGCATTGGTTGGAGCTGAAGCTGCGGCCTTGATCTTTGCCGGATCCGTAACATCGAACACGGCAAGCCGCGCACCGTTTTGCTGCTCAACGTACAGATAAGTCTCGCCGTCCGCAGCCTTATACAGGAACAGCGATTGCCCCGTGGTCTTCGCCATCTCTGGAAGATCCGCAGGCTCTTCGACGATCTGATTGCCTGAGCGGGACTTGATCTCGGCTTGAACAGATAGGGTCAGCAGGAGACCCATGACGGCTGCTATTGCTAAGTTGCCAAATCTGACTGACTTTGTCCGTTTCATTGCTGCATCTCCTTTGCGGATCCGAGTAACGCGCCAAATTCTGACCTGCCCAATAAGGGCAAAATATTGTTTCGCTTTTTCCTGCAGACGATAGCCGTGGAACACCCGCTGACTGTCGCGTACTTTCAGTGCAGTTGAATTGCCAATGCGGTTTTGGCTTCACGTCGCTTCAATGCTCTCGATTTCTAAGGTGTACGCCCGAAATTTGCGAGGAGATGGTTCGTCGGTGGATACCAAGATGAGAAGCAGCGTCCGGATTTGGACTGAAGTGTCAACACCTGGACTGCTGCTTACGGCACTTACGGCACAAACCCTCAGTCAGGGTCGACGTGACGCTTTTCACTTGAGAAGAACACGAATCTTTGCGGCCTCACCTCCTACGGATGCTCAAAGGATCCATCCGAGCCAGAGGGTTGTGGCAATGGCGAAAGCTTTTTAGCACCCCGCCAAACATGGAAAGCGCGAAGCCGATCGCACGTCAAATCAATGTCGACAATCAGTCTATCCCCTTCGGATGCATGCGCTCACAGGGCGTCGCGGCAGCAAAAATGCAGAACTCGACCAGAGGGATACCAATGGACTGGGCACAACATGGAGTCAAGATCGTACATTCGGATGAACTTGATTTAAATACACCACAGACGTCGGGCATGACGCGCGCTGCTGCAATTACCCACGCGAAAGCCGGAGCAAGCAAGTTGTGGGCCGGCACAAAGGTGGTTCAACCGGATGCCAAGACCGGACCGCATCACCATGGAGAACTGGAGACCGTGCTTTACGTGGTTAAGGGTCGAATTCGAATGCGATGGGGCGATCAACTGGAACTGAGCGAGGAAGCGAGGCCGGGCGACTTTATTTACGTTCCGCCTTACGTGCCGCATCAGGAGATCAATGCTAGCCCAGATGAGATCTGCGAAGCTGTGGTCGTGAGGGACGGGCAGGATCCGATTGTGGTCAATCTGGATGTGCACACCCCAGAGCCGGCCGGTGCCGGGCATCGCGGCATGCCGTTTCACCCTGATCGCTGAATGTTGGTAACTCTGGGCGAAAAATGGTGCTGATGGATGAGCGGGGATGTCTGGGATGCGTTTTGTCGTGTTTGAAGGACTAGCAGTTCATTGCCCTGCACAAACTGCCTTTTCCGAGTGGCTCATTTGTAAGTGTTCAGTCCATGACCGCTTTAGAATTTTCCCGGATTAGAACGTCAAGGGATCCCAATATTACGCGGCCGATGGGGAGGACGCCGCCACGTCGCTGGGCAGCGTGAATTGAAATGTCGCGCCGCGTTCCCTATTGGCACAAGCCCACAAACAGCCTCCGTGAGACTCGATAATCCTCCGACTGATGGACAGCCCCATGCCGGTGCCCTGCAGCTTGGTGGTGAAGAAGGCGTCGAATATACGATCGACTTCTCCCACCGGCAGGCCGATGCCTGAATCAGTTACCGACACGAGCAGTTGAGCCTCCAGGGTCCTCTTCGACGCGATAGTCAGTTCACCGTTCGCATCTTTCATCGCTTCGATACCGTTGAGGATCAGGTTCATTAAGACCTGCTGCAGTTGTACGCGATCCGCAGTGATCAGCGGAAGCTCTGAGTCGAGCTCGGTGCGGATTGAAATGGAATTCCGATCCGCCTTGTCGTGCAGCAGAACAATCATTTCTCGAATGATTTCGTTCACATCAAGCCGCTCCCGGTCTGATGTATCTCGCCTGTAAAGCGAGCGAACCCGGTCAATAACCTCGGCGGCGCGAGTTGCATCATTGATCATTCTTAATGCTGCTTCGCAACCCTCGGCGACATCAGGCGTATCGCGCCGTAGCCACCGCACGCAGGTTTTGGCGTTCGTTAGGGCGGCGGAGATGGGTTGCTTGAGCTCATGAGCCAGTGAGGCGGCCAATTCTCCCATCATGCTCACGCGGTTGATGTGGGCCAGATCTGCTTCTAGCTGGCGCAATCTCTGCCGCTCTACTTCTGCGCGCTTAAGGTCAGTAATGTCGATGTTTGAACCGATATAGCCGGCGAATTCTCCCGCCCCCGTGTATCGCGGAATGCCACTCTCAATCACCCAGCGGTATTCGCCATCCGCTCGCCTGAGACGGTACTCCATTCTGAAAGGCTTGCGGGCGTGGAAGGCAGGCAGGAAACAATCGAAGCAGCCTTGCACATCGTCAGGATGCACGCCCTCGGTCCATCCTATGCCTACTTCCTGCTCCATGGTTCGGCCGGTGAACTCGAGCCATGGCTTATTGAAATAGGTGCAAAGGCTATCGGTTCCGGTCATCCAGATCAACACCGGCGCCGTATCGGCCATAGTCTGGAACCGAACCTCGCTTTCCCGCAGCCGTTCTTCAGCACGCTTCCGTTCAGTGATGTCGCGGTATATCGCGTAATTGAGGAGGTGCTCGCCGGAAGTCTTTCTAACCGAAATAGCGAGAAGAGACACGTCAATTTCAGTCCCGTCCTTGCGTCTTCGAACAGTCTCGACCTCTACTCGGCCACCCTGCTTCAGCAGGCGCGTGTATGCTCGGGAGCCCCCAATCTGATCCTCAGGAACGATAAGATCATTGATAGGGCGTTGCAAAACTTCATCAGGTTCATAACCGAACATGCGCGTGAATTCCTTGTTGATGCGAACGATGCGGTCATCGCTGCTTAGGACAGCCACCGCTTCCGGAGCCTGCTCAAACAGTTCGTCCCCTATTTCTGGATTCCCCGGAATCTGAGCGGACAATGGCCGTGCCTCGACTGGCTCGTCAGGCCGGGCGGGAGTCTCACGGATATTCGATTGTGACGGTCTCATTGCTTGTCCTCCCATCGTGATAGAGCTGTTAAGCTCCGAGGTAGCACTGAGGACACGATTGGGGTCCAATCGTAGCCGCTGTATTGACCTGATTGCCGCGACAAGCGTATGCTACCGCAATCTCGATGCATTTCCAATCGCAAGGGCAATCCACTGCAAGAACCTTCCAGCGGCCGACCTCGCAGTTGTGAGGAAGGAGACCACATGCTTAGCAGAGAGGAATGGTTGCCTCTCGCCCGTAAGCTGGATTGGGACTACTCCTATGTACGAGAAGAGGAAGTTTTCCCAGAGGTGATCAGCGGGCGTCCTTGGTTACCTCATTCAGAGTGGAAGGACTGGGAAGAATCGTTCAAGACTTCCTATCGCGAATACGTCGACAACCAATACGAAAAAGATATGGCTGTGCGGGCCGTGCACGATGCGGTAGGGCGCATTGAAAATGTACAGAAGTTGGCTCTGCCTTGGTTGAACAGTCTGAAGGTACACGCAGCGGCATTGCCACTTGCGGAGTTCACCGGCGTCATAGGCAATCTGAGGGGTGCAAGGTTTGGCCGCGACAGCGCTTGGCGAACGATGGCGACTTTTGGAGCCCTCGATGAATATCGCCATACTCAAATTCCACTGCTCCTGTTTCATCCCTTGCTACGCATAGATTCTCAGTTCGATTGGGCGCATAAGTTCTACCATACCAACAATTGGTTCGCGGTCGCCGCGCGACACTTCTTCGACGAGCTAACCGTCGGACAGAACGCGATTGAATTCCATATCGCCACCAACGTCGTGCTGGAAACTGGTTTCACAAATTTGCAATTCGTCGGACTGGCGTCGCTCGCCCGCGAATCGAGTGACCACATGTTCGAGAGGATGGTCACCAGTATTCAGACGGACGAGGCCCGGCATGCCCAGATTGGGCATCCCGTTCTAGCTACCGTCATGAAGCACGACCCCAAGTACGCGCAGTACCTGGTTGACAAATGGTTCTGGCGAAACTGGCGCCTATTCTCGATCTTGACGGGACTCTCTATCGATTATCTGACCGCATTGGATCAACGCCCGTATTCGTTCAAAGAGTTCATGGAAGAGTGGATCATCGATCAGTTCCTGCGCACCCTGGACGAGTTTGGACTCGAGAAGCCATGGTATTGGGACCTTCTCATGGACGAACTTGATATCTACCATCACATGATCTACGCGAGCGCCTACAGTTACCGTGCGACCTTATGGTTCAATTTCGTCATACCAGGTCCGGCAGAGAGGAAATGGCTGCGCCAAAAATATCCTAAACATTGGGATGATATGGACGCCGTGTGGGAACAAATCAGCGAACGTTGGCGAACGGTCGGGCCCGGACCGGCAAACGAATTCGCTGTGCACGGAACTGCCCTGCCAACTTTTTGCGATTTGTGTCAGTTGCCGCTGAGCGCTGGTACGCCGCGTAAGAACACGGCGAGGGTCCTCGTCCACGACGGGCGCAAGTACATTTTCTGCTCGGAGCCGTGCCAGTGGATTTTTTTACATGAGCCGGAAAGATATGCCAGCCACACAGATATAGTGAAGCGCGTGCTCTCGGGAGAGGCACCGTCTCAGCTGCCCAATTTGCTGACGAATTATTTCAATCTCACCCCTGATACGTGGGGCAAAGACGTTCATAATGGTGATTACGACTGGCTCGGAGTTCGAAAAGACTCTGCCGCCTAATTTGTTGGAACAACGTTTTATGCCCGTTCCTCTTTATGGTTTCCTCCAAGGTGACACGATCGGTCTTCTGATTCTGGCCGACGACGGGGACACACTCGAAGCCCTGGCACAAAAACTTCAGGCTGCAGCCAGCCTTCGGGTCGCAGCCAGACACCTGGTTCGGGTGGTCTACAACAACAAGATCATGGACCCAGCAATGACAGTCGCGCAGGCTGGGTTCGAGGCATTGGATCGGATTGACGTGCTCTCAGGGTAGAAGTGATGGGGTTTCAAAGAGTCGCTAAAATAGAAGACCTCTGGAGCGGTGAAATGATGGGCCTGGAGGTGGATGGCGAACGTGTCTTGCTGGTCAACGTTGATCACCGCATTTACGCCTATGCCGATATCTGCCCTCATCAAAAGAGTCGTCTAAGCGAAGGCACTTTGGCGGACAAGATTCTGCGTTGTGGAAGGCACCATTGGGAATTCGACGTTTGCAGCGGATCTGGCGTGAACCCTCGGAACGCCTGTCTGAAACTGTTTCCGATCAGGGTCGACGGAGAGGACGTTCTTGTCGACATAGATGACGTTAGGACCACGGGAGTTGGTGTGGAGGGAGAGAAGGAACGATGACCGAAGAGGCCGCGGGGGTCTATGACCGAGTCGGTCCTGTTCTCCAAGCGGGAACCGTGGCCAATGCCATTATTGCGGCGATTAAGGATCTGAACCAGGACGTTATGGTCGTGGACCGCGGTGCATATGTAAGAGTGCTGGTTCCGCAATGCTGTGTCGTGACCCGGTCGGCAATCGAAAAGCACCTGGGACGCCCGTTTCGTTTCCCGGGCGAGCTGGAGACTGTGATGTCGGCTTTCAAAGGTTCCCTTCAGCTGAACCAGGACGACGCAGCCTGGCGATTTGCCGCACGGACTCGCAATTCCGCTTGAACGAACCACGAGCCTTGCCGTCCTTGAGGAGCGCTATATGCCCCAACAGAAGACGTACTGGCATCTTTTGCAACAAAGGCGTTTGCCGACTGAATACGAAATTGTGACTTCAAAGCTCCTCTGCTACACCGGCGAAGGTTTCACCGGTAAGCGGTTCGAGCTCGATGTTCCCCTGAAAGACTGGTTCCGCCGATATCAGGAAGAGTCACCTCTGTTGTGCAGCTCGTGGGAAAAGTTTCGCGACCCGCGAGAAACAACCTACACGAAGTACACGGATTTGCAGAGAGAGAAGGAAATCTTCGTGGACGGGATCCTGGATGAAATCGAACTTACCGGATACGATGCCCACCTTCGCCCTGCATGGCTGCACATTTTCCCAAGAGTGGTTGCCCCGTTCCGGTACCCGGCTCATGGTTTTCAAATGATCGCATCGTACATCGGTCAGATGGCTCCCGGCGGGCGAATTACAATCACAGCAGCACTTCAGTCCGCCGACGAGATGCGTCGCATTCAGCGGATCGCTTACCGCGTTCGGCAACTTCAGCAGATCTACCCTGGGTTTGGGGCCGACAGTAGAACTTTGTGGGAAACCGACTCAATGTGGCAACCGCTGCGTGAAGTCGTTGAAAAATTGCTCATCGCCTACGATTGGGCGGAATCTTTCGTTGGGCTCAACCTGGTGCTCAAACCCCTCGTGGATGAATTGTTCATGAAATACGTGGGCGAACTGGCGCTTGGTGAGGACGACTACCTGCTCGGGCAGATCTTTTATTCGTTGAATGAAGACTGCCAGTGGCACCGTCAGTGGAGCGAGTCCCTGGTTCGAATGGCAATCGAAGATCATCCTCATAACAGGGACACAATTCAAGCCTGGATTAATCAATGGTATCCGCTTGCGGCTCGTGCGGTGCATACATTTGCGTCCCTGCTCGGGAACACCCTGGCACAGATAAAGACACCGCCGCTCGAGTCCATAGAACGAGCTATCGATCGCTACTATCACGACTATCTTCGGACAATGACCTTAGAGGTTGGCTCCTGAATCTCGGAAACGGTCTCTTGTTCGTTTGCATGATGAGTCGTCGGGTTTCTCCAGATGCCCACCAGACTTCGCAAACAAGAGCTCATAGGCGAATCCTGACTCGCCCCGGCAACTGAATCGCTCATAATGTGTAGCCGTGAGAACTGGTGCTGGAAATGCTTCGTCGATCGCAGCTTCGATCATCCGGCGTCCTTCGTAAGAATCGGAGACCCGGCTGGCAATTTCGCAAGATTCGGATCCTCGCCAGACGCTTCCCTCCTCCTGAGATTCAGCTCCAGTGTCCTCATTCCGACAGATGCGTCAAGGTATTGACTCAGCGACGGACCCAAGAGGCCTCACGAATTGACCGGAGTCCTGAGACTCAAAGCGAACAAGGACTTGCTCACGGATAATCCATACAGAGGATGGAAACGAACGTGCTTTTGTTCGGGAACGACCGGCGCCTCATGGAATGTTCGCGGCGCAGTCTGTCTCAGCAATCGGCTACGGTGACGGAATGGAACATGAATGCAGATTCTCACTTTGTGAACGGTTACGCCGTCCCCCTTAGCATGTTGAATTTCAACTCACGAAAGGGACAATGTATGAATCGTCCACGGCTGACGACAATAACCGTCGCTGCCCTTTGTGTCGGCGTCGCATCGGTTGGAGAGTATGAGCACAAGAAGGGATTTTCTCAATCTCACGGTCAAAGGATCGGCAACGGCTGCGGCGGCTGCTCTTCTACCGCGGGGCGTGTCCGCACAGGTGAATACAGGTAATGGCAGGAAGATGAACAGCACGGAGAATATCGCGGACAGCAACAGCGGAATCCCTTACAAGCCACCCTTTAGGTTTGGCCTTGGGGGCGTTCCACTGGGAAATGAATTCGCCGTCGTGACCGATAAAGATGCTTATGCGATCCTTGAGGCCGCCTGGAGTGCGGGCATTCGTTACTACGACGTTTCTCCGTGGTATGGCCTTGGTCTTGCCGAGAGACGGTACGGCAGCTTTCTTCACAACAAGAACAGAAATGAATACGTGATCTCATCCAAGGTAGGCAAGCTGCTAAAGGCATCGAAGACATCCACAGGCCGCGAACTGTTCCCCTTCTCGCCCTCCCCCAACGACGTAACTTTCGATTACACGGCTTCCGGCGTGAGGCGTTCGATCGAAGACAGCCTGCAAAGACTTGGTCTCGACAGCCTTGACATCGTTTTTGTTCATGATATTTCTTCGGACAACAAGTTGTTGCCGACGAGTTGGCAGGAGCAATTCGAGATCGCCTTGAAAGGTGCATTTCCAGAATTGACGCGCATGCGAGAAGAGGGAGTGATCAAAGGCTGGGGCATGGGCGTCAATACGCCCGAACCGATTCTGCGAGTATTCAGCGAAGCCGACCCGGACGTCTGTCTGATGGCCTCGCAATATTCCTTGATCGATCACAAGAATGCACTGAACCAGCTTTTCCCCGCAGTCCGAAAAAAGAACGCTTCTCTGGTGGTTGGCTCCTCACTGAACGCCGGATTCATATCGGGGAGTCCTCGCTATAACTATGGGAAAGAGTCGTACAGGATTCCCGTCGAATTCCTGGAAAAACGGAAAAACTTGCGTGAAGTTGCAGCCAATCACGGAGTGGACCTACGCACAGCAGCGCTTCAGTTTTCGGCGGCGCCCGACGTAGCCGCGGCATTAGTGGTGGGGGCTAGCAGTGAACAACAGATACTCGCTGACTACACCTCAATGCAAACAAGGATTCCGGCGGAGTTCTGGGCTGAGCTGAAAGCTGAGAAACTGATCGAACAAAATGCACCGACACCTGATTAAGAAAGCAAATTGAGCGCGAGTGTACTTAAACCAATTCTGCTTCTCAACGACTTAGGACCGTTGGAGGATCCGTTATGGGCCGGCAGCGACCTCGTCACCTTTAGAGGATGTGAATGGTCACACTGAATGAAGCACTCTCCCAGTAACCGACCTGAGGCGGCACAGGCGAGTCCCATCAGGTCCCGAACCTGCGACATAAACGGTCGAACGAAGCAGTCCCCGCCCCGGTCTCACCACCGCGCTTTGCGAGCGATTCATTTCCCGCGGGAGTTGGATTTCGGCAACAAGCTCTCGTCCGCGATGCGGTATCAATTGGAGGCCACCTCGAGAGGTCAGATGACAAATCGAAGGTGACTTGAGGCGGACCCTGCTTGCGCGTTCTCCAGTTTCCGTATTGACTGGCAAGAAGGACGCCTCCGCCGGTGCTGCTGCCCTCAAGAAGGAACTCATTCAAGTCACCGGTTTCGTAAAGGGCCCGCTCCAACCAACCAATTTCTGTAACTCTCGCCTAAAATAAACAAATAGATGGCACGTGCTGGTTCGGTTCCATCGTACTTGCAGAAGCACGCCGTGAGATCAGCATTTGCATCATTCGGCTGTTGAGGCGAAAGCTACGTTTGCGGATACAAACACGAAGCACCGGCGAGGGATGCCCGGGAGCGTTCGGATCGTTCCTGATCCCCTCGCGCGAGGAGACCTTTTCAAAATGCTGGCGCAAACTCAGAGCGTAGTGGCAGAGGGGATTTGTGCTCTCTCCGCCAGTTGCTGCACGGTCCTACGCGCTGTTTGCATTGTGTCGTTCTGTTTGCTTGTGGAAGGTTGTACGAGGCCATCCGTTCATGAGCCGGTTACATTGACTCTTCTGGAGGAATGGTCGAACAAGACGTTCGGCGATGCGCGCCGGCAGGAATTGCAGCAATTTACTCGGGAAACAGGAATCCAAGTCAGACTCTTTCCTTCTCCGGACTCCTCACGGAAGAGGCTGGCTTTGTGGAAAGAGTTGCTGGGGACGGGCGCCTCGGGCCCTGACGTTTACGGCATTGATGTGATCTGGCCTGGGATTCTGAACGAATATTTCATGGATCTCAACCCATATTTCGCCAACGAAATATCCCTTCAATTTCCGAAGATAGCCGCGAGCTACACCGTAGGTAAGAAGCTGGTGGCCGTGCCGTATCGTGCCGACGTCGGGCTTTTGTTTTATCGTACCGACTTCCTGCGACAGTATGGATATCGTGGGCCACCCAGGACATGGGATGAGCTGGAGATGATGGCGACCCGAATTCAGGCTGGCGAACGAGCCAAAGGTAAGAAGGGTTTTTGGGGCTTTGTCTGGCAAGGGGCGGCTGACGAGGTGCTGACCTGCAACGCGCTGGAATGGCAGGTAGCCGAAGGCGGCGGGCGGATTATCGAGGAGGACCAAGCGATCAGCGTGAATAATCCGGAGGCAATCAGAGCGTGGCAAAGGGCGGCGCATTGGGTTGGCTCCATCTCACCCCCGGGAATAGTCGGATACCGAGAGTGGGATTCGCTAAACGTTTGGGTCGCAGGTGATGCGGCATTTATGCGGCATTGGCCATCAGCCTACGTCGACAGCCAGGCGTCAGGGTCGCCGATCCGAAATAAGTTTGATACAGCCTTGCTGCCCGGTGGTAAGGCAGGCCGGGCGGGTACCTTGGGAGGGTGGGGCTTTGCAATTTCCCGATTCTCGCCTCATCCTCAAGAAGCCTTAGAGTTAGTCCGGTATCTGACCCGTAAAGATGTGCAGGTGCAGCGGTCCCGCGTGACTTCGCAGCCGCCCACTCTACCGGAACTCTACACCCTGCCTGAGGTACTGGAACCAAATCCCCGTTTTGAGCTTTTGAATCAAGCCTTCCGAACCGGCACGGTTTCGCGTCCTTCGAACATTACGGGCAAGAAATACCAGGATGTCACCGACGCTTACATCCAGGCAGTGCACTCTGTGCTCACTGGTGAGAAGAGTGGACCTCAAGCTGCTGCGGCCTTGGAGAATGAATTAGTTCGCATCACTGGCTTTAGGAAGAGACCGCTGCTTGGGAAATCAGCATATCGTGATTGCAACTCTGAAGCGGTCCATTAACCTCTTTCCGGCGGCTTCAGGTTTCTGCACAATAGAAGGATTTCGAGGCCAGCGATAGCTCGACAGGAATCACCGATGGGCCTTTACACCGCAATAGGATTGGAAGGTTGGGTCAGAAGGGCTGAAGAGAAAATTCTTCACAGCGATCGGCTCAACATCGGTCCGCGTTTAATACTCGGCTTCGTGTTCATCATGTTTTCGATGTTAGCCGCGGATGTAACTATCCTTTGGCAATTTCACGTCGTCCGTACCCAGGCGGGGCGCCTGAACGATGTCGATCAGAAATTGGTGGCGGTTTTACGCGTGCATACCAGTATGTTGGCTTTTTATGATCGCCTGGACGCGCTGGCCGATGCCGAAGATGCCGGTCGACTACGGAAGGAAGCCGGACCTCTTCGTAGCATGGTCCTCGAGGACATCCGTCGGGCAGCGAACGCCCTCAAGACACCACCTTTCGACTCCCGGCGAGATCCCAACATCCTGCCTACTCTTTTCGTCATTCAGAGCGCGCTGCCATCAGAACTTGACGCTATCGCCACGCTTGCGGCCTCGGGCGACTGGCGGGCCGTGCACCTGCGCCTGGCGAATCAGGTACGGCCGTTGGAATCCCTGACCTCGGTGCTTGTCGAGAAAGTCGACCATGAGGCAGCGCAGCAGCAGGCCGAAGGCGTGGCGAACATTCGGCGCGTGCAGCATCTGGTTTTCTGGGTGGTGCCGCTGACCGCCATCTTCACCTTGCTGATCGCCGCTACCCTCGGCGTGGCCATTACCCGCAGCATCACTCAGCCTCTGGCGCGATTGGTGGAAGGTTCCAAGGCCCTGGCGCGGGGCGCGTTTCAGCATCAAGTGTCGATCAGCGGAAACGATGAACTCGCTCACCTCGGGCAGGTGTTCAATGACACTGCCGGGCGCTTGCGTGATCTCTATACTTCTCTGCAGAGCAGCGAAGACCGCCTTCGCCTCGTCATCGATACGATTCCGGCCTATGCCTGGAGCGCGCGGCCCGATGGCTCGGTTGAGTTCATCAACCGCCGTTTCCTGGAATTTACGGGACACTCTGCGGAGGACATTCTAGGCTGGGGTTGGAGTTCCCTGATTCATCCTGATGATCTTACGAAGTACGTCAGCGAGTGGCAGGCAGCCGTCGCCTGTGGGCAGCCGATGGAAGGTGAAGCCCGCGTACGGCGGATGGATGGGAGTTATCGCTGGTTGCTGATTCGCAACGTGCCGCTGCGCGACCAACGGGGAAGCATCGTGAAGTGGTATGGAACCTCGATCGACATCGAGGAGCGCCGCCAGGCTGAAGACGCCCTACGGCAGAGTGAGGCCTTTCTATCGGAAGCGCAGCGGCTAAGCAAGACCGGAAGCTTCAGTTGGAGCGCCTCCTCTGGTGACATCGTCTGGTCCGAGGAGACCTTTAGGATCTTCCGGTACGACCGAACGACGAAACCGACGGTGGGACTTATTCTCCAACGTGTTCATCCGGAAGACGCGCTGCGCGTGAAGCAGACGATGGAGAGGGCGTCAAGGAATGGGGAAGACTGGGAACTCGGATACCGCCTGGCCATGCCGGACAATTCAGTCAAAAACGTTCATGTTATGGCTCACGCGATGCGCGATAAATCGGGAAGAATCGAGTTTATTGGAGCTGTAATGGACGTGACCGAACGGAAGCATGCCGAAGAGGCGTTGCGTGACGCCCAGGCGAATCTGGCACGCGTCAGCCGGGTGACCACGATGGGAGAGCTCACTGCATCCCTGGCGCACGAGATCAAGCAACCAATCGCCGCCGCCATCACCGATACCAAGACGTGCTTGCGCTGGCTTGGAAACGATCCACCCGATGTGGCCGAGGCGCGGGAAGCAGCCGCGAGAATCATCAAAGACGTGACGCGTGCTTCTGACATCATCAGCCGGATCCGCTTGTTATTCACGAAGGGGGCTCCGCAGCAGGAGTCAGTGGATGTGAATGAGGTCATTGAAGAGATGATCGTCTTGCTTCGCAGTGAAGCCAGCCGGTATTCGATTTCGATCGTGGGTAATCTGGCCAACGATCTCCCCAGGATCAGGGGCGATCACGTGCAATTGCAACAGGTCTTTATGAACCTCATGCTCAATGGCATCGAGGCCATGGCAGACCGAGAGCCGCCAGGCACACTTGTCGTCAAATCGCAGCGCGGTGGAAACGGCGAAATACTGATCTCTATCAGCGACACGGGCGTAGGACTCTCTGCTGAGCAAGCGGGACGGATCTTCAATGCGTTCTTTACGACCAAGCCTGACGGCACCGGCATGGGTTTGCCCATCAGCCGTTCAATTATCGAGTCACATGGCGGCCGGTTGTGGGCTGCCGACAACTCCCCCTGCGGCGCAAGCTTTTGTTTCACTCTACCCACAACGGTCGAGAACAACAAATGACACGGGGATGTCAAGGGACGAGGCGAATGTCGCATGCGCCTCGTCCTTGCCCGCTACACTAGGTCTGTGATTTCCAGATAACGTCAATTTTGTGGTCCTCCTCGACACGAAGTCTGCGTACCACTGTGATACCGTTCTCGCTAAGAAAAAACAGCGTGCCAGTATCTTCGTTCGAGAGACGCTGTCTAACCCCCGGAATGGTCGCCAGTAAGTTGGGATGAGAGGCTTTAGAGTCATCCCATACCTTGTAGGTTGGATCGTTATCAACGATCGGAGCGACCGCAGCATTGGTGGATGCTGACAAAAGCGCTGTCTCTCCCAGCTTCTCTGCCGCTGCCGTACCGGTCAAAGCCGACGCGTCACCGAGTACGGGGTGTTTGCAGTGTTTGAAGCTCAGAAGCGCTTCGCCTGAGCCGTCGCGGTAGCGAACCAGAGCATTGTCATTTCCGACAGACTCGACGAAATCAAATCGTGAGGGGACAACCAGTTCAGTTTCAGCTAAGCGCCGAATCTTTCCCGGATCGCTCACATCGAGAGCCGTCAGCTTAGTTCCCTCCGCTGATTCAACGTAGAGCACTGTCCGCCCGTCCTCGCTTTTGTGCAGGTACATCGCTTCGCTGTTCGCCTGGGCAAGCACTGGCGCGTCAGAGGGCCCCTGTACAACGATAGTTCTCGAGTGTGGTGGTTTATGGGTGACGGCGTTAGCGTTTATGGTAGCAGCCAAGACCGCGGTTACGAGGGGTGCGAAGAGTTGCTTTTTCATACTGAATCTCCTACTAAATTTCCTTTCTGAGATCAGTGTGCCCGCGAACATCGCACCTCGTCCAAGTAGTATTTGTTATTCCGTATTAGTGCCGTATGGATGGTAATGCTGATAGTGGGAATACTAGCGAGCAGTTCGCACGAAAGCCTGCTTCCCGGTTGGGCGAGGTGCGAGCTCAAGCGAAGTAGACAACAGGAATCTGTGAAATGCCCCTACATTGCCTGTGGGCAAGGGTCCGGCGGGATACGCGATCGAGAATTGTCTTGAGAGCTTCAACCCGCGGACGCGCGCAATCTTCAGCGTCCCCAGCGACAATTGATTGCGCACAGCCCACCGTGAAACGAACGTCACGCCGAGACCCGCCTCCACCGCACTCAGTAGCCCTTCTGTCGAATCAAGTTCCATCTTGATCCTCAGATCTTTGTTCCTCAGCCTCGCAGCTACGATTGCCTTCTCGACCACACGTCGGGACCCAGAGCCGAATTCTCGCATCAAAAGCGGTTGTTGCTTCAAGGCCTCGATGTCAACCTCCTGGTCTGCCCATTCATGGTTTGTGGGAACTACGAGCACCATATGGTCCTGGAAGAATGGCTCGATGTTGAGATCCTTGCGTTGGTCCGGTCCTTCGATTAAGGCGACTTGTATCTGGTGTGCTACGAGGGCATCCAGCATAGCTTCGGTGTTGCCGCTGCGGGCGACAATCCGAATCCGTGGATGGGCTCTGATAAAGCCCGCAATCAAGTTTGGCAGGAGGTATTGCGCAATCGTTTGCGAAGCCCCGACAGCCAACTCGCCTGCCTGCTCGCCCGAGGTTTCAGCAACCGCGGCAAAAGCCTGATCGGAGATCACTTTCATCTGATCGGCCAGCGGCAGCAACACCTTGCCGCCCGCCGTTAGCGTAATCCGCCCTCCGCTTCGATCGAAGAGAGGAACCCCGAGTTCGTCCTCGAGGGCCTTCACTTGTTGGGTCACCGCGGGTTGCGTCAACAACAGTTCCTCGGCAGCACGGCTGAAGTTCAAGTGATGCGCAACCGTTCGAAAGACTCGGATTCGGAAGTTTTCCAGCACGAGGTGTTCCTACCCCTTTTTTATGGAGACCTACGCATACTCGCCATCGACGATAGGTTTGTTGCCGGTTCTCGCTCCGTGTCTTGATCCTCAAAGCGGCGTTCCTGCCGAAGCATGGAGTATTTCGGTGCCTCGATCCAAACGCGGAACACCGGCCATCGCCACCACACCAGCAGCAGCGTGCACATAATGGCTGAAGTTAAGATCACAATAAGATTGATCATTGTCCGTCGTTCTCCTGCGGTGGGTCATAGAGAGAACGCAAGAATTCGACCAGGGCGTGCCTTTGATCTACGCTGAGTTGGTTCCGCCACGGAGGCATTGCCGTACCCGGCACGCCATTCTCCAAAACATCCCATACCCGTTCTTCGGTAGGCTTCTTAAGGTGGAAATTTGTTGGTGCTGGCGCGAGGGCGCCGGCTGCCGGTCCATTGCCCGCTCCGGTCTCTCCGTGACAGCTGGCGCAAGTGGCGACAAAAAGCGCTTTGCCCAGTTCCAGACTCGCCGTTTCTTGTATTCCCGGCGCCGCACCCGGAGCGCGCAAGCGTTGAATGTAGGCAATAAGAGCGCGCAGATCTTCGGTGGGCAGTTGGCGCCAGGGCGGCATGGCGGAGCCCGCGAGTCCATTCCACAGCACGCCGCTCAGTCGTTCATCGGAGAAACAGGCAGCAGTGAGGTTTGCCGGTTTCGGCAATAGACTCGCCGAAGCTTTGCCATCGCCTCGTCCGGCGGATCCATGACACGAAGCACAATTCGCAGCGAAGAGGGCTCCCCCGCGGCTCACTTCCTCCTGCAAGTCGTTAGGATCAGACCCAGGATGCAGAACGGGTGCGCTAAGGCTATAGCCTCCCATCATGGCAATCGGAAGGGCGGGCGGAGTGGCTCTGGCTGAAGGGGCGCCCGCAATGTCCATGTCCATTATCGCGGGCTGGACGCTAGACGGTTGCATCTGTCGGTCGAAACCGGAAAGCTGTCGAGCCCGTCCAAGGGATTGAAGATAAGCCAAGACGTCCAAGCCTTCCTGGGTAGGCTGATCGGGACTGCCATCAAATAGCCAAGGATACGGAGGCATCACGGAATCCCGCACCACAAGGCGGGGATTGTAGAGATGAGTGAGTTGCCAGTCGCGGGGACGAAGATTGAATTCGCGCGACAAGTCCGGGCCAATGCGACGTGTTCCCCAAAGTTGCGGGTAGTCATACTTGGTCTCCCAAGCCTCGGTCGGCGCCCCGAAGCGCTGCACATCCGGTGCCAGAAACCGGATTTGCTGGGTGTGACAGTAGGCGCACCCTTCGCGCCCATAAATGACTCTACCCCTTTGTTCGGAGGCGGTGAGCCTTGCCATGGTGACTGGAGCCACCTGTTTGATTTCATCTTCCAGTTGTTTTCCAGGAATAATCGCCAGCACAATAAATGACAAAGCGAAGAAACCTACACCTGCACCGAACGCAACCACATGCGCATGGCTGAGCCAACCGGTCCAGCTGACCTCCGGTGAAGCCGAGCCATTCTCGAATGCCGCCATGTCTACTGAAGCCGTTCGGCCGGTCCCAGACACGATGGCATCTGACAATTTTGGACCCGTAACCAGCGAGGTCCAGAAGAGAACAAAACCCGCAAGAATAGGGAGCCCCGAGAGTGTACGGACCAGCCAGTAACTTCCGACTGCCCGAACCGAATCGATCCAAGGCGCGCTCGACTGCCAAACCTGCGCCTCGACCAGGCCCGCAATCGTGAGATCAGCGACCATCAGTGTCAGGCCCGTTGCCAGGAGCCAGAACGACCAATTCATCGTGCGCTCGTTGTAAAGTGTTCCGGGGATCCGTTGCCACAAATGGGCGACGCCGCCAAGCGCGATGAAACTTCCAAAACCGATCATCGCCAAATGCGAGTGGCCGATGACCCAGTCCGTAAAGTGGATGAAGCGATTGACGGGCATCAATGCCTGAACCGAGCCCTGCAAACTCACGACAAGGTAGGCGACGATACCAAACCAGACGAAACGCAGCGGGACATCCTTCGAAGCAGTGCCACTATTTTCGCGCAAGGAAAGTAGCAAGTTGGTGACAACCAAAATCACGTCCATTCCGAGATAGGCCGACGCAACGATGGCGCCCTTCTGCGCGGACATTGGAATTGCTGAATAGACGTAGTGGTGCGTCCCGTTCAATGGATACATAAAGAAGAGCAGCCAGAAGCCCACCATCGACAGAAAATGACTGAAGATCGGGCGGCGCGTAGTTGCGGGGATCACGTAATAAGCAATCGCGAGAGCAAAAGGCGTTACGAAGAGGCCGACAGCATCGTGAATCCACAGGCCACTGAACGCCGCGCCCCGCGCGCCCGGAATTAGTTCAGGTACGAAATTCCCGACCGGGTAGGCCAACATCGTGAAGAGGATGCCGCCGATGATGTACCAACCGCTGACATACAGATCTGAGAGCCGAGCTTTAAGAAATGGCAGGACAAACTCGAAGACCATCAGCACGAATGCAAGGACAACGAAAGCATCTACCACGAGAGGAAATTCCGCCCATTCGAGCGGCTGGCTGAAACCGGCAGCGACCAGTACCCATCCCGGCAGGACCACCGCAAAATTCCAGACACCGAAGAGAAGCCATCCGAGCCTACGGCTCAAAACCGGGCGATTTGCCAGACGGGGCACAACGTAATAAAAGAACGCGAGAAACGCGTTGCCCAGCCAGCCAAAGAATATGCCTTGCGTGTGGTTGTAGCGAAGCCTACCCCAGGTAAGCCATCCCTGGCCTCCCAGAAATTCGGGAAAGGTGAACTTTGTCGCCACCAGAATGCCGAATATGACCGAGATCACTAACGTCAGGAGTGACGCAAACACGTGGGCGCGGACCAGATTATATTCAATCGACGGAAGCGCACTCGGACCCTGGGCATTTAGCCCCTCATCTTGACCGGTTAAATGTTGTGCGAAAGTTGTCATTGACCCGCAGCCCTGTCAGCATTCTTCTCTCGATCGAAACTGTTCAACATCCAACTCGCAACAGCCCTCCGGTCCTCCAGCGACAACCCGGGCTCCGCAGGTCCCGGTGCAAAGTTGCCCCACCCGGGCCAGGGATGTGTCACTGCCGAGGCGAGTCGAGAGCGCAAACGCGGATCGCGAGCCGCACTGGCAAATCCGCGATAAAAGGTCACAATTTCCTGGTAACTGGGGGCGTTGGAGCGCGTAGTCATTTCGTGACAGCCCGCGCATTGTCGCCGTGAAATTTCGTAACCGCGGTTCACCAACGCACTTTCCTCTTGAGTGAGTTCCGGAACAACCACACTTGCGGCGGTAACTGGTTGGCGCAACGATTCTCCAAACAACCTGCGGTGGTCGCGCGTTCCCCACCAGGCAAGCACCGTTCCCAGTAGCAGTACGGAAGTCAGCAGGCCTATCAGAGGGCGCAACTGATGCTCGCTGTCGACGTTATTCGCCATAGGTTCCTTTCGGACCTTGACCGGTGCCAGCCTTGCCATTGATGGAAACCAGGTAGTCCGTGATCTTCAGCACCTGGTCGTCAGAAATATGCGCGCCGTAAACGTCTTTCATTTTCTTGACTTCACTCAGCCAGGTGGCCCGGGAAAATCGGGGCTGCATCGTGACGTATCGCGGCGAATGGCAGACCACGCACGCGGTCACAAATTCATCACGTCCAGAACCGGGCGGAAAAACCGGCTCGTCGTGCGGCATCACGATGGTATGAACCGGGCTGTCTGACCTGGAATGAAGGATCGATTCCATTTTTCCGTTCGCGATGCCATGATCCTGCTCCTTCGAACTCGATGGATGTCCACAGCTGGCGAGCAGTGCCGCAAGCACCAGCGAAAGAACCAGGCTTTTTGTCTTTGGGATCATGCGTTGTTATCCCACCTTGACGTCAACTTGCTGGATTACATTCCACATAAAACCAGAGCGGTTCCATTGTTCCTTGCTCTGAGTTTCTCCCACCGCATTTGTCGCGCGAGCCATGAGTCGATACTGCCCGCGGTTTCTTGGTGACCAGGACGCCCGCCAGCGGCGCCACGAGTACTTTCCGATTTCCGGATCCAGTCGAGCATCTACCCAAGTGCCTCCTCCGTCAGTCGACAACTCCACTCGCCTGATGCCATAACCGGAGTCGAAAGCAACGCCCTCAATTTCAGTCGGCATTCCGGGACGCAACATTTCATCGGGATCAGGACGAACGAATATGGAGCGTACGTTGAATTTGTTAATTGGAACGGTGTCCTTGGCTAAGTCCTTAGGGGACTCGGTACCATTGGGAACGTTGGGAATACGATATGCTTTGTCCGTCCAGAAGTTGCTGAAGGGCTGAGGCAAAACCGTGATGTCGCTGAGAGCTTTCACCCAATAAGTTCCGTACCATCCAGGCACGACAAGCCGCAGGGGGAAGCCATTCACCATGGGCAATGCTTGGTCATTCATGGCGTAGGCAATCATCACCTCCCCATCTCGTGCGTGGTCGATCGTAAGCGCCTTCACGAAGTCAGCAACAGAAGGCAGTGGCGGGACGTCAAGCCCATTGAATGCGACGTCCACGGCGCCTGCCTTCACTTCGGCACGATCCAAAATCGACTTCACCGAAACACCGGTCCATTTGGCGTTCCCGCAAGCGCCGTGTTTCCACTGGCCGCCGGGAACGCGAGGCTCGAAAAAACTACGAGAATTGCCCGAGCATTGATTAACTGCGACGATGGAGATTGGGACGAACTTCGATCGAAGTTCGTCCACACTGAGCTGCAACGGCTGTCGGACGTGGCCGCTGACATTGAGCCGAAAGGTTCGAAGATCAACGGAAGTCGGGATGCCTTCGAGATGCCACCGAACGAAGAAAGCTTCGTTGGGCGTGAGGTCCTGTCGAAAATAGTGAATCGGAGTCTCCAACTGTGG
>DATKFH010000074.1:0-4261 GCA_035511455.1 Candidatus Sulfotelmatobacter sp. | reverse complement strand
CGGCTTCGGATCGAGTTCGATGGCGACCCGGCACGGCCGGTCCAGATACACACCGCCGCCCCCAGCCGACCTTTACTGCCTCCAGGGCCCCATCTGGGTTATCCGGGTAAAGCAATGCATGTCCGCCGCATCGGGTACGTTCGCTCATTGTGACATCTGGGCTTTCCGAGGATGAAGAGGACGCTAAAGGAAGCCTCGCAAAGGTCCGACCCCGAGGCCCATGAGCCCTAGGCCAGCTATGGGCCGCTTCGCTGCCGAAGCGGGCGAATGCTATCTCTGAGGGGGCCGCGTCGAGGTGGAACGCGTTTCGGGCAAGTCCTCGCAAAAGCAGTTTGAAAACAGGATCTCCAAATGGGCGTCAATCGCCGCGCGTTCCTGCGTCCGCGAGTTCCCGCAGCGCCAGCGCATCGAGGACGACAATCGCCCCGTGTTCAAGACGAACCCATTTGCGCAAGGCCCACGCCCCCAGTTGCTTGTTGATGCTCTCGCGGGTCATGCCGACCATTTCGCCGATTTCCTGTTGCGTAATCGCAATGGTGCTCCTTTCGACGTCGAGCTTGCGCCTCTCGTTCAGGCCTAGCAGCGCGCTGGCAAGTCGCCCCGGCAAATCCTGCAGAATGAGCTGCTCGACCTGATCGCTTGTCCGCCGAACCCGCGCGCACAAGAGCTCGAAGAACTTCATGGCGAGCGTCGGCTGGCTGTGCATGAAGGGGAGAAAGTCGCGGCGGTCAATGACGAAAATCTCGCAATTGGTGTTCGCCGTGGCGTCGGCGCTCCGCGGCTGTCCATCCAGCACCGCCATCTCGCCGAACAGCTCCCCGGGCCCGATCAAATTGAGGATTGCGTTGCGGCCGTCGGGGGAGGAGATACTGATCTTCACCGTGCCGCTGATAACAACGTAAAGGCTGTTGCCCGGATCATCCTTGGCGAAAAGCGTGGCGCCTCGCTTCAGCACAGTATGCTTGGCGTAGCGGCAAAGCTGGTCGAGCGCCTCAGGCGCAAGATCGCGAAAGTACGGATGCTGGCGCAAGACCGACAATTTGATGCTCCGAGATTGGGCCGAGATATCCGACAATTTGCCTGCCCGGTTACTGCGCACGAGCAGCGGATCGGAAGGTCACTCGCCTGGCATCCGAACGAATCGATTGCTGCTGGTTTCGGTCATCTCCGTCACGGGAGAACGGTAGTCATGAAAGCAATGCGATGGACTTTTGCGGGCTGCTGCGCCCACGCCGCCAACGGCCACGCCGCCGAGCAGCACGGATATGAATGCTCTCCGCCGGATGCCATGTGACCCCACGGGGCCATACGCGTGCAACGGAGGGACGATACCACGCTCTAATCGCGCGGTCTGTGACTACGTCACACTCCACCTAACAATCCAGGGCCACTGGCAACTAAAATGAAGGCTTCCTATGACGGCTTGAGGGTCAAAATGCGAAAAACTCACCGTGAGCAAATCCGGTCCACTATGCCCCGTTGAACGGACCTCGATGAGGCGTGCCGCCACTTCGCTGATGGTCCGTTAAGAGACAGCGTGCGTTTTATTCGCGCGCAGACTGCATCACCGTTGGATACGTCGCTTCGTGAGAAAGGCTGCGTGATGTAGGGGGATCGGGGAATGCGAAGGCACATCTTCGATCGACGTCACCTCCTCGAGCCCCGCAACACAATCCTTTGACATTAGTGACCCAGCGCTTCGCTCTTTGCAGCCACGCGAGCCGCCGTGTCGTCGGGATGCGCGAGCTGTTTGACCACCAGCGCCACCGCAGCGATCAGGCCCGGGATACCCACGACCGCAAAAATCTCACTGAAGGTCAGTTGCCGGCGCGCGAGTTCGGCCACGAGAAAGGAGCCGGCAACGCCACCAAAGCGGCCTAATCCAAGCATCCAAGCCACGCCGGTCGCGCGCCCC
Organism: Candidatus Sulfotelmatobacter sp.; assembly: GCA_035511455.1. Classification (GTDB taxonomy): domain Bacteria; phylum Acidobacteriota; class Terriglobia; order Terriglobales; family Acidobacteriaceae; genus Sulfotelmatobacter. Next base: position 2,346 of record DATKFH010000074.1, on the reverse strand, counting down.
TGTGTCGGGTAAAAGCCGGCGGCCAGTGCGGGTAGCGACGATTGGGATGTGTTCATGAGGGTGCCGGCCAAGAATACCACCACCATCAGCAGTGCGAGGTTGCCAGCCGTGTGGCCGATCGCATAGACGGCCACAGCGGTCAGCGCGAAGCCGACCGCGATGATCACGTTGGCATTGTAGCGATCCATTAGCCAGCCGAAGAGGATCGCGCCGACGCCGCCGAGTGGGAACAGGGCCGAGATCAGCGAGGCGGTCTGCGGTGCCAGCCCCGCATCCTTGAACAGGAGCGGCATCCAGTTGATCAGGGCGTAGAAGATCACCAAGCCCATGAAATAGGCCACCCACAAACTCACTGAGCCCACGAGGTAGGAGCTCGAAACCACCATGCCGATGCCGCTTTTGGCTGTGGTCGCCACGTTTTTTTCGTGCATGACGAACGAGGTCGCGTCTGGCACCGTTGCGGCGATGCGGTGGAGCACGCTGCGAATGCGCTCGACCGGCCGGTTCTTGGCAACCATGAAGCGCACAGACTCCGGCAGCCGCAGGGCCATCAGCACGGTCAAGACCAGCGGCGTGGTTCCGCCGAGCACCAGGACGCTTCGCCAGCCCCACTGCGGTATCATCCAGGCAGCGAGAAAGCCCCCGAAAGCCGCACCCAACGGGAAGCCGCAGAACATGGCGTTGGTGAGGGTGGCGCGCCGCCCGTCAGGACAATACTCGCTCATCAAGGTTACGGCGTTAGGCATGGCAGCGCCAAGCCCAACGCCCGTGATGAAACGCCAGACGACGAGTTGGTCCAGACTGCCTGCGAACGCTGACATGAGGCAGGCAGCCCCCATGATCAGCACCGAACCCATCAACACCGCTTTGCGACCGAGGCGATCGGCTAATGGTCCCGACGACAGAGCGCCGGCTGCTAGGCCGAACAGCGCCGCACTCAGAACGGGTGCCAGAGCCGGCCTATCCAGTCCCCATTCGGTGATCAGCGATGGAGCGATGTAGCCGATGGCGGCGGTGTCGAACCCGTCTAGGAGAACGACGCAAAAACAAAGCGCGAAGATCACCCACTGAAAGCGCGAGAACGGATGCTCGTTTAAAAAAGTCTGAACGTCGACGGTACGGGCGGCGGGCATGATTGTTATCCTTTGATGCTGAAAGGAATTCTACCCCTGCGTCCGAGTGGGACGGTATGGGCCCGAAATGGGTGAGCTTGAGATCGCGATAGCGACGGTGATTATCGCGCTGGTATGGCGATGCATGGATGCGCTCTCTGTGCACGCCAATTCCGCAGGGCGCTGAGCACCAATAGGCGCTCACATACGGCACTCAAGTTGACATGTCAACCGGCAAGGTTGACATATCAACTCACCGCGTTAAATTGAGCGGAAGGCTCGGAAAGAGGCGAGCCTTCGCGTTTATGCAGGGTTTAATGTCCAGACAATTGATAAATCATGAGAAGTATGTGCCTGCGCTGATCAATTTTGTCGGCAATAAATTGGCGACCGGTGCATCGAACGCATACCGCCGAGAGTTTGGAATCGGCGTAACGGAGTGGCGTATATTGTCGTTGCTGGCAGTTGAAGACACATGTTCGGCGCAGCAAATTTGCCAATTCTTCGATCTGGATAAGGGCCTTGTAAGCCGCACGACAAAGTCATTGGTCAAGAACGGCGTCGTTCGAGTGGCCGCGCAGGCAGGCGGGGTAAAGCGCGCAATCATCCTCACCAAAGCAGGACGGGTCCTGCACGATCGGGTCATAAAATTAGCACTGAAGCGCGAGAAGGTGCTTTTAGCCTGTTTGAGTGAGAAGGAGACAGACGTCTTGATCGATCTACTCAGACGACTTTTAGAACAGGCGCCTGCCGTTAATGCGGTCCAGTCTGGTAACAGCCAGCCCGCAAGTCGTCATAAGGAACCGATATGACCTTGTCGTATGCCCACAATGGGTCTAGGCCGTGTAAAAAGCCGAAGGCGCCCGACTGCGATAGAATAAGTTACTCGTTCAAGACCACTTTAGGCATTCACACGGCAAGCCGTTTCAACTTTGAAGTCGAACTTGAGAACATCATTCTCGGCGCGTTTTGAGTTTTGAGTTTTCACACATGGGGTAATTCCGGGCCGGAGCCATACTGAAGCTCTGAGAATTAGCTCTCCAAGGATCGATGAGGCTCACCTCTTGGGCCTTGCAATGATAGGAGAGCTGCGATGGAGCGCTATGTCGGACTGGACGTTTCTTTGAAGCTAACAGCGATCTGCATCGTTGATCGGACGGGAAAGATTGAGCACGAAGGCGTTGTTCGTTCCGACCCCGAGGCGATCGCAGCATTCATCAAGTCAAACGCGCCG
>DATKFH010000073.1:0-103886 GCA_035511455.1 Candidatus Sulfotelmatobacter sp. | reverse complement strand
GCTAGGTGCGCCACAACTCAAGGGCGCCTAGCAGCTTCCTGGCAGACGAGGCTAACCTCGTCTGTCGTCGGCCTGTGGTTCAAAAGAAGGAGGTTTTCATGGGTACAACATTTCGAAAGGAAGCGCTATGACACTGAGGGCTACGACCTCACTGAGCCTCCATTACCAGGTCAAACCCGGTCCGAGGGAGCAGGTTCTTGTCGAGATAAAAGGAATGCTTGACCGTTGTGCAAAGGAACCTGAATTCATCATGGCTATCATTCACGAAACTCCAGAACGGCCGAATGAAATCGTGTTCTACGAGCTATGGAAAGGAACACGCGCGGAATTCGATGCGATCCAGGGGCCAAAACTCTACCGTAAGGCCTATTTGGAGAACGTCAAAAACTTTATCGAAAAGGTAGAGGTTGAGTGGAACTCGCCGATTCTGGAATGGGGCACAAACCTGACAGGTCTTAACCAGTCGCGAGGCGGGGGCGACGCCGGAGCGTTCTAGAAGGAAGCACCACCATGTCAAAAGCACCTGAATCGCTGATACCCGAGGCTACCGAACAAGTCCGTCTGTTTCATATTTCGGTTCCGCAGGAGGCCATTGACGATCTTCGAGCGCGCCTGCGAGCTATCCGGTTTCCCAACGAACAGCCGGTGAAGGACTGGTCTCAGGGAGTTCCCCTCGCTCAGGCAAAGGCGCTGGTCGAGTATTGGGAATCTCGCTATGACTGGCGACGCTTCGAGACAGAGCTGAACTCGCTTCCAAACTTTCGGACATCGCTTGACGGATTGGGTATTCATTTCATCCACGTACGCTCACCACATCCCGATGCGTTACCAATCGTTCTGACTCACGGTTGGCCTGGATCGATTGTGGAGTTCATGAAGGTCATTCGACCCCTTACTAACCCGACAGAGTATGGTGGTCACGCACAGGATGCGTTCCATGTAGTCGTTCCGTCTCTTCCGGGATTTGGATTTTCTGACAAGCCATCTGAAATCGGGTGGAACCTCTCCCGCATCGCTTCCGCATGGAGCCTGCTGATGCAGCGGCTCGGCTACAGGCGGTGGGTTGCACAAGGGGGAGATTGGGGTGCGGGAGTAACGACCGCACTGGGACATCTTCTTCCCCTTGGACTTGCTGGAATACATCTCAATTGGCAATTCGTGTTTCCAGCAGAAATCCCAGAGCACCTCAGTTTCGAAGAGCGGAGAGCGGTCGATGGTGCCAAACGCTTCCTTGGCGACGCCAACGGCTACTCCCGCCAACAAGCGACTCGGCCGCAGACGATCGGATATGCGCTGTCGGATTCGCCAGCGGGCCAGGCTATGTGGATCTACGAAAAGTTTTACAGTTGGACTGACAACAACGGCTCTCCCGAAGACGCGCTGTCGCGGGATCAAATGCTCGACAACATTTCACTCTATTGGTTCACAAACACCGCGGCATCGTCAGCACGGATCTACTGGGAGAATAAGGGCGCCTCATTTTCGGGGGACAAGCTTAGCTTGCCTGTCGCCGCGACCGTCTTCCCCGGCGAGATATATCGCGCTCCAAAGAGCTGGGCCGAGCAGACCTATTCCAATCTCATCTACTGGAACGAGGCTGAACACGGCGGCCATTTCGCCGCTTTCGAGGAGCCGGACATTTTTGTCGAGGAAATGCGTTCCGCGTTTCGAAAATTAAGGGACCAGTAACAAAATGTCATCGGCCCAGTCGGCGAGTCTTTGACACCTAACTTCCTGCGATACCCTAAGTCATCGCCTTTCCATTTCTTCGGTACGCCGGCTTGCCGTCTCGGTTACTTCCCGGTTGCTCGTTATACGTCCGTGTGAAAAAGGCCTGCGGCCGGACCGCACATAGAGCCAACGGTTGGAAATCCCCTCAAGGAGATCTATCACGATCACGATATTGAGCACTACCAAGCCCGGTGTGGAGCGCCGAGACGATTGTGGGGCGATGTCCCGCCCATGGTCGGATACGCCGGCTAGCTGGTTTTGAGCTTGTCGTGGGGTGGCGGTACGTGTGCGTGCCGATAGTTGGGTGCGATAGGTCTGCGGGGTGATGCCGAGGAGGCGGAGGAAGGCGCGGCGCATGGAGTCCGCGCTGCCGAAGCCAGTGGCGGCAGCGACCTGTTTGAATCCCTTGCCGGTCTGCTGGAGTGCACGGCGCACAGCTTCAACGCGCACATGCAAGACGTAATGCGCCGGCGTGATCCCGACCTCGCGCGTAAAGACGCGCTCGAAATTACGCACGCTCATGGCGACGTGGCCGGCGAGCTGTTCGACCGAGAGCCGCTTCTGCAGATTCTCTGCAATCCAGAGCCGGAGCTCTTGCAGCGCGCGCATTTCCGAGGCCTGGGCGGCTAGCGAGATGCTGAGCTGGGGCTGGCCGGCCGGGGCGGGGAGGAAGAGTACCAGCTCGCGCGTAACGGCGTGGGCGGTGGCGCTACCGCAATCTCTTCGACCCAGGCGAGCGCGAGAGCAATGCCAGCGGTGATGCCGGCCGATGTGTAGATGTTCCCGTCCTTCACCCAAAGCTGTGGCGGGGCGACCTTGATGCCGGGTAGCGCTTGCCGAGCTCGCTGGCGAAGCGCCAATGTGAGGTCACACGGCGACCACTGAGTAAGCCAGCCTCGGCAAGGAGGAAGACGCCGACGCAGACTGCACCAAGGCGACGCAGGCGATTCCTCGCGTGCTTGAGCCAGGGGAAGAGAGCGGCGTCGCGCGCGTGGCGGCTGGCGAGACCGCAGACCAGCAGTACAGAGTCGTACTCCTGCGTGACATCCTGCAGATGTCGATGCGCGAGGAACGTCAAGACCCCGCCTCGCCGGCTACTTGCAGATTTTCGGCGGTGGCGACGATTTTCAATGGCGTAGACCGGCCGACCGGCGTGGCGATTCACCGCGCTGAAGACTTGCAGTGGGCCGACGAGGTCGAGCTCATCGACAGGCGGCACGACGACGACTAGGACGCGTCTGGCGGCGGCTTGGGCAGCTTTACCACAAGCACCAAGGATGCCGTAACCAACGAAGCGGGCAAGAGACAAGCGACGGATTTGGCGGAAAGTGCCGTGCACTTGGCATAATCTGCTTCGGAATAGCCGGTAGCCTACGAGCATGAACACAGACCTGAAACAGCGAGTAGCAGTGGTGACAGGTGCCGGGCGCGGGATCGGACGTGCGGTTGGGCTGGCCCTCGCGCAGGCGGGGCGAAGGTCGCGGCACTGGCGCGCACGCAGTCGGAGATCGAGGAGACCGCCGCGCTGATGAAGAAATCTGGTGATGCTGAGGCGTTCGTAGTGGACGTGACTGACACGTCCGGCGTGCGCCGTGCGATGGACAAGATCGAAGCGGCACTTGGGCCGGTCGATGTGTTGGTCAATAATGCCGGGCAGCTCGGGCGGATCGGGCCGTTCGTCGATAGCAATCCACGCGAGTGGTGGCGCGTGCTCGACGTCAACATGCGCGGTCCGATGTTGTGCACACACGCGGTGCTGCCGGGAATGATGGCGCGGGGCCGCGGACGCATTGTCAACATTTCTTCGGGTGTGCTGCCGTACCCGTATCTGTCCGCCTACGTGACCAGCAAGACGGCGCTGGTGCGGTTCACTGAGATATTGGCCGCGGAGACGCGGGCGCGGGGGGTACATGTCTTCGCCATCGGCCCCGGCACAACCCGCACGGCGATGTCGGAGCACTCGCTCACCTCGGACGAGGGCCGGCGGTGGATCCCGTGGTTCGGGCGCATCTTCAAAGAGAAGCTGGACGTTCCGATGGAGCGACCCGTGCGACTCGTCGTCGACCTCGCATCCGGGCGTGCCGACGCGCTGTCAGGATTGTATGTGACGGTTTTCGATGACCTAGACGCACTGCTGTTGCGGGCCGCGGAGATCGAGCGCGAAGGGCTCTATTCCCTTCGTGTCCGGAAGCTCGACGGCGACCGGATGCCAGTGGCGCTGGCCACGCTGCTGAGCACGGGCGAGCAGGGTGGAGGCTGAATCTCCACTCGCGCTATCACAAAGAAAATCGCTGCCACTCGGTGGTGTCTCATCGAAAGGTCGATGAAGCGTGGCAGAACATATTTCGCGCAGACGCTGCGGGTCGATCTGTGAATCCCTATCGACTGACGAAGGGACTCGTGAGGAACTGGGAACGACACGTCGCCATTGTTTAGGTTTAACTATGTGCTTTGTCTATTAGTTATACGCATATTGTAAACCTTCACTTCATGTACAGAAAATCGAGAGGACCTCGACGTTCAACCCCTGACATTCGGAGTAGAGGATTAACTTCCGAGGTTTTTCCCGAGCGATGTCGACGTCCTAAGCCGGCACAGACGAAGGCCGGACCTGTGCCTCGTCGAAGGGGAATACGACTTCCCTGTCTATTGTAGGCGAGGCCTTTTCCTTGTCCTAGACATCTGGCGCAACTTCAGCAGAGCCATTTCCAGACCAGACCGGGCTATATCGGAAAGATCCAGATCGAACTCCTTTGCCAGGCATCGAAACTCCCTGTCCATACTAATGGGAATGCGAAATGTGTAGGGTAGCCCGCGTTCCTTTTCAGCGGCAGTCACCAGCCTGGTTAAAGGATCAGCGTCAAGACCAGCCGTGATTTCGGGAGCTACCGCTTCCCTGCTTTCGGGCTGGCTAACCGGTTGCGGCTCCTCTACCCGGAGGGCAACCTCAATCGGCGTTGGCAGATCGAGATCAGCGCCTTTCAGAATTGGACGTTCGCGGAGCTCGCTGAAGTCTGCTCCGAAATCAATACCGCCGCCGCCCTCTCGCTTGTTGCTGCTAGACATTGCAGAATCTCCTCTCTCAGAGATATGTACTCGATTGCCCCTTTACTTCCCCGTGCAATCTCAAAGACCGTAAGCCCTGCGTCCCCTGTGCGTCGGATGTCCTCACGGTGCACAATCTCGCTCTCGAGAACTCGGATCGGCAGGCCGGCGAGGCTCAGGACGAGTTGCACCCTGGCCCCCTTTGCGGAGTTAGTTCGGACATCGCGATTGTTGATGAACGCGAGAAGGTCGAGATCTGGTTTTGTACTCGCGCGGATAGCCAGGAGCCACTGTAAGAACCCAACAAGTGCTCGCAAATCGTGTCCGGAAGGCATCACCGGTATCAGAACGGCGTTCGCGACCAAGATCGCGTTGCGGAGCACTTCTCCATCCTTTTCTCCAGGATCTCGCGGCGGGCAATCAATGAGGACGACATCGTAAGGATCCACCGCCAATGCGGCTTTCAAGAAATTCCGCACGTTAGTAGACTGCAAGCCCAGAACTTCGTAGGAACAGCCGGCACCTTCCCCGGTTCTTCGCCATGAGAAAGCGCTCGCTTGGCTACCATCGGCATCTACGATCAATGTACGATAACCTCTAGCCACGAACGCACCCGCCAGATTAGTGGCGGTAGTGGTTTTCCCGCTGCCACCCTTCTTGTTTGCAACCGCTATGATCGTCGCCATACTTCTCAGCCTAACCCTTTCTAGTGCCCGAGCGGAGTAACTATTATGATTCTGGATAGCGAGGCGACAAGCGCAACAATTGCCCACACGACAGCACCTTGTCGCAAGCGCTTAATTCAACAGAGGCAGTGTGTATTACGCTCTGTCTGACAGACGGTCTGACAGACCGTCTGACGGAACTACCAATCGACACAGCCTCGTACGCGTTGCCGACGCTCAAGGAATCAAACGGATTCACGGATCCGTTGAACCGGCCGAGGGAGCCTACTGCTGTGCGTCGGATAGCGGGCGAGATACCATCTGGTCTACAGCTCGGGAACAACCACGGACCTGCCCGATGTACGTCCAGACAGCTTCTCTTGTTCCCTATCCAACCTCGGAACCCGTTTCCGACCCGTGTGATTCAGCCGTGCGCGCTCTTCTGAAAGCCTTACCGAGCCTCTGCGCTAGCCCACAAAATAGCAGCGATGCCTCACCTATCGAGCACCGCAAGGGCGGATATCCCCGTTCCCTTCAAGAAACGCTTGAGCTATTCACTAAATGACCATCAACGTTCCGAGCAGCGGACCATAGAGCCTGTCTGACGATTGCCTCGGAAAGCTGGCGCCATCGTTACTCAATGTCCGGTTCAGTTACTTAAAGTAAAGATGGGACGCCGCAACAGGCAGCAGAAAATGATTAAGTTAAGTTTTATCAGTCAGATAGAGCCAGTCCTTAAAGGACCGGCGGGCGCCGAAAACAACATATGGTGTTTACTGATATGTTACTAGTGGATGAGTGTTAACTTAATCGTTAACGTCATGGAAAACAGCTGCGCCTACATATTGCGGTTTCCGGGACCACTAGATATTGGGGCGGGCGCAGTCGGAGGCGCAGGAGTTTAAGGGTCACTTGAACCGCGCAGCGAACGATCAAAAGGTGAAGTGTTGGTTGAGGAAACCCGAGAGTTAAACCATTACTTAACCAGTTGATCGGCGGGGGTAAGCAGGGTTGTCCTAATTCCCTCAGCGCGCGCGTGCACTGTGTTGAAAGCTCAAATCGGCTACGGGCGCTCCCGCTAAAGTGGCACCGATCATACGGCGGGCGATTTTCCCGACTCGCTCCCCCGCTCTAAGACTTGAATTCATTCACGGGTAGAGTTCCTGTGGCTCCTTCTGCAACTCGAGCCCTTTCGCCGGTCCATCCGTTGCACCTCGACAACGCCACGCGAGCTATAGTCCTAGCGTGAACTTTGCCTCGAAGTGAGAGGCGACCGAGAAGGCGCAGAGTGCGATCAAGCAAGCGAACCAAGATGCCTGACGAAGGCTGAGAGATGCATCTCTGGTTGCTTTCGGGCCCATGCCTGGTGCTGCTCGCTTCTGGTTTTCTTACTGAATTGCTAACAGAATCTAAAGCAGGATAGACAGATCCAATCAACCAGACTCGTTTCAAGGGCGCGAGCACAGGTCAAAATTGGCTGGGAAGCCAGCCTGTCGAAGAGGCCCGTCCCTTACCAGAAGGTTCTTTGGGGAGAATGCTGCCAACCGACCAACGTGTCGAACCTGGCTGCACTGAGGGGAGAACGAGACGTGGGCGCACAACCCTTTTTCGGTTCGAGCCCTTCCACTGAGGCACGATCAGGTAGAGATCGTTGCGTTGGGTGCCGGGACGTTCTCAGGAAGTCGGCTGGAAGACCGCGCGTGGCGCAGTCAAGAATGGTCGAGAGCTGTGCCAACGTAATGGATGCCTCCTATCGAATACTCGGGTAGAACCGCGACGCAGGAATCATGTGCTCGATGGTGTCTTTCGATTGTTCTTCTTCCGGCAGGCACTGCAGTTGAACTCCCTCGAGCGTCGTCCGTTTTCCGGCACCACGGCAATACCATTCCCCTTTCGCGGTGAGTTCGGCTGCCTTGCGCTGGCGCGCAGCGGCTGCGTCTTGTGCGTCCGCGCCGACTGACCGCGGACTCGCTTCGAGCCTTCCGTCCAATCGAGATAATAGCCGCCTTCTGGGTGCTTCTCTTCGTTGCCGTTGCCGATCACGACATCAGGTTTTACGCGCCCATTTTCAGACAGAGCTACAGGACAGTAGCGGAGACCCCGGGGAGTTTTGACGCGCTTGGTGAGATTGACGACACGATTCATGGTGATCCTCTCCTGATAGTTTTGGTATCAGTTTCGTATCACCCATGATGCAAGTGCTCGACGAAAGTAATGGCGGAGAGAGAGGGATTCGAACCCCCGATACCCGTAAAGGTATACACGCTTTCGAGGCGCGCGCCTTCAGCCACTCGGCCATCTCTCCGTGCCGCTAGTTTTCCTTTTTATTTTATCAGGGAAGCTGTTGGCCTCGAATCTTCCGCGTCCGTCTCACTGAATTGATCCCGGCTCAACCTCCTCACCCAAACCGAAGATGCGGTTTGTGACCCGGTTCACCATTCTGGCCACTTCCGGATCTGTAATCTGCGTATAGATGTCCAACGTGGTACGAATGTCGCTATGTCCGAGTTGGGCCCGCATCTCGGTTGGGTGGGCTTCTTTCTTGACGTACGTGGAGAAGCTCCTCCCGAGCACCCTGGAAGGTGGGATGAAATGCCATTCCGAGTCTCTTCGCGACCGGATACAGGCGTAGGCGTAGCCAATTGTCCGGATGAATCGGCGTCACCAGTACCTTTCGCGCACGCGCTTGCATTCCTGGGAACATGAGGGCGTTTGCATTGTGTTCGGGCATCTGGCAGTCCACAAGTCAATCGCATGGCCGACGGCTTGGGGGATGGCGACCAGGCGGTACTTGGTCCCTCGTAACGATTCTTGCGTTTGATTTTCTTGCGCAGCAGCCGGCCACGCCACGCGGTATTCACGATCGTGAATACATTGCTGGTGTAGCATCCCCAAGCCAGGCCGAAAAGCTCGCTCGGTCGCAGCGCGCAGAAACACGCCATCAGGAGGATGGCGCGGTCACGGATGTCGTCAAGGCCCGCCAGTGCGGGCTGAAATATTCAGTTATTCATGCGCACGCGGCTTGTTTGCAGGCATTTCGCTAGACGGTTCGACCATCCGACCTGATAACGACGCAAACAAGAGAATCTACGGCGAGAAAATTTCTGCGAAGGATATTGTAATTGCTCACGAGACGCATGTTCCTCCCGGAGCTGAGGCCCTGATCTCAACTCTTAACGGAAAAACGCCGAAGCACAAATCGTCATAGCAGTTCTCAGGAAGCAACATCAGTTCCCTGCTTGGGCGATTGAGTCTGCGATTACCAGCGGTGTGGCTTGGTTTCCTGCGGCTTCGACATCAGCCCTGGCTTAAAATACTGGTGGAGAGGAAGGGATTCTGTTACCGCGGTTTCCAGTCTAGCAAGTCGGGGTGAATCTTACACGTAGCGATAATGCCCTGTATTTATGAGGGTTTCAAGCACATTCTCGACTTAGTCGGTTGTCTGAGACGACCCCTAACGACCTTCAAAATGCATCGGGCTACCCCGTTCCCAGCTCGTGCATAATCTCCTCTTCTTGCCCCAAACCGACCGCGACGAGCACAGTTTTCCGGATTCTCAATTGGCTCGGTCGGGCCCGAGTGGGCGCGCGACGAACAGCACTGGTCTCTTAGGCCTTAGTCTTTCGCCTTTTCCACCCGATGAACGGTGGCGAACAATCGCCACAGAGGGTCGCGCTCAAAGCCTTAACGCTTGACGGTTCCCAAGCCTTCTCTGACCAGCAGAATGTGATCAGCCGGAAGGCCTTCAAACTTTTCTACCGCCCCGCTGGGCCATCGGATCTCCAGCACCTCGACCTTAGTTGCGGGACCGAGTCCGAAGTGCAAACGGAAATCACTTTGGGAGATATAGCCGCCGCCGCTGCGGACTTCTTGCAATTGCTGATGGCCGCCTGCCCGCACCGTCACCCTGGCGCCGATCGCGTCGCGATTGGACTTCGTCCCAACGAGCTTGATCAGAATCCAATTACCCCGCTGACCATAGTTCTTGAGCAGGCTTGGCGGGTCGTGGCTGTTGTTCAGCAGGAGCTCCACCATACCGTCATTGTCGAAATCGGCTGCAGCGACACCGTGGCTGTTAAAAGGCCTGGTGATCCCCGGGCCGGCGACCAGCGAGATATCTTTGAACTTACCATTGTGCTGGTTCCAGTAGAGCAGCTTGCGCTCCCGGAAGGTGCTGCCCACATTTTGTCGGTCCAATTCGGGATAGACATGGCCATTGGCCATGAACAGGTCAGGCCATCCGTCGTTGTCCACATCCACGAAGAGAGTACCCCAGCCCAGGAATTGGGTGTTGGTTCCAAGGCCAGCTTCGAAAGTAGCGTCAGTGAAAGTCCCGTCTTGATTGTTGCGATACAGGCTGGAGGTTTGTTCGGAAAAGTTCGTCTTGACGATATCTAACCAGCCATCGCCGTCATAGTCCGCGGCATCGGCGCCCATGCCGGCCTGCTCATGGCCGTCCTCGTTGTACGCGACGCCTGCGCGAACACCGATCTCGCTGAACGTCCCGTCGTGATTGTTGTGGAACAGCATGCTGGGAGTGGAATCGCAGGCGACATAGATATCGGGCCATCCGTCGCTGTCGAAATCTCCGGTAAGGGCCGTGAGGCAATAATATGGCCCGGCTTTTGACACTCCCGACTTCTCACTGACGTCAGTAAATGTTCCATCTCCATTGTTGTGATAAAGCTCGCTGGTTGTGCCCTTCAAACCGCGCGGGCCGCACATCACGGGAACCCCTTTCCAGTGGCAATACTTGCTCTGCCCGGGGAGGGGTGTCTGGGCGGGGTCGAAATCGACGTAATGGGACACGAACAGGTCCAAGCGGCCGTCGCGGTCATAGTCAACGAAGGAGCATCCTGTGCTCCAGCGCACATCGTCGTGCCAGAGTCCTGCCTTCCGGGTGACATCGGTGAAGGTTCCGTCCCCGTTGTTATGCAGCAGCACGTTGTGGCCCCAGAAAGTGATGAACAAGTCCACCCAGCCGTCGTTGTCGTAATCACCGGCGCAGACACCCTGGCCCCAGCCCGTCAGCGCGACGTGAGCCTTTTGCGTCATGTCGGTGAAGGTGCCGTCGCGGTTGTTGTGGTAGAGGTGGCTGGTGGGCTCTTTGCCCTTGGGAAAGCCCTCCAACGTAGTTCCGTTGACCAGAAAGATGTCGGGCCACCCGTCGTTGTCGTAGTCGAAGAACGCTGCACCGCTGCCGGTTGTTTCGATGATGTATTTCTTCGAGTGCTCACCGCCATCCTCCGTTCTGGCTGTCAATCCGGCGCGAGCGGCGATATCGACAAAATGGACTTTGGGCGGCGCAGCAGGCGGCTTAGGTGGACGGACAGGCACGCCAACTAGGAGCAGAAAGCATCCGGAAACGAATCCTGCGAGAGACAAATGCGCCGGCTTTGGCATCGTGGCGTCAATGGATAGAATGTATGATTACTGAGCAGCTTGAGCGATGTCTATGGATTGCAGAAAATTATCGCGCAGCATCTGAACTTCCCGCCCCTCCTTATCAGCCTCGAGTGATTGGAACCGGTCTTGTGCCCGCGATGCGTCTGAGTTGCGGCCTACGCGACGATACAGGGCAGTCAGCCGATACCAGGCCTCCGGAAAGCTCGAGTCCAGCTGGGTTGCGGTCTCAAGGTCCACAATAGCCGCTTCCAAGTTCCCCTGCGCTTGATGCGCTTTGCTCTGGGTCAAATAGCACAGACTGCAGGAGGGCATCTGACGTTCGGCAATGCTGAGTTCCTCGAAGATCTGTTTGTACCGTCGTGATTGCAGTTTCAGCAAAACAGAAGCGTCAAGGTAGTACAAATATGGAGACGGATGAGGAGAGCTGAGGCCTTGATGTGCCACCTTCTCGGCGTCGCCGAGCTTTCCTTCCGCGGAAAGAGCATAAGCCAGGAGTAGCTGGGCCGGAGCGAAATCCGGCTGCCGAGCAAGAAGCTTTCGCAATATCACTACAGATTGTTCATGTTGTCCTGCGAGGAATCGCGAGAGGGACAGCCCGAGAAGGAGAAAGGGCGAACTGGAATTGAATGTCAGAGAGCGTTCGAAGACGGTGGCTGCTTGGATGTACGCCCGTTCGTGAATGTAGAACAGGCCGAGGTCCATGGCGTAAGTCGGATTTTGCGGCGCACCTGCGAACGCGTCTGAAAGGTCGTGTTCGGCTTCGTGGGTCTTTCGCTGCGATTCTTCGACCTTACCCCGCAGATACGAACATGCCAAGACTTCAGCTTTAGATGGCCGCGGGGCTTGCTGCAAGACCGCAAGTGCTGCTTCCCAGTTTTGCTGCGCAATGTCCGCCAATGCGAGGTTGTAATAAGCCTCGAAAACCTCAGGATGCTCCTGAATACAGCGGTGGAAGGTCTCGGCTGCGTCTTCATAGAGCTCGCGCTGCGCGAGTTCGATCCCCACTCGCAATAGAAAGTCTGAAGTGAGATGAGGGCGCTTCAAGATTTGGAGTAAGAGATCATGGGCTTTTTCGTTGCTGCCCTCCGACACAGCTCTTTCCAGTGAATCGACCAGCGCATCGGACGATTGCACTGTTCGACCGCTTTGTGCCGGGGCCGATGCTTGGGTGGTTACATTGCCCAAACTGGCAAAAATGAGAAGCGTCACCGCCCGGAAAAACTTTCCCAGTCTCACGCCCGTCAGCATAGCGACCATCCAGCACGTCACGGCATTGCAGCGGTCAAGTCTGTTTTTGATCCTCGCGCACCTTGTCCGTTCTCTCCGGTGGCCCATCCTCGTCGGGATATTTGCGTGCCAGGGCCCGAACGTCATAACTGAATTTCAAGAAACGCTGTTCCCAGCGCCTCGCCTGTGCCGGAGTGTATCGGTAAAAGCCCTTGGCGTTCCCAACACCCTGCGCTCCAGACTCGACCAGCCGCATCATCAGTGCTGGAACCTCCGTGCTGCAGTCGAGGTCTGGCAAAAGGTCGCGCATGACCGCGCAATAGGCAGGAATTCCGGTGAGATCCATGAAGCGGAATGGCCCAGCAAAAGTGATCCAGTATCCCAAATCGTTCCGTAAGGAGCGATCGACGTCGGCGATCGAGGCCACGCCCGATTCCACCAAATGGAATGCCTCCCGCAACATTGCATACATAACTCGATTGGTAATGAAGCCGCGGGCATCCTTGCGCAGGAGGGAAGGCTCCTTGCCCAGTTGCCGCGTCAACGCCAAGGCGCGTTCAGCATAGAGTGGCAGCGTGTCCCTTCCGCAAATGATTTCCATGAAGCGCGTGATGTGAGCAGGTTCCGCCCAATGAGTTCCCAGAATCCGCTCAGGATGGAGTGCACCCTCCTGAAGCACGGTAGGTGGAATCGCAGAAGTATTACTTCCGATGATGGTGTTGGGAGATACCACCGCCTCGATTCTGCCGATCACATCCTTTTTGACGTTGACATCCTCGGTGACGCATTCGACGACAATTTCGCTGTGCTGCAGGACAGAGTAGTTACCTGAAACCATCAGCTTACGCAGAATCCTCCGAGGGTCTGATCTCACTAAACCCTCTTTTCGTAAACCTTCAAGCAGTGACTGCACTTGACGGGGGGCTTTTCTCCGTTTTACCAGGTCTGCCTCCACTGCAGCCACGGCGTGTCCGGCGGCGAGAAGGCAGGCCGCGATGCTACTCCCCATAAGCCCCATTCCGACAATGCCGGCATTGACACAAATAGGGGCTCGTGGTCTGCTCGGTTTACGTTCAACGCCGACTTTTCCTTGATGCCTGGTTTTTCGCCTACGCGTCATTTGTCTTGTCCGAAGCAGGATCCTGAAACACTCCTACTGTGGCTCTGGTACCGCGGCATATCTTCCTGAGCTTTGTCTGCTTTCCCAAAGCGTGATTAGGAGCGTGCTGCCCAAAATCAAGACCCCGCCGACAATCGCCAGTAAAGTCAGCCTCTCCTTCAGCCAAATCGCCGCGATGGGAATCCCAAAGACCGTAATCAAGTAGTTGGACAGTGCTGCCTGAATCGCATCGAGCTGTTTGAGGGCCTTCAGGAAAAGAACCATCGACAGATAATTGTGGAAGAATGTGAGCAGGGCCAGCCCGATCCAGGTTTGGAGTATGAAGTGCGGGATTGCGGCAAACACTTTGGGTTCCTGGGCAAGGGTCAATGGCGTCATGATGACGAACATTGCCAGATACGTGAAAAACAACATTTCTGTCGGTGAGTAGCGTTCCAGAATTTTCTTGCCGTACGAGTTGTAGAACGCACTGCCCAGAGTGCCAGTGAAAATCAGCGCATTCCCGAAGAGATAACCTTTGCCAAAGTTCAAACCTCGAAAATTGATACCGGAGCACATAAGAACGCCGATTATCGCCAGGGTAAAACTGACCCACCGCACTGGTGTCATCTTTTCATGAAGAAATAGAAACGCCAGGAACGCAGTGGAAATCGGCAAGGTCAACATGAGCAGGGCGGCATTGCTGGCAAGCGACATGCGGGTGCCCCAGGTCATAATCACCTGTCCGGGAAAGACCCCCACCAAGGAAAGCAAAAGAAAAATCAGAATGTCGCTGGCTCGTCGCTCCCGGCTGGCGGCACTTCTCGACTCCAGCCTCACCAGCGGATAGAGCATTATGGTGGCCAAAGTCATGGGCCCCCAGACGGTAAACAGGGACCCGACCTGATCCTGTACCAACTTGATACAGGTAAACTGAAGTGCCCACATGAAATTGCAGCTGAATAGAAGCAGCCAGGAGCGCATGGGGATTCCTCACCTCGGTTTCTTATTCAGCTGGCCTTGAACTCGTTCCAACGTGATTTCAATATCCTCCTCGGTGTGGGCGAAGGAAATGGAGCATTGCTTTGTGGCAAGGGGGAAGAAGTAAATGCCAGCCTTGACCAGCCTCCTGCGGAACTGCTCATCAAAAGCAAAATCGTGATGACCCGCCAGGTCATGCCAATCTTGCGGGCAATGCTCCATGAAATAAATGCAAAAGGCTGATCCTTGCCGGGCGACGACTGCCTCGAAGTCAAGAGAGCGGAACACCGCTTCCAGGCCCTTCTGCATTTTTTGTCCCAGCCCCTCGACGTGCCGATAGACTTCCCCATCGTTCATAAGCAAGCGTTCAATGGTGGCGATCGCAGCTGCCGTCGGGACCGGATGGGCATTGTAAGTTCCCGCCAAGAGTACTCGCTGTGAAGGGTCGGGATGAACGAACCAGTCCATCAAGTTCTTCTTACCCCCGAGTGCCGCAATCGGGTAGCCGTTAGCCAGAGCCTTGCCAAAAACGACCAAGTCAGGAAGCACGCCCGCAATCTTTGCATAGCCGCCGATCCCGTGGCGAAAGCCGGTTTTCACCTCATCGAATATGAGAATGAATCCGTATCGATCGGCCAGCCGGCGCAACCCTTCCAGATACCCGGCCTTAGGCTTGATAATCCCGACATTTTGGAGAATAGGTTCTGTGATCAGGGCTGCGATTGAATACTTTTGACAGGCGTATTCTACGGACTCCAAATCATTGAAGTTGATAGGGTGAACGAGTTCTCGATGCTCGCGCGGAATCCCCGCGCTAATCGGAATATACGGGTATTCACCTGCAGAAACTTTGGGCCCGACCACACTCAGGGGCGTCATCAAATTGCAGGAGACGTCGTCGTGCCACCCATTGTAGCCACCCTGCATAACGATAGTGTGATCCCGGCGAGTGACCGCCCGAGCCAAGCGAATTGCCTGGTATGTAGCTTCGCTGCCGGTGTTTAAGAATTGTACCGACTCCACGGCTGGTACATGCCGGCAGACAAGTTCAGCCAGCTGTCCCTCCAGTTCGGTTGTTCCAGAGCCGTAAAGACTAGCCCCATTCCGCAGAACCGAGATGACCGCGTCAGTAACGTATGGATCGTTGTGGCCTAGGAAGTGCGGTGCAAATGCAGCATGATAATCGATGTACTGATTTCCGTCTGCGTCCCAGATATGTGCGCCTTGACCTTTTACGAAGGCGATCTCGGGTTGAACGGCCCGGTTTACCGAAACGACGCCGCCGGGAATAAAGCGCCGGTTACGATTGAGAATTTCTGCGGATTTCGGATAGGCAGCAGAAGCATCAGTGCCCATCGAGGCCGGATGATTAACTTCATCCGGTTTTGGTGGACTTGCGGCTTGGGTGTCAATCACTTTGTTCCTACTCTGCATAGTCATCGTTAGGGCTCCTGGGCAAGCTTCTCCAGCGCAGGCAGGGGGTCTCCTTCGTGGGAGCCGTCCGAGAACTGCTGCAGTCGCTGCTGGAATCTGCGCCAATATTCGTATTCGGCGTCCCATCTTCCCAGTGCCGAGGCAAGCCGGTAGGGAGAATACTCCTCCAGCCACTCCGAACGGTAAAGTGGGCGCAGTTCATTAATCGCGTCCATTAAATCCACGATGCGTGAATGATCCTGGTACACGACCTGGGATTCCCACTCATTCCACCACTTGTCCGCGTCTGGACGAGTCTTTCCGATTCGTCCCCAGAGGTCGATAAGTTCCGGTGGCGTCTGGAACTTCTGCCCCGCATAGTCGAGCAGTCGGGCCCCGACCAACAGGCTGTTCAGTGTTGCCGGATCTGCCCCAGAAGCCAACGCATGAAAGAGATGAGTCTCGGCCTCTTCCGCCAGGAGACGGGTTTGCCGCAAATGTGCTTGGTTCTGTGCGAGGGTTTTGAGATAGGGCGGGGCAAAAGGATCCTCCCACAGGGCAGATTGAGTGGGCTCTCCCAAAACCTTTTGCAATTCGGTTTCAGCTTGAGACAGTTTTTCAAGCGATGTGGCAACATCCCCGGAAACACTGGTCGGATACATGATCCACGCATAACCCTCGAAAAAATGCTGGCGCTCTATCGGCTCAGATTGCCACGCCGCCGCCGCCCCGTAAGCCATCCCTGGCAGCGACATCCGCAGCAGGAGTTGGCCGTCGTCCGCCCAAAGTGAGTTAATGACCCCCAATGCGTTCGATTTTCGCCCCGCCGCGATGAAGGTGTCGATATTCTCGAAGCTGGTGTCGAAGTCGGGGGCAATCTGGGCCCAGCTCGTCACAGCGGGCTGGACAAAATGCTGTACGGACTTCGCCACGAGAGGTCCCAACCAGCGTTTGTACTCTCGGTCGGTCGCATCCGCAGTGTAGTACCAAGCGACCGCGATGAGGCCAGGCGGCAGTTCGGCGACGATATTCGGATACTTGACCATGATGTCCGCCCAAGCCATTACGTGCTTACCGCGTTGCTGAAAGAGCCGTGTAACGTCGGTGAGCTGTTTTACGAACAATCGGGTTGCAGTGGCAGAAGCACCCTGCTGCTTGACCGACATCTCGATTTGGAACGTCTCGTCGAATCCGATGCTGACGAAAGGACTCGGAAACAGATCCGTCAACTGAGAGATCCAGTCGCTCAGTAGAGGCATCACGCCCGGGTTGCTCGGGTTGAACTCGACTCCGTGCGGCAAATCAGAAAGTTGCGAATATTCCTCGACTCGGAAAAGGTCATGCAGATGAGCATAGAGCTCGAGATTAGGAATGACATCAATATGCCGCTCACGGCCGTAAGCTATGATTCGCCGCACTTCATCCTTAGAGAGCCGACCTTCGGGATTCAGCAGCGGATATCCATCCAGCTCAATAGCCGCTTCGCTATAGAGGTAGTACTGGTTGGCCTTCCAACGGGCGAGGAAGTCCAGTTGGCGCTTGATCTCACCTTCTGTGGGCAGAGGCCCGTGGCTCATATCCACCATGGTTCCGCGGTACGCCAACGAAGGCCAGTCATGAATTTCCACTTCCGGAAGCACCGCCTCGGCCGCGACGCCTTTGACCGACTGGCAGAGAGTTTGCACTGCATAGAACATGCCGGCAGATGACGTCGCCTGAACTTCGCCTTTATCGGGCGTGACCTTCAATGCATAAGCCTCACGGGACGCGGGCCCGGGGTGTTCGCCGGGAAGGGGCAATGCGCCGACCTCTCCAGTCCGTTTCAGTGCAATCTGTGCGCTCCCCGTCTCCCCTTGGGAAACCCGAACCGGTTCCTGTGCTGCATCGGAGAGGCAGCTCGACAACTGCAGGGCAGCGAAGCGATCCTCCACGGTGGGATCCGGCATCAACCGGATGCCGAGGCCTCGGACTCGAAGGTGACCTGGTCCGTACTGTATCTGCTGGGGTTGAGGCAGGAGCACATTGTGTCCCTCGATTGCCCATGCGGTAACCAGGAGGCCCTGAACCAACAGAGAACAAAGCAACCAGCGCACCAGGTCTGGTTTGCCGAAGCCAGCCCATGCCTTGCGCAGTCTTGTCTGAACGGCATCCATAAGCTAAGCGCCCCGCTTCACTTTGATCATCACGACTCCATGCTGGGGCACAATCGCGGTGTATGTCTCCTGAAAGTGCCCCAGATCCTTTTTAGCCCAGAGATCGCGAATATCCGCTGCATTGCCGAAGCCGGCGTCCCGAAAATCTACTGTTACGTTCATGGCTCCCCAACCGCGGTTAAACAGGCCGACGGCGGCGCCACCATCCTTCAGGGGCTTCATCCACACTTCTACTGGTCCTTCCTGCTTGATGCGATGGCCCTGAACGCCCAGCGGATCCTGGTCTATCGCAATGACTTCTGGGTTGGTGAGGAGGTCGCGCGTCGCGTCATCCATGGCCGCGAGATTGTTCCCGGTAATGAGTGGAGCTGAGAGGATGCACCACAGACTCATGTGCGTCCGATACTCATCGGTAGTCATCCCTCCGTTACCGATTTCGAGCATGTCGGGATCATTCCAGCGCCCCGGCCCGGCGAACTGCTCCAGACCGTTCTGCCCGAATCCCAGTTCAGCCATCGTGTAGTAGTCGTCGCGGATATCGTCATCGGTACGCCACAGGTTGCCACCGACCGAGGCTGCCCACTGCCAGCCTTTCTGCATTCCGTACTGGCAGAGAGCATAGACCATGGGCCGGCCAGTCTTCTTCAGGGCGTCACCCATTTTCTTGTAGGCGGCCACCTGATCGCCCATTCCGTCATAGCTGCACAGGTCGTACTTGAGGTAATCCATTCCCCAGTCAGCAAATGTCTGAGCATCCGGTTCTTCGTGCCCATAACTTCCCGTATAACCACCGCAGGTTTTCGGGCCGGGAGAGGAATAAATCCCAATCTTCAAGCCTTTGCCATGTACATATTCGGCCAGCGCTTTCATGTTTGGAAACTTTGCATTGGGGCGAATATATCCTGCGGCGTCGCGAGTTCCTTGCCAGCAATCGTCAATAAGGATGTACGTGTATCCAACGAATTCCATTCCGCTGGCGACGAGCGCATCCGCCTGAGCTCGCACCACCGCGTCGCTCACTTCACAAGCAAAATGATTCCAGCTGTTCCAACCCATCGGCGGCGTGCGCGCCAGCATAGAATCCTGTGCCCGGGCGATCCCGCTGGACAACAGGATCAAAGCGCCGATCAGGGTGCAAGAACAGGAATGCATGCTCATGTTGACTCCTCGCGCGAATTCATGCGGCGGGCTCTCTCAAGCCCTGAGCATAATTTTCCGCCTGTACATCCAGAACAGGATGAGCCATTCGACCGCAAGGACCGCGACCTGCTGAAAAAGCAGTTCTGAACTTGGCCAAACTCTCGCTATCTCCCGAGTAAAAGGGTCGACAATTGGGTCAAGGTGGATCAGGCTCGTGAACATGTAAATGAAGATTGCGTTCATCCCAATGACGGTTAGGGGAAACGCCCATCTTTTATACCCGCGGATGTCAACGAGCCAATAGAAGAACAGGAACATGAGGCATGCCCAACCCGCAGACATGAGACCGTAAGAAGTCGTCCACATTTTCATGACCACCGGAACAACGAAGCTGGTTGCATAACCAGCCGCTATGCAGCCCAGTCCTAACCCTCCAATGACCTTGGCCTTGTTTTCCTTCGAGCGGTCGGTCATGAGCAATTCGCCGATCAGCAGGCCAATGAGGGTGGTTGCGATGGTCGGAATCGTGCTCAATACTGTTCCCCAGCCCTCTTTTGCATAAGGCCAGCGATCCCAGTGGATTTGGCCGAGCAGAGCGATATCGACGGAGTGCACGAGGTTGTGATTGTACTGATAGCTGCCCCCTGACACACCCGGAGCCGGGATGAATGCCACAACAAGCCCGTAGCCCGCGAGGATTACCGCAGCCAGCACGGCCTGGAAATGCCAGGTCTTGCGGACTACCAGAAACGCAACAAAATATGCCATCGCAATAGGCTGCAAGGCGCTGCTCAATTCGACCAGGTACGGTGAACCGACCAACACCGATTCGCGAAGCGAACCGAGCAAGAAAAGGACAAGCGCACGCTGTGCGGCGTGCACCAGTTGCTGATGGTGGCTCTGAGTAAGGGAACGCTTTGCAAATGAAAGAGGCACCGAGACTCCTACCATCAGCATGAACGATGGCCAGATGCAGTCATAAAAGCGCAGCCCCTGCCAGGGAGTGTGGCTCAATTCGTAAACGATCGCGTCAATGACTCGATTGTGTCCGAGAGCCGCCAAGCCCAACATCAGTCCCTCGCCGCCGATGATCCAAAGCATCACGAAACCGCGGAAGGCGTCGAGCGAACCCAGGCGCTCTGTGGCGGCAGAAACAGGGATTCGCTTAGCCTCTGACCGGGCGCCTGGGTTCTCAGCATCTACAACAGGTGGCGACACGAGATTTGCCATTGTCCTATCCAGTCAGGGAGCGCAATTGCTGGAAGCGATGTGATTCCCCAATGTCTCGCGAACTGATTCCAACAGCTTGTCGTTTCGCGTCCAATGGGTCCAATCGGGGCCTACTTTCTTGGCCTCAGTCAATGCAATTGCAGTCTGCCCACAATTCTTCAGCAGCTGCACATATTCGTAGTCCTCGACTCCGTCTCGCAACTATTTGAGCCGCATGGACGGGACGACACTTTTGAGGCCAGCGGGCTCACACGGATAGACCAGCACTCCTTCTCCATAGTCAGGATTCTGCCTGCCTTGAGGGTTTTCCCACGGTCTAGTGGACCAGTCATCGACAATGCTCCCGCTTGCTTAATGGCGCCCAGTGGATCGCTGGGGGTCGAACACCCAGACCATCACCACAGCGCAAACTACTGTTCTCCTTCTTCACATTCTTGATCATCTTCTCTGAAAAAGTCGCTTAGGTCCTTGGTTGAAGGGTCTCCCGCAGCCCTCAGTAGCGGAAAGACGTGGAAGATTTCCTGCAACGTTTTCAGCGTCGAGCTGTGGTCGTAATGAATGAAATTGGCGTAAGCGCTCTTCCCGCACCCCTTGGCGAATGGCGAAAGCAGGAAAAAGCCAACCGGGCCATCGCTGAAGGCGCCGCTATCTTCGGCTTCATCCCAAACGATGAACAAGGCGCCACCCTCTTTGTATTCCCGTGACTCAGTAATCAGCGGCACATTTTGCTTGAGCCAGGTATCCGCACGCAGCGTATTGTCCGAGGGTTCAGTTCTGGCGCAAGGAGAAACTCCCTCGTGTCCATCGTGACACAAATTTGGTGTGATGAAGTTGTATTGCGCCGAGGTGTGGTCGGCCAAGTCAGTCGCCAACTGGTAATACGGCCTGACGTGCGCTATACATTCGGCCGAGTTTGGATTTAACCCACGGTTAACATCGTTGAAATAAACAAACGCGAGATGCTCAACGTCGAAGTAGGTAAAATCAAGCGGGCAGACGTCGAACACCGGGCTACCAAAGTCGGGCTCCGCGTACGCCCTCCAGGAAATGCCTGCCTCCTCGAGAAGTCTCACCAGGTGCTTGTGTGTGTACAGTTGGGGCTGGCCAGGCTGGGTATCGGCAAGGACACCGAAGTTGGTCCCGGCTTCCAGCCACAAATAATTCGGCTGGCTGGGATGGTTGTTTGGAGGATTGAAATACCGCTCGGCGTGCGCCGAGGTGTTCAGCAATGCCCCGTTGGCATACGGGGCCAGCGGATTGCCCTTGATATCTGGATCGCCAAAGGCGGCGCCAGCGTTATTGCCCGTCCAGTTGTGGTTTTCCATCAGGATGACCCAGACGGTCTGGACCCTGTTCATTTGCGCATGGGAAGCTGGCGGCAAGACCAGCAGTGCTAGAGCAACTAGACCAAATGTTGAAACCTTTCTGATGTGTCTCATGGTCCCCTCCATAAGTCTTGTAGCCGCCACGGCCTGATCTCTGTCCATGACTTCTGTCTGACTGTCGTTCAAGCCTGGACAATTATTGAGCGAGAACGAATGCGCGATGTCCACCGCAATCACCAGAAGAACTTGACCGCGAACGTCATGTTCCGTGGATCGGTCTGGACACCCGTAATCCTGCCGAACGTGCATCCGGCTTGATGCACCAGGTCAGTCGAGCCGTCCGGGTTGGGCGGTAGGCAAAATGTCGTATTGGGAAGTGCCAAATTTTGATGGTTCAGAGCATTAAACACTTCCCACCGGAATTCGACGTACCTGGCCTCGGTAAGGTGGAACTCTTTCATTAGCGATGAATCGAGGTTCCAGAAACCAGGACCACGAATGGCATCGGTCCGCGACTTCATACTCCCGAACGTCCACGCGCGCGGATCGAGATCGGAATAGTTCGCCCAGAAAGTCGGATCGCTTCCAAAAGCTGGCGCAAAGGCGGCGGGATTAATCCAATCTGCAATCTGCTCGGATTTGGAGCGATGCCCGCGGAAATGGGGATCACCGATCATGTTGCACCGGCCTCCCGACTCCTGGAATGAGGTACCTGGGGTGCTTAGCTGCTGGAGCGTGCTCGAGGGACATGAAATGGCCAGAGGCAGACCCTTCTGGGCGTTGAAACTGCCACTTAGCTTCCAGCCGCCGAGGATGCGACCCGCAATGCCTCTTAGGTTCAAAAGTGCCTTGCCAGTACCTACGGGGAGTTCGTAGGTAGCACCGATGTTGAACTGCTGAGGTATGTCATCGACCGCGATGGTACGATCCGCGTTCCTGTTGTCCGGATCCTGAAAGGTGAACGGACCACCGAAAGCGCTCTCCAATTGGCCGCCTCGCCCTCCGATGATACCCGTGCGGCCAAAATGAATCGGATCCACGGCCTCTACGCTCGCCCCTCCCACAGACCAGTTATCCATCTGCTTGGAGACTGTGTAAGCCGCAATAAAGTCCAAGCCATGGGAATGCCGCTTTTCGATCCTCATGTTCATTCCGTTGTAGGTGGTTCCACCGTCGAACGTGCCGCTTGTTGGAACGGTCGGGAAAAATGGATAAGGCGATAACAAGATCGATAGCGGTGCCGGATCTCCGTAGAGTGAGGCCAGTTCGGTTGCCGTCTGACCCGAATAGAACTGTGAAATTGGGTAATTATTAAAAAGTTGGGCCTGATACTTCAGCTTTTGTGCCGTGGGCACATTGTTATAGAGGTAACTGTTCGGCCCGCTCCCGGAAAGGTGAGTTCCATGAGTACCTACATAAGCTAGCGAGACGGACAAACCAGCTGGGAACTCATGTTGCAGCTCCAGTGTGTAGCTTTGCACCATCGGATCATGAGTCGGTTTGACAAAGGCGTAGGTGCCGCCAAGGAGGTTTTCACGAGTCTGAGCCGGGAAAGGCCCGGTGATGGGTGGGAACAAGAGATTTGTCTTGTTTGTGGTGGTGTCGCTCAGGGGAAAGGCTTCGCAAGGTCCGCCGAATGCCTGGCACTGCGGGTAAAAGCTGTTGAACCACGCTGCACTCTGACCCCAGCCGGCGCCATTGACCACTGATTGACCGGGGGCATTTAAGGCTTCAATGCCGTCGGTATAAAAGATGTCGTAACCGCCGCGGATCACCGTTGTGCGGCTAGGCGCCCAGGAAAAGTTGAAGCGCGGGGCGAAGTCGGTGTGGTTGGCGGGAAAGACATCACCCCTCGGGAATCGAGGATCACCTTCATAAATGTTTTGACCCGGCAGTCCGGTCAGGGGATTCACGCAGGTAAAGCAGAAGTTCGACATCGGATAATAACGGGCCTTGAAGTAACCGTTGAGGTCGTAGCGCAGGCCGAAATTCAAGGTGAAATTGGGCTTGATGTGGAAGTCATCCTGCACAAACGCTCCCCAAGAGCGCCAGCGTATATAGGGCGACTTCAGGTGGCCCGCGAAGCTGCCGCTACCTCCGCCATCGCCGGGAACGGCTCCCATCATGAATTGCGCGAGACCATTCCCCCCGAGGCCGGAAATCGGGTCCTGGGCCAAGGAAGCGTTAAAGTCGAGGATGGTCGGATCGTCGCTGTTATAACTTGCGTGGTCCAGGCGATAAATAAAGCCCATCTTCATCGTATGCTTGCCAATGATCCGGGTTACGTTGTCGAGAATCGTATAAGCTTCCGATCCCGTCGCCATGTTGACCCAAGCCTGCGGACCGAAGGCGATGAACCCGCCACCGGGCGTATTGTCGACGTGAAAATCCGGCGAGGGAAAGATGGCATTCGTAGGCAGAAGGCTCGGTGCCAGAGCCTGCTCTACTTGCGGCAAAGCTGTAACGCTATTGGGGTAAGGGTGGGAGAGGGTCGACAGGAACTGACGAGTGAAGTTGAAGCGAAATTCATTGATGAGCTTGGGGCTGAAAGTGTAGGTATGGCCCAATGCGACAACCTGGCTGCGAACTCCGAAATTGTAGGGTGACCCGAAACCGATGAGCTCCTGAGGAAACGTGGGGCCAGTCCAGGGCACCTCATAGTTGCGGTACTGGGTAGGGCTGAACAACCATTCAAAGAAGTACTGACCCTTGCCGGTTTGGTGATCAAGCTTGATCGATAAGTTAATCGGATCCTGACTGCTTCCAGTTCTCCCCTTAAAGTTGTTACAGATGCTGTAGGTACCGCTTTCTGCCAAGGGGCACCCACCTAACGTGTCGATGTGGTTGGGCGAGGGAAATGAATTCACGAAGAACATCGCCCTAGGATCCAGGCTGGTGGATGGAATCTGGGTGCTGAAATTGCACGTGGTCACTCCCGCTGCCGCGCCTGCCTCTACCGATGTGTTCAAGCAACCCGGCCCGTAAGTATTGTTGACGGGAGTTCCAAACGCTGTGCGCTGGAAGGTGCCATCCGACTGCGGTCCGGCCGTGGAGGTGGGATCCCAGATTCCGTTACTCACGACGTTGGGATCTTCGCTGAAGTCCCCGGCGCGCATCCGAGGGGTCGGAACTGTGTAAGCGTTGTTGCCACTCTGGTGAAGAACCGTGGCGTCGAGAGAAAAGTAGAAGAAAGTCTTGTTCCTGCCGTCGTAAACGTGAGGAATCCTGACCGGGCCACCCAATGTCCCGCCAAAATTATTAAACTGCACCACATTCTTGCCAAACCCTGCCTGGATGCTGAAAGGGTTGGTGGCGTTGGTTGCGCTGTTGCGAAGATACTCGTAGATGTCTCCGTGGAATGCGTTCGTACCCGACTTCAGAACGACGTTAAACACCCCGCCCCCGGTGTGCGAGTATTCAGCCGAGAACGCGTTGGTGATGGCCTGAAATTCGGAAACCGAGTCGGGAGAAGGGTTGACCACTATGTTTTCCCCGAAGCTGGAAATGTTAAGGTTGCCGTCCAGGTACCAGGCGTTGGCCCCGCTTTGCCCGCCGTTAACGGCGATCGCCGAACCCAGCATGTGGGTCGGATCGGGAAAGGTGCCGAATGAGCTGTCAAAACCAAAATTGGTTCCCGGCGGGCCGCCAACGTTGTTAATTCCAGGAAGCAGAAAGGTCAACTGCTGCAAGTCACGGCCGGCCAGAGGAACATTCTGGATGATGTCAGGTTGCAAGGTGCTGCTGAAGTTGCTCGCATCCGTTTGCAGCATTGGCAACTCGGCCTTGACTTCGATTTTCTCGTTGAACGAGCCCACCTTCAACCTGGCGTCAACGCGAATCACCTGGGCGGCCGGCACCCCGATCGCTGTGATCTCCAGCGTAGCGAATCCCTTGGCTGCGAAATGTGTCCGGTAGGTTCCCGGTACTAGAGCCTCGGCTCGATAGTAGCCAGCACTGTTCGTCTTGGTGTTGGCCTCGACATTGGTCTCGACGTTGGTGATCGCGACCTCCGCACCTGGCACTGCCGCCCCTTGCGGATCAGTCACCGTGCCCTCGATCGCGCCTCGATTCAATTGTGCGGATAGAAGTGGGGTGCAAGCCAAGACCAAACCGAACTGCACCGAAAAGAAAGACAGCCGCCGGAGAGTCATGCCGACCTCTGTTCATCCAGGCGAGGATCAGCGCCTGTTTCTTCGAGTTATGGGTTCGAACACAGAACGGATGCGGAATAAACAACTAGTGCTCCTTAGCCTCAGCTGTCAACCGATTTCGCCGCTGAAGGGGCTTTTTCGTACAATCGGCTGGACGATTCTTGGTCCTATCCGATGTTATCCGCGGGGGGCGGGCATTTCATGGCAGCCGCGGAGGCATTCGTCGATACTCCTCAACCTTGTCTAGTCGCCTTCGGTCTAGCTGAGTTCCAAGATGCGGAATCTTGCTCGCATTCATCCAACTATGGTTATGTTTCGGGCCGTTTCGGCCCAAAAACGATTGATCCGTCAACCGCATTTCTGCTAACGTTCTCATTCTGTCCAACTGGTTGGACGCAATTGCCTTGCTCACAATCGAGGTGTGCCATGCCCCAACCTAAGGAGTATTCCGTTCCGTCGATCGAACGGGCACTGTCGGTACTTCAGTGTCTGGGCTACTCGAAGCGCGGCTTCTCTATTTCCGAAATTGGACGAAGGCTCAAAATTCCGAAGAGCTCGGCTCACCTGATCCTATCCACTTTGGAACGGAGGGGATTCCTTCAGAAGAACTCGCAAACGGGCAAATACCACTTCGGTCTGCAACTGGTTAGCCTGAGCAGGAGCGCGCTGGAGAACCTCGATCTGCGCGAAGAAGCCAGGCCTTTCCTGCGCGATCTGATGCAAGAAAGTGGTCTGACCGTACACATGGCGGTGCTGGAACGCGATGAAGCAGTAATCATCGAGAAGGTCGAGGCGCCGGGCTTGGTCAGACTGGCTTCCTGGATCGGGCGCAGGCTTGATGTCAATTGCACTGGAGTCGGCAAGGTGCTCATGGCATTTCTTCCCGGTGACGAACTCGACTATCTGCTCCGGTCCAAGGCGTTCGCACGGCACAATAGCCGCACCATCATTTCAGCCAGCGCTTTGAGGCGCGAGTTCATGCAGGTGAGGCACTCAGGGTACGCTCTCGACAATGAAGAGGATGAACCAGGGGTGTGCTGTATTGGAGCCCCCGTGTTCGACGAGAACGGGAAGGCGGTGGCAGCCATCAGTGTGGCGGGAACGACGAGCCAAATTGGAATCGATCGCGTTCCAACACTGGCACGGCAGGTAAAGCGAGCGGCGCTGGGAATTTCGGCACGTCTAGGTTATGTGGAGAAACAATCTGGTGTCGCCTAGCCCCGATGCTTGAGCGCATGGTCGATTCTGCCGCGGGGGAAACTCTGCAGCCTTTGACGTGTGACCGCGCTCAGCGGTTAGCGAATCTTCCCTCGCGCCGCCACGCTCCAAGTACCGACCCACTCTCGGTTGCGGAGCACGAACACCTCGTCGTGCATGTTCACGCAGGTACACACGTGGTTCGGAATTACGGTCAAGACTTCTCCCACCCGAAAGCGATGGTTTGACCCACGGATGTCGAGATATCCGTGCTCCTCGTTCAGCTTGATGAGCTTGGCATCTTGGGCCTCGACCACGTATCCGTAGCCTTCTCGAGAGCCGGAGCCTAGAAGGTCTGAGGACAGCGTCTTGGATCCGGCATCGATTATGGCTCGACCTGGCACGGCCGTGCTGACGACGGTGACCGCCACTCGCGCCGCACAGTCTTCAAGCCCACAGACACCCTGGTAGTAGGTATTCAGGTCATTGTAGACATAAGTGCCAGGCCGCACTTCCGTCAATCCCGCAATTTGATGAGAAAGAAATGCGCCGGGCGTGGAACCACCCGACACGATCTCGACCTGCATGCGCGCTTCGGCAAATGCCTGCAAGACTTGTCGTACTCGCTCCGACACCTGAGAGGCGATCCCCTGCCGCTCTGCTTCGCTGCCCCAGATGTTCCCCGAATACAGCATCAAACCGCGAAACCTGAGCCCTGGCATTTGCTGGATCTTAGTAGCAAGTGCGACGCAGGCTGCGCCCGAGTCGAGGCCGCAGCGTCCAAGGCCAACATCGAATTCCACAAGCACGCCCACAGTGGATTGTTGCGCACCGGCGGCACGCGAAGCCTCCCACGCTGTCGCCTCATCATCCAGCGCCATTAGGATTGTGCGTGTCCTGGCAAGGCCGGCGAGCCGGCGCAACTTCTCCACCCCAAAGATTGGATATGCCACCAGAATTTCTGCATTGCTGGCCGCACCCATCACCTCCGCCTCGCCCACCTTGGCCACGGTTAGGCCGCACGCTCCGCGATCGAGCTGCATCTGCGCGACTTCCGGAGTTTTGTGGGTTTTTGTATGGGGACGTAAAGCGAGTCCGCGTTCCCGGCAGTAGGCTGCCATTCGCTGAAGGTTGCGTTCGAGGACGTCCAGGTCTATGGTCAAAGCAGGCGTGGAAATCTCACCGCGTTTCACCAGAGCTTCCAGCCCGCGGGAGCGCTCACACACTCAACCACGTGCCCTCCTCGATCGGCTAATGCTACGCTTTCGACCTCGCCCCGGGCTGGTCGAGTTCAGCCGCGCCATGCAGTCGATCTCTACTTTGATGTCCGGCAGCGAGCAGCCCACCGTTGTTCGCGCGGGAGGATGGTTAGGAAAGAACTCTCGGAAGACTTCGTTCATTCCGTCAAAATCCTTCATGTCAGCGAGGAAGACCCCCATGCGCACGGCGTTGTTTAGGGAACTGCCACCTTGTTCCAGGATGGCCGCGATATTGTGCAGGACTCTTCGGGTCTCCGATCGAATGTCCCCCGGTTCAAGTTGATTGTTCTCAGGGTTGATTGGTCCCTGTCCCGCAACGAATACGAAATCACCTGAAGCGATTCCTTGTGAATAAACCCCGGACGGTTTCGGCGCCTTGCATGTCTTAATGACCCTACGCATGTCGCGCCCTCAAAAAAGCTAAGATCAACACCGCAAGCAACTCAGCCTACAACCCCAAGCTCTTGGCTTCAACACTCGTCTATTGGTACTTCTTGGTGTCTCCTTTTCCGGGAACGGCCTCACCGCCGATTCGCTTTACTTCGGTTGGAACGGCCATTAACGAAAGGCGGTCTAAGTCGAAGTCCTTGAAAAGATCGAGGCAGAAAAGCTCCGGCGCGGAACGGAAAGGTACCGAGTTCTTGAGCAGATAATCCAGACTTCCCATCCACTGGCGGCTTTCAATCCGCGCAAAAGCAGTGGGTTCCAGCGCGGCGGAGGTCACTGCAATCACCTGGTTGCGAATCCCCTCGGTAACCACACTAACGCTGCGACCCGCGTTCGGCCGCAGCCAACTGGCCACTGCGAGCAATTGCGCTGCCTGCAGGCCAAGCGGACGGTCTCCGGTCGTGGTAGCAAGCATCTCCCAGTCCGCGGGATGTTCTGGCGCCGTAGATCCATTGAAAAGCAAATCGAGGGCAAGCACCTGTTCGCCACGATTTACGTGTTCGGAAACCACATCCCCTGCCGCTGTGTACCCCTCATCCGCGAGCACGATGGTAATCGGGGCGTCTGACGGCGCCGAAATGGCTTTCAGCCAGATTCCGGTGGCGCCGAGCCCGTTCGAGAAATGAAAACGGTACGACAGTGTTTCTAATCCCAGATGCTTGCTGTTGTTTGTCCTCCAGGTACGCTCAACGGAAACCGGAGCATAGCGAACCACATCGTTCAGGTGTTCTCGCTGAGACTTGATCCATGACGCCCTTTCGCTCGTGGCTGGAATTTCTGGACGGGCTATTTGACCGGCCAATTTTCTAGCGAGTCCGGCGATCGTGAGGTTCTGCTGCGGCAAGCTGACCGCCAGTTGATCGGGTGACCTGATCTCATCATCGCTGGGGATTTCATCTGAAGTAGCGGGCAAGCTGAAATGTTTGGTGAAGAAACGGTAAGCTTGCTCGCGATTGTCAAGCTGATAGTTGTGGGTACCTGGATCGCGGTTCTCGTGCCACGCCAGATCGTCCTCTTTGCCAAACAGGCGGAAGAAGGACCGAACTTGATCATAGATGTAGGGCTTGACCAACGCGGCACGAAAGCAGCAGTCATCCTCGGCGTTGTGAATAAGCAAGGTGGGACGGGGTGCTCTGATGGCCACAAAGAGGGGGTAGTCTTCATTTTGTGTGAGGTCGGTTGCGGTTTCCTCTATTTCGTCGAGGTCGAGAGGGCGGATGAGGTTTGCCTCCAACGCCCCAATGCCGGCTACTTCCACAGCTACAGCCACACGTTCGTCGAGGGCACTCAGCAGCGTGGTCTGCCAGCCGCCGCCGGACAACCCGGTAACCCCAAGCCGACTTGCATCGACCTGCGGCAGACTTGCCAGATAGTCAAGGCCCCGTCGCATCGAAAGATAAAAAAAGCCCAGCGCATTGGCGCCTACGAGGTCGAGGTGCGCCGCATAATCGTGGCCATTTTCCGGTTGTGCCAGTTCGCCAAATCCCGCCCAGGAGAGGCTTAGCGCAAAAATCCCGCGCTTGGCGAAGTTGATGCAACGCTTTTGCTCATACTCCACCGCATTCCCGGCAATTTCATGGCCTATCACATTGAGAATGGCTGGCGCCTTTCCGGTGACGTTTTGCGGTTCATACAAAATTGCCGCAGATTCAAAACCCGGGACGATCTCATACCTGAACTTGCGTAACCGGTACCCCTTGCCGCTTTCGATAACACCTGTCTCCTGAAAGCGGGGCGCGGCTTCGATCCATTCCCGAGGCCAGCCATGAAAGGCCAAATCTTCCAGGACATGGCGTCGAATCTTTGCTTCTTCCGATGACCATTTGTCCGAACTGGAAGGAAGGGGCAGCTTCGGAATACATTTGGCCAGGTAATTCTGCAGCTGAAACTCGGTTACAGCACTGAGCTGGATGCGCTCTCGAACCACACTCTCCACGGAATGAGCTGTAGTCTGGGAGCTGGCCCCGCCATGCATGGCGAGAGGTATTACGCAGCCCGCAATGAATGGCATCCTTCGTAACATGCTCACGCAATCTCCTTGTCTGAGGGCGGCAGCATTAAATACGCTTTACCACGGCTCTTTCCGATGCGCCATCTGTAAACGCGACTTCTTGGGCTGGTGCTGAAACTCGATTCAAGGCAAGGGTGATGTCCTGATTGCCTTCTCCCTTGAGTTGAACCAGCGCGGGGCTGCTCTCGGGAGCGGAGCAGGACTGCACCATCGCCCCGCGCACATCCTCCAGTGCAATGACAGGCACATTGGGTTGTGTTTTGGGGGGACGGATACGAACCAATTCGAGATCGAGGACCTTCTTGCACTCTACCGAGGGCCCGCTCGTAGAATTCACGACTGCGTTGTTGACGCTGAGTCCGCGTACCTGATAGCACGAAATGCCTCGGTCGGCGGCCTTCACGAACAGATTGTTCAGTGACAGGTCTTGAATCGGGCTTTCCGGCAGACCTTCCACGACGACCGAGGTTTGAGCTCCGTCCAAAAGAATTTCGCTGCATTGGAAATTGCGAAAGATTGGAGTGCGCACGTCCACTGGATGCAAAGTGGCTCGATCTTCATCCTCATAGAACATGCTGACGACGATTCCCGTCTCTTCCAGGTTTCGCATCACGACATTAACGGCGGACACATTCTCCACCACATTGCCACGTCCGCGCGCAGTCCTGAAATACAGCCCGCAGGTCGTTCCGTCGCATGCGCAATTGCTGATGGAGACGTTACGCACGCCCCCGGCGGTTTCGCTGCCGATGCCCACCCCGCACCCCCCGGCGTTGAACGTGCAGTTCGTCACGGCAATATTCTCCGAGGGCTGAAACGGTCTCCCGGGAATGTGCTTGTAGCCGGACTTGATCATGACGCAGTCATCCCCGGTGCTGATGTAGCAGCCAGAAATGCGAACGTTACGGCAGGATTCCGGGTCAATGCCATCCGTGTTCCACGAGTGCGGTGGATTGAGAATCGTTAGGCCTTCGATGTAGACGTCTTCACACGAAACCGGGTGAACCGTCCACGACGGAGAACCCTGGATAGTGAGGCCTCGTATCAGCACTTTGCGGCTGCGATAGAGATTGATCATTCGCGGGCGCGGCCAAGGCAATGGAGAACCAGGAGGATTCTCGGGCTCTCTCCCGACTATTCCCAGTTTCTTGCGCAACTCCTGGGTTCTGCCCCACGCGTCTAGCCACACCGTTCCCTGACCGTCGAGAGATCCTTGGCCAGTGATCGCTACATTCTCCAGATCGAGGCCCGTGATCAGGGAAGCATAGACCGTGCGATCCAGGCCCTCCCAGCGCCCCGGAATCGTGCGATAGTCGGCGAAATTCGTGCTCCCGAGCAGAGTAGCGCCCGCCAAAACTTCAAACTCGAGATTGCTTTTCAGAAATATTGGGCCGGTGAGGTATTTTCCGGGTGGAACGAAGACCTTGCCGCCACCGGCGGCGGCACATGCCTCGATCGCGGCTTGAATACCGGCCGTGCAGAGCGTGCGGCCATCGCTCACTGCACCAAAATCGAGCACGTTTACGGCATATTTCGAAATTGCTTTCAAAGGAGCATTCCCGTCTGTTGCGTGTCCGGCCGAAAGCCAGGACTCGGCTGCCCCGCTGCCAGACAACACGACGGAGCTGCCCGCAAGACGCCGAAGGAATGCGCGTCGCCCAGGATCTTCAGCAGCCATTTTGTCCTTTCCCAGGCAGGTGTGAACTGCTACACACCTACCTGGCCGATGGTAAGTGATTTTTGCTGCTCTTCCTAGCGGTGTCCAGTTAGATGGACGCTTTGTGTGGACGCTCGGAAAAACAGCCCTGATTGTCTTGACTTCATGCGGCATAAAGACGAGCATGTCATGCGTCTCAGGCTGGAGAAACCTCTCCTCTGTGGTTGGATCGGAGTGGGGCTTACGTGAATACGATTGTCCTCAAGGGCGGAACGGCAATCGACGGCACGGGGTCGCCGCCCAGTCTGGGTGACGTGTTGATCTCCGGCCCGACGATTGAGAGGGTCGGTATTGTCGAGCCATCCGAAGCGCAGGTTATCGACTGCCACGGTCTAGCCATTGCGCCAGGCTTCATCGATTCGCACAGCCATTCGGATCTTCAGGTGCTCGAGAGCCGTCCCGAGAAAGTTGCGCAGGGAGTCACAGCTGAAGTGGTTGGCAACTGTGGCTTCTCGCCGTACCCGCTGCCCTCCGATCGGCGGTTGCTCCACGATTTCGCCAACGGTCTTTTTCGCGGTGGCACGGACTGGGGTTGGACGAGCGCCAGAGCGTACCTCGAACAGGCGTCCCACTCGACGACGACAACAGTGTTCTCTCTGGTTGGACACGGAAGCCTTCGCATCGCTCGCGTCGGACATCGACTCGGGCAGCTTGCGGAACGCGATCTGGATTGGATGGAGCAGAAACTTTCAGAGTCACTCCAAGAAGGAGCATGCGGCTTCTCCACTGGGCTCATGTATTCACCAGGTGCAAGCGCTCCGTTCGCCGAACTGGAGCGTTTGTGTCGCGTCGTCGCACGCCATGGGAAAGCGTATACCACCCACATGCGTGGTTATGGCGATCTCTTGATCGAAGCGGTGGAAGAGCAGCTGCAATTGGCTCGCCGGACTGGATGCCGTCTGCAGATCTCTCATTTCCAGGCGGTTGGTCGGCGCAATTGGAACAAACAGGCACTGGCGCTGGAGAAAATCGAGAGAGCCGCCGCCGAGGGTCTTGATGTCGGCTTTGACTGTTATCCGTACATCGCCGGCAGCACAGTTTTGACACAACTGCTTCCGCAGTGGTCGCTCGAAGGCGGAATTGACGGTCTTCTTGCCAGGCTTGCCGATGAAAGAGAAAGGCAGCGAATCGCAACCGAAACAGATGCGAGCCTGGAGCAGGGCTGGAACAATATTTTGATTGCCGCGCTCGAAACTCAGGCCAATCGAGGCCTGATCGGCAAATCCATTGCGGCTATTGCAACCACCCGTGGGCGCGCGCCAGTCGAAGTCGTGCTCGATCTGATCCTCGAAGAGCAGGGGCGAGTCAACATGCTCGAAATGAATCAAAGTGAAGCGAATCTGCGCCAGACACTGTCGCACCCGTTATCTTGTGTGATTAGCGACGGGTTTTACGTGAAGGGCCGGGCTCATCCCCGCCTTTATGGAACATTTCCCCTGCTGCTGGGCGAAATGGCTCGAGAACGGGGATGGCTCACGCTGGCTGCTGCGGTTCATAAGATTACGGATAAACCAGCGCGTCGTTTCTCGATTCCCCGGCGCGGACGCCTCGAGCGCGGCTATTATGCCGATGTTGTGGTTTTCGATCCCGCAACCGTGAACAGCCCGGCCTCCTACGAGATGCCCGCTCTTCCCCCGCGCGGCATCCGCCACGTATTCCGCAGCGGAATCGAGATTCTGTCAGAAGGAGTACTGTCTTCGTCTGTGGCGAATTCATAGTTGTTCTATTGCCCGGAAGTGGGCTTGAGCATGAAGCGGCCGGTTATCTTAAGCGTGGTGATCTTGTCGAGCTAGAAATTCAACACCTGGGGATGCAACGACAAAGCTGTCAGAGCGTAACTCTCTTCGTACCGCGTAAATGGATCGTTATGGCCTCATTCCAGATAGACGGCATTCTTCCAATCATTCCGACTGCATTTCTTCCTGCCGGGGCGCTGGACTGTGGTGCGCTGGGCCGCCTGCTCGAGTTTGCAGTCTCGGCTCGTGTCTGTGGAGTATGCCTTCCTGCCTACGCCAGCGAATTCTACAAACTTCGCGATGCTGAACGACGCGAACTGGTATTTCAGGCGATCAGCATTATGAACGGTCGTCTCCCCGTCGTAGCGCAAGCAAATCATGTTTCCACGGATTACGTAGCCGAAACAGCGCGCGACTTCGAACATGCAGGCGCCGCCGCAATTTCGGTCGCCGTTCCGCGGGTCTTCGGTTTGCCCGAACGTGATCTGCTCCGGTATTTTGATCGAATCCTACGGGCGATCACGATTCCGTTAATCATCCAGGATTTCAACCCTGGCGGCGCAAGCGTGAGTCTTGAGTTCGTGAAGACTCTCTCACGTCAACATCCGCACTTTCGGTTTTTGAAGCTTGAAGAACCTTTGATGGCTGGCCAGGTTCGTTCAATCAGCCAAGCGACGAACGGTGGAGTCGGCGTCATCGAGGGATGGGGTGGCGCTTACCTGCTTGAGCTTGTTGATGCCGGCATTTGCGGAGTGATGCCTGGATTGGCCGTCTCAGATTTGCTTCAGATGGTCTGGAGCCGAGCCCGCGCCGGAAATAAAGATGCAGCCTATGAATTATTCCAAGGCATCCTGCCCTACATTACTTATAGTTTGCAGAACCTTGAGTTTTTTCATCATGCGGAAAAGGCATTGCTCGTGGCTCGCGGAGTCCTCCCAAACCCTGGTGTTCGCGACGCAACACTTACTGTCCACGAGGTCGATCGCGCGCACATTGATTTTCTCAATCAGAAGATCCTGGATCTTGTGAAAAAATCCACTAATCCCGTCACGTGACTAAGCGACAGCAGTGAACCGCTGCTAGAAACTTACCTTCAACCCAAACTGGATGATTCTGGGCTGGGCTGTTCCGTAGGATGTTGGGCCACCGTATGCACCCGATCCTGCGGTGCCCAAGATCTGGCCAAATCCGCTACTGACGCCAGCCGCCACTTGGTTGCCCGGCAACCCGAAATTGACGTTGTTGAACGCGTTGAAAAACTCGGAGCGGAACGCGACTGAGACATGCTCGCCCACATGTGTGTTCTTAATGATCGCCAAATCAGTATTGAAAAACCTTGGCCCGCGCAGACCGTTCTTGGGCGTATTTCCGAAAGTTCCAGCCGCATTCACAGTGAAATCATTGACATTGAACCACTCCTGGATGCTCTGTCGATGAGATCGGCCTGCAAGGACAGCTTGGCCAATGTTCGACACGTTCATCAGGTCAGCCCGATCATTTCCTATCGCACTCTGAGAATTGTCAACCCCGCTGTATATGGTGAATGGAAGGCCGGTTTGCCAATCGGCAATTGCCGTAAGCTGCCATCCGTTCAGCAGCTTATCGACAATTCTCGGAGCATGAACATGCGGAATAGCGTAAGCCCCATTGATTTTGAAAACCTTGTTCAGGTCATCGGCCGACGGACCATAATCGAAATGACGGCCACAGGTGCAGCTATTGGTGAACAGGAAGTTAAGCGACCCTTGCGGTTGTGGGGCATAATCATCCAGCGCCTTCGCCCAGGCGAAGCTGGAGAGCAGCGATAATCCGTGCCCCAACCGCTTTTCCGCGGTCAGTTGAAGGGCGTTGTAGTTGCTGTTCACTCCGCTGTTAATCGAAGCGACCGAGCCAAAATTCGGATACAGTCGTTGTCCCTGAATCTCAGGATTCAGTTGCAGCAGACCGCTCTCCTGGTCACCTGTACCATAGAGACGGCGTCCCTCATTCCCCACATAGGCGACCCGCAGCATCCAGTTCGAGCCAAAGCCATGCTCGACAGTCATGTTCCATCCCAGAATCATCGGCAAGCGAAGATGCGGATCTTGTATTTGCGAAAACGAGTAGGGAGGGGAGAAGGTTACGCTGGAAGGAGGATTCCGTGGACCGAAGCCTGCCGGGAAGGGGTCGGGCACGGGCGGGTTTGCCGTACCGTAGGGATCAGAGAGGCTTACACCGTTCAGATTGTAAATTGGCGCGAAGGGGGGAACACCGACTATCTGTTGATAGATCAGGGAGTTCGGCGGTTCGTAGTAATAACCTGCGCCGCCCCGTATGCTGGTCTTGCCATCCTTTGTGGCCTGATAAGCAAATCCAAACCTTGGCCCAAAATTAGAGAGATTATTAAAGATGCCGGCCTCCGGGCATCCGGGATCGTGGTTGCTCCCGCCGTACAGCAACCCCAGAGGGGCGTTGGGATACCGCACGGACGGCTGCGTTGTGCCCAGCTCTAAGCACGCGACTCTTCCCAGGCTGTCCTTGGAAGGAATGTAAGGATCCCACCGGAGTCCGGCGCTTAACGTGAGCCGTCGGGTAACCTTCCAGTCGTCGTTCACGAAAGCGCTCCAGTTGATACCGGTGAAATTGAGATAGAGCCCCCCGCCCTGGATGAAACTTGTGACGTAGCCATATTCAAAATCTGCCAGATTGTAGCCCGTTGCACTGCCGAAATCGAAAGTCCCGCCCTCCTGGAATGTGTTTCCCATGGGTTGCGTTAGGCGCACCATCTCACCGCCAAGTTGAAGTACGTGCTTGCCCCTGATCAGCGTGGCAATTTCACGTAAAGATTGATTTCCTCGATTCCAAACGCCATAGACGCCGCCCGAGATACCAAAGCCGCCGGCGCCGATATTCACCGAGGCGATAGCCCCGCGGCTATGGGTCGGCGGGACCGCATAGTTCTTCAATCCGGCGTCCACCATGGTGAATGGATTCGACGCGTACGTCGTGCCGTCAATCTTGGTGTATCCGTAATAGCTGGCCAGCAGGAAGTGCGGAGAGATGGTGTAGGTATCGTCAACGCTGACGTTGTGGTCAACCAGGGTTTCTGCGCTGCCCGTCATTTGCAGGTAGTCCGTGGTGGGGATGACCAGGGGCTGAGTGTAACTCTGTCGGAAATAGTGGCCACTGAGATGGTGCTTTCTGAAGTTGTAGTCGAGCTTTGCCAGATACTCATTCGTGCTTTGTTTAGTCGGCAGGCTGCTGAAATTGAAGGCGTTACTCGGCTGACCCGGAGTTGGATTGGGAAGCGGAACCCCATGCAGAATGTAGGCCGCGACCGGATTGACGGGAATCTGATTATTTGTAAAATTCGCTCCTGTATAAGGATTGAGCAGTTGAATGGAAGATGGCCCCGACATCAGTTCGGAAAAGTCGCCTTGACGCTCGGCAGCATCGGGCACGAACGCAATCTGCCCGGCATTGGTTTGGTTGTATCTGGTTCCCTGATAGCTGCCGAAAAAGAAGAGACGATTCTTAAGAAGCGGGCCGCCAACATCGCCCCCGAATTGATTCTGCTTCAACGGGCTTACCCCGGTAATCGAGAAGTAGTTTGCCGCGTCCAACGCACTGTTTCGAAGAAATTCGAAGACATCGCCGTGGATTGAATTGGTCCCCGACTTCAAGGTCACATTGACCACTCCGCCGAGCGCATTACCGTAGACGGCGCTCATGTTGCCGGTCACGAGACTGAACTCCTGGATGGCGTCGGGATTGGGAAAAGGGAGATTGGTGTTGATGTAGGTATCGTTAAAGTCAGATCCGCCGAGCTGATAGCTCACGCCGTTGGCGCCTGCGCCGTTGACCTTGGCGTACTGTTCGCTTGGGAAGACTCCGCCCTCGCAGTTTGCGGCGCAGTAATTAGCGGTGGCATTCTCAGCGCCGGGAACCAGGAACACCAACTGCTGCGTGTAGCGGGTGTTCAGCGGCAAATCAACAAGGTCTTTCTGATTAATCACCTGCTCGAGAGTCGCAGAATCTGTCGTCACCATCGAAGCATCCGCGGTAACCGTAACTCGCTCCGAAACCGCGCCTAGTTTCAGGTGAACCGGCAGATTCACAGACTGGTCAACCTGCAATGCGATCCCGTTCTGTATATAGGAAGTGAACCCGGTCATTGTGACGGCAATTTGGTAGGTGCCCACTGGGAGACCGGTAAATAAATACTCGCCTGAGCTGTTCGTCATGGTATCTCGTGTGTAGGCCGTCAGCTCATCTTTCACCGTCACTTTGGCGCCTGCCAACCCCAGCCCAGAAGGATCGAGAACAGTGCCACTGAGCCGCGCAGTCGTAAACTGTGCCAACATCGGCATCGCCGATCCACAAACCAGGAGCATCCCCAAAAACAAGATCGCCCGATGCGCCATTCTGTTCCGAGACGCGTTTTTCATGGAGAAGAACCCCCTAATCAGAACCTGTAGCTGGACATTTCCCCATTGACTGGCCTTCGATTGTCGGTTCAATTCATACCGCGACAGCAGTTACCATCGTGAAGGTGAGGAGCAAATCGAAACACTAGAGCGGAAAAACAAGTGCCGGAGAGCCAGGTCAACCTCGATTCACCCAATGCAGGTCGATCCTTTTCCTTTGAAGCGTCGGCTCCGGCACACAGCCGACGTTAAACCCACACAGAACTAGCCCCGCTTAGTTTGAACTGTCAACCAATTTCGCTGCCGCGGTGGTTTTTTCGTACAGTCGGTTGGACGACGAATAATCGTGCGTTTTCGCTTGGGATTGAGTCCATCAGGGCTGTTTGCTCTCTTTCGCCGGTACTAATTTCCAGGAGTGGCCCAACCCGGGGAGAAAATCGATTGTCAGAGTTTCGCGACTGAAATCTGCCGGTTTCATGCTGACACGTGTTCCGTCGATCCAGACCTCCGGATGTGAAGCCGCCAACTGCTGCCGAAAAGGATCGGAAAGCCACAGCCGCCACGAAGAGGGATGATTGGCAAAGTACGCGCAATAGTGGCCATCTTGAGCAAATGTAAGTTGAAAGCCGTCGCCGTCTGGCGATGAATTGACTTGGGTGTGGAGAATTCCTATGTAATGGTTAGCGCCCAAAGTTCGGTGGTTGGACGGCAGCGCAGTGAACAGCCGTTCCATGAAATTATGATCCAGCGCGATATCTCTGTCGTGAAAGCCGAGGATTACAGGTCCATCCGGATGATCGGGCCATCGTTCGGGATTGAGAGCGTCCAGCTGGTCGTAGCCGGTATTGAAGTCGGGAATTACGTTCGCCATATCCAACACGATTTCGTGATCGAGATAGTGTGTGGCTTTGTCGCCATGAAAGAGGCCGAAGCCCACACGTGCCGCCAGGCCGGCGGTGTTATTGAATTGGGATGTCGACCATGAATTATTACCCGGTTTCAGCTCGAGGGCTTGTTGTCCAAAATCTTCTTGCAATTCGGCCAGTGAGCGCTCCATGTGGTAAATCTGTGTGACCGCCGGAGTTTCCTCACCGCGACGCTGGTCTGCAAACTCCGCGTACCAGCCGACCATCGAGGCTTCTCCTGCCAGATCCGCTGTCCACCACGGGCCCGGAGGCGATTCCAGGTCCGGCTCCATGTGTGTCCATCCATGGCTCTCGATGTCCAGCACGCCTGCCTCAACAGCGGTCCTAAGGCCTCGGCGGGTTGAGGTGTAGTCCTGATTCAACCCGTACAGATCGGTGAACTTCTGAGTCCAGGGCGAGACGACCCGTTTCGACCGCCGATCCACGTATCCGGTGTCAACTTCGGCGCTTGCAATTCCATGATGTCGTAGCAATGGCTCAATCAGGTGCTGGCGAATTGTTTCCTCATTCGGCTCGAGGTAGCGCCAATAGGAGAGAAAGCCCTTGTCTGCGGTCCCCCAATCGTCGAGCTCAAAGATGATGCTGTGGTCATAATCCACATTGGGCAGGACTGCATACCCCAGGCTCCAAACCAGAGAACGAAAGAAGAGGTTCTTCCAAAAGGGAGACTCACACAGCAGTGACAGATCAGGAGAGCCCAGCCACATGGCAGCACCCAATCCTGGTTGATTCACGGTGAGGACCGGGTGTTGGCCCTGCGCAATCAGAACTTCTGCGTTATTCGGCTGAACCCATAGATGCTTGGAATAGTCATGACTCTGCGCAGGTGGGGCATCTTTGCCGGCTGCGACGTCGCGCGTGATGAAATGCTCCTTTGTAACCTGCAGAATGTCCGTGGACGTGTAGAAGTCCTTGAACTTGAGACCCAGCAACTTGCCAAGCGCAGAGTCAAGGGCCCGAGAATCGACTACGATCAATCCGGTCCCGGCGCGCGTTGCTTCCTCGAGCGACGCCACATCCTGGTCACCATATGACGCAGGATCGGCGAGCCAGACGACAGCACCATAGCGAATTCCTCCAGAGCGACGAAACA
The DNA here is from genome assembly GCA_035511455.1 of Candidatus Sulfotelmatobacter sp. Lineage (GTDB taxonomy): Bacteria > Acidobacteriota > Terriglobia > Terriglobales > Acidobacteriaceae > Sulfotelmatobacter. The sequence goes on along the minus strand of DATKFH010000073.1, from coordinate 63,528 downwards.
GGTATGTCGCATCGAGATGCTGCTGATCTAACCGCAGAATGTCAAAGGGAATCGACCAGGCTTTGAGGAGTGCTGCGACGGGTTGGAATTTGTCGACTTCGCTACTTACCACCAGCCCATAAGGATCGCTCCAGTGCTCGACAACGAGCAAGACTCGATAAGGCTTCGTGGGAATAGGCGGAGCTGCGATGCTGACGGCCCGCGAACTTCGGGTGCCGACGCTAACGCATAACAGAAGTAAGGCACAAGTAGCAACGGTTCTTTTCTCCCTGCAGTGTATGTGCCAACATTTTGTGGAGGCGTGTGTTCCCCCAGCTTTTCTGCTGCAGCCGCATCCTTCCTCTACTTGCCCATCGCTCTGAAGACTCGACTCAGTGCGCAGCATAAGATCTTTATTACAATACCCGTAAACGATGAGGCAAGCTCGAACGTGACTCCTCATCCAAGCCCAGGATGCGGTTTGTGACCTGGTTCACCATTCTGGCCACGTCCGGGTCCGCAATCTAGGTATAGATGTCCAGGGTTGTGCGAATCTCGCTCTGTCCGAGTTGGGCCTGCATCAGGGTCGGGTGTGCTTCTTTCTTGCCATGCGGGGAGAAGGTCCTCCGGAGCACCTGAAATGTAGGATGAAATGCAATCCTCAGTTTGTTCGCGACCGGGTACAGGCGTAGCCAATTGTCGGGGTGAATCGGCGCCGTCAGTGGCTTTCGCGCACGACATTTGCCACTCGGTGTTTGTGGGCTGGCATGGATTTGCGAACGGTGCAGCAATGGCTCGGGCACTCCGACACGGAATCGACGATGCGACATCTGAAGCCTTCACGCAACCAGGCTGTGCACGAAAAAGCCCTTGCTGGATTTCTTAAGGCCGAAACAGCGTCAGCTCGATGTTTCGTATTGAAGCTGCTCTTCCAATTACCCTTCGACCGCAGCAAGCTGTATCGGACCAACTATGCGGAGGATTCAGTGGACGCAATACTTAAATCCAAAGGCGGCGCTGCCAGCTCTTGTTACGACGCCAACTACGGGAATTTCGAGACTCAGCTCTACTCGGAGATTCGTCGCGAAGCTTTCGGAGACGATATTGGACAGAACAGTTGGCTGACCGCTGAAGAGCAAGACCTGTTTATTAGCTGGCTTAATCTTTCTACCGGGAAAACGCTCCTCGATGTCGCCTGTGGTTCGGGCGGGCCAGCCCTGCGGATAGCCGGAACCACCGGTTGTTCCCTTGTAGGCGTCGACCTCCACGAGCTGGCCATCGCCACCGCAAAGTCATTGGCATCTCAGCGGAACCTCAAGGACCGTGTTGAATTTTACGTGGTGAACGCCGGCGAACAATTACCCTTCCCGGATGCCCGCTTCGATGCGATTACCTGTATCGATGCCATCAACCATCTTCCCAATCGGCCGCTGGTGATTGCCCAGTGGGCGCGTTTGCTAAAGCCCGGCGGTCGTCTGCTCTTCACCGATCCGGTCACACTAACTGGCCCCCTGACAAATAAAGAAATTGCCGTGCGCAGCTCGGCGGGCTTCTTCCTGTTTGTTCCTAAGGACTATGACACAGATGTGATTGCCCAATCCGGTCTGCGGTTGCTTGTATGCAAAGACGTCACCGCGAACATGGCGATAGTTGCTGAGAACCGGCGCGCAGCGCGCGAATCGAGGAGCGCGGCCGTGCGCGAAATCGAAGGTGACCAGACATACGAGGCGCAGCAGAATTTCCTCGCAATGACTGCCCGCCTTGCTAGAGAAGCCCGGCTCTCCCGCTTTGCATACTTGACTGAGAAAATAGCCTAGCGATCAAGCCTCTTCCCAATTCCGCGCCGCTCTTCTATCTGGCTGCCGGAGGCTCACGCGCTGGCCTGTGGCTTTCCATTCCCCCCGAGCCACGGGCTGTGCGGAGGTCATTCCAGTAAACCGGCCGCACCATTATTTCCGGTTGCCCGACCAACGATCCAGTGGCGAGCCGATTCCAGGGTTTTGCTATCGCGAGGTTTCGCCAGTTACCTGAATTGCGACCGGCCCGGTATTACTGCGAGAGCATGATCTTTCACGTGATTTCCTTGTCGCTGGTGTTCCGCCGCTTCGCAGTAGCGAGCACGTACGCGACCGGCCAACTTACCAGCACCAATGGCAGCAGCCGCATGGGCCATGAAACTCCCTGCCATGCTCCGCCGCTCCACACCTCGTGCGCGGTTTCATACCAGCCGCTCATCCAAGTTGTAAGTATCGTGAGGATTGTGATGGCCGAGGCCAGCACGTAGGCAGCGCGCAACGCTAGCACCCGCCGCCGTACTCCGAGAAACGCTCCACAGAGACCCGCGAGCAAGAATAAAAGGGTCGCGATGTTGAGAGGGACTGTGACGGCCATAAACCGTCGAAGGGGTCCGGCGTTACGCACGATGATATTGCCGGATAGCACGAATCTTACCCAAGCGGAATCCAAGACCATGAGGTAAAACACGGACCACGTGAGCCATATCGCACCACCCGAAAGTGAGCCCAGGACGAATCCGCACGTCCACAACCATACGAGCAATGCGACCGCCAGGCTCAGCAAGAACGCCATATCTTGCTGAGGGGTCAAGAGGGTTCCGAAGTGCACTCCATATTGCTGGTACGCCACCAGCTGTTGCGAGAGATCGACGTTGAAGCGGAACAGGATTCGACTCAACAGTACTCCTGCCATAGAAGCAACGGCGAGCAGGGCCAGCCAGGGCTGCCAATCCGTCCACAAGCCAATTTGTCGGCGGACGATCAAGCCAAGAACGTCGCGTAGCGCCATGCCGATAGACTCCCCGGATTCCGCGAGATCCCCACGCACCGCCTGGCGCTCGTCGGCATCTAGCATTCGAGACAAAATGTCGACCAACCGCCAGCAGATTTGCGTCATCATCGGACCGCGATTCGGTTCGCCTCCCATGAGACACCTCGGCTTACTCGCCTCATTACGAGATAAAAATCGCTCGCTGCACGGATGCCAGTTGCCGTAACACGCACCATACGCTTCGGTCGGCCACCTCGTTGCGGGGTAGGATCGCCCATCCAGGTTTTAATGAGGCCCTTTGTTTCCAAACGATCCAGCGTCGTATAGAGGGCTCCTATGGAGCAACGGTGCCTCGTTGCTTCCTCAATTTCTTGGCGGATAGCGGCCCCGTAAGCGCCTTCGTGCAAGCGCGTAGCCGCGCTGAGTATAAGGTATTCGAACTCGCCAAGCATGATTAGTCCTACATTGTGATGCTACTGGAATGCGGTGTCAAGACTCGTAAACTACGCCATGGATGGATCCAAGCCCCGAGTGCAACCAGCTCGTCCGGCGGTCCTAAACAGCCGAATGGGTTCTCGCTGGCCCTAACTGGTGAGATCTGCTAAGTGTCTAGCATGAACAGTCTTAAATTCGCTTGTGTTTCAGTCTCGCTCGGTTTGTTTTGGCCGCAGTGCGCATTCGCTCAGAATCGAGCAGTGGCGGTCACCGTAGACGATCTTCCTTACGCCAGCGCCAGCGCGGTGTCTCCCTCGGATTCGGCGGTGGCCCAAGAGATCAATCGGAAGCTTTTGGCGGCACTGAAGCGTCATCATACCCCGGCCACAGGCTTCGTGATCCAAAGGCGAGTTGAAGAACTCGGTATTGCAGCGGGAACCAAGATACTCAGGGAATGGACGAGCGGCGAATTCGATCTGGGCAATCACACCTATTCGCACCCGGACATCAATCAACTCTCGCCTGCGCAGATCGAAGACGAGATCGTCCGGGGAGAGATCAGCTTCGTGCCGTTGATGAAACAGGTGGGCAAGAAACCCGAGTTTTTTCGTTTTCCCATGAACCACACTGGCGATACACAACAGAAGCAGGGGCAGGTCATGGCTTTCCTCACTCAGCGTGGCTATCGCTTGGCAACGTGCACCATCGATAACTCCGATTACCTTTTCAACGAGGTCTACGTCCGAATGCTCGCCGAGCACGACTCCTCCGCTCGGAGGCTGCGCATTGAATACCTCTCGTATACGAGTGCTGAAATCGACTACTACGCAGGGTTGAATAAACAGGTTTTTGGCTACGAGCCTCCCGCAGTCATGCTCTTGCACGATAACCGGCTTAACGCTGACGTGATCGAGCAACTCCTCGCGCTGTTCGAAAAGAAACAGTACGAGTTCGTATCGCTCGATGGAGCACAGTCAGATCCTGCGTATCAGATTCCCGACACATACATTACGAAGTACGGACCCATGTGGGGATATCGCTGGGCCGCAGAGCGAAGCGTGAAGGTTAACGGCAGACTTGAGCCCGAGCCGCCAGATTGGGTTCTCCGGTACAGTGAGCAGCATGAGCACAGGCGTTAGGGTATCCAAGGGGAATGCACCAGTGCGGACCGCAAACGCACGGACATCTCGACGATTGCGCGCCGGATCATGAACAGCGTGAGGATTACCCGGAGTGAATAGTTGACGTAACCAGGCCATAGCGCTCACGACCTGGACGGTTTCGGATTCTGGGCAGATGACGTTGAAACAGGAAGTTATGCGCCTGCCTGTAGCGGGCTCGCAGAATTCTAGAATCAACTGTTGAGGTAAGCAGCGACTACACTCACTGAGGATTGCCGGCAGACTGGAGGCTTTCCTTTATTTGTCCTGTTTGTCCAACAAGGGCCAGATCGTAGGTCTAGCGGCTTCACACCGGGATGTTCTAGGTCGCTTTTGCCCTTCCAGCCGTGTGCCGTGTAGCACAGCGTAGAATGTCCTTCCCAACAGAAGAGCCTCGTTTTCATAGGCGGGGATCCCTCCTTCTCCGCCATATCTTTTGTTATCTGACACTTGCAGCTCCAGCTTACCCGGGCCAATCAATGGCACGCAAGGGCCATTCCCCGCTGCCCACAGTAGGGGTAGTCTCGTAGTTGAGCAGCACTTGGGGGAGGGCTGATCAACAGACGTCCCAAGACTCAAATCGAGTCTGGGGCGTTTTGTTTTGCGTGCAGAACAAGACTCCGAGTTCACTATTCGTGCCATGTCTTTGCACCGGAGAGCCATTCCACCCGATGGGGCACGGAGTTAGATTGTTCTTGAGCAGCACTTGGGGGAGGGCTGATCAACATTGCGTCCCAGACTCAAACTGAGTCTGGGACGTTTTGTTCTTACGGCTGGAGCTCGGGACGGGCTCTTCGATCTCAGCGATCCATCGCAGCGTTCGGCATCCTACGTCTCGCCAAAACGAACCAAGAGCAGGGAGAATCGTGTTCCCGCCGATCGTCGCGTGGCACGCAACGACGGAAAGGCTCCGGCGTGATTTCCATCCATAGCCCGTGGTTTCCGCAAAGACTACGCTCGAGCCCAAGAGTAATATGGTTCACTGGGTTCGTGACCACCGATGAGTGAGTCAGCGTTGAAACCAGAATTGGTTGAGACCTCTACGCGAGACGGCAGTCCGCTCTTGAGGGTTTGGGCTGCGCGCTTTGGATTATCTCTGCTCCTGCTTGCGCTCGTCGGCTTCTTGTCGGCTGCTCCCATCGTTCGTGACTCTGAGCTACGGGTTGTAGACACATTCTTTCGTCTGGCGCCGCCGCCAGTGCAGCGCTCCACGGTGATAGTAGTCCTGATCGACGACGAGAGTCTGTGGCAATACGGTCGCTGGCCCTGGTCGCGTGCAGTCCTAGCCAAGCTGGTGCGCAATATCGCCAACGATGGAGCGGGCGTGATTGGTCTTGACGTTCTTCTGTCGGAACCGCAATCGCCCGAAGCTGATGCGGCGTTACAGCAAGCTCTGAAAACCAGTGGACGTGCGGTGATCGTGGGCAAGGTCAGCGCCCATCAAGACGGACCGCACTGGGCAGAGCCGCAGCCTGCATTCTCGCAGGCTGCGGTTGCAGTGGGACACGCCCACGCCGTCCTCGATGAGGACAGCATCTGCCGGCGGTTCCCTCCGCTCGAGCTCACCGCTGACGGGCCACGATGGGCCTTCGCGGTGGAAGTTGCGCGTCTGACCGATGCTCGACGAGCCTCTGCGTTCCTGGATTCGTACGGCATTCCGCGCGGAGAAGACTCGTCCAGTGTCGTTTCGGCGAAACCGGTTCTCGTCCGGATACCATTCCGGCGTGACGAGTTCGAGACCATTTCTGCCGCTGAGGTACTTCAGGGGCAGGATCTGCGGGCAAAGATGGTTGGGCATGTGGTGTTAGTCGGATTCGGCGGGGTAGAACTGAGCGATCGTCTGAGCACACCCCTGGCCACCGAATTACCTGCGCCCGGAATTGAGGTGCACGCGCAGATCCTGGACGGCATTTTGACTGGCCGATTGCTCCACGAGGTACCCGCTGGCTTGGGCGTAGTGTTCTTGACGGTCACTTGCCTTGCCGTGGTGGTTGCGTTTCGTAAATGGCGTGGCTGGGCCGCGATTGGCCTGGTCGTCGGGCTCGCCATTGCAGTGTATGCGATCGCATTTCTGACTTTCTTGTGGGCTTCGCGTGTCTTACCCGCCGGACCGATGATGTTGGCCGTGATTGCAGGACCGATCGTCGTATACGCGGCCGACTTCGCGTTGGTGGAGCGTAGCTTGACGCGGCAGTTGCTTGGTCTTCGCGCCTGGTTGACCAAACAGGGTCAGGACGCGGGTCCACCGGGAAACTCCGACCTTTCCTGGAAGCTCGCGCTGCTCCAGAAGCTGGAGACCGAACTGGGCTCGCTCTACGAACTGCATCAGACTCTTCTTGAATCGACGCAGGATCTCGTCGCTATCTTCGACGAAACGGGGCGCGTGTTGTTGAAGAATCAAGCCTTCGAGGCCGCTCTCGCTCTGACTGGATCTACAATGACTCTGGAACAACTTCGGACCCGATGGATTGCGGAACCGGATGCGCCTCTGGTCCGCAGCGGCGCAGGCCAAGAAGGAGAGGTCTATCTCAACGGAACGCTGTACTCGATCCGAATCGTGCCTCTACCGCCAACCCGACTCTCGCCGGGTGGAGGGACGGTAGTCACGTTTACGAATCTGCAGACTCGGGTTGAGCGCGACCGAGCTCGTTCTGAGGCCCTGGCTTTCATTACGCATGAACTCCGTACTCCGTTGGCCTCGATCCAGGGCTTTGCCGACCTGATGATTCGCTATCCCGGTTCGCCCGATTGTGAGGGTGCTCCCGAGACCATTCTCTGGGAATCGAAAAGGCTCCTGGCTCTCATCAACAGCTATCTCGACGTGCTCCGCCTCGATGCTGGCGCGAAACCGCTCCGAGCCGATGCGGTGGAACTCAACGGAACGGTTCGCCAAGTCTTCGACATCTTGCGCCCTCTGGCGACCGCGACAAACATGCAACTCGCTCAGGCAAACGACGACGCGATCTTTGTAACCGGCGATTCGAATCTGATCAGTGGAGCCGTTCTCAACCTGGTAAGCAACGCGATCAAATACGGCAAGCCTGGAACCGAGATCGAGGTCTGCTGTTCCAGCTCGGCCGATGAAGTGGCTATAAGCGTGCGGAATCAAGGTCATGCCATCGCTACGGGAGACATTCCGCATTTGTTTGATCCATACTACCGAGCGAGAGATGTGGAGCAGGCCAAGCCCGGTTGGGGGCTCGGCCTGGCATTCGTGAAGCGTATTGCTGAAAAGCACGGTGGTTCGGTTGAGGTAAAGAGCGAACCATCCAGCACGACGTTCGAGATTCACCTGCCGGCGAAGACCGGCGTGAATGCTCCATCTGAGGTGATGGGATGAAAACTTCAAAATGCATCCGTACCGCGTTTTTGCTGGCGATCTCTCTTCCCTTGCTGGCTCAGAATGCTCCGCTGGAGCCGACGGCGCTACCGATTGGCTCCGCAGTCGTGAGCGAGGTCAAGGGCGAATTGGTGATCACTTCCCCACAAGGCACTCCCGTGGTCGCGCAACGGGGAGCAACCTTGAGTGCGGACAGCCGGATTGAAACCGCCAAAGGGACCCTGCTGCTGGAACTCCAGGATGGTTCGCAGGTGTTGATCAAAGCCAACAGCAACGTCGTGCTGAAGGCTCCTAACGAGGGAAATGGCTACTCGCTGGAGCTCTTTATCGGGAAGATTATGGCCAAAGTGCAGAAGCGGCTGGGCGGTGCCCCGTCTTTTCGAATGGGCACCCCATCTGCCGTGATCACGGTTCGAGGTACTCGCTTTGGGGTGGAAGTGAACAAGAAGCACAAGACGTTCGTTGACGTTTTCGAGGGCCTGGTCGATGTGTCAGGGGTCATGGAAGGATCTCCGCACATACTGCTTAGGCCCGGGTTTTATACGGGAGTCGACGTGGACCGGAATCCCGAGGGACCCCGTGAAATGAGTCCCGGCGACGGAAGCGGACGTGAACGATCTGAGGGACGTGAAGGATCTGACGGACGTGAAGATGGTCGCGAAAGGCAAGGCTCTGGTAGGGACCAAAGTCGAGATGAGCAGCAACGCAACCAAACGCAGCCACGGACTCAAAGCTCGGACGGCAAACCGGATTAGCTAGTCAGCAGTGACTGGCGTGCCGGTGTCGGTTTGTACAGAAATCTTTCAGGCGACGTTAAAATTTCTTTACAGCCTTAGGGCCTTCACGCCCTGAACGACGACCACTTCCCGGTGGTCCCGTATCGAAGTGGGATTGTCAGTTCGCTTCCAGGGCAGAGCACCTACCATTTGTGGGGCTGTCTGACTCGTGAACTAGTCCTTTAAGCATTAGCCCCATCTTTTAAGCATTAGCTCGATCTTTGGCCATACGCCCAGTTACTTGGGCCGAGAATTGCAGTGTCTAGTCGCTATTGCTGGGAGGAGTAGAACGCAGGGGCGAGCCAATGTTGAAGTCTGGGGGCGTGCTCAATCTGATTGCAGCACTGCTCGTGATGCTCGTAGTAAATACCGGGCCCGCGCAGGCGCAAGCGACCGGTACGCACAGTCCGCACGGAAATCTCAACGTTCCGTGCCAGAACTGCCATACCGCCAACGCGTGGAGGCCGATCCGCGCGGTTCCCGAATTCGATCACAGTCAGACGCGGTACCCACTCCGGGGCATGCATCAGTCCGTGACCTGCACCCAATGTCACGTCAAACCAGTTTTCACAAACGTGGGACAACGATGCCAGGACTGCCATGCCGATATTCATCGGCGCCAGTTAGGGGCAAACTGCGAACAATGCCACACGGTGCGGGGATGGCAGGTCTCGATTCAGCAGGTGCAGGAGCACAACAATCGTTTTCCGCTCACGGGAGCGCACGCGGCCGTGGACTGCGATTCTTGCCACAAAGGCGCGGCCAACAGCAAGTTCACGACGATGTCGACGCAGTGTTATTCCTGCCACCAATCGGAGTTCCAGAGAACCACATTTCCCAACCACGTGACCGCGATGTTCCCTACCACTTGCGATAGCTGCCACACCACGGATAACTGGCTGAATGCGAAGTTCGATCACGCTGCAGTGGGGTTTCCTTTAACCAATGCGCATGCCGTGCCGCCCCGCCAGTGCGCCGACTGCCATACCAACAATAACTACGGCCTGTCCAGTGTGGCGTGCGTTAGCTGCCACTTGCCAGACTTCCAGAGAACGGCGAACCCGAATCACGTCGCGGCGAATTTCCCATCGAACTGCGCGCAATGCCATTCAACCGCCGCATGGTCCCCGGCGAGCTTCGACCACTCCATGGTGAACTTCGTTTTAACCGGCGCCCACACCGTCCCGCCCCGGCAGTGTAGCGATTGCCACAGCAACAACAACTACAACTTGACTAGCAAGACTTGCGTATCGTGTCACCTGAAGGATTTTGAGAACACCACGAACCCGAACCACGTCGCCAGCGGATTTGCCCAGACCTGCGACACCTGCCACAACACTTCGGCGTGGCAACCTGCGACGTTCGATCATTCGAAATCCGGATTCCCTCTGACCGGCTCGCACACCGTACCGCCGCGGCAATGCAGCGACTGTCACGTCAACAACAACTACAGCATTACAACCACGGCGTGCGTCAGTTGCCACCAGACCGCTTACAACAATGCCACGACGCCAGTACCCCATGCCGGCTTCCCAACCACATGCCAGCAATGCCACGACACCGTGCAGTGGACCGACGGCAAATTTGATCATTCCGCAACCGGATTCCCGTTAACAGGCCTGCACACCGTGCCGCCGCGCCAGTGCAGCGATTGTCACCTCAACGACAACTACACCTTGAGCAGCGCGGCGTGCGTGACCTGCCACCTGAAGGATTATCAGGGCACTACGAACCCGAGCCACGTCACCGGCAACTTTCCTCAGGCATGCGCTTCATGTCACAGCACCTCGACGTGGCTGAATGCGACGTTCAACCACAACAGCACCGGCTTCCCCTTGACCGGCAATCACACCGTGCCACCGCGGCAGTGCAGCGATTGCCACGTCAACAACAATTACAACATCACAACGACGGCTTGCCTGTCGTGCCACCAGCGGGATTACAACGGCGCGACCACGCCTGTGAACCACATTGCGGCGGGATTGCCGACCACATGCGAGACCTGCCACGATACCGTGCTCTGGACCGACGGCAAGTTCAACCATGCGTCCACCGGTTTTCCGCTGACCGGTGCTCACACGGTGCCGCCGCGGCTGTGTGCTGATTGCCATGTCAACAACAACTATGCCCTGAACAGCGTTCTGTGCTATTCGTGCCATCAGAAGGATTACGCCGGCACCAACAATCCGGCGCATGCTGCGGCGGGTTTCCCCACCACCTGCGAGGTCTGTCATGACACGAGCGTCTGGACCGACTCCACGTTCAATCACAACAACACTGCGTTTCCTCTGACTGGCTCGCATACCGTGCCGCCGCGACAGTGCAGCGACTGCCACGTCAACAATAACTACACGACTCTGCCCACGACTTGCATCGGCTGTCACCAGACGGACTACAACAACACGGCCAACCCAGGCCACTCGGCGCAGCCGCAGTTCTTCCCGACCACGTGCCAGACCTGCCACAACACGACGGCATGGACCGGAGCCACTTTCAATCACACGCAGTACACCCAGTTTTCAACGAACCACGGGGGCGCCGCCAACGTTTGCTCCACCTGCCATATCAACTCGAATAACTACGCCGTGTTCCAGTGCACGGGCTGTCATGGCGGCAACAACCCGAATAACTTCCACCACGACAACGTGCCGGGATATGTCTACAACAGCATCAACTGTTATCAGTGTCACTCCAGCGGCGGAGGTGGCGGATAGCCGGTTCGGGCCTTTACTTGCACCTTCAAGAGCACATGGCGGAGACGCCACATCTCAGGCGGCCGGTGGAGCGCCGTCGAGTGTCAGCAGAGAATGAAAGCAGTTCAAAGACATCTTGGAATCGTGATGCTCTCGTTGTCTTGTGCCGCGGCACAGAACACAGAGGGCACCGCGACCCTGGACGGCCTGACCCAGGCACGACAGGGGACCGATTTGCGCCTGGAAATTACGCTCAGCGCTCCGGTCAAACCCCTGGTTGAAACGGCGGAGAAGCCCGACAGGATTTTTCTCGACTTCCCCGATACCGTCTGCCACCACACTGAGGACATCGCCCTCCACATGAATGGCGTGCGCTGGGTCCGAAGCCGCCAGTTCGGGGACAGTCCACTGATGACGCGAGTGGTTCTGGAACTTGATCGGCTCCATTCGTACAACGTGACGATTGAGGGGAATCGCGTCATTGTTACGGTTGGAGCGGCGGAGAGAGTGCGCGCGGATTCCCATGGAGCTCCCGCATCGGCGACGTCGGGTAATCTGATTGGAGTTTTCCGGAAACATCGAGAGACTGCGCCTCCCGTGCCGCAAGACGAGCGCACTGGTGTTCCGCAACCGCCGGCGACCGCACAGGGGCCTTCGTTTGAACCTGGTTCTGATACTCCGACTGCGTCCCTGTCCGTTCCTCAAGCACCCGCAGCTGCGCCGCAGACGCAACCGGCCGTATTCGCCTCCGCGAAACCGAACCCTGCCACGTCCGGCTCAGAGGCGACAGCATTAGGATCGCCCGAACGTGCGCAGGCAGCAGTTCCGGCCCGCGCACCCGAAAGCGTTGCGACTGACGAAGCCGCAGCGCCTGCTTCCCCAACGACACCCGCGCCAAGCACTGCGCTAGAGACACTCGCGCTGATCGCTCGCCCCGATGATCCGAGTTTGCACACTGTCTTCAGGGTCAAGTATGTAGCCGAGGGCGTTGCGTATCTCGAAGGTGGCCGCGCTCAGGGTTTGGCCGAAGGCATGAAGCTGGAAGTCCAGGACTCGAGCCTGCCCGCTAAAGAAGGAGACAGCGCGAACGCCGCCGATCCGAGAGTGGTCGCCGAGTTGGAGGTGTCTGCTGTGGCGGAAACGTCGTCGGTTACGGACATTCATGTCCCCAAGCGTCCTGTCAAAGTCGGCGATCTGGCGTATCTTTCGAGCGGCGATGCCGAAGCCTTGGTGCAGAAGCGGGCGCTAAGCGCAACCCGCCAATACCCGGCAGTCGTCTCTTTCACCGAAGGCGACACGCTCGACGAAGAGGTGCGCGAGGAACTCCCGCGACCTCCGCTCCCCTCGGTGAACCGGGCGCGCGGGCGCATCGGTTTTGACACCATAGAGACGATCAGCCACGGCACCAGCAGCGTCAGCAGCACGGACGTAGGCATGGTCTTCCGCGGCGATATCACCCGAATTGGCGGTACTTACTGGAATCTCAGTGGCTACTGGCGCGGGCGCATCACCAAAGAATCGGCCGCGGCCCAGCAAACGCTGCAGAGCCTCATCAACCGCACCTACCACCTGAACATGACTTACGACAATCCCAATTCGACGTTGGTTGCGGGATTTGGCCGCCTGTATCTTCCCTGGGCCCCCAGCCTCGACACCATTGACGGCGGTTATTTCGGCAAGAGGCTTTCCAAGGGAACAACGCTGGGGATTTTCGGCGGCTCCACCCCCGACCCGTCTTCCTGGGACTACAGCCCGAACCGCGCGATTGGCGGGGCATTCATCAATTTCGAAGGCGGCGAATACGACGGCCTCCACTACAGCGCAACCACGGGCGCCGGTGTCAGCATGGTGAACTGGGCGATCGACCGGCCGTTCGTCTTCTTCGAAGATTCCGTTTCCTACAAGCGTGACATTGCGATTTACGAGTCGGCACAAATGGATAGTCCCAGGGGAAATTCCCAAGTACCCTCCCCTGGGCCGGGGCTGGGCCGCAACTTCTTCACACTGCGGGTGAATCCGCATCCCCGGCTGGAACTGGACTTCAACTACAACTATTTTCGCGATGTCCCAACCTTTAATCCGAATCTCGTAGGCACCACATTGCTGGACAAGTATCTGTTCCAGGGATTCAGCGCAGGGGGACGGCTGGAAGTTCGGAGGCAGGTTTGGCTCTCCGCGAATCTGGGGCGGAGCAGCGGCACCGGAGACGCCAAGGCTTCGCTCAATCAAATGTACGGCATCACTTACGGTCGGGTCCCGTGGTTGAATATGCGCGCCGATCTTCACTATGCCCGATTCAACAGCTCGTTCGGCAAAGGTTCGTACCAGGCATTCTCCCTTTCGCGCCAAATGAGCGACCGGCTGCGCCTTGAGGTTTTGATGGGGCAGCAGAACTTCGCTTCCGCATTGACGACCAATACTCGAGGCCGGTTTGTCACCGGCACGGTCGAAACCACGCTTGGACCTCACTACTACTTGCAAGGAAACTTCACCACCAATCGCGGGAGTATGAGCTACGACCAGTTCATGTTTTCGCTCGGCTACCGCTTCGATTCGAAGAGGAAGGGCGAATGAAGCGCCGCTCTCAAGCAGCTACCACTTGTGCGGCTGGATATGAACCCTTGTTCTGTAGCTATACTGGACTTGGAAAGTACCGGGGCGTGCTCAGAAGATTACTGCCGTCTCGATCTCTGTTGGCGTCGGATCGCGCCATTCGCGGGCGCCAGGAATCGCTCTTGGTTGTCAGGAATATTCTTGGTATAGGACCTGCCTTTCTCTCTAGACCCTTGTTTTCTGCTTGCCGGCGCGGTTTCTCACCGACCCTGCCATCCGCGACCGAGAAGTCGAGGTGTAAGAAACGAGGAAGCTAATCATGGGACGAATTCTCCTAGTCGACGATGAACCTAACATGCGGCGAATTCTTGCCTCCAATCTGCGTCAGGACCAGCACCAGATCTCGGAAGCGAGTGGGGTCGCGGAGGCCCAGCGGATTCTTGCCGCCAACGATTTCGATGTCGTCATCACCGACCAGAAAATGCCGGATGGAGATGGCTTGACGGTTCTGGCCTCGGCCCACGAGAACGATCCCACGCTGCCCGTGATCCTTCTGACGGCAGTGGCCAGCATTGAACTGGCGGTCGAGAGCATGCGCAAAGGCGCTTTCGATTTCCTCACGAAACCTTTTCAGCCCGAGGTCGTCAGCGCCACGGTACAGCGGGCTTGCGAGCGGACGCGACTCCTCCGCGAAAATATCCTGCTGAAAGATGCGGTTGTCCGTTTGGAAGGCGCCTCGGAGATTTATGGCGATAGTTCTGCGATGCAAGACGTGCGAGAGCGCATTGCCCGCGTCGCCCCCACGCACGCCACTGTTTTGATTACCGGGGAAACCGGAACTGGCAAGGAGGTGGTGGCACGCGCCATCCACCGCAACAGCCCTCGGGCCGCCAAACCTTTCGTTGCAGTCAACTGCGCGGCCTTCACCGAGACCCTATTGGAAACCGAACTCTTTGGCCACGAAAAAGGCGCCTTTACAGGAGCCGATCGCCAGCGGCAGGGACTGTTCGAGGCGGCGCACGAAGGAACGCTGTTTCTCGATGAGGCTGGAGAGATGTCCCTGCCAGCGCAAGCCAAGCTGCTGCGCGTTCTCACCGACGGCCAATTGTTGCGGGTTGGTTCCACGCGGCCGCGGCGAGTCGACGTCCGGGTTCTGGTGGCGACTCACCGTAATCTCGAACAACGGGTCAAAGAAGGTCTTTTCCGTGAAGATTTGTTCTACCGACTGGCGGTGGTACCCATTCACCTTCCGCCGTTACGTGAACGGCGCGACGACATCGCTGGATTGACCGCCATTTTTTGCCACCAGGTGGCCACCGAACTGAAGATTCCGCAAAGGGACATGACCCGTGAGGCGGTAGAAAAGCTCCAACAATACCACTTCCCCGGAAACCTGCGCGAACTGAAGAATTTACTCGAGCGCGCTTATATCCTTAGCAGTAATCCGCAAATCGGCGCCGACGATCTTCCTCTGGGGCCACAAGCGGAAGTCAAGAATGGAAATGGTAGTGCCCCCGCAAGCCAACTTGCGATTCCGTTAACCGACTCATTTGATCTGACTGGAGTACTGGAAAAAGCGGAGAAGGAACTGATACTGCGCACCCTGAATTCCACACGCGGAGCCCAAGCCGAAGCCGCCCGCCGCATGGGGTTGTCCCGCAGCGCCCTTGCCTACAAGCTCAACAAGTACGGAATCCGCGCCGCCGAGTGAGCTGGCCACGAAAGGATCGGTGAAGTCGTCTTGCCCGTGTTGAAGCTTGGGACAACGCCACGAAAAACCAGATCGCCCAACCTCAGAACGATGATCACCAGCATCGCAGCCCGGATTCATATTAGCCCCCAACGCGATCTGTCTTAGATCGGTAGTGCGCCCGGAGGAGGTCACTCGACCGTCCCGATTCGAGCCGGTGTCGTTGCGGTTCCAGAGGATGCATTCTACGCTGTTCGACAGACTCAAGAAAACGGGCGATGGCAGTCGACTGGGTGATGCAATGCGCAGATGCGCCCATTCCCGATTTGGATGGTCGGGCGGTCCGCTCGCCAGCGTGCTTGCGTTAAGCTTTCTCCCTTTTTACCTGGCTGTGGCGTCGCGGAAGCAATCCGTATGACGTCGCGCAAGCAACTGTCGCGGGCAAAGCTCTCACCGAATCGCGCATGCGCGTAGTCCCGATCTATCCACCGACGACCTACATGCTGGTTGCGCCGCTTACCCTCCTGTCCTGGCAATGGGCAAATCTTGTCCTGGCCATCCTGGAAACGCTCGCGGTCTGGATCATGTCTCTGAGTGTTGTGGCCATCGGCCGGCACGACCTGCGTTTCGACGAGGCGTGGCTGATCGTTGCGCTGGTACTGGCCTTCGCGTCCTTTCACACCGCCGTCCATGGAGCGAATATTTCAGTCATCAGCACGGTACTCTGCGCTCTCGCGGTTTATCTGGCGAGCCACGATAGTGATCTTCGGGCGGGAATCCTGCTCGGGGTGGCCACGTGTTTGCAGCCGCATCCTGGCATTTGGCTATTCGCATTTTATCTGCTCAGACGCAAGTGGCAACTGGTGGTGGCCGGCAGTGTGAGCGGCTGGCTTTTGCCGGGAGGTTCATTCGCCGGGATCGGGTTGCCCCTGAACGCCGTGCTTTCGAACTACTCTGCGAACCTTCATGACTGGATTCGGCCCGGCGGGCAAAATGACTTTGGTTTGGCCAATCCGAATCCGCGCCCAGTCGTATCGTTCGCCGCAAGCGGCGCAACCCTGGTGGTGGAACTCAGCGATCGGGCCATACACGTCGTGGACGCCGTTGGCCTTCGGCGCGGTCCTACCCTATGCGCTTCTTGTTTCGGCTAAAACACACGAACTCGCGCCGACGCCATCTTAAGGTTGTGACCGAGGACTGAAACGCCAATAAAATAGTGTCGCTTTCTTCGGGTTCCGATTTACATCCTGGCTTCCGTTCGCCGGTTCGAGACGTCAAAGACACAGGAGGATTTGAACTCTTGAACATTCGGGAAGTTCTGCGGCAAACCGTCGCCTCGATCGCGGCCCACAAGCTACGCAGCTTCCTCACAATGTTTGGAATCATTTGGGGAATCACCTCCGTCATTCTCCTCGTCGGACTGGGCAAGGGATTCAGCCGCGATCAGAAGGAGCGCCTGAAGACTATCGGTGTCGATCTTGCCATCGTCTGGGGCGGGCGCACCAGCGCACAGGCCGGCGGCTACGCCGCCGGACGGCAGGTCCGCCTATCTATTCTGGATGCCTACACGATTAAAACCGAGGCTTACTTGATCAAAACCGTCAGCCCCGAACTGCGGCGCAGCGTCGCCGAAGTCAGCCGCTACAATGCCGCATCCCGAGCCGTGCGCGGGGTGTGGCCGGACTATCAGCGCTTCCGTTCCCTCAAAGTGCAGGAGGGCCGCCTGATGACCGACGATGACGAGAAGGAAGGCCGGCGAGTTGTAGTACTCGGCGTGGAATCGCGCGACCAGCTATTTCCCGGCCAGCCCGCCATCGGCGAGATTCTTACCATGAATGGCTCGCCCTACACCGTCATTGGAGTACTGGAGAAGAAAAAACAGAACGGCAGTTACGGCAGCGGACCCGACAACACGCAACTCTTCGTGCCCTATGCGTCGATGGCTCGCGACTTCCCGCCGCCCGAGCGGCCTGGCATTTCCAAAGGCTGGATCAACAATCTTGTTGTCGAAGTGGCCGATCCCGATCATCACGAAGAGGCTATGCACCAGATCTATGAGATTCTCGGGCGCGACCACCACTTCGATCCTAGCGACAAAGACGCACTGTTCATCTGGGACACGCTCGACGGTTCCAAGCTGGTCGAGCGGATTTTCGATATCATGACGATCTTTTTCGGAGCGGTTGCCTTGATGACGCTGTCGCTGGGCGGCATTGGAGTCATGAACATCATGCTGGTCGCAGTCACCGAGCGCACTCGCGAAATCGGCGTGCGCAAGTCCCTGGGCGCGACGGCGCGCGATATCCGCAACCAGTTTTTTGCCGAGTCGGCTACGCTCATGCTCATTAGTGGGGCGATCGGACTTGGCATCGGCCTGGGAATTTGCCTGCTGGTGAGTAGCGTGGAGTTGCCCGATATCGTGCCGCACCCTGTGATCTCGCCGTTGGCGGTCATTACGTCGTTGTTGACCCTGGGCCTGATCACAGTTGCCGCCGGAATGTACCCCGCGCAGCGAGCGGCCGCACTGAGCCCGATCGAATGCTTGCGTCAGGAGTAGAGAACGTCGGAATATGCGCATCAAGGAACTCATCCTGCAGAGTTGGGACGCGCTGGCACGCAACCGCTTGCGCTCCATCCTGACAATGATGGGGATCGTCTGGGGACTCACTACGGTCGTGCTTCTGCTCGGCTATGGCGAAAGCGTGAGCCAAGGCGTGCTCACAGCGTTTATCGGGATCGGCAACAACGTCATCATCATATGGCAGGGCCAGACCAGCATGCAGGCAGGCGGACAGCGCGCCGGCAAGCGCATTTTCTTCAAGTATGAGGACATCCAGGCCATCCGCGACGAAGCGCCTCTGGTTCGCCTTGTCAGCGCGGAATGGGACGATGGTGTCGCTTACAAATATGGCGACAAGGTCATCACCGTTCAGAGCAAAGCCATCCAATATCCCTATGGCGAGATGCGCAAGCTGAACATCGCTGAAGGCCGCTATTTCGAGGAGAGCGACTTTACCGAACACCGCCATGTTCTGATTTTCGGGCCCAACGCCGCCAAGAAAGTATTTGGCGGTCGCGATCCGGTTGGCGACCAGGTCACCATCAACGGCGAAACCTGGGACGTGATCGGCCTGCTCAAACTCAAGATTCAGGATTCCTCCAATAACGGTCCCGACAATGAGAACGTGTTCATGCCCTTCGAAAGCATGAGCGACATCAACAACCAGCGCGATCCCAGCATGTTTGTGTTTCAACCGGTCACGGCGCTCCAGCACAAAGCGGCTTTGGCGTAGGTTCGGGAAGTGCTCGCCCGGCGCCACAATTTCAATCCCAAGGACGACAAATCAAGCCCCGAGTGGGACACCGTCGAGGATGCGAAAGATATTCAGCAGTTCGGAATAGCCCTGCGCCTCATCCTCGGGTTCATTGGCTTTCTGACGCTGGGAGTCGGCGGGGTCGGGGTGATGAATATCATGCTGGTCAGCGTCACCGAGCGCACCAAGGAAGTCGGCCTGCGCAAGGCGCTGGGCGCGCGCAATCGCGACATTGCTCTTCAATTTCTGGTGGAGGCTCTCGTATTGACTTTTGTTGCCGGCATGGTGGGGATGATGGTTTCAGTTCTGCTGGCGCATGCGATTCCGCCCATGCCGCTCTACTCAGAGCTGTACAAGACGGCGAATCATGACGGCGATATTTTCTTGAGGACTTCGGGCAACGTGATGCTCACCGCTTTCTTGATTCTAGCTTTCGTCGGAGTCACCGCGGGAATGTGGCCCGCACTGAAAGCGTCGCGCATGGAACCGGTCGAGGCGTTACGTTACGAATAGTCACGCATAACATTACTGCTGCTGTTGTTGCTCTTGCTCAGTTCGCCGGGCAGGAGTCCGCACCAGGACCGGTCTGGAACGAACCACAAACGGCGGCGCGATCGGCTCGGGAGCCACCGCGTCGGCGGGGCTTACCGACACCGACACGATCAGTTCACTCTGCGATTCTCCCTTGTAGACGCCGCGCGTCGGCGGAACGTCCGAATAGTCTCGGCCGATCGCTACGCGAATGTGCCGGTCGGCTCCGACCAGGTTGTTCGTGGGATCAAACGCTACCCATCCAATGCCGGGCACCAGCGCTTCCACCCAGGCGTGTGATGCCCCGTCGAGCGAGCGATCTTTTTTGTCCTCGCCTTCTTCATCGCGGTGAAACATGTATCCGCTGACGTAGCGACATGGAATGTTCAACCGCCGCACGAGGGCGATCATGATATGCGCGAAGTCCTGGCACACTCCCTGCCGAGCCTCGAGAGCCTCTTCGATCGGGGAATCCACCTTGGTGCTGTTCGGCACGTAGGAGAACAAACGGTAGATGGCCTCGTTGAGTTCGATCAGCAGTGCAAACGGACTTCCCCTCCGTTCGCACTCCAGTTCTTCGGCAAGATGTTCCAGCGGATCGCTCGAGTGCGCGAAGTGGCTAGGCAGCAGCATCTCCCAATGGTCACCGGCCGCTACGAGTGCATCCAGGTCAGCCCATTCGCCGGCATCGGCGGCGCGGGAAGCGGGCACGTTCTGCACCTCGACCGCCGATTGCGCGCTGACTTTGACCAGAGTGTGGCGGCCAGCGATGTCGAAGTGATGCACCGTGTTCCCGGCGAAATCGTGATACTGCAGAATGTTCGCTGCCGGTTCGACGTCGAGCGTGAAGCTCAGGCAGCGCTGCTCGCCGTCGCTGCGCGGCTGCAAGCGCACCTCCATGACACTTTCCCGCACGGCGGGCTCGTAGCGAAACGTAGTCGTGTGTCGGACGGAGTAGATCACCGAGTTCCCTCAGGGGCTAAAGCCCGTGTTCTTGGCTGCTGCTAACGGCACGGCTGAAGCCGTGCCCTTCCCGACAAAGTCTACGAACCAGCTCAAGTCGGCCCTCACGAGACCAGCGCCGTCTCCACCGGGTAGTCGAAATAGACCTGCTGGATCGCGGTATGTGCCTGGGCGCACTGGCAGCGCACGCTGTCCACATATGCGCTGGCGCCCGAGGCGATGACTTCGTCGATTTGGCTGAAGCTCAGCGTCGCTCGCAGGCGCCCCGCCAAACGCACGGGTTGCTCCGCCTTGCGCTCCGTCATCTCGCCGATGGCGGTCAGGGCCGCGTGAACCATGTCGACGGAGAATCGCACCGAGTGCGGGAATTCCCAGTTCAGCAGCAAAAACTCCGCCACCCGCAGCGGGCGCAACTCCGCCGTGTAGGCTTTGCAGTACGCCTCAAACGCCGAGCACGACTTCAACAGGCCTACCCACTCGAGATACTCTTCGCTCTCCACCGCCAGATCCAGCGGATGCGCCAGACTGCCGAAGTGCGCGCCGATCAGGCGGGCCAGTGCATCGGTGCGCTCCACGAACCGGCCGAGCTGGATGTATTGCCAGCCTTCGCCATGCGACATGGTCGAGTCGGTCACACCCTGAAACAGATGTGCGCCCTCCTGCACCGCTCGAAAGAAGACGTGCGAGTTCAGCAACCAGGCCTCGCTCGCGGCCGTGCTCGTGACCTGCAGATACAACCGGTTGAGCTGCTCCCACATTTCTGTGCTGCATTGCTCGCGCACCTGGCGCAGGTTCTCCCGTGCCGCCGCCACGCAAGAAAGAATGGACGAGGGATTGGTCCGGTCGAGGGTAAGAATCTGCGACAGAGAGCTGGCGTCGATCTTGCCATCTTCGGGTACCGGGGCCTGCAACGCTTCCATTAACCGGCTCCAACGACCCACGCCAGCTTCCGGGGACTGATCAAGTCGAAGTTGCAGATCCACATCGATCAGACGCGCCGTGTGTTCGGCACGCTCCAGGTACCGGCTCATCCAGTACAAACTGTCCGCCACGCGCGATAACATGACCGTTCGCCTCCGTTCACTCAAGCCCGCAGAACCCAGGTATCCTTGCTTCCTCCGCCTTGCGATGAATTCACCACCAGCGACCCACGGCGCAGTGCTACCCGCGTCAAGCCGCCGGGTACTAGCGTGACGTTCTCCCCATACAAAATGTAAGGGCGCAAATCGACATGCCGCGCCTGCACCTCGCCCTCAAGGAAGCACGGTGCTCGAGAAAGACTGAGCGTCGGCTGAGCGATGTAGTTCCGAGGCTCGGCTTCGATCCTCCGCCGGAACTCTTCCCTTTCCTCGGCCGTGCTGTGCGTGCCGATCAGCATGCCATACCCGCCAGATTCACCCACGGCCTTCACAACCAACTCATCGAGATGCTCGAGCACGTAGCTTCTCTGGGAAGATTCATGGAGCAGGTAGGTCTCTACGTTGGCGAGTATCGGTTCCTCTCCCAGATAGTAGCGGATGATTTTCGGAACATAGGCGTAGAGGGCCTTATCGTCGGCAACACCGGTGCCGATCGCGTTGGCCAGGACCACATTCCCGGCACGATACGCGTTGAACAATCCCGGCACGCCGAGGCTCGAGTCTCGCCGGAAGCACAGCGGATCAAGGAAGTCATCGTCGACCCGCCGATAGATCACATCCACGCGGCGCAGGCCCGCCGTAGTCCGCATGTAGACGATATTGTCGTGCACCAGCAAATCGCGGCCTTCGACCAGTTCAATGCCCATCTGCTGCGCGAGAAACGTGTGCTCGAAATAGGCGGAATTGAAGACGCCGGGCGTCAGCAGAACCACCTTGGGCTCGTGTCGCGTCGAAGAATTCGCTGGCGCCAGCGCCCGCAACGTAGCCAGCAGAGCCTGCGCGTAGTGATCGACCGGGCACACGCCGTAATCGCGGAACAGCGTGGGGAACACTTTCTTGAGCACCTTGCGGTTCGCCAGCATGTAGGAGACGCCGCTGGGCACCCGGAGATTGTCTTCCAGCACGGCAAAACTTCCATCCGGCAGCCGCACCAGGTCGGTTCCGCAGATGCTGACATAAATACCGCGAGGCACGGTGAGCCCGCGCATCTCGCGCCGGAAATGCCGGCAGCTGTAGACCAGTTCACGGGGAACGACGCCGTCCGCCAGAATTCTTCCGTTGTGATAAACGTCTTCGAGAAAAAGGTTCAGGGCGGCGATGCGCTGGGTGAGGCCGTTCTCGATTTGGCGCCATTCGTCATGCGGAATGATCCGCGGCAGCAAGTCATTGGGGAAAACGCGCTCTGTCCCCTCGTCGTTGCCGTAGACAGTAAAGGTGATTCCCTGGTGCAAAAACGAGAGGTCGGCGGCCTGCTGACGCTTCCGTAGCTCCTCGGGGGGAAGCTCCAGCAGGTTCTGGAACAGGCCCTGGTAGTGTGGCCGCGGCGTACCCGGGGTCGCAAACATTTCATCGTAAGCGCCGCCAAACTGGTAGTTACGAAACGGAGGACGAAACAGGGTCAGGGGTGCTTCTGGAGGGTTAATCCGGTGCACAAGTCCGCGAGTTCGGGTACGGCCAGTCAGCACGTGTAAGACTCTAGGGGGTGGTCCCCGACCTCGTCCAATCAAAATTGTTTATCGGAGGGATTCAGTTTTCGCTTGTGCGTCGCCAAGCAGTTTGTCATTCCGAGCGGAGCGAGGAATCTGCTTTCCTGGCCGCGGGCACTGGCTAGTTTCCTTTCTGTCCCGCCGTAAACACCGTCCACGGCCCGGCCTTCATATCCCGCAGCAAGGGCTTTTGCCAGGCGTATTCCGGATGGTGCTCCAGGAACTCCGCCGCCAGAAAATCGGCGCCGCACGGATGTCCCGCCCGCGCCACAAAGCGCATCTTGGCGGCCATCGTGCTGTCGGTGGCTTTCCCCTGTACGGCGCCGCCAGGATTGTAAGCATTCCACTGCCATTCCTTCACGCCCCGAGGAGACGCGTCCACATGCCCGCAGAGCGCCCGTTCGTTGGCTTGCTCTTTTTTCTCGAAGCTGTCGACATGATCGGAGAGGAACTGCTCCGCCATTGAGACATCAATCTTCCCTTTGGCCTCCTTCATGATCTCTTCCCACCGTACATGACGAGCATTCGGCGAGGACGAAGTGTCCTTGGGGTCGAACGTCGTCTCCTCGCCAATCACCTTCGGGTCACGGGCAAAATTCGAGCTCACGAAATAGCCGTCCTTCGTGCGCCACAGCGGCGTGTTCTTCAGCCCCAGTTCGAGGTAAGCGATCTCACCGGTCTTGCGATCGCCAATGAGCCAGTCGTTGGCGTAGCCGCCGTTGTTGCCTTCTTTGATGATGCGCACGTAGTCATCAATGCTGCTGGCATACTGCAGGGCCTTGCGCGAGCGCACGAACTCGGGCTTGCCCTTCGGATCCCATCCTTCAAACTGCGTGATGGTGGTCTCGGTAATCATGATGCCAGCCGCGTTGACGCCAAAATCGTCGTCGCTCGTGATCACGCCGGGGAATCCATCCATCAGAATGCGGTTTCCATGCTCCGGCACAATATCGAAGATCATCACCCAGCGCTCGCCCGAAAGATAGCTCGTCCAATTGTTGTGAGCGATCACGATCTGGTGATCCTTTGTCATGCTGCCGGTGGCGATGAACGCACTGCAGTTGCCGGGCGCGGATAATTTCGGTGCCTTCGCGGATTTCTGCTGCTTGTCCAGCCATGGCACGTAATAGTCCGGCACTTCTTCGAAGGCGTTGAGAGCGACAACGTCGTACAAGTCGAGATCCACACCGTGCGTTTTCACCCCGTCGGCAATGCCCTGCAATTCCTGCTGGTATTCGGCGTCGATGTGCGGCCAGAGCATCTCGCGGGCGGTGGTGCGGAAAAACTCCCAGTCGCGCTGGGTCTGATGCGTGTCGAAGAGCTTGATGGCTTCGAGCGCGTCGGCGATTTCAGGCGCGAGAAGATAGCCGTGCTGAAAGCCGATATCGGAGGGCGAGCCTTCCAGATGAACGTAAGTCCATCCGCCCTGCTGGAAGCGATAAGCCTTCTGCAACCGGGCATCGGACGGACCTGAGCCGGCCTGTGCCACGCACGTCCAAACCAAGGCGAAGGCCAGCACGCACGCGCTTTGAAGAACTTTGATGAGCATGTTCCCCTCGTCCAGCAGGAAGTTGAATCCGAGGCAACATTCTAGCCCATCGTCAAGTGCTACGTTCTCGGGCTCTCCGTCCTGGCGCGTGCGGGATCTTATTACTCCGACGTTCGGGCAATTAAATGTCCGTGCGCTGCTCCGGGTGACGGCTCAAGTACCAGCATGGCAGCCACCCCGAGTGGGGAAACAGAGCGTGCACGCAAGTCTGGGGTGCGGGCGGGTCGAAAATGAACTGGGTCTTCCCGCTCTTCTGCTGCACGGCGTAATAGTGATCCACGGTCACAACTCCGAACGGATTCCAGTTCGCGGCCACGCGCAAGTGAAAGACTGCATAGTCCAGGCCAAACGCTAGCGCCGCCACACCGACCAACGTCAGAATGATAGCGAGGAACCCTCGTTTTAAACGCGCTCTAAGGTTTGGCCGACGGATCTCAGGCACGGCGCAGATTATATTCCCCGAAACATCGCCAGCAATGGGAGCAGATGCAATGCCCGGCTTTAGCAGGCCGTTTGCGGGCCGTTTGCGCCGTTTGCGTGCGCTCGTTGACAATTCCCTGTGGTACAGGCAAACTACCGCATTCGCTGGGAAACGCTTCTGGCGAGCGCCTGTGGGCGGTGTGCGGGCGTACCCGCCGTCCCCTGGTCTGTTGAGTTTTCGTCCATGGCCATGACCGAGCAACGGGTCTCTTATACGCTCGACTCCTCCTTGGAGACGATCGACAGTGCGGAGGAGAAAGCTACCCGCATCGCGACCGAACTCGGTTTTCCCGAAGACGAAATCATGCAGATTTCCATGGCGGTACGCGAAGGCGCGGTCAACGCCGTTCTGCATGGCAATGCTTATGCCCCGGACAAGAAGGTGACTCTCGCCTTTGAGCGAACCGCCGGTGCCCTGGTCATCACCATTCGCGACCAGGGCTCGGGGATGGACCTGAGTAAGATCCCAAACCCTCTGGCGCCGGAGAACCTGCTCAAGACGTCAGGGCGCGGAATTTTTCTTATGCGCTCGTTCATGGATGTGGTAGAAATTCGCCCTTCTAAAACGGGCACCGAACTTAAATTGATCAAGCACGTCCACGGGCCAACCGCGGGCGGCAAGGAGGCTTCCCAGTGAGCATGAAGGTTGGTAGTCGGCAAGTGGATGGAGTCACGATAGTGGATTGCAGCGGCCGCATTACCTTGGGCGAGGGCAGCGTCATTCTCCGCGACACGGTACGCGACCTGCTTTCCAAGGGCAACAAAAAGATTGTTCTGAACCTCCAGGACGTCAACTACATTGACAGCTCCGGGATTGGTGAACTGGTAAGCGCGTTTACCACGACCAAGAATCAGGGCGGCGAACTGAAGCTGCTGAATCTGACCAAAAAGGTTAACGACTTGCTTCAGATCACCAAGCTCTACACCGTCTTCGACGTCAAAGACGACGAAGCGTCCGCGGTCAAGTCGTTCAAGTAAAGCCCTCCAACCGCGTGCCCCATTTCTCGCGCGTCTTGTGCGCGAGAAGTGGGGATTTCGCCCCAGTTTCACTTCGGAACAACACACTCCCTTATTCCGCTCCAATCACAGACGTTGCTCGCCCGTCTTTCCTAAAGTTAGGGTATGTTTGGAGCTAGTACTTCGCATGTGACAGACTGGGTGGCGCTCGTCGCAGCCCTTTTCGCAGCGCCCCCTCCTTGCCGGCCTCCGACTGCATCCCTATCCACGAAGCCAGCCAGCATGTGGGAGAAACGAAGTGCGTGAGCGGAATGGTTGTCAGGGTCAAGGTCGGCGTCAAGGGGCGTGCACTTCCTCGACTTCTGCGAGGATCAGATGGCTTGCCCGTTTACAGTAGTCATCTTTCCTCACGACCTGAAAGATGTAAGCAGGTCCGCCCCCTCGCCGGCCGCATGCTTGAGATTCACGGTCCAGTGAAACTCTATGACGGATGCGCGGAGATCATTCTCAACCGCATCAGCCAGATCACTGGAGGAGCCTCCCTGATTCCTCCCATCCCCAAGAACTACGACCTAGAGAACCGTGGCCACTACAGCGCCGGCCGCCTGCGTCCCAGCAAAAAGCCGAAGAAGACGAAAGCCAAGCCGAACACGACCCAAACCTTCGGCAACGATGTCGAAGGCCAGGAACCACCGGAGTGATTGTGTGGTGTCGGATGGCCGCCGTGGCAGACGACGTCCCGTATGGCTCGCCTCCTTGGCTCGCTATGGCCGTGTGGCTTGCGCAATTTTCGCTCGAGCAGACCTCTTCTGATTGGCTTGCTTCGCCTGGATGATCTCAGTCGTAGGCCAGGATTTCTCTGCCACAATTTACATCCTATGAGGTTCGAGCGCCGTATCCCTGCCGAAGTGGTTGGTCTCCATCACACCATCCCCTTACGCAATTCTTCCAGCCGATACTTAGTTCCTCGCCATTCGATCCCGTCATTCCAAAGCGTCAGCACCGTGGAGCGCAGCAGCGTGTAAATGAACATCGTCGTGCTCACCGGATGCAGCAGGAAATAATATGACGGCACCGACGACCGCCACGACATCCCGATGTAAATCAGAAACATCGATCCCAGGGCCACCGCATAAGGCACGCGCGCCCAGCCATGCGCCAGCCACACGCCCAAAAAAGGCCCGAAGTTGAGAAACGCCAGTCCGAACGCCGAGATCACAGTCCGCCACCACTGAAACGACAACACGGCAAAGAAATTCTTGGTCAGATTGTTCACGACTCCCATCGCGCCGTGCGCCCAGCGGATGGAAATCAAGTCACCGCCGAAGACGTTACGCTGGGCGAAGCCTGCATTCTTCACCACCTTGCCCAGTTTCATGTCGTCGAGCACTTCCATGCGGAGCGCCTCGTAGGTTCCCACCGCGTCATAGACTCTGCGCCGCACCAGGTTGAAAGCGCCCACGCCCATGTGATCGTCGGTGCTGGGATCGGCCACTTTCCACGGCCGGTGTCCGAACATGAACATGGTCTGGAAGAACGCGATCATCATGTACTCGCCCGGCCGCTTCATGATCATCTGCGGAAACAGCACAACGTGGTCTGCGGGCACGCTTTCCGCGTAAGCCAGCGCTCTCCGCAGCGAATCGGGCTTGAACAAAACGTCGGCATCGGTGAAAAGCAGCCAGTCGCCCGTCGCCTGATTCGCAGCGGTCCACATGGCATGAGTCTTGCCCAGCCAGCCGTCAGGAAGTTCGCGATGATGCAGCACCCGAAGACTTGGGAAATTCGGGTGCCCGATTTCTGGCGACTTCGGCGAGAAGTGGGGATTTTTCTCAATCGTGTCCAAAATCTCGCCCGTCCGATCGGTCGACCGGTCGTTGACGGCGATGACTTCATAATTGTTGTAATCAAGCGCGAGCAGTGTGCGTAGGGCTTGTTCAATTATGTCTTCTTCGTTCCGGGCCGGAACGATAATGGAGACGCGAGGATTTCCCGCAGGCGAAACGGGATTGCGATCCCACTGTGGCCGGGAAACATCAGCAACGGATGGCATCCCGAGAGCCGCATCCACAATGCGGGAAAACCAGGCGAGCGCCAGAATTGTTCCCGCAATCCAATAGAGATAAGCCATCCTGCTTCGGTCTTTCCTAACCGGGGGTGGCGCCGTCGAGCGCAACCGGCGGCGCGAATTTCGTCCCATAAAACAGTATGGCAGAAGAGATCCCCATCGCGATGATCGGCAGAATGAACGCCGCCTGCAGCGACCGCTTATCAGCGACCCAGCCCATCATCGTTGGCGAAGGCACATCCCCCAGGATGTGGATGATAAAAATATTCACCGCCAGGGCCGTCGCGCGAATGTGTGCTCCCACCGAGTTGATTACAGCCGCATTCAGGGGCGCTGTATTCAACAGGAGAAAGAAAGCCGCCACCCCGATCGCCGGGATCATGATCGCTCCCTTGGCAAATAATGCAACGATCATGACCGGCACGCCGAGCAACATGCTCGCCGCCGAAACCAGGTAATAGGAACTCTTCATCCGAGGCAGCAGGTAGTCGCCCAGCCATCCGCCCGCAAGGGCGGCCACGATGCCATCCACAACGATGATGATCCCGAAGGCAAGATTCGCCGCCTCCAGCGTGTAGCCGCGCTCGCTGAATAGAAACTTCGGCATCCACACCTGGATGCCGCCGAGCGAAAATGTCATGGCCGCCATCCCCAGCGTCGACGTCAGAAATGCCGGATTTCGGGCCAAGCCGAGAATGGTCCCCCGCTCCGGAGTCTCCTTTAGCGAATCGAACTGCCCACGCTCCGGCTCCTTCAGGAACAAGACAACCAACGCAAGCACGAAGCCCGGGGCCGCCGCCACGTAAAACGGAAATCTCCACCCGTGATGCGGCGCCAGATATCCTCCCAGCAGATATCCCGCAGCTGACCCCACCGGAATCGCGAGATAAAATACTCCCAGAATCCGCCCACGCATTTTCTCCGCGAAAAGATCCGCCACAAACGTCGGCGCAATGGTCACAAACGTCGCCTCGCCTACCCCCACCAGCGTATGGCGGACCAGCAACTCTGTGTACGTATGCGTGACGGCAGTGAGCAGCGTGAGCCCGCTCCAAAACGACGCACCGAGCACGATGATTAGTTTGCGCGAGTAACGGTCGGCCAGCGGTCCCACAAACGGCGCCGCAATCATGTAGAAACCAAGAAATGCGCTGGTCAGATATCCGATTTGCGCATTTGTGAGGTGAAACTCATCCTGCACCAGTGGCTGCACCGCGAACAGCACGTTGCGATCTACATAGTTGAGCAGGTTCAGCGCCGTCAGAATGATCAGCGCGGTGCGAGGTTGGAGATCAGGTTGGGCCACTGGTCCAGCGAATATAGCACGACGAACAGAATCCCTACCGCCGCCGCTTCGGCCGCGGCCACTTCGCCACAATCGTCGTGGAAATCCCGCCTCGCGGACGGAATTCCCCCTTCACTTCCGCCCACACCGGCTTCGCCCACTTCACCACATGCTCGAGCACCTGGTTGACGACGTTCTCCTGAAAAATTCCCAGATTCCGATAGCTTTGCAAATACTCCTTCAACGACTTCAGTTCCAGACAACTCTTATCCGGCGTGTAGCGGATCGTCAACGCGCCAAAATCCGGCAGCCCGGTCTTCGGACAAACCGACGTGAACTCGGGGTCGTCCACCACAATCTCGTAACCGGGGAACTGGTTCGGCCAGGTCTCAATCTCCGGAAAGTCGGCATCGAGACCGGCAGCAGCATGCTCAGGCGTGTAGCGAGGCGATTTCACCATGCCTCTATTGTAGCGGGGAGGCTGGTGCAGCCGAATGCTCGGTGGCAGCATCCAAACAGATACCGCGCCGGGGAACGTCGTGTACCTATGGCAGCCTCGGGAATGGTAAATTACTGCTTACGTTGTACCTGCCTCACCCTGAAAGACAACAGGTTGGCATCGACGAACAATTCGAATACACCGTCGCGCCGCCGGTGGATATGGGCCCTGCTCGCCATATTCGCAGTGGCGGTGTTTTATTCCTATCTTCACCAGACTCCGGTGAGGGCCCGCGTTGCGACGGTGCAGCGAGGTCCGATCCGCAGCCTGGTTTCCACCAACGGCAAGATTGAGCCGATTCTAAATTTCGAGGCCCACGCCCCCATCTCGACCACGGTGAAACGCCTGTTGGTGAAGGAGGGCGACCACGTGCGCAAGGGCCAGGTCCTGCTGCAACTCGATGATGCCGACATTCGCTCCCAGGCAGCTCGCGCTCAGGCCCAGATCAAGGCGGCGCAGGCCGAACAGTCTTCGCTCACGACCGGGGGCACGCAGGAAGAACTCCTCACCTTGAATTCGCAAACCATCAAGGCACAGAGCGCTCGCGATGCGGCCCAGCGTAATCTCGAGGCACTACGCCGTCTGCAACAGGAGGGCGCTGCCTCCCCAGGGGAAGTTCGCGCGGCGGAAGACGCTCTAAAGCGGGCTCAGGCTGACCTCACGCTCGCGGAGCAGAAAAAAGCCGACCGCTACTCGCCCCCGGAAGTCGCCAAGGTCCAGGCACAGGCCTCGGAAGCTCAAGCCGCCTACGATGCGGCCGAGGACGCACTCAGCAAGTCCAGCAGGCGCGCTCCCTTTGACGGCGTAGTCTATTCCCTTCCCGTCAAGCAGGGTGCCTTCGTGCAGGCCGGCGACTTGCTCTTACAAGAGGCCGACCTCTCGCGCGTGCTGGTGCGCGCCTTCGTCGACGAACCTGACATTGGCCGACTTCAGGTTGGACAAATCGTGGAAATTACATGGGACGCTGTCCCCGGCCGAACCTGGACGGGCAGGGTCAGCACAGTCCCCTCGACCGTGAAAGTGCGACTATCCAGGAATGTCGGCGAGACCACGTGCTTGATCGACAACCATGACCTGCGTCTGCTGCCCAACGTCAATGTTGGCGTCACCATCGTGGTTGCCCAACATGACAATGTCCTGACCCTGCAGCGCGATGCGGTACACGTCGACGACAGCAAACCCTACGTCTTCCAGATCATCAACAATCGCCTGAAGCGTCAGCCGGTCGAGATTTCACTACAGAATCTCACCCGCGTCGAGATCGCGAGCGGTCTTAACGAAGGTGCCTCGGTCGCGCTGCCTTCAGAAGACTCCAAAGCGCCGCTCTCCGACGGCGCTTCGGTCAAAGTGGTTCCCTGAACCGATGCAGCGCGTTGATTTACGCCTCCGTTTTCGTTGCCAGCCTTGGCGACTTTTGTTTTCCGCTCTGGTAAGCGTGGGCGCATTTCTAGCACCGACGCATGCCGTCGCTTCCCCGAAAGAACTGCTTGCGGCGGGCCGCGTGGACGACGCCATCCAGACGCTGCAGCGCCAGCTCGAACTCTCCAGTACCGATGCCGATTCCTACAACCTGCTCTGCCGCGCTTATTTCATGCTGGAAGAATGGGATCGTGGCATTGCCAATTGCGAGCGCGCCCGCAACCTTGATCCGCACAAGGCGCTTTATCACCTCTGGTTGGGCCGCATCTACGGAGAAAAAGCGGATCGTGCCGGGTTCCTATCCGCCGCCGGGCTGGCAAAAAAAGTCCGCTCTTCCTTCGAACGCGCGGTGGAACTTGACCCTCAAAGCTGGGAAGCCCGCGCCGATCTCGCCGAGTTTTATTTGGAAGCCCCCGGTATTGTCGGCGGCGGCAAAGACAAAGCACAAGCTCAGGCCGACGCGATCGCGACACTCAATCCCGCGCTGGCGCACTGGATTGCCGCTCATATTGCAGCAAAAAACCACGACTCCGCTTCAGCAGAGCGCGAGTATCGCGCCGCTATCGCTGCCAATCAAACTCTGGGCCGTGCCTGGGTTGATCTCGCTGGCCTTCTTCTCCGCAATAATCGGCTGGACGATATGGAGCAAGTTCTGCGTAACCTCGAAGCCGCACCCGTCGAACAGCATGAGGCATTGCGCGACGGCGCCAGCATCCTGCTGCGCGCGAGCCGCGACTTGCCCCTGGCAGCGCGTCTTCTGCGCCGCTATCTCTCCGCACCGGTTGAAGAATGTCCCGCATTCAAAGCGCACGACATGCTCGGCCAATTACTCGAAAAGCAAGGGGACCGCCAGGCTGCTGCCGGCGAATACCGGGCCGCCATCGCACTCGCACATGGTTACGTGCGCGCTCAAGCCGACTTGAAGCGGATCCAGCCGTGATGATGTTGAAAAGGCGGGTGCCTCAGCCTATTCGCGTCTTTTCGGAGAGGGTGGGAGTCTTGATTGTACTCGCGCTCCCCGCTGACATTTAGAATCTCGCTGGCATCCAAATTGTTCATACAATCATTTCCAACTCACTGTGGAAGGGACGCAATGAAAAACTCGTGCCGAGGTGCGCTGCGCGCAGGATGGACACTGGCAGCCCTATTAATTCCCGCTACGTTGCTGGCAGAGCCGGTCCCTCTCAAGCGTGTCGTTCAGCTCGCGCTGACTCACGCCACCGGCGGCGCAATTGCAGCGGCCGACGAACAGCGGGCCGCCGCCGGCTATCGCGAGCTCAAGGACAACTACGTCCCACAACTGTCCACGGGCGCCGGACTGGGCTATTCCTACGGATTCCCCCTCGGGCTTGAGGGATCCGCGCCGTCGTTGTTCAACCTCAACGCGCAGTCAGCGGTGCTGAACCCGTCGTTGCGCGATTTTGTGCGCGCCGCCAAGATCGATTCCGCCGTCGCATCTTTTAAGAACAAAGACCAGCGCAATCAGATCATTCAGGACGCGGTCTTGAGCTACGCGGAACTGGCCAAGTGGGAACAGCGCCTGGCCCAACTGCAGGAAACCGAAAGCCAAGCGGAAAAAATGCAGGCTGCCATCGCCGAGCGCGTCAAAGAAGGCGTGGACAGCGAACTGGATGGCACTCGGGCGCGCCTGTCAGCCGCGCGCGTGCGCCTGCGCATTGCCGAAGCCCAGGGTGCAGCCGATGTGTTGCGCGAGCATCTCTCCAAGCTCACCGGACTTCCCGCGGCCAGCCTTCAGACCGAGCCCGACGCGCTACCCGACTTTCCGGCGATGCCAGAAGACGCAACCGCGCCAGCCCACGCCGCGGATTTGAATCCAGGTGTTCGGGCTGCTGTCGAGCACGCACGAGCCCAGTATCTGCGCGCTGAAGGAGAGCACCGGTCTCTCTGGCCCAGCTTCGACTTCGCCGCTCAGTATGCCTTGCTCTCGAAGTTCAATAACTTCCAGAACTACTACATCCCTTCGAAACCCTGCGTCGTATCCGGCATTTCGGTTCTCTGCACTACCAACAGCTTCCAGCAAAATAATGCCACGATCGGAGTTTCCATTCGCTTTCCGTTGTTCAATGCTTCGCAGCGTGCGCGCGCCCAGGCCGCCGATGCCGATGCCTTGAAAGCCACCAAGCAGGCGGAAGCCGCCCGCAACCAGGTTTCCGAAGAGACCCTTCGCCTGCAGCGCGCCGTTTCTCAAATGCAGGCCGCGCGTGAGGTTGCCCAACTGGAATACGAAATCGCACAGAAAAATCTGGCGGCGGTTCAGACCCGCATGGACGCGGGCACCTCCACGATTCAAGACCTCGACGGCGCCCGTTCCCAAGCCAGCGAGCGCTTTATCGCACTGCAGGACGTCACCTTCGAAGTCGAGCGCGCGCAACTCGGTCTCCTGCGTTCTACTGGAGATCTGGAGAAGTGGGCCCTGGGCACGCCCTAGTGAGACAACTCAGAGTCACGCCCCGTAACGGGTATGGGGGTGTGAGACAATTTCCTTAAAGTCATTCTGTAAGAATGAATGAAACTATCCCCTCCGATTCGGCAGCAGAAGACTCCTGTCCCGGCGCCGCGGCCAGGACCACCCGAATTGTTGTCACCTCTGAACTTTTTGATTGTAGCGACTGCTTTGATCATTGTTATCTTCGCGGCCTACAGCCCGGCGTTGAGTTTTCAATTCATTCTCGACGATCACCGTTTCGTGAATGATCCCCGCGTGCAATCCTCCGGTCACGTCTGGGATTACTTTACCAATTACGTATGGGCGCAATTCACTGGGGGGCCAACGAGTTTCTACCGTCCGGTCTTCGTTTTGTGGATGAGGCTCAATTTCATCCTTAACGAGATGTCTCCCTGGGGATGGCATTTCCTCAGCATCGTGAAACATGTGTTGGTCGCCGTTCTGCTGGGACTGCTGGTCTGGAAGCTGCTCCGGGATCGCAGCGCCGCATTGATGGCCAGCGCGCTGTTCGCGTTGCATCCTGCTCATACCGAGTCGGTTGCATGGGTGACGGTGCCCGATCCGCTGATGTCGGCCGCGGTATTGGGGAGCGTGCTTTGCCATCTCCGGTATGCCGACAAGTTCTCCGCCCAGAGCTCGCCGCCAGCAGGCAAATCCGGCAGAAAATTCCGCAAGCCAAGCGAGGCCGAGGCCCGATCGTCGGTGGCATGGCTGATCGCCTCCGCTGTTGTTTGTCTGGTTGCGCTCTTCGCGAAGGAAACTGCCATAGTGTTGATCCCGGTACTGTTTGCACTGGCACTCGTGATGCCCAGCCTCAACTACGACGGTGCCAACCTCGGATCGCGGCTGTTCCGCGCGTTATGCCAGATCATTCCGCTCCTCTGCGTGACGGTGATTTACCTGCTCTTGCGCCTTCATGCTTTGGGAGGACGCCTCGGGGCACGCACACAGAACTTGTCTTGGAGCACGGTCGCACGGTCGGTGCCGGCAACTCTTTGGTTCTACCTGAAAGTGCTGCTGTGGCCGGTACGGCTGCGTGCTTTTGCCGACTCCAGCGAAGTCGATACATTCTCCGCGCGTGATGTCCTGCTGCCAGGGCTAGGAGTAGGCTGCGCCTTAATGGTCATAGCAGCGGCTTTGCTCTGGGCTTGGAAAAAGACTCGCGATTTGCCTGATCGAGAGGCGGCCGGTGTCGAGTGTGCGCTGGTCTTAGGTTCTCTGTTCCTGGTGCTTCCAATTCTGCTCGCCTTGAACCTGAACGCGCTTAACCCAGGAGACTTCTTGCACGGCCGATACACCTATCTGTCCTTGACGGGCCTGATGCTTCTACTGGCCACCGGTTGGCACCTGATGGACAAGCTTCGCATCGCTTCGCTGGCCATGGCGGGCATGCTGGCGATTGTCTTCACCGGGTTTACGGTGAGACAGGAAAATGCGTGGAAGGATGACTTGACGGTGTTCACGGTGGCTCATCAAATTGCGCCTCACAACGCTCCCGTGGCGCTGAACCTTGCGCGGGCTCACGTGCAGGTCGCGTTGCAGCTCGGCGAGGCCGGCCGCTGCAACGAGGCTGTGGTCACCTTCAACGAAGTGATCAGAGAATTTCCGCAGGATTGGTATGCCTGGGCCGGTCTGGGAGAATGTCTGCTACAACTGAACGATCTGGCAAGGGCCGAGCAGTCGCTCCATCGCGCTGCCGAACTCTCACACGAGCCGCGAGTCACCGAAGAGTGGCAGGAACTCCGTGGCCAGATGGGGCTGCCTTCCGCGCCTCAATAAACGTCTCTTACAGCTTCCCGCGCAGTATCTTCACTACCTGCTGGATCGCCTTCTCATCGCGGCGGTACCAACGCCACTGCCCCTGCTTCACGGCCGCGACCAGTCCGGCCTTCGTCAGGATGGCCATGTGGTGAGAGATGGTAGGTTGCGAAAGGTGAACTCGTTCTTCGATGTCCCCTGCGCACAAGCAGCTTCCAGTACCAGCGCTCTTGCCTGCGGCTTTCGCCTCGAGTGCACCCTCTTTCAGCGCCCGCAGAATGCGGCGGCGCGTCGGGTCGGCAACGGCGTGAAGCGCGCGATCGAGCGAGGCGTCGGCAGACATGGCTGGTCTCAGGAATACCCCGAAAATCGACGGGTGTCAATGTAAGAAATGGTTGAAGTTTGGTGTCACGGTGGGCACCCGCCCACAGGAACCTTCTTCGCTATTTCGGTGTCCATTCGTCACAGACGCACGTGTTCGTCGCTGAACTGTCAGATCGAGCCAGTATCGCGCCCACCGGAAGGAAAACTATCTGGCCTATTCCCGAAAAGGAGTTTCAGCATGAACACTCTCGATCTGATTCGCGAATCGGAGCCGAGACCAATCACCCGATGGTTGCCACCAATTGCGGCACTGCTTGCCGGAGGAACTGTTGCCTCTGTTGTGTGCCGTTTGCCGCTAGTGCACTCTCTGTCTTGGACCGCGTTAGTCAGTTCATCAGTCGAGAGGGCGCTGGCGGTATTGCTAGCCAGTTCGGTAGCCGCTTGGGGCTCTTACTTGATCCAGCCAAGCACCGTGCGCCTGGCTCCTCCACGTCTCATCTTAAGAGTATCGCTCGATGCGGTTTGGCTTGCTCCGCTCGCGCTTTTCATGCGAGAGAACTCAGCATGGGCGATGGCAATGGCTGCCGTCCTGGTGGCTAGCATTGCCAAATCTTTTCACTTAATAAAAGACTGGAGCGCCCAGGCTGATGGGAACGAATCACCAGTCCTTTCCCTTGGTCGCATCGTGTTCAGCCCGCCAGAATCGTCGCCCGGGTTCTGGCGACTGCTCCGCGCCGTCGGCGCGGCGTTATGCGCTCAAACCGGAGCGTTAGCCGGTTTTGCTGGTTACCCTTTCACGGCTGCAATGCTTGTAGGCATCAGCTCGGCTGTGTGGTCGTGGTCTTTCTTCATGGACGCTTCTCAAGACAATTGGCAGAACTCCAGATCGTCGCAGTCGAGATCGCGCATTCTCCTCATCGTGGCGATGGCTACTGTTTTCACGGCGGGCGGGTTGATTCGATATCTTCAGAACGCGTACCGGATTGGCGGCTTCGGCGTCCCCTCCCGGCATCACTCGAGCCACGCTAAAACTGCGGACCGACGCGCGGAACCAGGTGGCGAGAAGGCATCGAAAGGTAACGAGGGGCGCGAGCACTCAGGCGGGAAAAAGGAGTCCGAAGGTCAGTTTCCAGCCGCGAGGGAGGCCAACTCCGGCGTCATCCTCTGGCCCAAGGAACAGACGCTTACCGAGCTGGTAGCCCCAGTCCCGGCACTGGGAAACGGCCTGCTCAAGAGCAACCGCAGTGCAAAGCCATTGATTATTCCATTCAACGGCGTCTATTGGTTTTTCAAAGCGCCCGATCTGTACCCTCCCAGCACTTCTCGTCAGGCGCACGGGAGTCCCGAGTTGCTCGACATCCACTCCACTGACCGGCGTCCGCTATCGATGGAGGCACACGAGCATTTCGGCACCATGATCAATCTGGATTGCTGTTACAAAATCCAGATCGCCATTCGAAACGCGGACCTCTACCCAGAAACGGTCTCTCTGGAACTCATCCTGGTGAACTCAAGTTTGCCTGGAAAACCCTCGCAGTCTCTTGGGACGATCACCGCCAGTTCTCGGCGGTCGCAAAATAAAGAGCGATCACCTGCCAACGAAACCTTGAACTTTCCTTTACCCAGCACTCAATCGCTCCGTCGGTTTGACGAAGTGACAATCGTGTTTCGGCTGGAGGCCTTCCGGGCGGACGACGGAGCCAAGATTGCCATCGACCACTTCGTGCTCGTTCCGCGAGGGCTGTAAGGATTTGCGCGTTAAGGGTTCAAGAGGTTCTTTTGCTGCGGTTCAGTACTCCTCACTTCTTCACGATCGGGCTGTACCCATCCCCGATCAGCCGTGCGCGCATCGCCTCGGCATCTTTAACGTCCTGGAAGGGCCCAACCTGGACACGAAACAGCTTGTCAGACGTGACTTGCGCCGCCACAAAGGCGGGATACTGCTTCTTCTTGAGCGCGTCGACCAGCGAGTCTGCATCTTCCTGCTTGCTCACGGCGGCCACCTGCACGAAATATCCTCCGGTCGGAAGAATGGTGGTTGAATCCGGAGTGCCCGCCGGCGTCGTCGGCGTTGTGTTCGCATTGGCCGGTGTCGCTGCGGCTGCCGTACCGGTTTTCGAGTCTGGCGCTGGCGTGAGCTCGGGGTTAGCATCCTTCTGCTCGACGGACTTATAGAACGTCATCTGCGCCGCCGATCCGCCGTTTGCCTTTGCGCCCGGGGTTATCGGAGCAACCGCTGCGCTGGCGGCGGCGATGGTCGGTTCCGACTTCCGTCCCAGCGAATATCCAAGCGCGAAGAAAAGCGCGCACACGCCCACCAGTCCAAAAAACAGCACCAGAAGCTTGCCGGTTCCAAGCGTTATCTCAGTATCTTCTGCCGTAGCCATAGTTCGACTCCAATTACTACGCGCAATCAACATGCACTCCACGGCTCCGAAGAACACCGCGCTCCCTACGCCGTTTTCGCCGGCGCTGAACTCGCGCTCGGCGCAGCCAACAATTTCTGGATCCCCGAGAAGAAATCCACTGGCACCGGAAACACCACCGTCGTATTCTTCTCGACACCAATTTCGGTCAAAGTCTGCAAGTAACGAAGCTGCACGCTGACGGGCTCGCTCGACAGCAGATGCGCCGCGTCCACTAGTCGCTGCGCCGCCGAGAATTCGCCCTCGGCGTGAATAATCTTTGACCTCTTCTCGCGCTCCGCTTCGGCCTGCTTGGCCATGGCACGAAGCATCGATTCCGGCATGTCGACCTGTTTGACCTCGACGTTGGTGACCTTCACGCCCCAGGGCGATGTGTGGGTATCGAGAATGCTCTGCAGCCGCAGATTGATCTTCTCCCGATGAGACAGCAGTTCGTCGAGTTCCTGCTCGCCAAGCACCGAGCGGAGTGTGGTTTGGGCAAACTGCGAAGTCTGGTAGACGTAGTTCGAAACCTCGACCACCGCCTTCCGGGGCTCAATCACGCGCAGGAAGATGACGGCGTTGACCTTCAGCGTGACGTTGTCGCGGGTAATGATGTCCTGCGGTGGCACCTCCAGCGCCTCCTGCCGCAGTGATACGCGCACCATGCGATCGATTGGCGAGAAAACCAGAATGACTCCCGGCCCCTTGGCTGCGGGCAGCAGCCTCCCCAGGCGAAAAATCACGCCGCGCTCATACTCGGCCAGAATCTTGATGGAACTCAGAAGGTAAATAACCGCGATGATGATGGCGATGGTGCCGAAGCCAAAACCGAACGCTTCCACAGGAACCTCCACGATCGAGCGCAAACTGCTCCTACCGCGGATTGTATAGCAGAGGGAAGAAGACGGGGCGCAATTCGCGAGACAGGAGGGTTGCTTGGCTTGATGCGCGAGAGGTTGTGCCGGTCTTTCCTAGCGTTGACTCGCTGTCATCCGGAGCCAGCGAAGGACCCCATGTACTCGGCAGCGCCAGCGGCCTACCAGGCGTTTCCATCACGAGAGTCGAGGACGAGGTCCGCTCCGCCCGGTAAAGGTCAACGAGGACTTACGATCCCGCCTTCGCGACCTGAATCCGGCTCGCATCCACCGGGATCGCCCGCTGAATCTCCATCTCGATCGAAGTACCCACTTCAAGCCTGACGTCAGGACCATGCTTGAGCAAGGCCCACGCCACTCCGGCAGCCGCGCCAATTCCGGCGCCAACCCGCGCCCCATTCAGGCCCCCAGTGGCCAGCCCGCCGGCGGTAGCCCCCGCCACGGTGCCGATGGCCCCGCCCTTGGCAGCGTCTTCAATCTTCTTGCCTGTAGTCTTGTCTTGCTGGATCGTCCCCTCT
Source organism: Candidatus Sulfotelmatobacter sp. (assembly GCA_035511455.1). Taxonomy (GTDB): domain Bacteria; phylum Acidobacteriota; class Terriglobia; order Terriglobales; family Acidobacteriaceae; genus Sulfotelmatobacter. The sequence goes on along the minus strand of DATKFH010000073.1, from coordinate 24,074 downwards.
TTATCCTTGACCGTAGTATTTTCCGACCCAGGCATGTTCTCCACGGATGCCGGAAGCATCACGGTATACCCGCTCGGATAAATCATGGTCGTGAAGTGCATCAGGATCTCGGCACGCCCCTTCACCCGTCCGGCGCGCTCGACGTGCGAAATTTTTCCCTGGATATAGGTTCCTGCAGGCACCACGACGCGCTCGTTCACCACAAACGGAAACGCCGTTTCCGCGTAGACCGCATCGCCTTCGCGCGCATTCTTGGTGGAGATGGCCTGCTTCAGCAAAAGCGGAATCTTCGATCCCTCGGGAATCACCGCAGCATTCCGATCCGACGCCGCAGCCGGGACTGCACTTAACTCCTTAGCCCGACCCGGAGAATTCGCCTGATTCGAATCAGCCGCCTGAGCAGCAGCGTTTGCAGGCTTCGGTGCATCCGCCTGCCCCCAAGCCATACCCGAAACCAGCAGCACCGCCAAGAGTCCGCGCATCCCGCACCTCCCGAAGCAAAACCACCGCCCCAACTCAGACTGAGGTTACCACGGTTCGATAACGGCTAAGATGCGAAGTTGTTGGCAGACGCTGCTCCGTGGCCCAACCTTCCCGAATCAGCGATCCTTCTTCTCCCCTTGTCCGAAGGTGAACAGGTCGAAATCCCACGTAAGATTCACGTTGCCTTCAATGGGAGCGATCAGAGATGGTGTCGTGGCCCGGTCATTGCCCGGCCCGGGAGTTTGAACCCCCGCGTTGACATCTGCCTCGAGTTTCAGCCCCTTGGGCAGACCGAGCGTCTTGTGCAGATCCAGGTCGAACTCCACGCCGCCCTTGACCTGATCAGACTGTTTCCCGCCCTGCCATTGGTGAGAGTACTTCAAAAACGGAGAGAGCGAGACATAGTCATTCTTGAGGAGGTCGTCGGCCTGCACCTGGAGGTTACCGACGATGGTAGATTTATCGCCCAGCGTACTCCCAACAGAAGGACCGCGATGATCCTTGTCCAAAGGAACATCGTATTCAGCACCGACGGTAAGCTTGATCTTCCCATCCCCCAGCGCCCAGCCCGTCCACAGCGAGAGATCGAACTCGGTCTTTTGATCAAGTTCGAGCGTGTCGGGCCTGAGCTTCGTGCCCGTGCCCGACCTTCCGGTCCACATCGGTGCCGCCCCGCCGACTCCCACGTTCGGGGTAAAGGTCAGTGTCCAAGGCTTATCGTCATCCTCCTCATCTGTGTTCCCTTTCGGTTTATTGTCGGGAACAGCCGGCTTCACGGGGGTGTCTGACGTTTTGTTGGGCTGAGGTGAAGACGATCCTGACGAGCCATAACGTGCCCCAGAACCCCCCGGACTACCGCCCGACCAACGAAGCGGAGGACACTTGAAGCGTTTACGCAGCAAAAATCCGCGGAAGCGCAGCAAGGGAGGCAGCATCACTCGGGTCTTGGGACAGAGACAGCCACTCGACGGCAGGCTCCAACGCTGCTGAAACTCTTTCAAGGCCAGCTCGGTGTCGAACCGGAGCATCCCATCTTCCAGAAGGTACGGCCAGCGAAGGCCGCCGCTCGTCAACCATTCCGGCCCGAAGTATCCGCCAATGTAACGGTTCAAAAGACACTGCGCGCGGTAGATCTGCAAATGATTGTCGCCACGCTTGAACCAGCAGAGTCTTTCCGGATTCGGCTCCGCCTTGGCCGAGAAAAACATGCCGGAGGAATATCGCTGGCAGACCGACAAGGGCTGCGGAAATAACCAGGAACTGTCGTAGGACGCGGAATCCCAGGGTATGTCGAGAATGTCCATGCTCACCTCCCATGCCTAGGATAGTGACGCCGCCACGGCTGACGTTTCACCGGAAAGGCCAAGCTGACGCGGATAGACAGCCCCTATTTGTAGATCAAGTATTTCTCTCGCACCTTCTGAAACTTCTCCAACCCGTCCTGCCAATCCTGCGCAATCCGCCGCGGATCCTGCCCCGCCATCAGCGCGTCGTACACGCTCTGATTCACAAGCAAATCGGTCATGCGCTCAATCTTGAAGTCCGCGGCGTACAACTTGTGCAGCGCCGCCGCCAGCTCAATCCCCAACTCGGGCGCATCAAACCCGTTCCGATCCGTAACCATGATGTTCACTCCCCAGCAGGTCTGCCCGGTGTACACGGCGGAAGTCGGCGTAAAGCTTACTGGAACGAAACGCACTCCCCCAATCCCCCGCCCGTTCAAATAAGAGGACAGTTCCCTGCCTTTGATCCAGGGCGCGCCCACCAGTTCAAACGGAGTGTCGGTGCCCCGCCCCACGGAAATATTTGTGCCCTCAATCAGCGCCACAGCGGGATAGAGCGATGCCTCGTAGACGCTCCGCAGATTCGGCGACGGATTTACCCAGGCCAGCCCCGTCGCATCAAACCAGTCCCCGCGCTGCCACCCATCCATCGGCACCACGGTCAACTTTGCGTTGATGTTCCGCTCCGCGTTGAACATCTTGGCCAGTTCGCCCAGGGTCATCCCGTGCCGAGGTGGCAAGGTCCAGTAGTTCGTGAAATTCTCCCGCCCCGCATCGGAAACCGGGCCCTGCACAAACGATCCGGTAACCGGATTCGGCCGGTCCAGCACAATCAACTCCACGCCAGCCTGAGCCGCAGCTTCCAGAAAGTATCCCAGCGTCGTCTCGTAGGTATAAAACCGCGCTCCCGCATCCTGGATGTCAAACACCACCGCATCCAAATTCTTCATCACATCCGCGGGCGGACGCCGCGCCGAGTCGGTTCCGCCATAGACGCTGTACACAGGCACGCCCGTCGCGGCATCGGTCGAATTACCGACGTGGGTCGTGTCGAGTTCTCCGGTCACTCCGTGCTCAGGACTGAAGATCGCCTCCAGCGAGACTGCCGGCGCCTGCGCCAGCACATCAATCGTCCTCCGCCCCTCGGCATCGAACCCGGTCTGATTCGTCAGCACACCGATCTTTTTCTTGCGCCCGGCCACCTGCAGCACATCGAACCCGTGCTGCTCTAGCACGTCGACACCAGTTTTCACGCTGCCATTGCGGGTACTCATCCGCCGGGCCGCACTCTGCGCCTCGTTGTATCCGGTGATGCTCTTCCAGCGCAGGGCGTCCTTCTCGGTCGGGTTCAAGGCCAACGCCGCAGCCACTTCGGTCGCCACCTTAGACCGTAGCGCAATCGCATTCCCTTTGCCCCGCGGGTGGACGGCATTCGTCAGCAAAATAATGTAGGTCTCGGTCGTTGGATCGATCCACACCGACGTTCCCGTAAACCCTGTGTGCCCGAACGAACCCACGGGCAACAAATCGCCGCGATTCGACGAAAAAGGAGAATCAATATCCCATCCAAACCCGCGCAGTACAGGCGCTGCCGGTGGTTGCTCGGGCGAAGTCATTTTCTCCACTGCGACCGCTGACAGTATCCCTCCGCCACCATTCAGCAACGCCTGCGCGAACTTTGCCAGATCGTCGGCCGTGGAAAACAATCCCGCATGTCCCGCCACGCCACCCATCCGCCGCGCCGTCGGATCATGCACCACCCCGCGCAGCATGTGTTCGTTCTCGTCGTACTGCGTGGGCGCGATCTTCGCGCGCCACACTGCCGGAGGAACGAATCGCGTCTGCGCCATCTTCAGTGGCGCAAAAATATGCTTGGCCGTGTACGCTTCGAGGGTTTCGCCCGAGACTCGCTCCACAAGCGCCCCCAGCACAATAAAATTGATGTCGCTGTAGGTGAATCCAGAGCCCGGCGCCTGCGCAGGGGTCTCGGCGAACGCCATCCGGTACGCCGTCTCCTTGCCCTCCCACGGCGCTTTCAAATCCAGATCCGGCTCCAGCCCCGAGTAGTGCGTCAGTAACTGTCGCACCGTGATATCCTCTTTCTCATTCTGCGCAAACTCCGGCAGATACTTGGCCACTGGATCATTCATCCGCACCTTGCCCCGCTCCACCAGTTGCATCACCGCAGTCGTGGTCGCAATCACTTTGGTCAGCGAAGCCAGATCAAATATTGTGTCGAGCGTCATCAGTTCCCGCTTCGGCTCCAGCGCCCGGCTGCCATATGCCTTGCGATAAATTACCGCCCCGTTGTGCCCCACAACGAGCACCGCACCGGGAATGTTCCCATCTGCAATCGCCTGCTGAATGATGGAGTCGACCGTACCGAGCCGTACTGAGGTTACCGGCGTAGAGGACGAGGGTGTTGGGACAGCCGCTGGCTCTGCGTAAAGGGCCCAACCACATACCGCTGCCAGAAAGATAAAGATAAGGATGATGAACAGGCGAAATCTGGGCGCCCCATCCTTTCGCGCCTTTCGCGAAAGAGTGGGGATTTTCTCCGCCCCCGATTTGGAATGAAAGAAGAAGATGCTCTGACTCTACACAACCGGAGCACCGTGACTCAACAAACTCAAGTAATAAAACTTGATTCCTGTGTAGCTCTGTGGCTTTACGCTTCCTGCCAACTCTGCTATAAACCGCACAGAGAGCGAAATCATAACGAGCGTCCAAATCCTGAATCGCGCTGCTCCAACTCTCGTCTCAGCCTTCGACCAGCAAAGGGAGCAGTTCCCTTCCGCCTTATCCGTCCTCCGCGATGCAATCGACGAGCACGTCTTTCCGGCCGCCTCGGTCGCCGTCACCCACGAGGACCGCCTCATCGCCCTCAATGCTTTCGGCCGCTTCACATACGAGACGGCGTCAGCCGCAGTTGCGCCAGCGACCTTGTTCGATCTCGCCTCAGTCACCAAAGTCGTCGCCACCACGACAATGGCTGCACTCCTTTACGAACGAGGCCTTCTCGAACTCGACGCGCCGTTGCTGGGCACCATCCCGGAATTCCTCGTCGACTCCTGCGGCGAACCCGATCCGCGCCGCCATAACGTGACGGTGCGCATGCTCCTGGCTCACTCCTCGGGCCTGCCCGCCTACGAAAGGCTGTTCCTCGAGGCCCACTCGCGCGACGAACTCCTGCGTGCAGCCTTCACCATGCCACTCACCGCGGACCCCGGCACTCGCGCCGAATACAGCGACATCGGATTCATCATCCTCGGCGCCGCTCTTGAACGAATCGCGGAAGAATCCCTCGACCGATTCTGTCAGCGCGAGATCTTCGGCCCTCTGGCCATGACCGGCACCACGTTCAATCCGCCCGCAGCAATGCGGACGCAAATCCCTCCCACCGCCGACGAGCGGGTAGAAAAATGTGGCGCGGACACTCCCTTCGGCAAGCTCAGGGCAGGCTCTGTCGGCGAAAAGCCAGCAGCGCTTACCCAGTCAAGCGCAAGCCCACTCGGAGCCCGCAGCACCTTTCGCAGTCGAATCATCCAAGGAGAAGTTCAAGACGAGAATGCATTCGTCCTCGGCGGCGTCGCCGGACACGCGGGCCTGTTCTCCACAGCCGAAGACCTTGCCCGGTTCGCCCATGCCATGCTCAATGGCGGACGCCCCATCCTCCAGCCCGAAACCGTCGCCCTCTTCACCCGCCGGGAGTCCGCACATGCAGGTACTTCGCGTGCCCTAGGCTGGGACACGCCGTCTGTTCAGTCGCAGTCTGGAAGGTATTTCAGCACCGCATCCTTCGGCCACCTCGGCTACACCGGAATCTCACTGTGGAGCGACCCCGAGCGCCAGCTTTCGATAACCTTGTTGACGAACCGCACTTGGCCCGACTGTTCGAATCAAGCCATCAAACAAGTCCGGCCGAAATTCCACGATGCAGTAATTGAGGCTCTCGAGAAATACCGATGAGCTTGTATGCAACCCACACCAAGGTAGAAAGGCGCGCGATTTGACCCGAGTTCGCAAAGCCAAATCCGATCTTCGGATCCTCCTCACCGAACAAATCCTCACCGCTGCCGCCGATCTCGACCGCATGTCCTCGCTCGAAATCGTCCGGCTCATCAACGACGAAGACGCCACCGTCGCCGCCGCGGTCCGCCACGCGCTGCCGCAGATTGCCCGTGCTATCGACACGATCGCGGCCGGACTCCGCAGCGGCGGACGCCTGATCTATGTTGGTGCCGGAACCAGCGGCCGGCTCGGCGCGCTCGACGCCTCCGAAATTCCGCCCACGTTCAACACTGATCCGCGCACGGTGCAATTCATCATGGCCGGAGGCCCCAGAGCGCTGGGCGCCTCCACCGAAGCCAGCGAAGACGACACCGCCCTCGCGGTCGCGGAATTGAAAAAGCGCAAGCCCGGCAAGCACGACATTGTTCTCGGCATCGCCACCAGCGGACGCACTCCGTTCACCATCGCCGCGATCGAATACGCCCGCGCCCGCGGCGCCCGCACTATAGCGCTCACCTGCAATCGCGACTCGCCCCTCGAGCGCGCCGCCGATTTCGCCATCATCACCGAAGTCGGCCCCGAAGTCCTCGCCGGATCATCACGGATGAAAGCCGGCACCGCGCACAAGATGGTCCTCAACATGATCTCGACCGGCACCATGTGCCGCCTCGGCTATGTCTATGGCAACTTGATGGTGAACGTCTGGACCAAGAACGAGAAGCTCACTCAGCGCGCCATCCGCATCGTCGAGCAGGCCACCGGCGCCGACCACGACACCGCAAGTCGTGCCCTGAAAGCGGCAGGCAACCGAACCCCGGTCGCGGTCGTGATGCTGGCCGCGGGCGCGCCCCGCGCTCAAGCCACCGCCGCGCTGAAGAAATCCAAAGGCCATGTCCGCCAGGCTATCGCGCTGGCGAAGAACTAGCTGATGCCCGATTTCTCGCGCCTTTTGTCGGCGCGGGAAGTGGGGACCTTGACTTTCAACACCGCCCGCTGATCCCGTCCCCAAACGTCCGTGCCCTCCCGGTTATCTGCCCGCGCCTCATTTCCCCGCTAGAATAAAAGCGCAACTCAAGGATTCCTCTCGCTATGGACAAATTTGTGATCCGCGGTGGCGACCCGTTGCTCGGGACCGTGCGCGTCAGCGGCGCCAAGAATGCCGCCCTCCCCTGCATGGCTGCCGCCCTGCTCACCGACCAACCGGTCATCCTCGAAAACATTCCGCAGGTACGCGACATTCAGACCACGCGCAACCTGCTCGCAGCCATGGGCGCGGATGTCGAACTCGGCTACGGACGCGCCCAGCACCGCACCACGCTCCATTGCGCCAATCTCGCCTCGCCGGAGGCGTCGTATGAACTGGTCAAGACCATGCGCGCTTCCACGCTCGTTCTTGGCCCGCTGGTCGCTCGCTGCGGTCACGCCCGCGTCTCGCTCCCCGGCGGCTGCGCCATTGGAGCTCGCCCCATCGACTTGCACATCAAAGGGCTCGAGCAGCTCGGCGCCAAGATCATCCAGGACCACGGCTACGTCGAGGCCACCGCGGCACGGCTCAAGGGCGCCGAAATCGTTTTCGACAAGATCACCGTCACCGGCACCGAAGACCTGCTTATGGCCGCAACGCTTGCCGAAGGAGAGACCCTGCTGCAGAACTGCGCCCGCGAGCCCGAAGTGGCGGACTTGGCCGACCTGCTTAACAAAATGGGAGCAAAAATCGAAGGCGCAGGCACGCCAACGATCCGCGTGAAAGGCGTCAGCAAGCTGAAAGGCGCAAAGCACCGCATCATCCCCGACCGCATCGAAGCCGGCACATTCCTTGTCGCTGGCGCCATGACCGGAGGAGACCTCAACGTCGCGGGATGCGATCCCTCGCACCTGGGGGCACTGCTTGCCAAGCTGCACGCGGTCGGAGTCAAAACCAAGGCCTCCGCTGATTCGGTCCGGGTCATGGGCGACAACCCCTTCACCGCCGCCGACATGAGCACCGAAGAGTATCCCGGCTTCCCCACCGACTGCCAGGCTCAGTTCATGGCGCTCGCGACCCAGGCCGACGGGACCTCGATCGTCACGGAAAATATTTTCGAGAATCGCTTCATGCATGCGCTGGAGTTGGTCCGGATGGGCGCCAACATCAAGATTGAAGGCCGCCGCGCCATCGTTCGCGGGAAGACGCCACTGAGCGCCGCCGCCGTGCTGGCCAGCGATCTGCGCGCCTCGGCGTCGCTGGTCCTCGCCGCCCTGGTCGCCGATGGCGAGACCATCATCGACCGCGTCTACCACATCGACCGCGGCTACGAGCACATCGAAGAGAAGCTAAAGGGAGTCGGCGCGCAAATCCGCCGTATCGGAGAGATGTTCCCTAAGAGAGCCGCCGCCGTGAAATAAAAGCTTAACCAAGTCGCCAGGAGCCGGACCGGGGCCGCCTACTCGCGGGTTAACCCCTCAACCAACAGCCGGTGCTGCGGGTAAAGCCGCACCAACTCATCCCGCTTTGCCAACTCGAAATCCGCAAAATCAAACCCCGGTGACACTGTGCACCCCACCAGCGCGAACGCGCCTGGATCCCGCACGCGCGACCCGAACCAGCATCCCGCCTTCACCACTGCTTGAAATACTTGCCCCGACTCCGCATCACTGCCGAGCAGAATCTCCGAATGCTGTCCGTCCTCACCAATGACATGCACCACCAGAGGCCCGCCCGCATAGGAATGCCACATCTCGTCAGACCGCAAGCGGTGAAACGCGGAGAAGTCCGTTCCCTCCAGCAGAAAATAGATCGCCGTTGCCAGCGACCGGCTACCCCCAAACTCAGGCGGCAAAGCCGCCTCCTCCAGTGTCAACACGGCCCGGTAAGTCTGACGGTAGTAACCGCCCTCGGGGTGCGGGATCAGCTGAAGTCTGTCGATCCAGTACCTGGCATCTTTAAGAATCATCCGCCGCCCGCGAAACGTTCTGATGCGTCGTCGCACTATACCCGCGAGCGAGGAATTCGCATGTCAGACGAATAAACGACCGCACGACCAACCACCCGTCACCGCCGAATCGCAGCCTGAAAAGTGCGGTGACTTCCTGTCTCCCAGGTATACCAGCCTCGATGCGGGAAGCCCCACCCTTGCATCCTCTGCCAGGGTGGGGGCGTGTTTTTCATCTGGATCCAGGCTGGGGCGGCGGAGACAGATCGCGAAATGCAGGATCTTTTTTCAACCGCTCGGGAAATTCCTCAACGTACCCTTCCATTCCCGGACAAATTGCGCGATGCCACGTGCTGAAACCGAACGCCCTCATCTCCCGCAGCGCTTCGGACGCCGTCCAACCCTCATCCGCCATGCGGTAAGCCGCCACTGCCATTCCGGTACGGTCCTCGCCCAGCCGGCAATGCACAAAAACTTTCTTCCCCTGGTTCTCGCGGATCACCTTCAGAAAACCCGCCCACGCCGCATCGCTCGGAAACGGACAATGAGACGGAATCGAAACATATTGCATTCCCAGCTTGGTCACCAGCGCTTCCTCGACCTTGTCCGCCCTGCCGCGCAGATCGACCACCACATCGATGTCCATCTTCTTCAGCCGCTTGATCCCTTCAGGGCTGGGCAGTCCTCCGCGATACAGATTCGGCGAGACTTGGCCAAGATTCGGGACGCCCTTCACCCTCTGCCGGATCCCCATCGGGTGCTCTGTATGAGACGTTGTTTCCGTCTGCCGCGGCCACGCGTTCCCGTGCGGCATGAGCACGAGGGCCAATAGGCACCGCTTGATTGGAATTAATCGTCGCAATGTCACAGAAGATTCGATGTTCCAGTCGAGATGAAATTCCTACTGGCTAAGACGAATCGCCAGTTGCCGCTCCGGCTGCGTCATTTCGCCCCACAGTTTTTTCAAGTCAGTCTGTACCGCCTGATTCTCGGGATCCTTGCGTAACGCCAGCGCGAACCAGCGATATGCCGTTGGCAGATCCCGCGGCGTGCACAGTCCGGCCGAGTACAATGCGCCCATCTCAATCATGGCCCTGGTATTGGACTGGGCGGCCGCAGGCTTCAACAGGCGGATGCCGCGTTCACAATCCTGTCGCGCGCCACGCCCGTAAAGATACTTTTGCGCTTCCGCCACGGGATCAGCCGTCGCAGGTCTGACTGGTGCGGCGGGCTTGGGCGGCGTCTTTACCGGCACATCTTTCGGCTTCTCGGCGACAGCATCCGGCGAAGCGTCGGAGGCATCGGAGCTCGAATCTTTCGCTACGGTGGATTCCTCCGCTGCTGGAGGAGACGAGTCGGATTTCGGCGCTTCTCCCGTCGCCGATGTCTCCGGTTTTGACGCCTGGGCCGCGGGCGAACTTGCAGGATTCGCAGGAGCGGGCGCCGCCGAAGTGGCTGTACCTGAGCCTGGATTAGCCGATGCAGGTGCAGGAGACGATGGCGTCGCAGTGGAGTCAGCAGGGGCGGGTGGCGACCCTGCCGGGGCAGTTGGGTTTGCTGCGGGCGGTGAGGTGCTCGCAGTTCCGGAAGATGACGGCGGCGGCACGCTTGAGTCCGCCGGCTCCGAAGTTTGCGTGGGATGAAGAGCGTTCTTCGTGCCCGAGATGAGCCAGCCCAACCCCTGATGCTTCCAGCGCAAATATCCGAGTCCCACCGCGAGTGCGAGCGCCAGAAGAATCAAAACGAACTTCCACCCACCGCCGCCTCGTGGTTCTTCGTCCTCCAGCAGATAGTCGAGGCTGCGGGAACTTGGCGCATTCTGCGGATCAATGCTTAGACTCGACCGCCGGCGCGAGGAAGGCGCGGGCTGGTTCGACGCGGGTTGGTTCAAGCCAAGAAAAGATGGGCCGCTGATCACGGGATCGGCGGCGCCTGTCGGTGCCGCTGCCGCAGGTGTCGCCTTCACCGCTGTTGGCACCGGAGCGGCTGCAGCCACCGAGTCGGCGTTTCGAGCCGAAGCTTGACCTTGACCTACGGCCGCGGCCGCTGTCGCGGGAGCCTGCAGTAAGGTCGCCCCGCACATTCCGCAAAAGCGGTTTGCCACCGGATTTTCATTGCCGCAGCGCGGGCAGCGCACAGCCCCCTCCTTAATCTCTCCTTATAGCTTACGACACCTTTACAATTGGATGCACCGCTAACTGCGACGGAGTATCCAAAAAATGCACCCTACCGTCAGGTTCCGGTTTGACACAAATTCGAGATAACCAACAGAGATGACCCAGCGCAAGACTTCCCTAACGTTCGATATTACCGTCGCCGGCTATCGGGTCGAAGTGCACCGCATCCCGGGACGCCAGCCCCGCACGCCTGAATTGGTCTTCCTTCACGAAGGCCTGGGTTCGGTCTCGCACTGGAAGGATTTCCCGGCACAAGTCGCGGCCACGACCGGATGCCCCGTCACGGTCTACTCCCGCTACGGCTCAGGCAATTCCGATTTGCTGGTTGGACCCCGCCCACTACGATACATGCACGACGAGGCCCTCCATTCGCTGCCCGATTTGCTGGCGCAGCTCCGCATCGTAAACCCGATCCTGGTCGGCCACAGCGATGGCGCCTCCATCGCGCTGATCTATGCCGGAGCCCACGACCGAGTGCGCGGTCTCGTCTTGCTCGCCCCGCACGTCTTCGTCGAAGATCTCAGCGTCGCCAGTATCGCCGAGGCAAAAATCCAATTCGAGACGACCGACCTGGCCACAAAGCTGGCCCGCCATCATCAAGACGCCGCGCGCACATTCTGGGGATGGAACAATATCTGGCTCCATCCCGAGTTCCGCGGCTGGAACATCGAAGAATATCTCCCGCGCGTTACTTGCCCCATCGTCGCGATTCAGGGACTCGACGATCAGTACGGAACTATGGCACAGGTCGACGCCATCGCCCGGCAATCCGGCGGCGCCGTGGAAATTCTCCCACTCGCCGAGTGCCGCCACTCGCCTCAGCGCGACCAAGCCGCTGCGACATTGGAGGCGATTGCGAAGTTCGTGAACCGAGTCTGCGGGAACAAGGCCGATCGCAGCTGCGTCTAACTACCCCCCCGGCCTGCCGTCGATGGCGGTTCCGCATTCGGCGTAGAATTTTTGCAAGCATCGTGGAGGTCGCCATGACGAAGCTCGCGGCATGGAGATGTGCGTGACGTCGCGACGAGCAGCACTCTTTCTTCTTCTCCTTTGCCTCGCGATTTTCGCCAAGTCGCAGGATGCTCCTCAGACTCCAGACCGAGTGCCCGATGACACGATGCAGAATCTGCTGATTAAAAAGGTCAATCCCCTCTATCCACCTTTGGCGCGCCAGGCGCGCATTCAAGGCACCGTCATTGTAAAGATTGTGATCAATAAGTTCGGAAACGTTCAGAGCCTGGAATTGGTCAAAGGCCATCCCCTGCTGGCGCCGGCGGCATTCGAGGCTGTCAGGCAGTGGAAGTATCGACCCTACCTAGCGAACGGCGGGGCAAAGGAAGTCGAAACCAACGTACAGGTGAATTTTGTTTTAGGGCCGAAACCTGCGTCCAGGTGAACTGCAGGCCTGCAAGAGTAGGGTTGTTGCTGGCCCGCACCGATTCAGCGTCCCTCTCAAATCGTCCTCTTCCACCTTCCGTGCCGTTACCGTTACCTTCGTTCATTGAGAGTCGCGCCCGTCGAATGCAATCCTACGTTGAAGCCGTCCTCAGGGAGCAAGCCAAGCCTAGAATGAGAACGGCTTGAGGAGTTGTAGATGTTTAATCTGATTCGCAATTCAGCAATTCTGGTATGTAGCGTATTGCTGGCCGCGGTTAGTTACGGACAGTCCAATGAGGACGCGGGCAGCTTTGGCATCGGCGCAAAAGCATCCTTGCTGGGTGGGGGCATTGAAGCTGCGGCGCGTGTCACTCACCGAACCAACGTTCGCGCCGGATTCAACATGATCAGCTACAGCCGCGGGTTCAACAAGGACGGTGTACCCTACGATGGCCAGCTGAGTTTCAAGACCGTGGAAGCGCATTACGACATTTTTCCATTTGCCGGAAAATTTCACGTCAGTCCGGGAGTGCTCGCCTACATGGGCGACCCTATCACTGCGACGACAACTGTGCCCGCGGGACAGAGCTTTACCCTTGGGGGCACGACGTTTTACAGCGACAACTCTGCGCCGGTCACCGGAAAGGGGAAGATCGACTTCAACCGGGCGGCGCCCATGGCCGCGTTCGGTTGGGGTAACCTGGTGCCGCGCAAGGCCTCCAAGCACTTCAGCGTTCCCGTCGAGTTTGGCGTTGCCTTTCAGGGATCCCCCAAGGCCACGCTGAACTTGGGTGGGAACGCTTGTGTCGCCCCCGGTGTCAACTGCCGCAGCGTCGCCGACCCCGCAATTCAGGCCGCCATCCAAGCTGAGCAAACCAAGATCAACAGCAGCATGTCCTTCTTCAAGGTGTATCCAATTATTTCAGTCGGCCTCGGATACAAGTTCTAGAGGGGCACGTGGCGATGCATCGCGATGGAAACCAGCCCGGTCATGTTCTCGCTTATTTGCTCGTGTGGCGAAGACGGGCTTGATGTTAACGATTAGTTCTCCGCGCGCGTGATCGGGTCCTGACCTCAGATTCCAGGTGCGATAACCAAAGTCATTTCCAGCCTCGGCCCTCCCCGCGTTACATTCAGATGAGAACTCGTCCCGGACGGAAGATGCGCCGCAAAAATCGAAAATGGGTCGCGATTGCGGCCGTCGCGTATTTGTTGGTCATGTGGTCTGCCTACCGATGGGCGGTAGGCCAGCGCATTCCCGAGGGCAACATCTTCGTTCGCATTGAGCGCGAAGGGATTCGCCGCCACGCCGAAGAGCAGGCGCGCGCGGCACAGGAGAAGACCCCGCCTCCGCCCCCGGGCGAGACCCGGCTCAGCGCGGCCGGACCGGCGTTTGTCGCCGCGCGTTACGACGCCACCCACGTCGTATTTATGGTCGCAACCAACACGGAATCTCGATTCCCCAATTCTCCCCTCAGCCGCCAGTTCGGAAATCCAACCCGAATTTCGGCGCCGCCCAAGCCCGCGGCCCCTCTTGCCGGACTCGACGAATTGTGGGAACCAGATTCCCACTCGCTTCATTTCTTTCCCGAAATCGTGCAGAAGACCAACACCGGCGAACAGTGGAAGCTCAGCGTCGCGGCCGGTTCTACCATCCCCGTCGTGATCGATCGCGTCGTAATCGCGCCCACCGGATGTTCTCTGGCGCTGGGATTTCTGGCCTCTGTGCCTGCCGAGCATCAGGCTGAGTTTACGGCGCTTGCCAGCGAGTACTTTCTGGTGCGTCGCACCGCGGTGGAACTGGCAAGTCCTCCCGTCGTAGCGCATATCGGGGAACTTTCCGATTGGAAGTCATCGCCAGCGATTGCGAAACAGATCGAGCTGCAACTGAACGCGCGCATGAAGGAAGAACTCGCGAAGATTGATGCTCGGCTGCTTGCCAACGCCGGCAGCCCCGGCGCGACATCAGCCGCAGTGCCTGTCGGCGACGCGCGTCCGCGCCTCAAGGAGTGGCTGCACGCGGACCAGGGCCTGGCCCGCGGCGAAGGCATCCTCGACTACGACCTTCGCGCCTTTCGTCTCACGCCCGACGAGGTCCCGCGCCTCTTCGTTCGCGCCCGATGGAGGCTGGCCGGCGCCCCCGTGTTCCTGATGACCGCGTGGTTCAAGAAAGCTTCGTTTCCCGCCGACGCGCCGACCGAACTGCTCTCCGCCGATGCCAACTGGGCCCGTGCCTTGCGCGATGGACAGGCCCCTGTTTCGCTCGGCGATCGTCTTGACTTTCAAACTATCCTCAACGAATTCGACGCCGACCACGACGGCTGGGCCGAATTGCTGGTTCATTCCTACGACGCCCATTCCTACCAAGCCACGTCGTCCCAAAGCTCTTCCACCACGATCGCTGCTTACCTTTACACCGATAAGGGATTAGTCCCGCTGAAAAGCCCGCTTCGACGAGACGCCCAGTCGCCGGAAGCCTGCCTCGATCCGTAATGCTTTCATTACTCTGGCCGCGGCTCCGACCCCAACCGCAGCACATTTCCGTCCGGATCTTCGATCTGTATCTCAAGCGCCCATGAGTAATTGGTGGGCGGCATTCGGATCGGCACCCCCCGGGCTTTCAAGTCCCGATAAATGACCTCGACGTCCTCAACTCCGAGCCAGACCCAGGCTCCGCCGCGTCCTTTGCCCGCCGCGGCAAAGGTAAATTCCGGCGCAGTCGCGATTTACGCTGGTGAAGTCTTCGTTGCCCCAATTGGCATTGGCGAATCCGAGGACACCCACATAGAAGCGCAAGCTCGCCTCCATGTTCTCAACCCGCAGGATCGGTTGGCTGTTTTCATAGCGCACGCGCGCTGGATTGGTCTGGTTCATAATTTTCCCCAAAAGAAGTGGCGACCTCGAAGGTCGGCGGACGACGAAAGCAGGAATCACTCCGCCCCAGCCACGGAGAGCATCACGAGATAGGTTCAGGCGGGACCTTGGTCCTCGTTCTTGCTTTCCGGGGCAGGGATCTCAATTCGCTGGTACTTGCACCGCCCCGCTACGTGGAAACGCGGGGCAAAGGAATGGACAAAGCCGCGCCGGGCTCTGGTCACCCTTTGCAGTTCGTATCTCTCGCGAGCCTCCTCCGGGGTGGCAAAGCCGCAGCGAGGAGATAGAGTGTACTGAACTCGGACTGTGCGCTTCCCCGCTGCGTCCCACCAGCACTGCGTCTCGCGCACGAAGTATCCCAGTTGGTCGTCGACCGTTTCTTCTCCCATAGTCAGCTCGAAATATTCCTCGTGCCACGCAGTCTCGGGAGATTTCCTTCGGTAGAGAGTCTCAACCATCGTGATTCCCTTTGCCAGAGCTGAGCGATTCTACTCCTATACTCGGCCTTCATGAGTGGATCTCGGTTGGCCATGCCGTATGTCTCATGTTTTGGCATCAGATGTCGGCCTTTTCTCCACCTTCCACAGAGCTATAATGTGCGCCCTATGCGACTTCTAATAAAGTTCAATCTGATATTGATCCTTGTGTTCGGCTCTGGGATGGCCGTCGCCGGTTACTTCGCCAGCGATTTCATGCAGCAGATCGCCCATGAGCAGGTCCTGCAGCAGGCGCGCCTCATGATGGGCTCGGCCGGAGCCGTGCGCACCTACACCACCAAGCAGGTCGGCCCTTTACTCCAGGAGCACCAGAAACGGATCAACACTTTCCTGGCCCAGACCGTCCCCGCCTACGCGGCCACCGAGGCCTTCAACTATCTGCACAACGACTATCCCGATTACACCTACAAAGAGGCCACGCTGAATCCAACCAACTTACGCGACCGGGCTGTGGATTGGGAATCCGACGTCATCCAGATCTTCGGGACCCATCCCAAACAACAGGAATTCTCTGGCGAGCGCGACACTCCTGCCGGGAGAGCCCTGTTCCTGGCGAAGCCCCTCGTGGTGGCCGCACCTTGCCTTGAATGTCACAGCACCTGGCGCGAAGCGCCACCTGCCATGATCCAGATCTATGGCAAGAACAACGGTTTCGACTGGAAGTTGGGCGACACGGTTGGCGCCCAGATCATTTCGGTTCCCATGTCGGTCCCTTTGGGGATCGCAAATCGCGCCTTCCGCCGTCTCATGTTCTCGCTGGGCGGAATCTCCGTCGCAACTTTGCTTCTGCTCGACCTGGCCATTGTGCTGATCGTGATCCGCCCGGTCACCCATCTGTCTCAAGTTGCCGACCGGATCAGCAAGGGTGACCTCAACGTGCCTGAACTTCAAGTCAAGGGCTCAGACGAGATTTCGCATCTGGCTCAGTCCTTCAATCGTATGTACCTCAGCCTGGTGAAGGCGATCCGCATGCTCGAGCAATAACAGTAAGGAGAAGAAGAGGCACGTTGCAACGTCATTTAGCCGCACGGGAGACCGCACGCGAGGAGGAGTCCTTTTGGGCCCATTCTAAAGCGGCTGGGAGCGCAGGAATTTTTCCCGGTCGGCGGGAGACAGGATCTCCGTCGCCAGGGCGCGATACAGGCTTTCAAGATTGAGTATTCCGGGCTGCCCGGCTGACCAGGACCTTCGCCATCGGACCGACGTAGACGGCAAGATTCTTGCGCACGTTCTCCAGAACAGCCGGATCCCACACCTTCACTCCCACGTCAGACTTCATCCCCGCGGGTGGCGTGGATTCCACGTTCGCGGGGGTGTGCGCCGGCGTTCCGGGAGCCGGCGTCGTGCGGCGTGGGAGCGATGCTCCGGAGGCCACCTGCGCTCTCAGCATCATGGGCGCCGCCGCTTCTGACGAGCCACCCAAGTCGAACTCGATCAACGCTGCTTGAAATTCCTCCGCCGTCTGGAAACGGGCCGAGGGCATTTTTGCCAGGGACTTGTCGATGATGCGCGAAAGCTCGGGCGCCAGTTCCGCCGCTAACTCCGCTGCGGAACGAGGTTTGTCTTCCAAGTGCGCCTTCAAGATTGCGTAATAGCTGTTGCCTTGAACCGGCGTCTGTCCGGTGACCATCTCATACAGCGTCACTCCCACCGAGTACAGATCCGACCGCGCGTCGAGCGCTTCCGCCTTCATCTGCTCGGGAGACATGTAGTGGAGCGAACCCAAGGCAATCCCAGCTCCGGTCAGTTTCGGGTCGCCGCTTCGGCTCGCGATGCACCACTCCTCGTCGGTGGGCATACCCCAGCGCTTCCAGAACCTGTCGCGTGAAAGGTACGGCGCGCGCCGTTTCGATCCTTCCCTGCTGGAGCATTTGATGAAGAGAGTTTCCCTCCACATATTCCACAATCATCAGGATCTGATTGTCGACGCGAAGCGCCGTTCGCAGCGCAGCGATTCCGAGATGCTCCAGGCCCGCAACCACCCTGATTTCTCTAAGAAACCGCTCCACCAGTTCCGGGCTCGGATCGACACCCGGCAGCAGAACTTTCATCGCCTCGACGCGGTCGGAGAGTTGGTTGCGGACCTTGAAGACTTTCCCCATCCCGCCCCGCCCCAGAACCGACACGATCTCGTAATCGCCAATGGTTGTCCCGACTTCAAGGTTCACAGGCAGGAAACTCATGAAGCGGGTAGTATAACGGCGAGTTGTGCCCGCAATTAGCGAGATCCCCTTCGGAGGTACGTGTCGGGAGGCGGCTAGAAAAAATCCCGGTTTGCCAGAGAAGAGTTGGGGTAAGATTTCGTCCGCTGTATTCCTCCCCCCCAATCAAAAGGTGTTTCGTAATAACCGCGAAGGAGCATAGCCATGGCAACCGCTGAACAGAGACGACAAGAGATTCTCAACGTCGCTCAGGGCTTAGCCAAAGATGGCGCACATTATCTCTGGGGCGCGGAGGGGCTGAAGCCCACTCGCACGGGCGGAGGATTTGCTCCCGTTGCACTGGATCGGCCCGCGAGTGCTACTTTCTGTGCTGCGACCAACACCGTCGGCGGCCAGGTTTTCGTTTGTGCGGGACGGTGCTCCCGTCGAACCGGTGGCGGGCTCATCCCTTCGCCGGACACCGATTCTCGCCTGACGGCCTTCCTCGCCCAATGGGCAGGTAAACCGCATAGCCAGTATGGCTGGGGGGACGAGTTGACCCCCAGGCTCGTCAAAGGCGACAACATCATGGACTATGCCAGGAACATCGACTTAACTGACAAAGTCGTTTGGGGGGAAGGGTGTGACGAGACCTTGCACTTCGACTGCGGCGGACTCGTCAGGTTGGTGGTGCTACAGGTTTGCGGCGTCATCATCAAGGGCATCAGCCTCCTGCCTGACCCGGCGACCATGCTGACTCCGAAGAACACGCCCATGGCCAGGAAGGTAAAGGCCAGAGAGGCGTTGTGGCCGGCCGACATAGTGGTCTATGACGGGGGAAAGCACATCGCCTTCGCGATCGCTGACGACAAGCCCCTCTACGTCGAAGGGTCCAAAAGTTCCTTTAAGGTAGCGCAAGCCGAATGCGCAACCGACGGGGTGAACTATGGCGAGACGCACAACGCAACGGCTACCAAGTGTATCCGTTTGTCGGATGATGCCTTGACCTACAAGAACTGAGTCAACCCGGCACCTGATTGCCCCACACTTAGACGGCACTTCCCATAACCTCACCGATCCCAAGGCTGGATCTTCCCAGATCTGACCTACGCAATCTGCGCCGAATTAGCTGCCCCTAGAGTTGGATCGCTGACCCAGGCAAAAGTTTTTGGCACGTGAAACGAATCTGCTGCCACGCGCACTATCCCGCAGTAAGCAGATGGATTCTGCAGCCGGCAAGTCACCATTGGCCAGGTCAGTAAGCCGTTGGGTCCCGCTTTTCCAATTCAAATTTTGATGATGCCCGACGCGGGAGCACTGGACCCGGCGGACGAGACCTGCCGCGAGTACGAAAGAGTAGTCGACGCAAAATATCTGGATCAAATCCGGACACAAGCGAAGCAATTTTCTAATAAGCTCCTCTCTCGCCAGTCCGGGGTTGCCAGGTGCGCAATAATAAACTTCAAGAAGGGAAAAAACACCATCAAGCCGTGTACTTTGCGAAAGCTGACAAAGGCCATTCGTAATCTGCAAAACAAGAAATGAAGAATTGATAATTGAAGCTCATTTCCCCGAAACATGCTTTTGGAGACTGGAAACTAACTCGATGAGTCTAACGGCGACGCTACGCTAACTTGATGATAGTTTCCGAGTAGCGACCAACCGCCCAGAATGCGGCAGTGGCAGCTCCCGCAGACTCCTATCTATCACTCCTAGTTCAGGAGCCGTTCCAGCGCAGCGCCGGATTTCATACGCTGACCGCGCGCAAGCAGCCGTAGCGCATGAACCGACAAGTGCGGCGCCGCATCTGAGGTGAGGGCGGAATTACCAGGACTGATTTTCGACGGTTGCGGCGAGAGCAGCGCTGCGTGAATATCTCCGGTGCTTTGCTGCACAGCGCACACGGCGACCTGTCCGCGCGCGTTCACATCAAAAGCTTTAATGAGGTAATAACCGGAGTCCGGAGCAATCAGAGTGTTGAGATCAACCCATGCATTTCTCCACGAGAAGGCATCATCGCCGCCGTTCCGCCACAAAAGCGCATGATCGGGGACATAGCTCAAGATGGAACCCACACCCGAATCGCCGACGATTTGCCCCCTATCGTTTAAGGAAATCGCCTCACTGTTGTCGTCGCCGGCAGGCACGCCCAAATCGTGCATAACGCCCGCCTTCCAAACATAGGCATGCGCGACCGCGCCTTCTTTGGAGTCGGCCACAGCGATTCTGCCGACCACACCGCCCTCATTGTCGATATTGAAGGCATCACCAGCGAAGGCGTAGCTTGGTTCACCGCCAAGTTTCATGACGGTGCCCTTATCCCAAATCGTGGGGTAAAAGGGTGGGAAGCCGAGAAGGGGATTAACAATGCTGTTTTCCTGAGCGTCTCCTACAATTTGGCCGCGGTTGTTGATTCCATTACCAATGCTGTAGGTAGAAGTGTTTGGCCCTCCCAGCGTTCCTAGGTCTTCGATTGCTCCCTGATTCCACAGGACAGCATGAAATGTGCCATCCCCGGCCGCAGAAGTGCCAACCGCTTGCCCTGCATTGTTAATCTGCTGGGCCGAGCTATACCCGCTGGAGCCAACAAGGGTGCCGAGATCAGCGACCGCGCCGTTGTACCAGAGCAAGGCGTGGTTGATGTTGTACGAGTTATTGCCGACCACCGCTCCTTTGTTGTTGCCACCCAGGCCAACGCTGTCAACGTCCCCCAGCGTCCCGAGGTCTTGCATTATTCCTTTGCGCCAGCGGAATGCGTGGTCGATCGGGTTGCCGAATCTATCAAATTGACCTGTGTCGGAGACACCGATCACGTCGCCCCTGTCGGTAATCCAATATGGAATGCTGTTGTCTCCTCCCAGAGTGCCCAGATCCGTAATGCTGTATTGGGTCGTCTGTGCTGCCATGAGAGTCCTTGGCGCTTGTCCACGGACGGGATGCACAATTAGAAGAATTCCGAAGGACAGGGCCGCTGCGCTCATCAGACAATTTGTTTTGCTTCTCATCTCTTCTCTCCCTGCGCGAGATGCTGAGATAACACCGAATTTCGGATGCAGCCGGAGCAGTCGCGCAAAAACAGGGTGCACACTAGCTGTGCCAAACCAGCGCGTCAATAAATGGGATCTGGCCTTTCTCTAAATTTCTTATTAACGGGCAACCTGCTCACGTGACGCGAGTTAACGTGAGTCCTGCTGGTCTTGTTATCAGGATGGTATAATCCGCCAATTCCGCAGGAAGGATCTGGTCCGTGCCCGCTCCGGACAACAACCCGCTTCTTTCGCGGTTTGGACCGTTCCAGCTTGACCGCAAGGCCTGTGAGCTGCGCAAGGGCGATACCCTCCTTCACCTGGCTCCCCAACCCTGCAAGGTGCTCGCCTTGCTCGTCTCGCGACCGCAAAAGGTGTTCACACGGCAGGAGATCCAGCGGGAAATCTGGGGCGGTGATACGTTCGTCGACTTCGAACAAGGTCTGAACGTCGCCATCCGGCAAATTCGCGCCGCGCTTTGCGACGATGCAGAGTCGCCTCGTTACATTCAAACACTTCCCAAGCGCGGCTATCGGTTCATCGGCAAACTAAACGGAGATCCCACTGCGGCGGAAGCGCCTTCAGATCCGGCGGAATCCGCAACCCTTTCTATATTGAGCGTTCCTCGCCCTGCCTCCTACCGCCGTCCCGTGACCGTCGTGGTTGGTCTCGCCTCGGTTGTGGTTGCGGTAATTCTGGTTTGGAGAATGGAGCGCATCGCGGGGAGAACCCCGCTGACGCGTATTCGGTCGCTTGCAGTGCTTCCGCTGGAAAACCTCTCCCGTGACGCGGAGCAGGAGTATTTTGCCGATGGCATGACTGACGAGCTGATCACCGACTTGGCCAAGGTCCATGCGCTGCGAGTCATTTCGCGGACCTCCGTGATGCAGTACAAGGGCAAGCACAAACCGACGCCGCAAATTGCTCGGGAGCTAAACGTGGACGCCCTGGTTGAAGGGACCGTGATTCGTTCCGGGGACCGCGTGCGAATCACTGCGCAGTTGATTGAGGGGTCGCAGGATCGCCACCTTTGGGCCGAGACATACGAGGGCGATTTGCGCGACATCTTGACCTTACAGGACCAAGTTGCCAAAGCAGTCACTGGAGAAATCAGTGTGCAACTTACCCCTCAAGAACAAATACATCTCACTAATACGCGCCGCGTAGATCCCCTGGCGCAAGATGCCTATTTGACCGGCCGTTATTACTGGAACCGCAGAACGACGGCAGCGATGAAAGAAAGCTGTGAGTACTTCCAGGCAGCGATTGATAAAGATCCTACCTACGCCGTGGCCTATGCAGGACTTGCGGATTGCTACAACCTTCTTGGATATTACGACTATCGGCCGCCAGCAGAAACATTTGCGCTGGGCAAGGCGGCTGCGCAAAAGGCACTTCAGATCGACCAAAGCCTGGCGGAGGCTCATGCCTCCCTCGCCTACGACAAGCACTACTACGATTTCGATTGGACAGGTGCCGAGAGGGAATATAAAAAGGCCATTGAGCTGAATCCGAACTACGCCACCGCCCATCATTGGTATTCCTTGTATCTTTCTGAGGTCGGTCGTTTCGAGGAGGCCCGGGCAGAGATCCGGCGGGCACTTGAGCTCGATCCACTTTCGCCGATCATCAGCAACACTATAGGTGCCGTTTACTTTCGGAGCCGCGAATACGACCAGGCAATCCAACAATTGCGTCGACTTCTGGAGGCAGACCCAAACTTCGTCGTGGCGCACGACCTGCTTGGCCAGTGTTACATGCAAAAGGGAATGTATGATGCGGCCATTACAGAATTCCAAAAAGCGAAGACGCTCGACCCCGGTGACGCCTCTAAGATCCTGCTGGAGATTGGAGAAGCCCATGCGCTGGCAGGCAGGAAAACCGAAGCGGAGAACATGCTTAAGGAGGTTAAGAACATTTCGGAGCTAAAGTACGTGCCTCCTTACCTGATGGCGCAGTTTTACGCGTGCATGGGCGAGAAGGATATGGCGTTTGAATGGCTGCAACGCTCTTTCCTGGGCCACGACCGCACCCTGACTGCATTGGGCTTTGACCCTCAGCTTGATAATCTGCGATCCGACCCGCGCTTTGCCGACCTCCTTCGCCGCTTGAGCCTGTCCCAAATAAGCGCTCTTTCAAGATCAGGTGACGGCAACGCACCAGGCTAACAGGATGCTGAAAAAGGACTGCAAATCCACAGCCGAGTATGTTACGAGAAGGTATGCGCGGAACAGATCAGCAGCAGAATCATATATTCAGTTACCTATCTCCCGAAACCCGGGTGCGCAAGGATCATCCGCTGCGCGCCATCCGAGCCATGGTTGGCCAAGTCTGGCGCAGTTGTCGCGACGCTTTGCCGGCATGTATGCCACGGTGGGTCGCGCTTCGTTCTGCACAGTGTTCGGGAAACACGACGTTGCGCTGCCGAGCTTCAATGTCCTGCAACCATTGATCGCGCTTGTGATTATTAGCCATACTCGCGCACTTCATCGAAAATTGGCTTAGCACTTCTTGCACTGCTCGGTTGGGGGGCTTCGCCCGCCTGTTTTTTTCGACGATTCAGGAAGGGGGTAAGGTGGGCATTCGTGCTGGGAATGCTCCTACTTTGGGGGCCGATCTTCGGCGTCATCGCTTGGGCCACTCGCCGCAGTCTCCGAAATATTCACAGTGCTCGCCGTGGTCAAAAGCCGTAAAGTTCAGGCCGCTGCGGGTGCCTGTTGAGAGGCAATTGCACTCAAATCCCGGTCGGGGGGCAAGGATTAGCGTAATGGGGATATTTCAACAGGTATGCGGCGCCGGGCGCTCAGCTTTGAGGCTCTTGAACTCGGCTATTGGCCGGGTCTAATCTTTCGCTTAGTCTCGGGGTGAGGGACGGCACAGGTTTTTACCGTTTCCTCTGTCCTGGGTTCGACCGAAGGCGAACGGTTGGCAGGCCGGGCCACGTTTCTCACCCCGCGACGCAATGTCTTCCCATAGCGCTCGCAATCCTTGCGGAAGCAGAACAGATCGATGACTCAACACGATAACACGATGAAGATCAGGGAACTCGTGGACCGGCAGGTACAAGCGTGGGAGAAGCATGATTTTGGAATTGCCGCCCCTGACTGGCTTCCAAGTGGGGAATTGATTTCGCCGGGGGGGCATGTGCCCGCTGAGGAAATGCAAACCGCGATGGTCGGTTATTTCAAGCAGTTCCGCGATTTGCGAGTCACGGTAAAGAATGTCTTCATTTCGACTGACGGAGCTAAGGCGGCCATCGAGTGGGACTGGGATGTGACTCGGCGAAGAGATGG
>DATKFH010000072.1:0-102768 GCA_035511455.1 Candidatus Sulfotelmatobacter sp. | reverse complement strand
CACGTCCTTGAACTCTTGCAGCAGAGCGCGCGCGTTGTATTCCTGAAGCACGGGAAAGCGCGAAGACCATTTATCGATGAGGTCGCCCAGAATCTCGAGATCGATCCGAACCAACTCGTCAACGCCGGGCTTACGCACCTTCAGCACTACCTCACGATGGTCAAGAAGACGTGCTGCGTGGACTTGAGCGATGGATGCGCTTCCCAGCGGTTTTAGGTCAAAGGATGCGAAGAGCTGGTCATGCGGAGCCCCGAGATCTTCGCGAATGATGTCCGTAATGACATTTGCAGGGACAGGAACGACTTCGTCCTGCAATTTCGCCAGCTCTTTACGATACGCATCGGGCAGGAGATCGCCGCGCGTCGAAAGTGCCTGTCCGAGCTTGATAAACATTGTTCCGAGCTCCTCGCAAGCGCGGCGAAGGTGCTCGGCCCTCGCTTGATCACCGGCTTCGTGCTTGATGAATTCATCGTCGACAAGGCCGATGCCGTGACGCGTGAGTACAGCCAAGATCTCACGGTAGCGTTCAGCCTTCGTTATCATGGTGCTATTAATTTAGATTGTCTGAGTGTCTTGTCGGCTATTGGAAATGCGCAAAATCGGGAAAAAGTTCCAGGCAGACACCGTTCTGTGTGCCGTCGCCTGACAGACGGCCCGATTAACCACCGGGAGCTGAGTCCGAAATTGTCACAGCCACCATGCCACGGGCGGAGATGTCACTGGCGTATTGCGTCGAACGATTGACCACCTTTCAACAACCCATGACTGGTTGTTCGGCTCGGCTCGGTTCGGCCGCGTCGAGTTTGATGTGCGCAGAACTGGAGTCTCGAAAGGTCATCTCACAGTGACATTCCAGCTGTGCAGTCCGGGCAAATCTTGTGAGTGATGCTAGCTTCGGAGTGGGTCCTGACGTAGCGCTCAAAGGGTTGCCATTTCCCACTTGCGTCCTGAATCTTCTTACAAGATAGACACATTGGCAGAAGACCTTCCAAAGTCTTAACCTTGGCCAAGGTCGTCCGGAGTTCATCGATAGTCCGGTCCATCTCGTTTTCCAACCTCCGCCTCGCCTCCAGCGCTTTCTTCAAGCTTTCCAGATTGCGACGAAGGTCCATCTGGGCCTGGACTTGGCGGCTGAGGGCGCGAAGCGCCTGCAGTTGATCCGCACTTAACCGGCGGGGTACGCGGTCAATCACGCATAAGGTGCCTATCGCTTGTCCATCGGCCGTCAGTGGGGCACCTGCGTAAAACCGAATCCTCGGGTCTGCAACGACCAGGGGATTATCCGAGAAGCGCTCATCCGTACTCGCGTCCGGAACGACAAAGACGTCGGATCCAAGGATGGCCCACGCGCAGAACGCGATATCCCGGGGCGTTTCCGACACCGAAACACCGACCTTCGACTTGAACCATTGACGGTCGGCATCGACCAGACTGATGAGAGCAATCGGGGTCTGGCAGATCTGTGACGCCAGGAGCGTCAGGTCGTCGAATGCGGTTTCCGGCTCGGTATCGAGGATCTCGTACCCTCCCAGGGTCGCAAGCCGTTCCTTCTCGTTTGCCGGCCGGGTAGCGATCATAAGCCCTCCTTGGGCGTGCCGATTACCTTGATCGAGGCATACACTTTACCTACGAACTTCGGCCAAGTTCAAGCTACCGAAATATCCACCCGAACATTACGCCTCGGTATTGGCGCCCCCGGCGGGCGATCGTGGAATAAAGGAAACTGTCCGGTTCGAATGAGCCAGACCAACGATCCAATCCCGTGCCGGGTCGCTGACGCGTGTGATTTCGATGCCCACGAGTTGTTCCCGAACGGCGTTCCATTGGATCATCCTTTGTCCCGAAACATTCTGTCTGTCCATCGCGAATCTCAATTCGAATGTGATCGACGAGTCCTCCGGAAAGGGCACTCTTGAAGTCGTACAAAACCCACCGTGGCCGAAGGCGATCTTCTTATTCTTCAGTGCTGCGTTGAGGCTCTCAAATTCAATTGTTATCGCCGGAAGAGTGGTGGTGCGGAAAGGCTCCGCCCAGAGTTCCTCCCGATCCGTCAGAGTTTCGCGCAGGGCGGAGACCAGAGCTTACGAAGTGCGATGGGCCGGGTGGCGGTCACGGAAGCGCTCAGGCACGAGCACTTCGATCTGTTGGCCGAGCAACTCTTCGCGTGTGTACCCGAAGATCTTTTCAGTCTGGGCGTTCACGACCACGATCTTGCCCTCGCCGTCGGCCACCACAATGGCATCGGGCGCGGCTTCGAGCAGGCCTCGAAAGCTGGCTTCGGATGGAACTCGGTCGGCGGGAGTCGAAGTGTCCACAGCCTCACGTCTCGGCGGCATTATAAGCCAGCGCGCTGATAGTTGGGTGCCCAGATTGGCGTGGTGGGCCTGGGGGGGACTGGGCAGCAAGCCCTTGTCTTTACATTGACTTCGGCTCACAACCCTCATAGAATGGCTGACCAATTGGCCGTCTAGTGGGGTGGCTGCTAGGTGATCGGTCAAAACATCTCGCATTACAAGGTCGTCGAGAAACTCGGCGGCGGCGGGATGGGTGTTGTCTACAAGGCGATGGATATGCGCTTGCAGCGCTTCGTCGCTCTCAAGTTCCTGCCTCCGGAGCTCTGCCGCGACACGCAAGCCCTGGCTCGTTTTCAGCGTGAGGCGCGCGCTGCATCCGCGCTCAACCATCCCAACATCTGCACCATTTATGACATCGGCGACGAGGATGGACAGGCCTTTATCGCCATGGAATACCTGGAAGGATGCACGGTCAAGCACCTGATCCGCGGCACACCGGTCGACAATGACCGGCTGCTTACCCTGGCGATTGACATCGCAGATGCGCTGGACGCGGCGCACAGTGAAGGCATCGTCCATCGCGACATCAAGCCGGCAAACATATTTTCGACCAAACGCGGGCACGCGAAGATACTCGACTTCGGACTGGCGAAGTTGACGATGGTCGCAAATAACCAAACGGGGACGGGCATTACCGGGGCGACCGCTTCTGAAAGCGCAGAGTTACTGACGAGTCCGGGCGCGGCGGTAGGGACGGTTGCCTATATGTCGCCGGAACAAGCCAAGGGGCGAGATCTCGATGCCAGGACCGACCTGTTCTCTTTCGGAGCAGTCCTTTACGAGATGGCGACAGGGATGCTCCCGTTCCGAGGCGACACGTCCGCGACGGTCTTTGACGCCATCTTGAACCGTCCTCCGCTCGGACCCTTACGGCTGAATCCTGACCTGCCGCCGAAATTGGAGCAGATCATCAGCAAGGCGCTGGAAAAGGATCGGGAACTGCGGTACCAGGTCGCTTCGGAAATGCGCGCCGACCTGAAGCGCCTCAAACGTGAGACTGAATCCAGCCACCGTGGGAAGGTAGGTTCGGGATTTTCGGACGACGAGGTCCAGCCATCGTCACGGCCTCCGGTTTCTCCATCGGCGCTTGTAGACAGTTCTTCCGTGATTGCCGTAGTAAAGCGGCACAAGTGGGTGGCGACGGCGACCGGCGCTGTAGTCCTATTGATCATGACGGTCGCCGGCTATGGCGTGTATTCGATGTTTTCCACAGCCCGCCCAGCGCATTTTCAGATCTTCACGATCACCCAGGTTACAACGTCTGGTAAAGCAGGTCTAACGGCGCTGTCGCCCGACGCGCGCTACGTTCTATCGGTCATGAACGATAAGGGACTGCAGAGCCTGTGGCTGCGAAACATCCCGACCAGCAGCGACACCCAAGTGATTCCACCGGCTCCTGCTTCCTACAAGAGCCTCGCTTTCTCTCCGGACGGAAACTATCTCTATTTCATCAAAGCCGCAGACGCAACCAACACGCACTTTGATTTGTACCGGGCGCCTGTGCTGGGAGGCGTTCCGCAGACGGTGGTTCGAGGCATTGACAGCGACATTACCTTCTCTCCGGACGGGCGGCGTCTTGCCTTTGCGCGGGCCAATGCCCCGGAAGCAGGGAAATACGGATTGATCGAGGTGAATCTGGACGGCACCGACGAACAAGTCCTGCATGTAGGAACGCCGGCGTCCGATGTTCCCTCGTCGGTTGCATGGTCCCCCGATGGCAAGGACATCGGGTTCAAACTGTTCCGCCCGGATGGCGCTCTGGGCGGCATCGCGTTGCTGAGTGTTGGCAGTGGAAAGGTCCGCGATTTCGCCACCTTCGGCGACCTGCTGCCAAGGGATTTCAAGTGGATGCCCGACGGCAAGGGACTTCTTGCCCTGTATTCTCAGAAAGGCCCCGACTACTTTGTTCGGGCGCAGATCGGGTTTGTTCCGGACGCGAGCAGTCACGTCACCCCCATCACGCGGGACACAAGCAGCTACGCCACGTTGACTCTTTCGTCGGACGGGAAGACTCTGGCGTCGGTCCAGACCAAGAACTTCCAGAACCTGTACGTGCAGCGCACCGTAAACAACCCTCCAGGCGAACCGACCGCAGTCCTGCCTCAGGGGCAGTTCGCTTATTGGTTCGACTGGACACCGGATGGGAACCTGGTTTTCACGGACTTTTCGCGGCTCATGCGAACCGGAATCGGCCACCAAGAGCCAACCCGGCTGGTCGGCGACTCTAGTGCAGCGATCCTGGAATTGGCGGGCTGTGGTACTCGATTTCTGGTTTTTTCGTGGGCCTTTCATGGCGGCACCAATGCGACGAACATCTGGCGCTCCAACGCAGACGGCACGAATCTCGTGAGGTTGAGCAACGGGAAAAATGACCGTTCACCGGTATGCTCGGCGGACGGAAAATGGACCTATTACTGGAATCAGGAGTTGCAGCAACTCTGGAGAACGCCGCTCGAAGGCCCGGGGAAGCCAGAGGCGGTCCCAGCAGCCATAGCCCCCCGAACGCTTCCGGCCGGCAACGGACTCAGCGTCGCTGGTGACGGCAAGTACCTGGCTTATGTGCTGGCGACGATACCAACGCCCGAAGATCCGTACCCGCAGTACAAGATTGCCTTACTGGATCTCGCCGCCACCGGAACCGCTCCCCGCCTGATGGATGCAGATGAACGAATTTCGAGCGGGGATCTGAACTTCACTCCGGACAGCAAGGCTGTGGCTTATCCCATCCGCGAGAGCGGAGTCGACAACCTTTGGGTACAGCCGCTTGATGGATCGTCTGGCCGCCGGGTCACATCGTTCAACGCGGAACAGATTTCCACCTTCGACTGGTCACCGGACGGCAAGACCTTGGCCATACTGCGTGGCCATACCGATTCAGATGTGGTGTTGATCCGGGACACATCCCAGTAAGTTGGCGCCGCCCGAGGACCGGCGGCTGTTGTTTTCGTGTGGGCCTCATTCCGATTTTCGTTGATCGAAAGTGAGGCATGCGGTAGCTTTACAAACCGTTGCCCCATCCCCCGGGGTGACGTGGGCTTTTCTTCGTTCGGTACCCAAACGAGTTTGTTCTAAGAGGATGAGGCGAGCTACGCGCGAAGCGTGGCCCAAATCTCCCGGGATCTCTGTTTCTGTCATCGCAACTCTTGGCCATTTCAGGAGGTCACAAATGGTGTTCCTCTCGTCGCGGGTCGTGATTGATTTACTCAAACGTTTGTTCTTCGGCCAAACAGCCGGCCAGAATGCTGCGTTCATTGCATTCCTGTTTCTAGTCCCGATGCTAGGGTCTGAGGGCGTGCAGGCTCAGGCGGTGGACGGAGCAGATGCGGACAAACAGACGATTCAGATGCTCATGCGGCGACTCGATCAGCTCGAGGCGCGCGTGGCGCAGCTCGAGGCTGGCAAGACACCGGCCGCCGTCACCCAACCAGCGCCGACACCTTCGGGGGTGCCCGCTAGAACAGAGACAGAGCCGCCCGCGGAACATTCGGAGCCCGAGCGAATGGATATGACCAAGACCCTGATGAAGATCAGGGGGTTCGGCGACGTCAACTTTCACGGCGACAATCGCAAGGGCGATACGACATCGTTTACCCTCGGGCAATTGGACCTCTTCGTTACTTCCGACATTTCCGAGAAGTTCAAGTTCCTGAGTGAGATCGTTTTCGAAGCCGGAAAGGACAACATTTTCGGCGTAGATGTGGAGCGCTATCTTCTGCAATATTCCCCGAACGACTATTTCAACTTGTCGGCGGGCAGGTATCACACTGCGATTGGTTATTACAACACGGCGTATCACCACAGCACCTGGTTGCAGACAGCGACGGGCCGGCCGTTCTTGTTCCAGTTTGAAGATAACGGCGGCATTTTGCCGATCCACAACGTGGGTGTTTCAGCGACCGGCATGATTCCCTCCGGACGTTTGGGGCTTCACTACGTGGCAGAGGTGGGTAACGGACGGGCGTCGTCCTCTCCGAACGCTGAGGCTGTGCAGAATACGGTGGACGAAAACAACGGAAAATCTTTCAACCTGGGGTTTTACTTCCGGCCGACGGCAGTTCGTGGGTTGCAGGCGGGGGTCTCCGTTTATCACGACGGACTAAGGCCGATCGCTCTACCAGCAATCAGTGAGTTTATTGTTGCCGCCCATGCGATAGTTGTCCGTCCTAACTTCGAATGGCTCAATGAGGCTCTCGTTATCCGGCATGCGCCGGATGGCACATCGCACGTCTTTGATACACCCGGGTTCTACACGCAGCTTTCGAGGCGCTTTGGATCGTACCGGCCGTACGTCAGGTACCAGTACGTGAATGCTTCGGATGCGGAACCGGTCTTCCCGCAAGTGGGTTTGCAACAGGGGCCGTCGATCGGAGTGCGGTATGATCCCAGCGAATCGGTGGCTCTCAAGCTACAGTACGACCACACCACTCTGCGGCGGCAACCATCGACCGATGGTCTCAACCTTCAGCTTGGGTTTACATTCTAGTGGGTACTCCGATGCGGCGATTGGCAAACGTTGTGTTCTTCGTGATCATTGCCCTGATGTCCGGGGGGCTCGACTCACCCGAGCGGATGGTGGCAGCGCCTGCCCCCCTGCCAGCGGGTGGCGTCGAGCAGGCAGTCGTGATCATCGTGAACCAGTCCAACCCGGTGGAGAACTTTTCCTTCGATGATCTCCGCAAGATCTTCCTCGGCGAACGCAGTCACTGGCCGAACGGGCGGCGTATTACCATCGTAATGTTGGACCCTTCCCAGCCCGAGCGAAAGGCCGTGCTGCGCGACATCTACGGAATGAATGAGAAAGACCTCAATAACCACTTCATTCAGGGCGTGTTTAGCGGCGCGGTGTTTGTTTCCCCGAAGAACCTCGCGACGCCCCCCGATGTGCTCAGGTTTGTATTTAATGTGCCGGGAGCAATCGGCTATGTTCGCGCTAGTGATGTGGATTCGACCGTAAAGGTTCTCCGGATTGACGGACGTCTTCCCGACGACAAGGACTACCGATTCCGACTAACCGCCCACTCAGGCAAGTAGCTGAAAACACGGCAACTTAAGAATGGCTCCAACTGCGAGAACGAGCAAATGCCGACCGAGTACGATTCAAATATTGTGCAGTCCTATGCCGCTGAGCTTTACAAGCAGGCGCAAAACATCATCGTTGCAACAGCCGTCCTGTACGGCCTCTACACCTTCTTGTTCTCTGCGGTGCTTTCAACGGTCATTTTCGCTTACCTCTCACGCGAGCACAGGACTGAGGAAGGGAACTCGGCCATCTTCTCTGTTCTCATCTTCACAGCCATCGGCGTTGCGGTCGGAGTCAGTGAAGGAAGAAAGAAAGCCTTTCATTTGAAGCTGGAAGCACAACAACTCTTGTATCAGCGACAGATTGAACGCACCACCCACACACGCGCTGATGGGTCAACGGTATGCACCTGAGGCCCGCTGCCCCTGCCTCACTCTAATCAACCGCTGCAACGGTGACCAAAGAAACCACGCAATCGTAGTACGGATAAGCCTTCCGTTCCTTTGTTTCGAGTAGAGGAAGGAGTCCTTCAACCACGGCACGAATGTGGTCCTGTGTGGCAGGTTGCCTGAAGTGCCCTTCCAGATGGTTGGCTGCGACATCATGTGAACTACTGACCCTTAGCATGATGTTAATTTCAAACCTGCGTGACATGCCACACCTCTGGGGTTGATTTTCAAACTAATTTAGACCCCAGTGCCGGGTCTTGACGCAACGCAAAGACCCTCTCGAATTCACAGAAAATAAATGTGCGGTACCGCACGAGGGAGTTACCCTGTATGAGTCTCTTTACACTTTCCTCCGCCGTGCATCGTCTGCGCGTCGGTCTCTTGTGCAAATCAGATGATTCGCTCTAGGAGGCCCGTGACATCCCCTCAAGAACCAACTCACAGGTGCTGGATTTGCGGCAATCAGGTATCGCTCGAAAATTGCAAGACGGACGAAAACGGACAGCCCGTGCATGAAGACTGCTACATTGGAAAGTTGACTTTTCAAAAGGACAACACCCCGCAAAGTCCGGACCCCGCGTGATGGGTGATGGTCCCCACTCTCCAACTCACCTACCGACTCCGAGTGCAATGAAAGTGCGATGGGTTGTTGAAACGAAACCGTTGACGGCAGTCGAAAGGACCACCCGTTTTGACCACCCCGTTTCTCATCGCCCCACAAATCCGACTTTCAAGGTTCCGACTGTGCAGAAATAAACGTATTGTGCGTTCTATATGTTTCTATAAATCATTGAAACGACGTAAACGAATGATTCTAAAGCACTCTAAAGACCGCCAGTTTCAACCACTCACGCATCCCTCCGCTCGGATAATGCGATGATTAGGTACCAGTTTACACTCCCCCGTTGCAGGCCCGACAGGCTATGGGATCAGGCGAAATGCGCGAGAGTGGAACTCCATCACCTCTGCGAAATGGGAAAGGAAATATGCCAGCCCGTGGTCGCCGGGGTAGGGGTGATACTCGTGTGCGACCCCTTGCTTCTGCAGTTGGTCATGCAGCTGCTCCGCACCTTTTTCGAAGCCGTAGTTATCATCCTGTCCGCAGTTGAAATAGATCGCCAACTTCCGCAGCGATAGGGCATTTTTCCTCGCCAAAAAGAATGGATTGTTCTCGTTCCAGTGGGGGACGTTGATCGGGTTGCCAAAGACAGCTCCCAGCAGTCCGCCTAACTGCGTCCCGGCGCGCTGCGCCGAGTCCAACTGTTGCGGCGATTCAGTGATCAGGGCGGCGCTCTGTGCACTGACCGCTGAGAACAGTTCCGGATGAGCGAAGGCGAGCCGCAGCGCTCCGTAACCTCCCATCGAGATTCCGCTGATGGCACGCCCCGCGCGCCCGGCGCGAACGCGGTACTTGTC
Organism: Candidatus Sulfotelmatobacter sp.; assembly: GCA_035511455.1. Taxonomy (GTDB): domain Bacteria; phylum Acidobacteriota; class Terriglobia; order Terriglobales; family Acidobacteriaceae; genus Sulfotelmatobacter. Next base: position 93,529 of record DATKFH010000072.1, on the reverse strand, counting down.
CTCCGTATGCGGCATGAACTCCTGCAGAAAAAAATCGTCGTAGCGAACGGAGCCGTCGGCGGAATTGATGTAGAAACTACGACGGCCCTCGGGCGCCACGATCAAAAAGTCACCCATCTTGTGCTGGTGACGAAGATCGTCGAGCAAGGTCCAGCCGCCGCTGCTGAAGAGGGTCTGCTCGTTATCGCCAAGGCCGTGCAGAAAATAAAGCACTGGATAACGCCGCGCCGGGTGTTCCGCCGCGCCCGCGTCATAGCCAGCCGGAAGGTAGACGCAGTAGTGTACAACCTGCTTCAGGATCCGGCTGTTCATAGCGTTGCAATCGATCCGGCTCTGCGCCGCCACCGGGCTTCCAGCAAATAGAAAGCCCAAGAACAGCGCAGCCAGGAAGGCGAGCGGTAGGAGTGATCTCATGCGGAGTCTATTCGTAGCGTAGCGCTTGCACAGGGTCCAGGCGAGCCGCGCGTCCGGCTGGATACAGCCCCGAAACCAGGCTTACGACAAACGCAAATAAGATAGCGCTCGCGACCAACCACCAAGGCACCGCCCAGAAATGTTCCGGAGGCAGCGACTGCCGCTTCAGGTAGACGTTAGTGCCCAGATTAATCACCTGGCCAATTGTCCATCCCAGCGCGACTCCCACGATACCGCCCAGAATGCCCATGGAGCCGGCCTCGGCGAAGAAGAGTTTCTTCACGTCGCCATCACTGGCTCCGATCGCCTTCATGATGCCAATCTCGCGGCGCCGTTCCAAAATCGCCATGACCAGCGTATTCACGATGCCAATCGAGGCGACGGCCAGCGCCAGGCTCCCAAAGATTCCCAGGAACAGATCCAGCACGGCAAAGAACTGGCGGAGGCTGCGGGTAGCATCGAGAATCGAGAACGTGGTGAACCCCATCTTCTTGATTGCGTCTTCGACGGACTGTACCTGCGCCGGATTTTTCACCCGCACGCTGATCGAGGAGTACACAGGCTGATCGCCGGCGTGCGCAATCTCGCGCAGGTCGGTGGGCAGCATCACGTGCAGGCCTTCGGCCAGCTTCAACGGCAAAAAGACTTTCGCACGCATGGGGCCGCGCATGCTCTCGGGATCGAGATCGGAAACCCCGACGATCTTAAGCTTCTGCTCGCGCGAGACAACGGAGTAAGCGGCCCCCGCAACGCTGGCATCGCCCGGTGCGGCTTCGGTGGGCCCAAGTGGTACGGGCTGCGTTGATGCGGACTCCCGCTGCGCATAACGCAGCGTCAGCTCCTTGCCGAGAAGCGGCTTTGCCAGTTCGGCAACGTTTGGCTCGGCGGCTCCCAGCGCCGGCGTCTTTCCCAGAAGTTCCTCGGCAAATGACTTCTGCAAAATTACCTCGGCGGCCGAATCCGAAGAGAAGAAGTTGCCCTGCATTCCCTCGAAGGCGTCATTGGACTTCGCCGAAGCGGGCATCGCCGAAACCAAGGTGAGATGCGGCTTATCATCGTAGCGCAATTCGGTGGCGAAGCGAATGTCGGGATAAGCCTCGAGCACATTCGGCAGGCGCTCAATTTCCTGCCGTGTAGGTTCGTCGAGGATGCGGCTCTCACCCGGCGTCGGCCCGCTTCGCTCTTCCTCACGCCCCATGCCGCGCATTTCGCGGCGCGAAGTCACCACCACGGTATCAAACAGCCCAGACTTCACTAGGCGCCGCGATGCCAGTTGTTGCAGACCGATGCCCAGCGAGAGCATCGCCACTAAAGAAGCGACTCCCACTGAGATTCCAATCGTAGTCAGCGAATTTCGCAGCAGCGATTCGCGCAGATTGCGCAATGCGAGTTCGGTTAGATCGGGAATCTTCATGAATCCCCCTTCCGTGCTCCGGTCAGAGCCGCGGGCTCATTCGGCCGATCGTCTATTAACTTTCCGTCCGCCAGGAAAATCATGCGCTGCGCATAACGCTCGGCCAAGGCGCGCTCATGCGTCACCATGACCACCGTCATTCCCAATTGCTGATTGAACTCGCGCACCAAGTCGAGGATTTCCGTTCCCGTGTGGCTATCTAGGTTTCCGGTAGGCTCGTCCGCCAGCAAGAGCTGCGGCCGGTTGATGAGCGCTCGGGCGAGAGCCGCCCGCTGTTGTTCGCCACCGGAAAGCTCGCTGGGGCGATGGTTAATGCGCGCACGCAAGCCAACGCGCTCCAGGGCTTCCCGGGCTAAACTATCGCGCCGGTTTCGTTCCACTTCGGCGAAGCGCAGTGGCAGTTCCACGTTCTCGGCAAGCGTCATGCTGGCGATCAGATTGAACGATTGAAAGACCATACCTACAACATGTAGGCGGTACTTGGCCAGTTCTTCGCGCGAGAGTTTCGCCAGGTCACGATCCTGCACCACGACGCTGCCGGAAGTCGGGCGATCCAGTCCAGCGATCAGATTCAGTACCGACGACTTGCCGGAACCGGAACTGCCTAACAATGCCACGAACTCTCCAGCCCGGACCTCGAGAGAGACTCCGTCCACCGCACGAATCGAGGTTTCCCCCATGCGGTAATGCCGGCACAAGTTTTCAGTCTGGATGGCGGCGGTGTGACGCGCATGACGCGCAGCGGGGACCACGGGAGAAGTTGTCATAGACCTAGCGCATCTCTCCTCGCAGCACGCGCAAAGCGTCAGCTGCTTTCACATCGCCATTCTTGGCTTCTGCACCGTCGCCCGGGACCGCAACCGCATCCCCTTCACCGGGCGCTAGGAAGAGGTTTACCTCAACCCCATGCTGTCGCGTGTACAGATCGTAATAGCGGCCCCGAGCCGCATAGAGCTGCGCGTGCGTGCCGCGTTCCAGAATTCGTCCCTGTTCCATCACCATGATCTGGTCGGCGCGCCGAATGGTCGACAGCCGGTGCGCGATGACGAACGTTGTCCGTCCCTGCATCAGAAAGGAAAGACCCTGCTGAATCATTTGCTCCGATTCGGAGTCAAGGCTGGAAGTGGCTTCATCCAGAATGAGGATGCGCGGTTCCGCAAGGATCGCTCGGGCGATCGAGATTCGCTGCCGTTGCCCGCCGGACAACTTCACGCCGCGCTCGCCCACCACGGTTTCGTACTTGTCCGCAAAGGACTCGGCAAACTCGTCGACGCGAGCGATGCGGCAGGCGCGCATGATTTCTTCTTCGGTCGCTTCGGGCCGCGAGAAGGCGACATTTTCACGAATCGTCCCATCAAACAAGAATGATTCCTGCAACACCACACCGAGCCGCGTGCGGAATGAGTCCAAGCGCACGGCGCTCAGGTCCACACCATCCACCCGAACTGTCCCCTTCGTAGGGGAATAGAAAGCAGAGACCAGTCCAATCGTGGTGGACTTGCCGGACCCGGACGACCCCACCAGTGCGGTCACCGTTCCGGGTTCGGAGCGGAACGAAATGTCGTGCAGGACTTCATGTGTGCCGTCGTAGCTGAAGGTCACGTCATCGAACTCAATCGTGCCCACGATATCAGGCAACCGGACGGTGCGCTTCGCGTCCTGATCCTCAGGGCGCTCGTGCAGAATCTCCTGGGTCCTCTCCAATCCGGCCAACGCCTCGGTGAGCTGGGTTCCAATCGACACGATCTGCATAATCGGAGCGACCAGAAAAACCAGCAGAAAGTTATAAGAAAAATAACTTCCGGGAGTCAGACTCCTCGCGACCATCTGACGTCCGCCGACGTACATGGTGGCAGCTCCGACAACTCCGAGCAGCACGCTGGCAGAGAGGCTCATGAGCGAAGTAGCGGTGAGCGTGCGCATGACGTTATCCAACAGTCGCCGCACGCCGCCGGCAAAGATATTCTCTTCGCGTTCTTCTGCGTGATATCCCTTGATGACGCGCACACCGCCGAGAGATTCCGTAAGGCGCCCCGTGACTTCAGCGTTAATCTTGCCGCGTTCGCGAAAAATGGGACGGATGGTGGCGAAAGCCCGGTTCAACGCCAAGGCAAAAAAGCCCAGAGATCCGACCGCGATCAAAGTCAATGGTGTGCTGATGCGGAGCAGGAGCACCAGCGCGATGCCCGCGGCGACCATCCCCCCGGCAAAATCCACCAGCCCGGTGCCCAGCAGGTTGCGCACGCCTTCCACGTCGGTCATGATGCGCGACACCAACGCGCCGGTCTTGTTGGCATCGTAAAAAGCAACCGGGAGACGAGATATGTGTTTCTGTACTTCCTGCCGAAGTTCTGCAATCAACCGTTGCGCCGCCTTCGACAGCAACTGGGTCAGAGAAAAAGAAGTCACGCCCTGGATCAGCGTTGCCGCCAAGACTGAGAAAACCAGCGGCCGCAAAAGCTCGGTGTGATGCTTTCCTACGACGTCATCAATCAGGAATTTCGAGGAGTAAGGCAGGACGAACCCAGCCAGCCGGTTAATCACCATCAGCGCGAATCCCAGCGCCAGTAGCCCGCGGCGCGGGCGCATCAGCTTCCAGACCTCTGGCAAAACAACCTTCAGTCGCTGGATCTTTAGGGGCTTCGGTGCGTCTTTCGCTGGGGGACTCAATCTATAATTCGACTCTCTGGAGTCTGGATTCGCTTCATTATTACTGTATTGTCACACATCTGCTGGCTGCCTGCTGGACTGTGACAGGCTATGCCCCGCCGTTGTATGCTCGGGGCGTGTCCCGACCGTCTCCGCCGGAGCGTTCCCCGACTTTAGGCCTGCTGTTGGGCCTCTTTATCACGTTGTCGGCGGTCGTGGCCTACTCGGCCTACATTACGTGGCAGGTCACCGGTCTGCGCAAGTTGCAGACCGGGCTGGTCGACCGCAACCGAAGAGATTCCCTGCAGTTGTTGAGAATCCAGAACGATCTCAACGTGCTGGCGGTGGCCATGCGCGACATGGTCAGCGGGGACGAGCCTTATCCTCTGACCGCGTGGTCCGCCCAGTTTCAGCGCATTCGGACCGATCTCGACGACGCCATTCGCCTGGAGGCCGATTTCGCCGCGGCCAGCCGAACCCCGGAGCAGAGCGCATTTCTGACCGGTTCGTTTACCCAGTTCTGGGATGCCGTCGACCGCGTCTTCGCCCTCGCCCATGAAGGCAAGGAGAAGGAGGCGCGCGCACAGATCCAGCTTTCGTTGCAGGAACGCCAGGCGGCGCTGAGCACCGCCGTGGCTCGCTTGCTGGTGCAGAACAGCGAGAATGAGGAGCAGGCCGCGTTGCGCATTGTCCAGATTTACGATCGCGTCCAGCTCCAGGTTTACATTTTTCTGGCCGCAACTTTGCTCGCCATATTGCTGAGCAGTCTGTCCATCATCCGCTGGAACCGCCGCCTCTTCGCCCGGCTGGAGGAAATTTCCGCGCGCCGCAGCGAACTGGCGCAGAAGCTGATCTCCACCCAGGAATCAACGCTCCGCTACATTTCGCGCGAACTGCATGACGAATTTGGCCAGATACTCACCGCAGTCGGATCGATGCTGCGCCGCGCCGGAACGCACGCCCCGGAGGGCTCATCACTGCGCGCGGATTTGCAGGAAGTTCTGCAGACCGTGCAGACGACGCTGGAGAGCGTGCGCAGCCTCTCGCAGGCGTTGCATCCTGTCATGCTCGACGAAGCCGGCCTCGAGAGCACCCTCGACTGGTATATCCCCACCGTGGAAAGACAAACGGGAATTGCCATATCCTATGAAAAGCGGGGCGAGCCGTTTCCAGTGGACGGCGGAGCCGGCGTGCACATCTACCGGGTGCTTCAGGAGGCGCTGAACAACGTGGCGCGGCACTCGGGAGCCAAGCAAGCCTGGGTGCGGCTGCTGTTCTTGCCGGACGCGGTTGAACTGGAAGTTGAAGATCATGGAGTTGGCTTCGCGGACCGGCCGAAGAAGCAAGGGATTGGTTTGGTGGCCATGCGCGAACGCTCGGAGCTGATGGGGGGACGGATCGTTTTCTCCCGTCCGCCAGAAGGTGGAACCAGAGTGCACCTGTTTGTTCCCAGAGAAAAGGCGGAGGCCTATGGAAAAGAAGATCACAGTCTTGCTCGTGGATGATCACAGCCTGGTCCGCCGCGGTTTCCGGCGCATGCTGGAAGATGAGCCCGACATGAAAGTGGTGGGCGAGGCGGGCGATGGCGAAGAAGCCGTGAGACTGGCGAAGGAGCTGCACCCGCAGGTCGTGGTCATGGACTGTGCTCTTCCTGGCATGAACGGCCTGCAAGCCACGCGCGAAATTCTGGAGGATTCGTTGCACACAGCGGTACTCATGCTCAGCATGCACACTGAAAGCACGTGGGTGCGGCAGGCGATCGATGCTGGAGCCAAAGGCTACATGCTCAAGAATGCCCTGGAACTGGAATTGGGGGCTGCCATCCGCAAGGTTGCCGCAGGAGAAACGTTCTTCGATCCGCAAGTCGAGCACAGCACGCCTCTCAAGGGTGAACGCGCTGCCCTGACGCAGCGTGAACTCGAAGTTCTCCAGATGATCGTCGACGGCAAGTCAAACAAAGAGATCGCAGTCGTCCTCGATCTCAGCGCCAACACCGTGGCCGTCCACCGCGCCAACATCATGAACACCTTGGGAATTCATAAGACCGCAGAACTGGTTGTGTATGCGATTCGTGCCGGGCTGGTGAACGTTCCGTGAATCGCAGGTCCTTCCTATGGGGCATGGCAGGTCTGGCATCGTTGTCGCGGATGACGCTTCTCGCCCGGGCTCAATCCGGCTCGGCGGCTTCCCCTGGTTTTCGATTCGCGGACGTGACCGCCAAGGCTGGGATTCAGTTCCAGCACAACAGTGGGGCGTTCGGCGGGAAGTTCCTGCCGGAGACGCTCGGCTCCGGCTGCGCCTTTTTGGACTACGATCGGGACGGATGGCAGGACATCCTGCTGATCAACGGTGCCGACTGGCCCGGCCACAAGAAGAACCGCACCACGCTGCGCCTGTACCACAACAACGGGAACGGCACTTTCACCGACGTGACTTCGCGCGCGGGTCTCGATGTCGAACTCTACGGCATGGGCGTGGCTGTGGGCGACTACAACAATGATGGCTTCCCCGACATTCTCGTCACCTGCGTAGGCCAAAACCGGTTGTTCCGCAACACCGGTAAAGGCACATTCGTGGACGTCACCAACGCGAGCGGTCTCGGCAAACGCGAGGGATTCAGCACATCTGCTCTTTGGTTTGACTACGATCGCGACGGCTTGCTCGATCTCTTTGTCTGCAACTATGTGAAATGGTCGCCCGAGCGCGATGTGTTCTGCAGCCTCGACGGAAAGCACAAATCGTATTGCACCCCGGAAGCCTATCGGGGAGAAACCTGCTGGCTCTTTCACAATCGCGGCGACGGAACCTTCGAAGACGTCACCGCGGCGAGCGGAATCTTTGACAGCAGTTCCAAATCACTGGGAGTTGCCTTGCTCGACGGTAATCGTGACGGCTGGCCCGACATGCTTGTGGCCAACGACACGCAGCCCAACAAGCTGTATCGCAACCAGCACAATGGTACTTTCAAGGACGTGGCTGTGGAAGCCGGTCTCGCTTTCAGCAGCGAAGGCAAAGCCCGCGCCGGCATGGGAATCGACGTCGCCGATTTCGAGAACGCGGAATCTCCTGGCATCGCCATCACGAACTTCGACAACGAAATGATCGGGCTGTACCGCGCCACTGGCAAGGGTTACGAGGACATCGCGGCGCAGGCGGGCGTCGGGATGGCATCGCGGAACAGCCTCGGCTTCGGTTGTGTCTTTCTCGATGTCAATCTGGATGGCTGGCTCGACTTCGCCGTGGCCAACGGACATATTGATGAGACGGTGCGAAACATCCGCGGCAACGTCGGATACGCGCAACCGCCCCAGCTTTTTCTGAACACTGGGAAAGCAAGTTTTCGCGATGTCGCAGGAGAAGTTGCCGGAGGCTTCGATCAGCCCAAAGTGGGGCGTGGTCTCGCCTATGCCGATTTCGATCGCGACGGCGATCTCGATCTCCTTCTCACCACCAACAACGGCCCCGCCTACCTGTACCGCAACGATCAGCTGAACGGGAACCGAAGCATTCGCTTTCGTCTCGTCGGAACCAAGTCCAACCGTGACGCGATCGGTGCGATGGTGCGCGTCTTTACCGCGGGCATGACTCAGTCCCGGATGGTCAAAGGTGGCTCCAGCTATCTCTCGCAATCCGAGTTGCCCGTGACTTTCGGTCTGGAGAAGCGCGATCGGATCGACCGCGTCGTCATTGATTGGCCCAGCGGCAGAACCGAAGAGTATAAGAACCTGGCCTCTGGCCGTGGCTACGAATGCACAGAAGGAAAGGGAATCGCGCCGCAAGACCGCTATTGAGCTGCATCGCGAGGAGTGGCGCTGTGTTCAGCTACCGTTCCCGAGACGGCTAGCTCGATCTCCACCGAATCATTGACCCGTAAAAACAGCGTACTCGGGTTCTTCATTCCCCATTTCGCGTAGGGAATCGTAAAATGCACGATCGCAGACCAAAGGTCTGCGGCCATTTCGACCTGCGCCGGAACCGTGATTTCGCGCTCGACGCCATGAATACGAAACATCCCATGCACATTGACCGACGATTTCCCACGGCCCGCCACCGCGCCGTCGATGCGGTCGGGGAGGAATGATATTTCGGGATAGGACTCGCTCTCCAGAACATCTTTGTGCATTTTGCGGTCGCGCATGCCGTTTCCGGTCACGCCGCTGTTCGCCTCCACCAGGATCTCTCCAGAAATTTGCCCGGAAGCAATATCGAACTCGAGCGCGCCGGGCTTCACTTGAAACGCGCCATGCACAGTGTGGAGCGAAGCATCGAGAGAGAATCTGACGATGGTTTTGGCAGGATCGAGCTTGAGATCGATCTGCTGAGAAAGCGCAGAGACAGACGCCACGGTCATGAGGGCCAGAACCGCAGACACCAGTCTCGTGCAGCCTCCGGTTCCGTTTTTCATGTTTAAGCGGTCAACAGCCCCCATCCCAGCGTCAGCCCGACCCTTACCAGGTGCAAGGGTGGCATCGCTCCCACGTGCAACGCCAGCAGCCGCCGGAAAATCTCAGGGTTTTTCTGGAAGACCTGAAGTGTACGATGCTGCAACCGAGGGCGTCCATCTAGAGTGAGCATCAGCCGCGCCATCCACAGCGGACGCAAAGCCAGGCGCCGATGTTCCGCCTCATAGAGGCTTAGATCCGCCGTATCGAGCGACTGGGCTAAGGCGACGGCTTGGCTGAACGCCAGCCCCAAGCCCTCGCCCGTGATCGCATCTACAGTCCCGGACGCATCTCCGATAAGCACCACCTTGTCGCGCCAGACCCGCCCGTATTCGCGATTTCCCGTGACCGCCCCTCGTTCCGTTGACGCCGCCTCAGCCCCATTCAAACGAGCTCGCAATCGCGGTAACGCCTGCAGACCTTCCTCCAATCGCAGATTCGCATCATGCGACGCCAAGGCCACGCAGACTTGCTCGCGGCTCACTGCGGTGGCGTAGCCCTGACACCGATCGCCCCAGTACACCTCCATGTGATCGGACCAGGCCGCAACGCAAAAATGCCGGCGGAAGGCATAACGGAGGCGAGGGCGCGGACCGCGATCGAGTCCTGCCCAGCGCCGGACGCGCGAATTCGACCCGTCCGCACCAACGATCCAGCGGGTGCGCACGATACGATCCGCGAGATGAACCCCGTCTGCGGAAATGCCAGTGACCGCGGTTCGCCACATCAAGCCGGCGCCCAGCTGCTCGGCCCGTTCGATCATGAGGCGATGCAGTGTAGTCCGGCGCAGCGCTATACCGGAGCCGTTCTCAGGGAAGGAAGCGTCCGCCGATAAGGCAGCGCTCAGGAAACGAATCCCGCGGAATGGGTGCGAAGCGGCGACAGGCACGTGAATCCCCAGTTGCTCCAGCGCCGCGAGTCCATCCGGCAAAAGCCCTTCGCCGCAGGTCTTGTCAATCGGAGGCTGCCCGCCGTCCGCCACCAACACTTCGAGTCCTCGTTGTCGAGCCGCAATCGCAGCCGCCAAGCCCGCAGGCCCACCCCCAATCACGAAAACGTCGGTCGCTCCTCGGAAGTTCTGGCTCATGCTTCTGGTCTACCATCGCAGCAGCAGTAGTTCCGAGCAAAACCCGGGTCCCATCGCCGCGAGCACACCCAGCGTCCCCGGTTCGGGTCGCCGGTTCCGCATCACGTCCTCTAGCACCACCAGGACAGAGGCTGACGACAGGTTGCCCACCCTTTTCAGACAATCCCAAGAAGCATCGAGTTGACCGTTGCGCAGATCGAGAGCATCGGCCGTCGCCTCCAGAACCTTCGGGCCTCCCGTGTGCAGCACCCAACTTTTCACATCACTGCGTTGATAGCCCTGATCGGCAAGGAATCTGTCGACATCGTGTCCCAGATGCTCACGAATCAGAACTGGCACTTCTGGCGAAAGCGTAATGCGGAATCCCTTCTCTGTAATCTTCCACCCCATCATTTCCTCGGTCTCGGGATAGAAAACCGAGCGGGTCGCCAGGATCGTAGGCCCGAAAGAATTGGTGTCTTCACCTGCGACGATGACCGCGGCCGAGCCGTCGGCAAACAGGCCCGAGGAAATCAAATTGGCCACGGAGAGGTCGTCACGCTGAATCGTCAGCGAACAAAGCTCCACCGACACCAGAGCAGCCGCCTGTGAGGGATAGGCGCGCACGTAATCCGCTGCACGCGCAATCCCCGCCGCGCCCGCAACGCAGCCCAACCCAAAAATCGGTACCCGCCGGATGTACGGCGGCAATCCCATGCGGTTGATGAGCAGTGCGTCAATGGACGGGCTCGAAATGCCCGTCACCGAAACGAAAAAGAGAGCGCCCAGTTGATGCCTCTCAATTCCGGCATGATGCAGCGCGCGGCACAAAGCCTGCTCGCCCAATTCCTGCGCCACTTCAATCCAGACGTCGTTCGCCTGGCCCCAGGTGGTGATGTCGTAGTACTTCTCGGTGGGCAATGCGAGATATCGGCCCTCTACCGTCACGTTGCGATGCAACCGCGCCAGCAGTGCCGGATTACGCAGCCGGTCGCCCCAGTATTCCTGCAGTTTCTCGAGCAGGAATTTCTGCGAATAGTAGTTTTTCGGGAAAGCGCTTGCGGCGCTGGCGATTCTCATGGGTTCAGGATCCGTTCCGGCACCGGTCAGCGCCTATGCCAGCAAGACTTCACCTGCGAATTTAGATGGCTGGGCGTCGCACTCCGTTGCAATGTCTCGGGCGCTGCATGCATATTGTCGCAATCCTTATATCCTGATTTGTCACCCGATTGTTAAATCACGCGATCCATCGCGTTCCAATCAGGCCGCTCCGTGCCTCAGGCTAAGGTACTACGACAATCGAAGTCGGAGTGTCGGCGACCGAGTATGAAGTCACCGAGGTGAGCGTCCCGGTGCCCGGATCCAGACTGAAAGATTGAATCGCAGGACTCGACGAATTGCCCACGAACACATATTTTCCGCTGGGATCGCTGACCATGAAACTTGGGTGCGAATTCGTCGGGACCGATTCATTCGCAGTAAGCAGAGTCAGTGAGCCATGGGCAGCGATCGCATACGCCGAGAGACTGGATGCACCCGCATTCGCCACGTAAAGATATTTGCCCGAGTTGTCGATCAGGAGCGCAATAGGCGAGGACAACGTCCCGCCGCCGATGGTTGAGAGGGCTGTGAGCGACCCGTCTGAGTTAATCGTGAATTCCGAGATTGAATTATCAGGAAGGGAATTGGCGACGTAGAGATGCGCCCCGCTAGGATCGATCGCAAGACCATAAGGATTTGTTCCCACTTGGGTTATTTGCACCGGGACCTGGTTCGGAACTCCCGCGCTAAGGCTGAACACCTCGATGCTTCCCGGCAAACCGGCGCCGATCACATAAAGAAAATTGCCGGAAGGGGAGACTTGCATGTTGTTCGGAATCAGGCCAAGCTGCAGCGGAGTGCCCACCGCGGTCAGCTGACCGCTGCCGGCGTCAATGGAAAAGACAGAAATATCGTTAGCGCCGGAGTTACCAACGTAGAGAAAACTTCCGGCCGAGTTCATGGCCAGCAGTGTCGGAGCCGTATCGGTCTTCGGGCGCGGAGTCACTTCCGTGAGCACCCCAGAGGTGTCAATCGTGAACAGGGAAATGTCGTTTTCCTGAGTGTTTGCGGCGTAGAGGTATTTTTTCGACGGATGAAGCGCGAGTGCCTGTACCGCCGGACCCGCCGCAATCGGACTCACCGACAGCAGCGTGAGTACGCCCGAGTTCGGGTCTTCGCGATAGGCGACGATGTTGTTGGCCGTCGGTTGGGCCGCGTACAAGTAATGGTTTGAGTTGGTCGCACAACTGACCCAGACCACCACGCTGGCGCAAACCAGCAACAGCCCTGCTGCTTTCTTTGGCATCCCTGACTCCTGTAGTAGATTGCCGAAGCGAAAAATCGGAAAATCGCTGGTCCGCCCCAACGGCTCGGGCGAACACGGTTATGACTCTTCGTTGCTAGACTCCCTATCATACGGGAGAAGTTCGACTCTGCGCAGCCCCGCGACCCGACCGGATGTGCTATGGCTTTTCCGCCGGAACGCCTGCAGATGGCGAGCGGGCCAATCGCTAAGCTCGTGCGATGCGGGGATGCTTGGCCCAGGTTGCACTGGCCGTTCGCTCGGAATCGCTTAGTGCGCGGGACTCGGGCGTGGCCCTTGGGAAGTGGCCGTCACCGTGCGATCCTCGCCCCCTCGCAATGCCAGTCGCAGACGATCAAGGTAAACATAAACCACCGGAGTGGTGAAGAGAGTGAGCATCTGGCTCACGATCAGCCCACCGACAATCGTGATCCCCAGTGGGCGGTGCAATTCGGAGCCGGTTCCCGTGCCCAGAGCCAGCGGGAGGCCGCCGAGCAGAGCGGCCATCGTCGTCATCATGATGGGCCGGAAACGTAGGATACACGCTTCATAAATCGCTTCCACGGGCTTCTTGCCTTGGGTGCGCTCCACGTCGAGTGCCACATCGATCATCATGATCGCATTCTTCTTCACCAGTCCGATCAAAAGGATGATGCCAATCGTCCCAATCACGTTGAGTTCGTTGTGCGTCAAAAGCAGCGCCAGCAGCGCCCCCACGCCCGCCGATGGCAGGGTCGACAGAATCGTGATGGGATGAATGTAGCTCTCGTAGAGCATGCCCAACACGATATAAACGGTGATCAGGGCGGTCAGGATCAATATCGGTTCGCTCGAAAGCGAATCCTGAAAGGCCGCGGCCGTCCCCTGGAAACTGGCCTCAATCGTGGCCGGCATGCCGATCGAGCGCTCGGCACTATCAATCGCCTGTGTCGCCTGCCCTAAAGAAATTCCCGGCGCCAGGTTGAATGAGATGGTGACTGAGGGCACCTGTCCCTGGTGATTCACCGCCAAGGGCGTGTTGGACGGCTCGTAGTGCGTGAAGGCAGCCAGAGGCACCGGCGTTCCCGCAGTGGAGCGCAGGTAGATGTTCTGTAAGGACTCAGGGGTCTGCTGGAACTGGGGTGCCACTTCCATGACCACGTGATATTGGTTCAGCGGCCGGTACATGGTGGAAACCTGCCGCTGTCCGAACGCGTCGTACAGGGCGTTGTCCAGAGTCTGTGGCGTAATGCCCAAGCGGCTGGCCGTGTCGCGATCAATCACCAGCTTGGCCTGCAGCCCCTTATCCTGCTGGTCCGAATTCTGGTCGCGCAATTCGGGTAGTGTCCGAAGCTTCTGCAACAGGCGCGGAGACCAGTTGTTGAGGTCGTCCAGATTCGCGCTCTGCAGCGTGTACTGATACTGGGCGTTGCCAAACCGCCCGCCAATGGTGAGGTCCTGGGCCGACTGCATAATCAGCGTCGCTCCCGGCACGACCGCGAGCTTGCCTCGAAGACGGTTGATCACATCGTCGGCACTTACAGGCGGGCAGTGCTGCCAGAAATGTTGAGGCTTGCAGTCGGTGCGCTGTTCGAGCGGCTTCAGCATCATGAAGAAGCGGCCCTGATTCTGGGCCGTATTTCCGCCGGCAAATCCCACGACAGAGTCGACCGCCGGATCCTTCATGACGATGTCCACATAGCGCTGCATCTTGTCGCTCATGGACTGAAACGAGATGTCCTGAGCGGCCATGACGCCGCCCATGATGCGTCCAGTATCCTGCTGCGGGAAGAAACCCTTGGGTACCTTGATGTACAGATACACGCTGAGGCAGGCCACCAGGATCGTGACCGTGAGCGTTACCGGCTGGTAGGCGAGCACCCACTTCAGGGCGTGGGTGTACGTCGTCAGCAGCCAATTGAAGACCCACTCACTGGCGCGGTAGAAAAGGTTGTGCTTCTTGTTGTTCGCGGGCCGCAGAAATTTCGCGCACATCGTCGGCGTAGTGGTGAGCGAAACCAGCAGTGACACCCCGATCGCAATGCTCAACGTTACCGCGAATTCGCGGAACAACCGTCCCACGATGCCGCCCATCATGAGCAGTGGAATGAACACCGCCACCAGCGACGTGCTCATCGACACTACGGTGAATCCAATTTCAGCCGCTCCTTTGAAGGCCGCCTGCACCACGCCCATGCCGTGCTCGACGTAGCGCGTAATGTTTTCGAGCACCACGATGGCGTCATCGACCACGAAGCCGGTCGAAATCGCCAGCGCCATCAGCGACAGATTGTCCAGGCTGTAGCCCAGCAGGTACATTCCGCCAAACGTTCCGACCAGCGAAAGCGGCACGGCGATGCTGGGAATGATCGTAGCCCGCACCGTGCGCAGAAATGCGAATACGACCAGGATCACGAGAATCACCGAAATGATCAAGGTCGTTTCAATATCTTTGACCGAGGCGCGCACCGTCACCGTGCGGTCCATGGCAATCGACAGGTTGATTGCCGGAGAAATCGACGACTGCAAAAACGGCATCAGAGCCCGCACCCGGTCGACGGTTTCAATGATGTTGGCCCCCGGTTGCCGGAATACGATGATGAGAACCCCAGGCTTGCCGTTAGCCAGGCCGATATTGCGGCTGTCGGAGACCGAATCCTGAACATCTGCCACGTCCCCCAGTCGCACGGCCGCGCCATTGTTGTAGGCCACGATCAGCGGCCGGTATTGGTCCGCGGTAAAAAGCTGGTCGGTATCCGTGAACGCATAGGACGTTGTGCTGTCGGAAACCTGACCCTTGGGACGGTTCGCGTTGGCCGCATTCAGGGCGTTGCGGACGGTATCGAGTCCAATCCCCAGTTTGTTCAACAAGGTCGGATTCACCTCGGCGCGAACCGCGGGCTGTGCCGCCCCCCCGACAAAAACCTGGCCCACGCCGTCCACCTGCGCCAGTTTCTGCGCCAGAATCGAATCGCCAGCGTCGTACATCTGCGGCACGGTCATCGTGTCTGAGGTCAACGCCAGGATGAGGATGGGAGCGTCGGCAGGATTTGCCTTGCGATAACTCGGATTACTCGGCAAATTGGCGGGAAGTTGGCTGCGCGCCGCGTTGATTGAAGCCTGCACGTCGCGCGCGGCGGCATTAATATCGCGGTTCAAATCAAACTGCAGCGTGATGCTGGTCGTGCCCAACTGACTGGACGACGTCATCTGATTCACGGAGGCAATGCGTCCAAACTGGCGTTCCAGCGGTGTAGCCACGGCCGACGCCATGGTCTGCGGGTCCGCGCCCGGCAGGCCCGCGCCCACTCCGATCACGGGGAAGTCCACCCGCGGCAACGAAGCTACGGGAAGAAAATTGAAGGCGAGGATTCCCGAGAGCAATAGCGCCGCGGCCAGCAGCGAAGTGCCGATGGGACGCCGGATAAATGGAGCCGAGATACTCATCGTCTAATCCGCCGACATGGGTTCCGGGGGAATCACGTTGCCAATCCGGTAGCGCGAGAATCTCTGCGCCAGCCGGTCAAACCACAGATAAACCACGGGCGTCGTGTACAGCGTAAGCAACTGGCTGAGTAGCAGGCCGCCGACAATCGTGATACCAAGCGGCCGCCGCAATTCCGCGCCCGTGCCCGATCCCAGAGCCAGTGGCAAGCCGCCCAGCAGCGCAGCCATGGTCGTCATCATGATCGGACGGAACCTCAGCAGACAGGCCTGATAGATCGCTTCCTCCGCCGGTTTGTGCTCCTCGCGTTCAGCCTCCAGCGCGAAGTCGATCATCATGATGGCGTTCTTCTTCACAATTCCGATGAGAAGAATGATGCCGATCAGCGCCACCACGGTCAGGTCATTGCCCGTGATCATCAGAGCCAAAATCGCGCCCACGCCCGCCGACGGCAGCGTGGAGAGAATCGTGATGGGGTGAATGTAGCTCTCGTACAAAACGCCGAGCACGATGTACACCGTGATAACAGCCGCCAGAATCAGATAGGGCTCGGAGGCCAGCGAATTTTGAAAGGCTGCGGCCGTTCCTTGAAATGCCGCGTGGATGCTGGGGGGGAGTTGGATGTCCTTCTCCGCCTGTTGGATGGCCTTGGTGGCATCTCCCAGAGAACTGCCTGGCGCAAGATTGAACGAGAGCGTCACTACCGGAAATTGTCCCTGATGGTTCACCGCCAGGGAAGCGTTGCTCGACTGCATGCGTGTGAATGTTGAAATCGGGACTGGCGCTCCGCTGGTCGTCACCGCGGCGCCGTTCGCAGTCGGCGCGCCCGAGTTTGGAGTTACGGCGCTGGGCCGGATGTAAATATCTTTCAGGGAATCGGGATTCTGCGCAAAGCTCGGCAGCACCTCGAGAATTACGTGGTATTGGTTTAGCTGAGTAAAGATGGTCGACACCTGCCGCTGACCGAATGCGTCATACAGCGTGTTATCGATAGCCTGCGGAAAGATTCCCAGGCGCGACGCCGTGTCCCGGTCAATCGAGACCATCGTCTTGAGTCCGTTGTTCAGTTGATCGGTCGCCACATCCCGCAGTTCCGGCAGGGTGCGCAGTTTGTCGACCAGCTTCGGTGTCCACTGCGCCAGTTCCTGTGCATCCGCATCTTCAATAGAGTACTGGAACTGTGTCCGGCTGACCCGGTCTTCCACCGTCAGATCCTGCACCGGCTGCATGTAAAGCGTGATGCCCTCTACCTTCGCCAGCAACGGCTGCAGTCGCCGGATAATCGCCGACGCGTCGTCAGCGCGCTCGTCGACCGGCTTCAAATTAATCTGGATTCGGCCCGCGTTGGGCGTCGTATTGGTGCCGTCCACCCCGATAAACGAGGACAAGCTATCAACCGCCTTGTCCTGCAGAATGATCTTCGCCAGTTCCTGCTGCCGCGTTTGCATGGCGTCAAAAGAAACGGAGTCCGGTGCTTCCGATACTCCGAGAATTACACCTGTGTCCTGCACCGGGAAGAAACCCTTTGGCACCACAACGTAAAGACCCAGCGTCAAAACCAGGGTGGCGAAGGTTACCAGCAGCGTCGCGGTCTGGTGCTTCAGCACCCACTTCACGGACCGGCCGTAAAACGCGATGATGCGATTGTAGTAATCTTCGGTGACTTCGTAGAAGCGCCCCTTCTCGCCTTCTTTGCGATGTTTGAGAAGTTTGGCGCACATCATCGGAGTCAGGGTCAGAGAAACTCCCGCCGAGACCAGAATCGTCACCGCCAGCGTAACCGCAAACTCGCGGAACAAGCGGCCGACGATGTCGCCCATGAACAACAGCGGGATCAGCACCGCAATCAGCGAGACGGTCAGCGAGACGATCGTGAAACCGATCTGCCCTGACCCTTTCAAGGCAGCTTCCAGCGGAGAGTCCCCGGCCTCCAGGTAGCGGTCGATGTTTTCGATCATGACGATGGCGTCGTCTACGACAAAGCCGGTGGAGATGGTCAGCGCCATGAGCGTCAGGTTGTTTAAGCTGTAGCCGAGCAGATACATTACGCCGAACGTTCCGATCAGCGAGAGCGGCACCGCTACGCTGGGAATCACCGTGGCGGAGAGGTTCCGCAGGAACAGAAAGACGACCATCACCACCAGTCCGATGGCCAGCATCAACTCAAACTCCACATCTTTGACCGAGGCGCGGATGGTGGTGGTCCGGTCGGTGAGAATCTGCACCTTGACCGCTTGCGGCAGCGACGCCTGCAATTGCGGCAGCAGTTTCTTGATGCGGTCGACTACGCTAATGATGTTGGCGCCGGGCTGGCGCTGGATGTTGACGATCACGGCTGGCGTCAGGTTCATCCAGGCGGCCAGCCGGTTGTTCTCGGTGCCGTCGATGACGTTGGCCACGTCGCTGAGCCGTACCGGCGCGCCGTTGCGATAGGCGACCACAATCGGTTTGTACTGGTCGCTGGAAAACAGCTGATCGTTGGCGCCGATCGTATAAGACTGCCGCATCCCGTCGATGACGCCCTTGGCCTGATCCACGTTGGCCTGGGCCATGGCCGCGCGCAGATCCTCAAGGCTCAGACCATAAGAAGCCAGCGCGGTCGGGTTCGCTTGAATCCGGACCGCCGGCTTTTGCCCGCCGCTGATTGAGACCAACCCCACGCCTGGGAGTTGTGAAATCTTTTGTGCCAGGGATGTATCGGCGAGATCCTCGACCTTGGACAAGGGCAGCGAATCCGACGAAAGGGCCAGCGTGAGAATCGGCGCGTCCGCCGGATTAACCTTGTTATAAATCGGAGGATTCGGTAAGTCCGTGGGTAAATAGGTGGAGCCCGAGTTGATCGCCGCCTGTACCTGCTGCTCTTCGACGTCAATGTTCTGGTCGAGCCCGAACTGCAGGGTGATCACAGAACTGCCGAACGAACTGGTCGAGGTCATCTGGCTCAGGCCGGGTACCTGGCCGAACTGCCGCTCCAGAGGAGACGTTACCGATGACGCCATCACCTCCGGATCTGCTCCCGGATAGAACGTCACCACCTGGATGGTTGGGTAGTCGACCTCGGGCAGCGCCGACACTGGCAGCTGCATGAACGCGACCCAGCCCACAAGCAACACGCCAACCATAAGCAGCGTGGTGGCGACGGGCCGGAGAATGAATAGCCGTGACGGACTCATGAACCCGGGGTCCCTGCAAATTGCTGATGTCCGGCGCCATCGCCGTGCGTCGTGCGAGCTCCGGAGTTCGTACCAGTACTGCGTGGCTCAATGCGGCTGCCTCGCTGCAGCTTATCCTGGCCATCGGTTACCACCATGTCGCCCGGATTGAGTCCGTCGCTAACAACTGTGGCATCGCCTTGAGTAAGCGAAACCGAGACCACGCGGTCCTCGACCGTCTTGTCCGGATTCACCGCATAGACGAACGTGCCTTGGGGCCCGCGCAAAATCGCGGCGGTAGGAACCACGGTGCTGTTCTTTCGCGTCTCCAGCAGCAAATCCGCGTTTACGAACTGGTTCGGCCAGAGCCGGTTGTCCTTGTTGTCGAACACCGCTTTGAGTTTCGCCGTGCCGGTCGTCGGATCGATCTGGTTGTCGATGGTCAGCAGTTTCCCCGCCGCCAGCTTGGTTTGATCGTCGCGGCTGAAGGCGTCCACTTCCAGCGTTCCCTGCCGCATGCGCTGCGCGACGCGCTGCAGTTCATCTTCCGGGAGAGTGAAGATCACGGCGATCGGCTGCAGCTGCGTCAAAATCAGCATGGGATTCGCGTCCGCGGCGTGCGCGATGTTGCCCGGATCGACTTGCCGCAGTCCCACCCGCCCGCTGAACGGCGCCGTGATGTGGCAGTAAACAATCTGCAGCTTCGCGTTGTCGATCAGTGCTTGATCATTGCGTACGGTGCCGTCGAGTTGATCCACCAGCGCCTTCTGCGTGTCGACCTGCTGCTGCGCAATGCTGCCGGAGGGAATCAGCGAGGTGTAACGATCCAGATTCAGCTTGGCGTCACGCAGTTGTGCCTGGTCGCGAAATAACTGCGCCTGCATCTGCTCCAGTTGGACCTCGAAGGGGCGTGCATCGATCTCAATCAGCAGATCTCCCTGATTGACGTTCTGCCCCTCCCGGACATTCACTTTCATGATCTGTCCGTCGACACGGCTTTTGATGTTGGCCGTGTTGAACGCGGTCACCGCTCCCAGGCCGGAAAGATAGACGGGCACATCCTGCCGCTGTACGGTCGCCACCGCCACGGAAACAGAGCGCGGGCCCGCTGCCTGCGCTTTTTGCTGTTTGGAATCGGCGGCGCTGCTACAACCGAGCAGGAAGCCGGTCAGCGCTGCCACCGCCAGCACGGCTATGAATCGCACCGTAACGCCAGCGACGGCACGGTTTTGTCTGCAGCAAGAGGATGGATTGTTCATATTCACAGGATTAGTCCAGGGCTGACGCTTCTGTCAGATCGGCGCCCAGCCGGTGCAAGTATTAGACGTATGCATTGTAGGCTCGGTTTCGGCAACTCTACCCGATAGGCAGGATTTTTTCTTGTGCCAGGGGCGCCCGCAAAACGCGGGAACTCGAAGTGCTGCAAGCAGAACCGCGCTATTCCAGCATCAACTGCAGGCCCACAGGAGGTCAAGCCCGGGGCGAAGGTTTTACAAATCTTTACTCGTCTTGACCTTTCGTTAAGATCGCGTGGCTTGCAATGTGGCGGGTGCCGGATGCTGCTTCTCATACGCCACAATTTCCGCCTCATGCTGCAGGATGAGGCCGATGTCGTCCAGTCCGTTCAACAGGCAATGGCGCACGAAATCGTCGATGGGAAATGGCGCCCGGAAACTCTGCTCGTCGCGCACTTCACACCGCTCCAGATCAATGGTGAGCTGATAATCGTCGATGTCGAGAGCGCACTTCATCAGATGGGCAACTTCGCCCTCGCTCAGGCGCACGGTGAGAAAGCCGTTCTTGGTGCTGTTATTGGCAAAAATGTCCGCGAATGAAGACGAGATCACGGCGCGAATTCCAAAGTCTGCGAGCGCCCATACCGCATGCTCCCGCGAAGAACCGCAGCCGAAATTCTTTCCCGCGACCAGGATGCTGGCGCCCTCGTAGCGCGGATCATCGAGTACAAAATCCGCGTTCTTCTTGCCATCGGCGCCAAAGCGCCAATCGTAAAAAAGGAATTCTCCAAAGCCGGTTTTTTCAATTCGTTTCAAGAACTGTTTCGGGATGATCTGGTCGGTATCGACGTTGACCCGATCCAGCGGCGCCACCCGGCCGAGATGCACGTTAAATGGTTTCATCGCACGTCCCTTATCTAACCATCGTCACCATTTGAGCAAGGCATCATCCCGAGCGCAGCCGTTTTTCGGGCGGAGCGAGGGATCTCCGGCGCCCGCGGCACAAATCATGGAGACGCCAAACTCATCTCTACTGAAACTTCCAATTGCGAATATCCGTAAAATGTCCGGCGATCGCCGCCGCCGCGGCCATCATCGGACTTACCAGGTGCGTCCGCCCTCCGCGGCCCTGCCGCCCTTCAAAATTGCGGTTGCTCGTGGAGGCGCAGCGCTCTCCCGGCTGCAAGATGTCAGGATTCATTCCCAGGCACATCGAGCAACCAGATTCGCGCCACTCAAATCCCGCATCCAGAAAAATCTGGTGCAGGCCTTCCTGCTCGGCAGCCCGCTTCACCGTCTGCGATCCCGGCACTACCATCGCGCGTACCTTCGAATTGACGCGATGCCCCTTCGCCACCCGTGCCGCCGCCCGCAAATCTTCCAAGCGTGAATTGGTGCACGATCCAATGAACACCCGATCGATCTTAATGTCTTCAATTCTGCGTCCTGGCTCAAGCCCCATGTACTGCAAGGCCAATTCGGCAGCCCGGCGGTCCGAGTCCAGCATCCCCTTGATTTCAGGCACGCGCCCCGTCACCGGAGCCACCATCCCCGGATTCGTCCCCCAGGTTACGAACGGACACAACTGGGCCGCATCAATCTCCACCAGTTTGTCGAATGCCGCGCCATCATCGGTGGGCAGGCTCCGCCAGTGCGCCACGGTTTTTTCCCACTCTGCGCCCGCGGGAGCGAATCGCTTTCCCTTCACATAGGCGATGGTCGCCTCGTCGGGAGCGACCATTCCGGCTCGCGCTCCGGCCTCGATGCTCATGTTGCACAGCGTCATGCGGCCTTCCATGGTAAGCGCGCGCACCGCTGGTCCCGCGTATTCAATGACGTGGCCGGTGGCGCCATCCGTACCAATGTGTCCGATGATCCCCAATGCCAGGTCTTTCGCACTTACACCCTCTTCGAGCCGCCCGCGCACATCGATCTTCATCGTCTTCGGCTTCTGCTGCGCCAGGCACTGCGTGGCCAGAACGTGTTCTACCTCGGAGGTTCCGATTCCAAACGCCAGCGCCCCAAATGCTCCGTGCGTGCTGGTGTGGCTGTCGCCGCAAACGATCGTCATGCCGGGTTGGGTCAATCCCAGCTCCGGACCAACCACGTGCACGATCCCCTGCTCCGGCGCGTCCATGTCGAACAGGCGAATGCCAAATTCCCGGCAATTGTTCTCGAGCGCTGCAATCTGCTTCGCCGCGATCAGATCGGTGATCGGGGTTCCGCGCGGTTCGGTCGGCACGTTGTGGTCGACGGTGGCGACGGTTCGCGCCGGTTGCCGGACTTTGCGCCCCGCTGCCCGCAAACCGTCAAACGCCTGCGGCGACGTCACCTCGTGAACAAGATGCAAGTCCATGTACAGAATTGGCGACCGCCCTGCCGGCTGCGCCACCAGGTGGGCGTCCCAAATCTTCTCGAATAAAGTTCGCATTACTGCCATGAGTTGAGTTAGCGAGTAATGTCAGTTTTTCACAGACCGGCGGATGTGAGCAAGGCGCGGCTGTCCCTCTCGTCCCACTCAATCGAAGAAATTCTCTCAGCCACCACTAACGGCGGGCACGATCGAAATTTGACATCCAGCCGGGACGGGACTTGCAAGTCCACCGGTATATCGGATGTTTTCGTCTCCAATGAAAATGTTGATATGTTGCCGCACTTGTCCTTGCTCATTTACGACGCGATCTCGAACGCCCGGATAGAGGGTCCAGAGATCCGACAGGGCATCGGCCAAAGTTGCCGGCGAAAGATCGATCTCCACCTGGCCGTGTCCGGCGGTAAATTCGCGCAGAGCACCCGGAATGTGAAAAGTGACCGGCATGGATCACCTCTTCGTTCGCCTCGTCTTGCTTTTCGACCCGGATTTTGATGGACGGGAAGATGCAGGCACAGGTGTCCGCAACGGTGGACCTGATCCTGCCGAAGCAGCTTCGATGAAGGCATTGCGTACGCAGACCACGGACGGCAGTCCTTCGAGGATCTTCTGCCATGTCCTTCCTTCATCGCGCGAGCCAAAAAGCTGCCCGCTTCTTGTACCGAAGTAAATTCCGACGGGATCGAATGCATCGACAGTCATAGCATCACGCAGAACCGTTTCATAAGCACCCTTTTGTGGCAAGCCGCGCATTAGCGGCTCCCATGAGGCGCCGCTGGTGCGAGTTCGATAAACGCGCAGTCGGCCGTCGCAGGCGCAGCGAAACTCGTCCGATTCAACCGGAACGATATACACGCAATCAGGATTTCTTGGGTGCGTGGCCATGGCAAAACCAAAATCTGACGGTACACCGTTGGCGATGTCGATCCAGTTCTCGGCGCAATTGTCAGAGCGGTACAAGCCCCAATGACTTTGCAGAAAGAGGCGCTGCGGCCGAGCAGGATGCAGAGCAACCTTGTGTACACACTGCCCGAACTCGGGATACTTCTCGGGCATCGTCATGGCGCGAATACCCTGATTCTGAGCTGTCCAGGTTTGTCCGGCATCGATGGTTCGGTAAACACCGCCCGCTGAGATGGCGATGTACATCCGTTGATGGTCGGCGGGGTCGAGCACAACGGTGTGCAAAGCAAGTCCGCCATTTCCCGGCATCCATCGCGGACGATGCGGATGATCGAACAGCCCACGCACCAGCGACCAGGTTTCTCCCGCATCGCGGGTTTCGAACAGGGCTGCGGGTTCCACGCCGCAATAGAGCACGTTCGGCTCTTCGGGCCGTCCGGGCGTGATCTGCCAGATGTTCTTCAAGGAAACGCCGGCATCGGAGGGAAATCGAATGGGCGCCTGCTGCGGATTCGTCCAGCTTTTGCCGAAATCGTCGCTCGATCGCAGCATGGTGCCCCAGTAACTCGCCGTCGAAGCCCAGATTCGGTGTTGGCCCCCGCGGGCATCGTAGGCCATCGCGTAAACACTGTGCCCGTGGAAATAGGGGCCGCCGACCTCCCATCGGCTGCGCTGAGCATTCGAGCGCAGGATGAATGCTCCTTTGGTCGTTCCCAGCAACAAAAGAAAGTCTCCCTTTCTGACCTGAGCGTGGCGGACACTGTGCAAGACAGTCGTTCTCGGCGCATTTGCATTGGCGCCAGGGCTCGCGGAAACGATTCCAGCAGACTGAACGGCTTCCAGGGCAGCCTGAACTTCACTGGCGCGTTGATAACGTTGTATCGGTTCCTTAACCAGGCACCGTTGAATGATGGCCCACAGGCCGGGAGGCACGGGAGGGCCTAGGGGTTTCGGAATTTCCCGCATGATCGCTGAACCGATCTCGAAGCCGGTGCGTCCTTCGAACGGCAGGCGCCCGCAAGCCGCCTCATAGAGAACAACTCCAAGCGCCCATAAATCGCTGCCATAATCCGCTGCATCGCCACGCAGGATTTCGGGCGCCATATAGGGCAAAGTCCCGCTTACGCTGGATGCGTCCTCGAGCGTCGCAAAGGAGCGGGTAGTGCCCTCGAATATGCTGCCCCCGGCCTGTTTGGCTAGACCGAAATCGAGGACCTTCACCAGGCCGTCGGGAGTAACGACAATATTCGCCGTCTTCAGATCCCGATGAACGATGCCGCGGTCATGAGCGCGGGCGAGCGCGCTGGCAATCTGAACCCCATATCGCAGAACAGACTCCGGCGGGAGTCCTGCCTCTGCGCTCATGGCACGCAGAGTCTTGCCCTCGACCAATTCCATGACGATGTAGAGTTCGCCGTTGGTCTCGCCGACTTCGTGAATGGTGCAAATGTTGGGATGAGCGAGAGAAGAAGAAGCGCGGGCTTCATGGAGCAAACGCTGGCTTGCCGATGCATCAAGACGAGCATCTTTGTTAACGACCTTTATGGCCACATCGCGATGCAATACCTGGTCATACGCGCGATAGACAATCCCCATTCCTCCTTCCCCGATCTTTGCCACGACGCGGCAATGACCGAGCATCTGACCGATCACGAGGCAGGCACTCCTTCCGACACATGCTAGGCTGCGCCTCGCAAGTCCGTCAACGAAGGGCAGGCTCAGGGAAATTTGTTTTTGCTTGGAAGAATGCGGCTAGCCGTTCCCTACATTGCTTGGAATGGATGACAGGGAGTTTTGCCTGAACCTCGCTATCGCGGTCGCGTGATCGCGCCTTGCGACGCCGAGGAAACCAGCGCTCCGTACTTGGCGAACACGCCGGTCGGATACCGCGGCTGCGGCGGCTTCCACTGTGCCATGCGCTGGCGAAGAATATCGGCGCTGATCTCGACTTCCAGGAGGCACTTACGCACATCGAAGCGAATCATGTCGCCATCGCGCACGGCGGCGATAGGGCCGCCCAGCGCCGCCTCGGGAGAAACGTGCCCCGCCATCAGTCCGCGAGTCGCTCCACTGAAGCGGCCGTCGGTCAACAGTGCCACCGACCCACCCAGTCCTTCGCCCACAATCGCGGCGGTCACGCCAAGCATCTCGCGCATGCCAGGCCCGCCCTTGGGACCTTCGTTGCGGATCACGACCACATCTTCGGCGTGAATCTTCTTGGCCGTGACGGCGGCCATCGCGTCTTCTTCCGATTCGAACACGCGTGCCGGGCCGCGATGCTCGAGTCGCTCGTGCCCGCTGATCTTGGCCACGCAACCCTCGGGCGCGAGATTTCCCTTGAGGATCACCAAACCGCCAGTCGCTTTCAGTGGCTTATCCAGTGGAACGATCACTTCCTGCCCCGGAGCCTCGACCGCGCTCTCGCTCTCAGCAGAAATCGTAAGCCCAGTCACGGTTTTCGCCGACGAATGCAGATGTTTGCCATCCCTTAATCGTTTTGCCAGCAGCCGAATTCCGCCAGCACGGTGCATGTCTGACGCCACGAATCTCCCGGAAGGCTTGAGATCAGCGAGCAGCGGAGTCCGTTCGCTCACCGTCTGAAAATCGTCCATCTCCAGAGCGACCCCTGCCTCGCGCGCGATTGCCAGCAGATGCAGAACGGAGTTGGTCGATCCCC
Organism: Candidatus Sulfotelmatobacter sp.; assembly: GCA_035511455.1. Classification (GTDB taxonomy): domain Bacteria; phylum Acidobacteriota; class Terriglobia; order Terriglobales; family Acidobacteriaceae; genus Sulfotelmatobacter. The sequence goes on along the minus strand of DATKFH010000072.1, from coordinate 67,438 downwards.
CCGTCGCCGCGACCGACGCAATCGCGTTCTCAAACGCCTCACGCGTCAGAATAGAGCGCGGCATGATTCCTTTCTGCAGCACGTTCATTACGACCTTGCCGCAGTCGAACGCAATCTTATCTTTTTCGGAATCCATCGCGGGCACGCTGTTGAAGCCCATCGGCGAAAGTCCGATCATCTCCATCACGGTCGACATTGTATTCGCGGTGTACTGCCCGCCGCACGCCCCCGCTGCCGGGCAAGCCACGTTTTCTAGTTCCTTGAGGTCGGCGTCACTCATCTTTCCCGCGACGTTGGCGCCGATCGCCTCGTAAACATCCTGAATGGTCACATCTTTCCCGCGATAGCTTCCCGGGGCAATCGTGCCCCCATAGAGCACCAATCCCGGCAGATTCATGCGAGCCAGCGCCATCGCGGCTGCGGGAATCGTCTTGTCGCAACCCACCACGCATACCACGGCGTCGAACATCTGCCCACGACAGACCAACTCGATCGAGTCGGCGATCAACTCCCGGCTCACCAGCGAGGCCCGCATGCCCTCGGTGCCCATGGTCTCGCCGTCGGAGATGGCGATGGTGTTGAACTCCATGGGCGTGCCGCCTGCCTCGCGAATCCCTTCCTTGACTTTCGCCGAGAGACGCCGCAGGTGAAAATTGCACGGCATGGTCTCGATCCATGTGTTGGCCACCCCGATCAGTGGGCGGCTGAGGTCGGCATCGGTGAATCCAACCGCCTTGAACATGGCGCGGGCTCCAGCCCGGTCGCGCCCTTCAGTAATTCCGCGGCTTATATGTTTAAGATCCATGGTGAAAGGTTACATGACGTTCCCCGAAGATGGGAATCGAGGAGCGAATCGCCTCCGGGAAAAAAGCGGGGAACCTGCCTTCCTGCAGGTTCCCCAAACGCATGACGCTGCCCAGAAGCCGTCATGCTTTGCCCATCTACATCGACCTCGAAATTACGCGCGCGCCGCCGCTCGCGAGTCAATCGTCACGCCCGCCCGGGGATGCGGTGTGGTCCACTCCGCAGTGTGCGCTGCACCCGAGCGGACATGGGTGACGTCGGCAATGGAATACCATTCGCGGTAGAGCTGGCCTACCTGCTTCTGATTCACCTCGAGCGTCAGCGTAACTAGATGCTCGTGTTCCGCCGGTTCGGCATTCACTGAAGGCATATCCAGTCCGCGGCGCGAAACCGCGTTCAGAATGCGCATCAACGTCCCCTGGGTATTGCGGTAGCAAATCTGAAAAGCCTGCATAGGCGTGCTCTCCCTACTGCGTCGGTTCTTCTTCGAGCAACATCTCCGAAAGTGCTGCACCCGCCGGAACCATCGGATAAACATTAGCCTCAGGCGCGCAATCGAAGACCAACAGCTCCGGTCCCTGCGAACGCAGAAAGCCGTCGATCAAGTCGCCGGTGTAGGCGGACACCGGAAACTCTCTCATCGCTTCTTCGTTCAGGCGTCGGGCCGGAATCTTGTAGGCCTTTGCGATCTCCACGAAATCAGGATTGTCGCTAAGGTCGGTTTCGGCGTAATTGCGCTCATAAAACAGTTGCTGCCATTGCCGCACCATTCCGAGATACTTGTTGTCCACGATGACCATCTTCACCGGCAGCCCGAGGCGGTGCACGGTGGCCAATTCCTGGATGTTCATCTGAAACCCGCCGTCCCCGGAAACGCAGAGCACGCAAGTCTCAGGCTTGGCTAGCTGGACCCCCACAGCCGCCGGCAGTGCGAAGCCCATGGCCCCAAGCCCGCCCGAAGTAATGAATCCCCGCGGCGAGGAAGACCGATACCGTTGCGCGGCCCACATCTGATGCTGACCGACATCGGCCAGGACCACGCTGTCCTGTGGCAGGCGGCTGAAGATTTCGTCGAGAAAACGGATGGTTGGCTGCGCCAGGCCACGCGGATCGAGTTCCGCGCGCTCCGGTCCACAGGCGACGCTGCGCCACTGGCTGAAGTCGGGCAGAGAATGGCGTCGCAGTTCCCCGTGAAACGCGGGGATCGTATCGGCAAGATTGCCGATTACCGGCATTTCGCACGGGCGCACTCGATCCAGCTGCGCCGGATCAATTTCAAAGTGAACGATTTTGGCGTGAGGAGCAAAGCGTGTCGGATCACCCGTGACCCGATCATCGAGGCGCGCCCCGAACACCAGCAGCAGATCGGTCTCGTGCAGCGCCGTGTTCGCAGCGCGAGTACCGTGCATGCCCACCATGCCCAGGTAATAAGGCGACTGCGGAGGAACCGCGCCCAGCCCATGCACGGTGGCGAACGTCGGGATATTCAGGTCATCGAGCAGCCGCCGCAATTCCGGAATCGCCCCCGACAGCTTTGCTCCGGCGCCAACCAGCGCCACGGGCTTCGTCGCCTGCTGCAGCTTGGCCACGATTGTGTCAGTGAATCCGCCCTCGGCCTTGGCCTCCGCTGGCCGGGCATGTGGAGTAAACTTCACCGGCCCGCTGAATGCCTTCTTCGCCTTGAGCATGTCGGTCGGAATGTCGATGATGACCGGCCCGGGACGCCCGCTGCGCGCCCAGTGAAATCCTTCTGCGATCACTTCCGGGATCTCGTCGATCGTCCGAACCAGCCGGCTCCACTTGGTAAGCGACAGGGTCACGCCGAAAACGTCGGTCTCCTGGAACGCGTCGGTCCCGATGAGTGCGCTGCGTACTTGACCAGTGAGGCAAACCAGCGGAACCGAATCCATTTTGGCATCGGCAATACCGGTGACCAGATTCGTGGCTCCCGGACCGCTGGTTGCGATCGCAACTCCCACATTGCCCGTGACTCGCGCGTAGCCTTCCGCCGCGAACACTGCGCCCTGTTCATGCCGTGTCAGGACGTGCCGGATGCCGCTGCCGTCGAGCGCGTCGTACAACGGCATAATCGCTCCGCCGGGATAGCCGAACATCAGCTCCACCCCTTCGGCGCGCAGGCACCGCAAAACGATTTCGGCGCCCTTAAGCATTCACCACCTGTTTCGGTTCCTTGGGCGCATCCGACGGTTTCTTGCCATCTTTGGGAAGCCAGCTCATCATGCTGCGCAGTTCCGCGCCCACGATCTCGAGGGGATGCTTTTTCTCTTTCTCGCGCAGGGCGTTGAAGTTGTGGCAGCCGTTCTGGTTCTCCGCAATCCATTCGCGGGCGAACTCTCCGCTTTGAATATCAGCCAGCGTCTTCTTCATCGCCGCGCGGGTGGCATCGCCTACAACCTGCTCGCCACGCGTGAGGTCGCCATACTCGGCCGTATTCGAAATCGAATAGCGCATGCGTCCGAGCCCGCCCTCGTAGATCAGGTCCACGATCAGCTTCACTTCGTGCAGGCACTCAAAGTAGGCGATCTCCGGCGCATAGCCGGCCTCAACCAGCGTTTCAAATCCCTTCTTGATCAGCGACGTCAGGCCGCCGCAAAGCACCGCCTGTTCCCCGAACAGGTCGCTCTCGGTTTCTTCTTTGAACGTAGTCTCGAGAACTCCCGCGCGCGTCGACCCGATGCCGTAGGCATACGCCAATGCGTATTCATGCGCCCGTTTGCTGGCATCCTGCTGAATCGCAATCAGCGACGGCACTCCACGCCCCTCGCTGTAGACGCGGCGCAGGAGATGGCCGGGGCTCTTGGGAGCGATCATCACCACGTCCACGTCGTCAGGCGGGACGATGGTTTTGAAATGAATGCTGAAGCCGTGGGAAAAGCCCAGAATCTTGCCCGGATGCAGATACGGCTTAACGTACTGCGCATACATCGCGGCCTGCGTCTCGTCTGGCGTGAGTACATGAATCCAGTCGGCACGCTTGGCGGCCTCGTCTGGCGCCACCACGACCATGCCATCGGCCCGCGCCTGCAGTGCGCTCGCTCGCGTGGGCTCCAGGCCTACGATGACCTTGTAGCCGCTATCCCGCAGATTTTGCGCCTGCGCATGGCCCTGGCTGCCATAGCCCAGAATGGCTATGGTTTTGCCCTTGAGTGCCTCGGGCTTGGCGTCGCGTTCGTAAAAAATAGTAGCCACCAGCGTGCTCCTCTCATTTGTACTTCTCGGTGCGACACAGGGGAGGAAAGATGCCCCTGCTTGTCGGTGAATCCATGGCGGCCTGCCGGAAGACGGGCTTCCATAAACTGCAAACCGACCGGTCGGTCGGTACCGTTTGATCCTACCTGCCCGCGTCCGAACATGTCAAGAGGCAGAGTTTGCACATTTTCCCCCGAGAGTGCCGTTGCCGACAACCAAAATGCCGACAAACAAAATGTTTCTCCCATTTCGGCCCGGTTGGCTCGACCTCCAGGTTCAGTGTGGTCCGAAAAAGGAATACTTCGAGGATCTTTTCTGCGCCTTATCTCCGAGCGGCGCGTAGCCTTATATGGAGGTAAGTCTGGTCTTTGGCGCTATGTGGCGCATCTGCCGGCTGCCGGCGAGATGGTGCTCTTTGACTGGAGTTGGTACAACCGGGCGGGCGTCGAACACGTCATGGGTTTCTGCAGCGAGCCCGAGTATCTGGAATTCCTGCACAGTTGTCCGGAGTTCGAACGAATGCTCGTGCGCGCCGGCATCCTCCTGATCAAGTATTGGTTTTCGGTGAGCGATGAAGAACAGGAACGGCGCTTCCAGGATCGCATGAAGGATCCGACGAAACCGTGGAAGTTAAGTCCCATGGAGCTGGAATCCACCTGGCGCCGGGCGGAATACTCACGGGCCAAGGACGAGAGGTTCGCCGTCACCGACATCAAGCAGGCGCCCCGGTATGTTGGTGACGCAGAAAATAAGAAGTGCGCCCGGCTCAACGTCATTGGCCACTTGCTATCGATGATCGAGTACCGGGATCTGACACCGGAGCACCTGAAACTGCCGCCTCTAGACGAGACCAAGTACGTGCTGCCACCCATCCACGAACACAATTTCATCCCCGAGGAAAACAAGCTCGCGGGGTAGTCTCGGGCGACTGAACGGTTCTGCCGTACCGGGTTTCGTGTGGTATTCCGTTCCGCAAGTGTTTACCATGTCACGCGATGGCACGCGAGACTCTGGTTGACTCCCGGCAGGAAATTCTGCGCACCGCCGCCCGCCTGTTTCAACAGCGCGGCTACGACGCCACTTCCATGAACGATGTGGCTGCCGCCCTCAAACTCAGCAAGGGGGGCCTATATCACCATTTCCAAGGCAAGGACGAGATGCTGTTCGAGATCATGAACCACGCCATGGAGATCACCGAGGAGCGTGTGTTGGCGCCCGTCCGCAGTATCGTCAACCCGGAAGATCGCCTGCGCTCGTTAATTCGGCGGCACATGGAAGTCGTCCTCAGCCCACGCGACCGGGAGATCACGGTCATGTTGCACGAAAACCATCCTCTGCCGCCAATGTTGCGCCGGCGCATCAACGCGCGCAAGAAGGAATACGTTCACTTCGTCGAGGAGTTGATTGCTGAAGTGCAGCGCGTCCGGCACGCCAAGGGAGCGGTCAGCCCGCGCGCGGCTGCCTTCGCCCTGCTCGGCATGATCAACTGGATTTACCAGTGGTATAAGCCGGAGGGTAGCCTGCAGGCGCACAACCTGATCCCTCAGTTCACTGATCTCTTTTTAGGAGGCATTCTCGGATGAAAACGCTCTTCGCCAATATCGGCGAAATCGAGAGCCAGAGAGCAGCGAACGGTAAGGCGTACCGGGAATTTCTGCGAGTGCCCACTCTGAGCGCGGGCCTTTACGTCCTTCCTGCCGGAGGCGTCGATCCCCAACTTCCTCACCACGAAGATGAAATGTACTATGTCGTTCGCGGCAAGGCGCGATTTCGTGCCGCTGGCGAAGATGGAAAAGTGGCGGCCGGAAGTGTGCTTTTTGTCGCGGCTGAGGTCGAACACCGCTTCTATGACATCGCCGAGGAACTGGCCGTGCTGGTTTTCTTCGCGCCTGCGGAGAGTTAGAGTCTGCTCGAGATCGGTATGGAATACCGGATCGTTCCCATGCACCCGGAACACTGGCCGTCGGTGCGGGAGATCTATGCCGAGGGTATCGCCACCGGAAATGCCACATTCGAAACCGAGATTCCTGACTGGGAGAAATGGGACGGCAACCACTGCAAGAACTGCCGACTGGTCGCCTTGGAACGGTTCGAGGATTCTGCGGATGTTGCCCTCCCCAATGCGGAAGTTCTCGGTTGGGCCGCCCTCAGCCCGGTCTCAAGCCGCCGCGTCTATGCGGGGGTGACCGAGGTGTCCATCTATGTAGCGGCTACCGCACGAGGACGCGGGGTGGGGAAGGCATTGCTGGAGGCTCTCGTGCTTGAGTCCGAGGCCCAAGGAATCTGGACGCTACAAGCAGGCATCTTTCCCGAGAACGCACTCAGCGTTAGACTTCACCAGTCCTGCGGGTTCCGAAAGGTAGGGGTAAGGAGTCGAATCGGCAAACGCGGCGGTGTCTGGCGCGACGTCCTCGTTCTCGAGCGACGGAGCGCGAAAGTCGGCAGCTGAGTTGATCGTTAGGAGTAAAGGTCAGTTCGCTGGCGGGCTCGACGCGGCCCTTGACGGCCTCTCCTCAACCGCTGCCAAGGGCGCTCTCCGCAACTACTTTGAAGGCACCCAGTAAACCTCTTCCTTGATGGCTCCCTTGTCGGTAAATCCCCGCCGCTTCAAAATCGCCTTGCTGTGCTCAATCATCTCCGGATGCCCGCACAGATATGCGACCGTGTTGCTTGCATCCAGTTCCCAATGATCCGCGTATTTCCGCAGAATGTCATCAGCCCGCCCGATTTCGCCCGACCAGTCTTCGTGTTCCCACGGCCGGCTGACGGTTGGCACATACTTGAACCAGGGCAATTCCTTGTCAAAATGATTCAGTTCATCCAGGTATCCAAACTCCCACGGTCGGCTGGCGCCGTTGAGCAGAAACAGCTTGTGGGAGCCATCGAATCTGCCTTCTTTCCAGTCTTTATGCAACGTACGCACATAGCTGACGAACGGGGCCACACCGGTCACGGTTGAAATCAGCAAATGATTCTTCCGACCGTTGGACGTATCCATCGAGAATCGTCCTTTGGGCACCTTGCGCATGAGCAGTTGGTTGCCGACCTGCATCGTGTGCAGCAGCGGCGTCAGCGCCCCCTCAGGCACCAGTTCGAAGAAGAACTCGACCTCGTCCTCGGCCGGCGACGACGCGATCGAATACGGACGCTCGACGCGTTTCCCGCCCTCCTCCACTCCCAGGGTGGCATATTGCCCGGGGATAAACTTGAACTCGCCTCCACTGCGGATGCGAAACATCCACAGGTCGGGAGCGAAATCGATACGCTTGGTGATTTGTGCGCGGTAGAACTTCTCGTCAGGGATTGTCATCTGCTTTTCCTCAACCATTCAAACTTCTGCACAGAAGATCCGCAAGTGTCCAGAGAACAGGACACCATTGCGCTCGCTTTCAGCGGGATCAGTTGTATTGATCGTACGCCCCGCTCGTCCGTTGCACGTAATGTTCCAACCGAACGGTCGTACGGGAATAGGTTTGCGTTATCCTAGCCGGAAGTGGCCATTTTGTGAAGCCTTTGCACGACCACGCCTGTGAGTGACTCGAATCGATTCACCGCAACTATCGACAAGCTCAAGAAGTTCTATGGCCGCCCTGTACCGCCCAAAATAAAGGATCCATTGGAGTTGATCCTGCTCGAGAACGTTGCCTACCTTGCCGATGATGACAAGCGCAACGCTGCTTTTGCGGCTCTCAAGAAAAAGGTTGGCACCCGGCCCGGCGAAATCCTCAAAGCGACGCAGGCCCAACTTGAAGAAGTTACACGCATCGGGGGAATTGTTCCCGAGTTGCGCGCCCAGCGCCTGCGTCAGATCGCCGAACTAGTGCACCTCGAGTTCCAAGACGGCCTCGCAGCCGAACTCAGAAGGCCACTTTCCCACGCCAGGAAGGCGCTCAAGAAATTCCCGACCATTGGTGATCCGGGGGCGGAGAAAATTCTGATGTTGACCCGCAGCTATCCGCTGCTGGCGCTAGAGTCCAACGGCCTGCGTGTCCTGTTGCGCTTGGGTTTCGCCGACGAGAAGAAGAGTTACTCCGCCGGCTATCGTGGGGTGCAGCAAGCGTTGGCCGGGCAGTTGCCCTCCAGCTACGACGCCCTCATCGCCGCTCACCAGCTTCTGCGACAGCACGGGCAGGAACTGTGCAAACGAGCGCGTCCGCTCTGTGAGTCCGGCTGTCCACTCACTGCGGTCTGCCGCTATTACCAAGCTTTGGCGAGAGGGGCGCGTCTACCTTCTGGGTGACGACCGTCGTCTCTTTCAGTTGCTGCAATTCATCCTGCACCCGCTTCCAGACCTTTCGCTGCCGCTTGGTGGTCAGCGGCGCATCCGGATTCGCATAAAACTCCAGAACGTTCTCTCGCAGCTCCGGGGTCATCGGCTTGAAATCGCTATTGGACAGATCGTCCACGAGGTGCGCGTAGGTAGCGTCCGATAGCGTGTACTCGCCGGCCGCGTCTCCCGCCCAGTATCGCAGTTTTTGTTGGCTGGATGCAGGGTCCCCTTGTCCACATCTTCGAGAACTCGCCGGTAGCTCGCAACCGTGTCGTCGATGCTCTGAACAAAAGGTCCTCCGCCCGCCGCGATTGAATCCTGAAATCCAGCGCGCTGAACGGCCCTTTCTTCGGAAACAGCTTCAGCAAAATTGCGAGCACCCTGGTCGCAAAGCCAGGCCGACGGTACTCGCTCCCTCACTGCTGCTCGTAGTCAGTGCGGGATAGGTAACCCAAGTATTTCTTCTCCTATTTCTTCTCCGCCGCATTCGGTGTATCGGACACCATTTGTTTTCGGCGCGTCAGCAACGCTACCCGCGTCATTTCCGGAATTGTTTTGCTCACGGCGTGCCGGAAGCTTTCGATGGCCAGATCCTCGTCATCGACGACATCATCGAACTTGATGCCGTAAACCTTCGGGAACACCCACTCGAGCAGCCCCTGCGAAATCTCGAAGCCGACCAAGTCATGGTAGCGGTCCGACGTGTAGTGGTTCTTCGCCGCCTGCGTCATGTCAAAGCCGAACTCGGCCCGGATATGCGCCTTGGGCGAGTCGGCATAGGTCACCACATTGCCATACTTTTTCTGCAGCGCCGGAAACTCGAGCGCCACCACATGATTCGCCATCGGGTGGCCACTGTTGTCGGCCGCATAGTGGGCCAACGCTCCCAATGCGAATGCAAATTCGTTGGCTGTGCGAGATTCATGCACCAGACTTACAACAAAGTCTCCGTCCGCACGTAGTGCGTCAGGTCACTGAAGTAGCGACTGCCGAAAGGGTAGTAGCCCATGTCCTGCACTAGCGATCCGTAGGCGTAGGCATGGGCTTCCGGGAGTAGCTTGTCGTCCAGGTCGGGAAAACGCGCTTTCACCATGGGCTGAATGCGGTCTTCCCAGAGCAGGTCGACGACCTGTTCATGGGTGAGCACGGAGTAAGCCCCGCTGGCCTGGGCCAGAACTACGACCACTCCCAGCCACAGCAGGGCCTTTTCCGAATGAAGGAGACGTTTCATTTGCCGACGACGAGCACCACGAAGCTGTCCGGAAGAATCGGCGGCCGCGGATGCGGGTTGTCCGCCGTCGGGGCGGGCCTAGGTCCGAACTGCGCAGTCACCACGAACACGTTGTGCGTCTTGGAATCCAACGCCAAGGTTCGTGCGCCGCGCTGTGTGGTCACATTCTCAGCCACGCTGAACTTGTCGGGCGATTCCTCTTTCACCACCGTGAGCACTCCTTCGCCGCAGGAAGCGAAAGCCAACCCAGTTGCATCGTCGAATGCGGTTGCGTCGACACCGTCCCCAATCGCTGGAGTGGCCAGGACCTTGCCGCTATCCGCGTCCACCACCGCCATCATCTTGTTGTCGCAACCAACAAACAACCGCCGGTTTTTGCGGTCGATCGAGAGTCCGCTGGGCTCGGTGCACGGCGCCAGTGGCCACTTCGCCTTCACTTCCAGCTTGCTGGGATCAATCGCGACCAATTCGCTCTTGTCCTCGATATTGACCCAAACGCCGCCCTTGGCATCGCTGGCCGCAAACTCCGGCTTACCATCGAGCTTGATTGTGCCCAGCACCTTGCCGCTGGCCGCATCGATCGCCGTGGAATCCTGGCTGCGCCCGTTAAAGGTGAAGACCCGTTTCGTCGCCGGGTCGTAAAGAATCGCGTCTGGATTTTCGCCCACCTTCACCTTGTTGCTGGTGGCCAGCGTTTTGATATCGAAAACACTTACAGTTCCTTCACGGCCGTTGCTGGTGAAGCCCTTTCCCAGTTCCGGCGCCAGGGCGATGCCGTGCACACCCGGGGTATCGGCGATGTCGCCAGCGCTCTTGCCAGAATCCGCATCTAAAACCATGACGTGAGTGCCGCGAGAGATATAGAGCCGCCGTGCATCGGAGTCTGTGGTCAGGTAGTCCCAGCCTCCGTCGCCGCCTACTTTGTACGTTGCCACCACGCGGTATCCCGGACCAGCCGCGGCCAGTGCCACCGCCGCCAGGGACACACTGATTAAGGACACCAGCCACTTCGACTTACCCATGACTTCCTCCTTGTACTTTTGTTGGAATCGCGGTCGTCCCTCCGGGGCCCCTTCCCATGAGAGACGTTCGCATAGCTCGACATCTAAACCGCCAGCTCGAAACCGAAGTAACTTTACCCTATTTTGAGTGCGAACCTAGACTTCTGATTATATGGATGTCCCTCAACCTTCTTTGCCGGAACCAGCCGGGCCAACGAAAACCCCGCCCAGGGTGGATCCGCGTCTGCAGCCCACGCCGGACTACGGCACGCTCGGCCCTGGCTCGGACACTGCCGCCGGCGGGACGGGCTCAGGGCAGCGTCCCCGAACGGCTAGCCGCTTTGCTCTACTTTTTTCTATTGCCATCGGAGTGCTTCTCGCCATTCTGACCACAAGCATAGGCAATGCTCGCTTTGCGTGGCCGCGGTTTGCTCGTCTTTTCCGCGGAGAGGCAGTCTTACCCGCGCCTCTTGCTGCGACGAGTTCCAGCCAACTCGACCACCTGAAGCCGCAGAAACAAGCCGAGGCGCTGCTCGAGCTTGCCGTCGGCCGTTCCGACGGCGCTGTCGATCAGATTTCATCGCGGGTCGACGGCTGGCAGGGAAAACTCAAATGGGATTCACAGATGGCTACATTGACCAGCGCCGCGCTGAACTCCAGCGATATGCGCGTGCGGGAATCTGGCATCGAGGTGGAACTGGCGGCTTATGGGCTGTCGAAAAACTCGGTCAGTCTCGACTATCTGCTGAAGTCTGCCGCCTCCCCCGATCACGCCCAGAAAGTTTGGGGGCTGTGGGCGCTCGGCTTGATGGGCAATCGTGGCGTCGAAACCGCCCAAGTGGTGCAGGTTTTGACGGCGCACCTGAAAGACTCCGACGAAGACTCGCGTCACTGGGCGGTCGAAGGCCTCGCTTTAGTTGGCGCCAGCGACACGATCCCGGTTCTTCTTGAAACCATGCACGACGACGCTTCTCCCCGAGTCCGCGAGGAAGCCGCCTGCGCCCTCGCGCAGTCTGGCATGTTCACCCGTGAGCAGCGGTTAAGCGCCATCCCACAGTTGCTGAATTACATCGACGATCCGTCCCTCGATACCCAGACTCACGCCTGGGTGTTCCAGGCGCTGACCGACATCACCGGCCAACGCCTGCCGAATGACTCTGCCGCATGGCGCAGTTGGTACGAGAACAGAAGCGAACCGTAGAGACGTAGCTGGCTGTGTCTCCGCATGCATCACCTCGGAGCTCCAGGTCCGCATACGCCGCTGGCAGAGACGTTGCAAGTAACGTCTCTACTCCGCCATCTTGGCCACGTGCACATCGAACCCGGTCTTCGGCAGCAGCGATGTCAGCGCGAAGGCCTTGAATCCGTCGCCATTCACTTCCGTGTGCCGGTACACTCCGGGCTCACTCTCGATCGTCTCCCGGCGGCCTTCCATATCTTCCAGGAACGCCTGCGCCCGGTTCACACTCACATCAACGTCTTTGGCGCGCGTTACCACCGCCTCCGATGCATACGAGCGCACCAGCTTGGGCCAGTATTTCTGCAGCAGATCCGTGCTGGCAAAGATATCGGCCCAGATGATGCGCCCGTTCACCGCAACCACGACGCCCACCGCGTTGCGATCCCGCAGTTGCCGGATCAGGCTTTGATAGTTCTCTTCGATCGGTCGGGCTACGGCATCGACCTGCCGTTTCACCTCTTGATTCTCCATCAGCCTGGCGTAGGAATCGGTCCGTTCCACCTCAGCTGGTGCCGCAGGCACGCCAGCCATCGCACCGCTGACTACCGCGTTCTTCTGCTTTCTCACCTCCGCCCACACCTCGCCCTGATCCTTGTCTCCCATAGCCTTGGCGCGCACTGAGGGCTGCGCCATCATCGCCATGGGAGCATGCGTTGGACCGCCAGTGGCCGAACCATACATTGCCTCGGATACCCCAAAGTGTTCGCTGGTCGCGACCCACCGCCCTGGCTCCACGCAAAACACGCTCAGATCGACGGGATCGCTCTCCGCCGGAATGATGCGGTCTTTCCCGATTACGCGGTCCTGCTTGCCCCCGGTGACGATCTCGCCCGCCAGCAGCAACAGCGGGCGCTTGGAATTGTTGACCAACACCAGCCGGTTCACCTGCGCGCCATCGTATCGAACCGCTGGCATGGGATGTCTCCGCACCAGCCCTTGCACCGACCCGGCCTCGGTCACCACGACATCGCCGGACCTCAGACCTTCATCCAGCGTCAGAAATTCGCCTGTGGAATAACTCTTCCCTGTCACCACGGGGAACACGGTCAAATTCCCGTGCCGAATCGGCTCCAGGACCTCGTACCCGGATGCGCCGCCAATCTCTCCCGCGAGCGCTTGCCGCTGATCGACCGCCACCATACCGGCCACAATTACGAGCACCGCCGCCGCCAAAAGAATCTTCGGACTCATAACGTCCCTCCCCTGCCGGACGAGCGCACCCCTCGAGGCTTTCAATTCACACCGCAGGTTTCGCTTCCCCCGCAAAACCAGGGTTCAACTGCCGGGGCGCGCCGCCCAACTCGCCTTCGTCAGAAGAACGAAATATCCCGTGCATCTTGCGGCCAAAATTCACACTCCAAGCGTCTAAGAACTTGGTAGCATCGGATGCAGCGCTTTGCGCCGCGCATGGATTCAACCAGACAAATTCCCGCCGTGCAGTCCGTCGTGAACGATCTTCTGGCGGAGTTCCATGCTCGGGCGGGCTGCGACAAAATAGGCCTTACGCGCGAATCATGGGCGGCGATCCTCTGCGAGGTGGGCGCGAAAAACGTCAGCGAGACCTCTTCCGAGACTGAGGTCCGCACCTTTTTTCTCAGCCTGCGCATCGACGAACTTGCTCTCGCGCGTGCCTGCGCCGCCGGACACAATTCCGCTTGGGAAATTTTTCTGACTCGTTACCGCGAAAAGCTGTACCAGTCTGCGCTACGTATCGCCCGGGAAGATTCTGCGGCGCGCGAGCTGGCCGACACTCTCTACGCCGATCTCTACGGCACCAATACTCGTGAGGGCCAGCGCGTCTCCAAACTCGCGTCCTATACCGGACGCGGATCGCTCGAAGGCTGGCTACGCACGGTGCTGGCGCAGGAATACGTCAATCGCTACCGCCGCACCAAGCGCCTGGTAAGTCTCGACGAGGAATCGGAAGAGGGCATCCAGTTTCGCGCCCCCGATCCCGAACCGGTTCCTCCCGCCGACCCGCGCCTGGCGCAAGCCACGGATGAGGCGCTGGCGCTGCTTTCCCCCGAAGATCGCATGGTCCTGAGCGCCTACTATCTCGATGGACGGACGCTGGCAGAGATCGCCCGCATGCTAGGCGTGCACGAGTCCACCATCAGCCGCAAGCTCGACAAGCTGGCTAAAGCCCTGCGGAAGCAGATTCTGGCCGGATTGGGCCGCCGGGGTATGTCCCGCCGCCAGGCCGAAGAAGCCTTGGAAGTGGACGTCCGCGACCTGCACCTGGATATTCGCAGAAGCCTGGCGCAAGATTCTTCATCTCCCGCGTTCCCTGAGAAGGGAGTAGAAGCCCGGGTCCGTGAGGGCTCCGGATGAGGTGGCGGCTGTGCTGAGCGAGGACCTGGAAACTAGTGGCAAGAAGCTGAAAATGCAAAATCTCCCACAAATCGTGCGCGAAAGGCTGAGAGCAGCGCCGCCCGCCGTCAATCACCCTGACGCGGACGCGTTGACCGCCTTTGCCGAACGCTCGCTGCCCGACGGCGAGCGCGCCGTCCTGCTCGAGCATCTTGCCCGCTGCGGCGACTGCCGCGACATCGTCGCTCTTGCCCTGCCTGAGGTTGATGCGGCCCAAGCCGTCACCATCCCCGCTCGCAGCGGATGGCTGACGTGGCCCGCCCTTCGTTGGGGATTTGCTGCCGCCGGACTCGTGGTTATCGCTTCGTTTGGAGTTCTTGAATACCAGCATTCAAAGCCGGCAATGACGGTCGCGAAGAATTCTCGCCAGGAAGGCGTTACCGCGAAAGTCCAGTCGACGCTGCCGAACGCCGCGCCCTCGGGCGAACCGCAGAAGGCTCAGGACGTGCTTCCGCCCTCTGCTGCCCCGGTGGCCGGAACCGCGCCCGCCCAACTGCCGGAAGCAAAGCTTATGTCTCGCGTCGCCCCCCCCACGGCTTCCGAGCCGCAGCGTCGAGGTGCAGTCGGCGGTGCAATCGGAGGCCCGGTTGCTTACGGTCCCCACATGCCGATGCAACAGCAGCAGCAAACCGCAGACAATCGACTGCAGGCCTTTACACCTGCGGCGCCCTTGGCGAAGCAGCAGAGTGCAGGCGCTTCTGCGAGTCTGAGGGTTCCTTCCGCGTCGGAAACGGTGAACGTCGAGGCCGCTGCAACTCAGGTCGGAACCCGCCAGGATGAGGTGCGGGTTCAGAACCAGCCCTCGCCTCCACCGAGTCCGGCCGCGACGGAGCAGCTATTTGACAAAGATGCCGTTGGCAAGGCCAAGCCGGCGCTGAATTCCACGGGTCGAGACATCATTCAATTGGTCGCCCTCACTCCCCGCTGGGCCATCAATTCCGCGGGAGGCCTGCAGCGTTCCTTCGATCAGGGCAAGACGTGGCAAGATGTCGATGTGACCGCGGCCGCCGCGTTCTCCGCTGCGAAGGGCCTTACGGCAGCCAACACGGCTCGCACCAAAGAGTATTACGCGGACAAGAAAGCACTGAAGACACCTGCTGGGGCTCCCGTGTTTCGTGCCGTAGCCGTAATCGGAACCGAGGTCTGGGCGGGCGGATCCCAGGGCGTGCTCTTTCACTCCGTCGACGCTGGCAATCGGTGGGCCCAGGTTGTTCCCGCATCCGGAGGCATCACCCTGACCGACGACATCGTCGGCATGGAGTTCACCGATGCCCAGCACGGGAGAATTACAACTTCGACTGGCGAAACCTGGAGCACGAGCGACCAAGGTCAGACTTGGCAAAAGCAATAAACCGTTCCGGACTTCGCTGCGCTGATCCCCTTAGCTCTACGCTAATTCATTACCAAGGTGACGTTTACACAAAATAGAGCGGACCCTACGATCCATCTCGTGGTTCGGCAGTTCTGGGGGAGGGCTGCCGAGGCGTCCTGGACTGAAAAGTCGAGGGCGCTTTCTCTTTCTGGCCTTTTAAAACCGACCTTTTCGACCGGGCCGCCGTTTTTCAGGCGCAGCACCAGGTACTGCTCATCGATAAACCGGTCGCCGATCTTTAACGCTCGCGGTTCCGAACCGAAGAGCTCGAATCCCAGTGCACAATACAAGCGAAAAGCAGCGGTCTGCGTCGCTGCAACTGAAAGTAATACCTGCTCAAGGCCCTCCGTTTCTTCCACGCGCTTCAGAATCGTTTGCAACATCCTCTTGCCGACCCCAGTTCCCCTTCGGGCCGGCGTCATACAGACGCCCCAGATGCGCCCCCTGTGACGGGTCTTCAGATTCTGTTCGGTAAAACGCCGCCCTACCGATGAGCAGCCCTCCTTGCTCCGCACCCACGACGAACTGATCCCCGCCCTCGGAGCCGAGGCGCTTTCGCACCTCGTCCAGGCTGAGAGTTCGGTGCTCCGGCGCCGACACGCTGAAAGCCTCCGGATCACCCTCCAGCGCTTCCCGGCGAAGTCTCCAGTACTCGCTCGCGTCGTTCCCGGTCAGATACCGAATTTCGCTGGCTGCCATCGTTGTCATCGTCGCCTTCTCGCGACCTATTGCCCTCCGCGGCAGGCCGCGCAGTACCCACCAATCTCAAGCCGCGAAACCAGAACGCGGAACCGGCAGTCTTGCTCGACCTGCTGCTTGAGTCGTTCAAATCCGTCGCTCACAAACTCCGTGATCTTGCCGCAGCGCAGGCACGCCATGTGAATGTGATCCCGCCCCAGCTTGCGCTCGTAGTAATGCCCCTCGCCGTTGATATGCATCAGGTCGAGTTCGTCGATCAAACCCTGCCGCTTCAATAGACGCAGCGTACGGTAGACGGTGCTGCGATCGACGGTGGCATCGAGCCGTTGCGCCTTGCGCAGAATCTGGCTGGCATCCAGATGCTTGCTCGCCGTCTCCATCACACGCAGGATGGCGCGCCGCTGCTGGGTCATGCGAATTCCGCGTTCCGCGAAATGGGCCTGCAAGCGGCCCGGCATTTCGGTTTGTGGTAGTGGCATAGGTTCGAAACCCCATGTGTCGCAACTGGTCGCAATCGGACTGCGACGAATTCTTTGTCCGGACATGGACACAAGTGCCCTCGATCCGGCATTCTTTTGATGGTATCTCTAGATGCGACTCAGTTGCAACTAAATGAATCCCTACTCCCCGCGAAATTCCCGGCGAATCGCGGCGCTCTCCGCGTACGCACTCGTCTGCCTCGCCGTGCTCGCCATCGTCCCTCGACTCCACGCCCAGGAAAACTACTTCGTTACCTATTCCCAGGAACTGGAGGAGCCCGGCAACCTCGAAGTCGCCGCCAAGAGCGTCACTGGCGCCCCCAAGGGCGGCAACCCCTTTGCCGCGACCGCGCTCGAATTCGAGTACGGTGTCAAAACCTGGTGGACCACCGAACTCTACCTCGACGGTCAAACCACCGCCAGCGAGAGTACGCTGTTCACCGGTTTCCGGCTGGAGAACCGCGTCCGTCCCCTGCTGCGCGAGCACTGGATCAATCCCATCCTCTATTTCGAGTTCGAAGACATCAACGGCGCCGACAAGGCCGTGCTCGAAGTCGTGGGTCACGACAGCCGTTCCGACTTCCTGGCCCGCAACGACCGAAGCGAAAAAAAGCGCGAAGTCGAATTCAAACTCATCCTCTCGAGCAACTTCAAAGGATGGAACGTTTCCGAGAACGTCGTCGCGGAAAAGAATCTCAACAACAGCCCGTGGGAATTCGGCTATGCTCTCGGTGCCAGCCGGGTGCTCGCCCTGGCAGCGAGCGCCAAGCCCTGCAACTTCTGCCGTGAGAACTTCGCCCTCGGAGCAGAAATGTACGGCGGCCTTGGAGAACGCTATAGCTTCGGCCTACACGACACGTCCCACTACCTTGGTCCAGTTGTCACCTGGAATATTCCCCGCGGCCCAACGGTTCGCCTCTCGCCAAATTTCGGCCTGAACCAAGACAGCAACGGATTTCTGTTCCGCTTCATGCTCTCCTACGAGATCGATCAATTCCTGTCGAAACTCAGGAGTCCACGATGACCCAACGCCACCCCGCTGTGTTCCTCTTTCTTCTGGCATTTGTCGCATTGGCGTTCGCCGCCGCCGGGGATGGCGAATGGCTGCACAAAGTTCCTGCCAAGGATCGACTCCGCCCGAATCCGTTTGCGACCAATCCCGACGCACCTGCTGCCGGTGGCAAGATTTTCGCCGAGCACTGCGCCGAATGCCACGGAGAGGATGCCCAAGGCAAGACCCAGGGCAAACACCTTCGCCCCAACCTTCACGCCGATCGTATTAAGCAAGCCACACCAGGAGAGCTGTTCTGGTTGGTCACCAACGGCAGCCAGAAAAACGGCATGCCCTCTTGGAGTCGCCTCCCCGAACCCCAGCGCTGGCAAGTGATTACGTTCCTCAAGTCGCTGCCATAGGGGACCCCTGCCTCCGACCGGGCGGATTCTCGTTTGCGACCTTTATGCAGCTTCCGCATCAAAATACAGGTGCTAAAATAGTCAGCTGGACTCCCTCACGGGAAGCACTCATACAGATCGTCAGGCGCGGCAACGCCGCTCGCGGAGCGTCAGCCGACAGGGCGACGCTTCACAACAAGGAGAAAGAACATGGCAGGCAATGGAATCGTCGAAGTAACCGATGCAAACTTCGACCAGGATGTTTTGAAATCGGAGCAGCCCGTACTCGTAGACTTTTGGGCGACCTGGTGTGGTCCCTGCCGCGCCATCGCTCCCATCGTCGAGGAACTGGCGAAGGACTATCAGGGCAAAATCAAGATCGGCAAGATGGACGTCGACTCGAACAGCGCCACCCCAATGCGCTACCGGGTCACCGGCATCCCGACGTTGCTGGTCTTCAAAGGCGGCCAAGTGGTCGAGCAACTGGTTGGCTATAAGCCCAAAGAGGCCATCGCTCAGGCCTTGAACAAGCACATCGGCTGAAAACCCAATACTGTTCATACGACGCCCGGTTAGTCCCGGGCGTTTTATCTTTGGGAGCCACTTCAGCTGCCCTAGAATATCGGCCATGCGCCGCCTGTTTCGCATTCTTTACATCTTAACTATCATCGTTCTTCAAGTTTTAGCGACCACCGCTTACGGCCAAACAACGGGGTTGGACCAGTATCTCAGCGACAGGTACAGGGGCAAAAGGCTTCTACTCCGGGGATTCTATCCGCAAGACCGATTGCTCTACGACTCCGCGGGATCGCTCGTCGGCAAGGAAGACCATGGCGATTGGACATCGCACGGCTTCGTCGTTGTGGACGACGTTCATATTTCTGGGCCACGCCTGATCCTTGAGGCACGGCGGCTCTTGATCGTCGCGCTGGGCCGAACTTTTTAATTCCACACAGCGCAGCAACCAACTCCTGACGAGAAAGGAACTCAACCGGTTTCTGTCGAGATTACAGTTGATTTCGGGAAAGACATTCCTGCCGTCGAGCAGGCCGATAATGCACTATCAAGAATCTTTCTGAGCGCGAAAGACGATCTCGGCACATTGATTCCGGACTACTGGAAGCCGTGCGTGACTGCCAGCATCAGTGGAAGGCGCCCGGACTGCAGCTTTTCCCCGGAGGTTCTGGCAGTCCCCGGCATAGCGCCTTTGGCTTCGAGTAGCTCAACCGTTACGGCGACCTACGATTCGCCGGGTGCTCTCACAAATGGCCGGTTGTTTCGTGTCGGCGACGGTGTTAGCCCCCCGAAAGTGATCTTTCAGCGAGACCCAGAGTTCAGCCCGCGAGCGCGCCAGGCGAAATTTCAGGGCACCATGACCCTGATGCTGGTGGTGAACCGGGAAGGCGTTCCCACAAATATCCACCTCACCACCCCGCTCGGATGCGGTTTAGACGCGAAAGCCGTTCAGGCGGTGGGGGGGTGGAGATTTAAGCCCGCCGAGAAGGACGGACAGCCTGTGGCAGTGGAAATTGCCGTGGAAGTCACATTCCACCTGTACTGAAGAGATACTGAAGAGAGAAGAATCGCAGAGAGCGGAGAGGGAACTGAGAACTGCTAGTACTTCCGCAGAACCCCAATGACCCGCCCCTGGATATCCACTGCCGCCGCTGGCACGATGATCGGCTTCATGGTCACGTTCGAAGGCTGCAGCCGGATGTTGTCGCCCTCGCGGTAAAATCGCTTCAGGGTCGCATCGCTGGAATCCACCAGCGCCACCACAATGTCACCGTTGTGCGCTGTCTTGGCTTTCTCCACTAGAACATAATCGCCATCCAGAATGTGCTCGTCCTGCATCGACTCTCCGCGCACCTCAAGGACAAATACTTCTTTTGACCGCACGAAGTCCGCTAGAGAAATGGTCTCAGGATTCTCGACGGCCTCGATCGGCTGCCCCGCTGCAATCCGCCCCACCAGGGGCAGCACGACCGCGGTGTTGACGCTCATAGCCTGCTTCAGCCTTCCTTTCGGGGGCAACAGATCAATGGAGCGGCTGCGGTTATAGTCGCGAGTGAGCAGTCCCTTTTTCTCGAGATTGGTGACGTGCTTGTGCACCGTCGCCAGTGAAGACAACTCCAGCCCCTTGCCGATCTCTTCAAACGACGGAGAATACCCATGCTCTGCCACAAAGCGAGAGATGAAATCGTAAACTTGCCGCTGTCTGCGTGTGATTGCCATGGCGCAATTATTGGCGAATGGAAGGCGAAAAGCAAGCAGGAAGTGAAGCCATGTAAGACTCGCCGAGACATCTCCGGTAACTCAGGGTGCCCGCCCTTCTCGCGTTTTGTGCGAGAGGGTGGGGATTTTGATTCACGTTCTTTGTGTGCCGCCGAGCGCCGTCAGCGCCGCGACGATCTTGCCTGACCACTGCGCCACTTCATCCTCGCGCAGCGTCCGGTCCGGCGACTGAAACCGGACCCGCAGCAGGATCGAATATTTGCCCGATCCAATCGCTCCGCCACGGAAAATCTCGACCGGGTTGAACTCTCGCAGTGGGGCCACCCCGGCCGCGGCCACAGCCTGCCACATTTCCTCGAACGACACCGCATCGGCAAACACAAACGAAAAATCCCGTTCCACCGCCGGATACTTCCCGGGAGGCGAAAACCGCACCGGCCGCAGGCCGTTCTTATACAACTGCTCAAGATCAAACTCTGCCAGGAAAACGTCCTGCCGCAACTTACGCGCCGCCGCCACGTCCGGATGAATCTGCCCAAACTGCGCCACCACTGAGCTGTTTACTCGCGCTCGCGCGGACCGTCCCGGATGAAAATACTCCGAAGTTTGGCGGTCGTAGGTCGGTTCCCCCGCAAATGCGGCCAGCAGATTCTCCACGTCGCCCCTGAACCCGCGAAACGCCTCGGCCGCGGCAGCGTCTTCACCCTTGCTCACATCCAGCGCGCCGCTCGCCGGCAACGAACTTCTCACCGCAGTCACCGTCGCACCCAGGCACGCACGCTTTGGTTCGACGCGCTCCCCGCCTGATAACTCATACACGCTGCCGATTTCAAACAACCGAGCGTCGGGTACATCCCGATTCAAGTTCCACGCCAGCATGTCGAGCATGCCCGGCATGAGCGACGTGCGCATCACCGACGCTTCTTCGCTCAGCGGATTCTCCAGTTCCAGCACCTTGGTTTCCGCTGACGAGGAGGAAAACTTTTCCGCATCGGCATGCGAGATAAACGTCAGTGAGAGTGCCTGGTTGTATCCCAGCGCCAACGACCGCAGCCGAAAAGCCGCATCCATTGGCGCGTGAGGCAACTCGACTACAGCACCGCTATAGGCGGGCAGAGTTTTCTCAAACTTGTCGTAGCCGTGTAACCGTGCGATCTCCTCGATCACGTCGATCTCGCGTTCCACGTCGAGCCGCCAGCTTGGGATATGCACCTGAAACTGCTCGTCCTGCTGTCCCCTGGGGATCAGCTCGAACCCAAGTCTCTTCAGGAGACGGAAAACCTGTCCCGAGTCGAGATTGCCCCCCAGAATACGCCGCACCTCCGACATGTGCAGCACGACTGGAGCCTGCTCCATATTCGTCGACATCACGTCGACCACATCGCCGAGCACCTCGCCGCCGCCCGACTCCACAATCATTTCCGCCACGCGATCGCACGACAGCACGGTCGATTCAAAATCCGCCCCGCGCTCAAACCGGTGCGAAGCATCCGTGTGCAGCCCGTGCCGTCGCGACATCTTGCGCACAATCCCCGGATCCCACCACGCGGACTCGATCACGATGTTCCGCGTCTTCTCCGTGATCATCGTGTCGTAGCCACCCATCACGCCCGCCAGGCCGACAGGTCTTTTCGCATCGCAGACCACGAGGTCTTCGGAAGTCAGCTTGCGGTCGACTCCATCGAGCGTCTTCAGCGTTTCGCCTTCGCGGGCCCTGCGCACGATGATCCGGCCACCCTCTAGCAGGTCCATATCGAAGACGTGCGTGGGCTTACCAATCTCCCAGAGAACGTAATTGGTGGTGTCAACCGCGTTCGAGATCGGACGCTGATCAAGCAGTTGCAGCCGGTGCGCGATCTTTTCGGGCGAAGCAGTGATGCGAGTCCCGCGTATTACGCGCGCGCTGAATCGAGGACAAAGCGCAGGTTCTTCGACGGTAATCGGGAAGGGTGCGTCGTTTGAGGGTTTGGCCGACTGAGAGCTGAGAGCTGAAAGCTGTTTGAGCGGCAGATCGTAAATCGCAGCCGCCTCCCGCGCGACTCCGTAATGATTCATCGCGTCGGGC
This sequence comes from Candidatus Sulfotelmatobacter sp., assembly GCA_035511455.1. Classification (GTDB taxonomy): domain Bacteria; phylum Acidobacteriota; class Terriglobia; order Terriglobales; family Acidobacteriaceae; genus Sulfotelmatobacter. Next base: position 45,070 of record DATKFH010000072.1, on the reverse strand, counting down.
CGATTCGTCCCGATCTCCATCTCAAACACGGTATCGGCGCCCCTCCCGCTGATGCCCTCGACCGAAATCCCAACGTTGGTCAAGTCTTCAGCAAGACGGCGATCGTCGACCGCGAGATCAACAAAGTCGCGAATCCATTGTGGAGAAAGTTTCATGAGATCAGCTTCTAGCTGCTAGCTACTGGCTACTAGCCAACCAGCCCCGACGAGCTAGAAGCTAGAAGCGTTCTTACCCAAACTGCTGCAAGAACCTTACATCCCCCTGAAAAAAGAACTGAAGATCATCCACGCCATACTTCAGCAGCGCCAGCCGGTCCACGCCCATGCCAAATGCGAATCCCGAAACCGTCTTCGGGTCATAGCCATTGTCCTTCACGAACTCAAACACGTTGGGATCGACCATGCCGCATCCGAGCACCTCGATCCATCCCGTCTGCTTGCATGGACGGCACGGGTCCGCTCCACGCCGGCCGCTCCCCCCGCAGATGAAGCAGGTGACGTAAAGCTCCGCACTCGGCTCGGTAAACGGAAAAAACGACGGCCGGAAATGTGTCTTCACGCTCGACCCGAAAAGCGCCTTCATGGCATGATCGAGCGTCCCTTTCAAATCGCCAAAAGTAATGTTGGTATCGACCGCAAGCCCTTCGATCTGATGAAACATCGGCGAGTGGCTCGCGTCCGGAGGATCGTTGCGGTGCACCGTCCCTGGAATCACGATGCGGATCGGCGGCCGCATCTTCTCCATCGTGCGAATCTGCACCGGAGACGTATGCGTGCGCAGTAGCAGTCGCTCGCGCTGCGGCTTCAACTGCTGCCCCGCGATGAACAGCGTGTCCTGCGTATCCCGAGCCGGATGGTTCGGCGGAAAATTCAGCGCCTCGAAGTTGTAGTAATCCGTCTCCACCACCGGCCCCTCGGCAACGGAGTACCCAAGCTTCTGAAAGACGCCGACGATTTCATGCATCGTGCGGATGACCGGATGCTCCGCCCCAATTGGGCGCCGCACGCCGGGCAGAGTGATGTCGACCTGGCCAAGATGGCCGCCTAGGCCGCTTGCCCCGCCCTCCACAAATGCGCGCCAAGCCTCGATTTCCTTTTGGACAAACTGCTTAATCTCGTTGAGGTGCTGACCAAGTTCCCGCTTGGCGTCCTTTGGTGCGGTCTTGAGTTGATCATTCATTTGCGTCAGAAGCCCATTCTTGCGCGCCATCCAGCGATCGCGGACGGCTTTCCATTCCGCTTCCGATTTTGTTTCTCGCAACTCATCCCGAAATGCGAGTTTTGCCGCGGTAAACACCTTCAGCAAGGCGTCCGCCGAATAGTCGGTTAGCTTGGGAACGGTGTATGCCACGAGTTGCTGAACGCTGCTTCCTCAAATGTGCTTTGTCATCCTGAGCGCGCTCTTTGCGCGAAGGACCTATGCACTCCCGGCGGACTGCACAGGTTCCTCGTTTCGGTCAGAATGACAGGGAGTAGGTTAAGAAGCCAAACGGCACGGCTGAGGCCGTGCCCTTCCCGTATATGCTCTTGGACTTAATCCTGACGGCTAGGCGAGCGCCGCCTTCGCCTGACTCGCCAGGCTGGCAAAGCCCGCCGGGTCTTTCACCGCCAGGTCCGCCAGAATCTTGCGGTCCAGTTCGACTCCCGCCTTCTTCAGTCCATGGATGAACTGGTTGTAGCTCATCCCGTTCAGCTTGGCAGCAGCGCCGATGCGCACGATCCACAGCGAGCGGAATTGCCGCTTCCGCTGCTTGCGTCCGGAGTAGGCGAACTTCAGTCCGCGCTCCACCGCCTCTTTGGCCGAGCGGTACAGCTTCGATTTTGTAAGAAAATATCCGCTCGCACGTTCGAGTATCTTCTTCCGTTTCGCGCGGCGTTTGGTTCCGCGTTTTACACGAGGCATGTTCTTCTCCTTTTTGCTTTCTGTTTATGGCGGCTGGAGGCAAGGACGATTCGCCGTGCCGGCGATCTCTGGCCTCTTCACACGCCCGGAGGCAATCGAAGATTTTTTATTGCAGAACGAAAACCTTCAAGCAGGCTTCAATCTAAAATCTGCAATCTTAAATCTGAAATCAATAATGCCCCTCATTAGTACGGAATCATCCTCAGGACCTTGGCGAGATCACCATCGCTCACCAGAGCTGACTTCCCCAGCTTCCGTTTCCGTTTCTTATCCTTCGACGTCAGGATGTGACGCAGGTTCGAATGCCCCCGCTTCACCTTCCCGGTCGCAGTTTTCTTGAAGCGCTTTGCAGCGCCTTTGTGTGTTTTCAGTTTTGGCATAAAGTCCTCAAAAACAGCGATTAGCAATCAGCCGTTGGCAAGTGCCCATTGCTTGGAATTTCACTACTAAGACGCGGGCTTGGCCACCTGCGCCGGTGGCGCGCTTTGACCGGCCACGCTCGGGGCGGAAGGCTTTGGCTTGTCCGCCTTCTTCGGCGCCTCCACCTTTTTCGGCGCCAGAATCGCGTGCAGCGTATTGCCTTCCTGCCGCGGACGGAATTCCACGACGCTGTGCGCCTCCACGTCCTTGATCAGCCGCTCCAGAATCTGCCGGCCCAAGCCGGTGCGGGTCATTTCGCGTCCGCGAAAGAAGATCGTCGCCTTGACCTTGTCACCCTCATCCAGAAAACGCAGCACATGGTTCTTCTTGGTCTCGTAATCGTGGTCGTCTACGTTGATGCGGAACTTGACCTCTTTTACGGTGATCGTCTTCTGATGCTTCTTTGCCTCGCGCTCTTTCTTTTCCTGCTGGTAGAGATACTTCCCGTAGTCCATAATGCGGCACACGGGAGGCTGCGCGGTGGGCGAAATCTCAACCAGATCCAGATTTTTCTCGCGGGCTTTCTTGAGCGCTTCGTAAGGCGGCATGATGCCCAACTGCCCGCCTTCGTCGTCAATGACGCGAATCTCGCGTGCCCGGATGCGATCGTTTGTGCGGATAAAACGCTTGTCGATACCGTCCTCCGTACTCTAAGCGACTGAGAATAAAGAATTATAGCACGGAGAGATTGTGTGGGACCGGGTCTTTGACCCGTTCATGTCGACCGCAGCTCGACGGCTTTAATTTGCGGCCGCTCAAAGTAAAACTTAGCTCTCCAGAATCAACTGCGCGATCGCCTGCTCGGTGGTATGTGTGAGCGACAGTGCGATATTCTTCACGCCCATCTTGGCCGCGAACTCGCCTGCCTTCCCATGGAAAGTCATGGTCGGACGCCCGCCCGGCGCGCGCACTACCTCGCAGTCCCGCCAGCGCACACCGTGATTCCAGCCGGTGCCCAGCGCCTTCATCGCCGCTTCCTTGGCGGCAAATCGCGCCGCGTAGCGCTCCACGCGATTGGCCTTCGAATCGCAATATCGAATTTCTCCCGCCGTAAAAATGCGCTGCAGAAACCGCTGCCCAAACCGCTCGATCGCCTGACCGATGCGGGGAACTTCGGCGATGTCAATACCCGTGCCCACGATCATGGTTCCGAAGTCACCTCGTTTCCGCATCTTACAGCAACCGGTCGCCGCGATAGATCACGCGCCCGTCAACTATCCGCGCTTCGGCGGTCATTCGATGCCGCTTCACCGGACCCGTGTCATCAATGTGCAGCACTTCGTGACCGTGCGCCACCAGCCAGTCCGACACCAGCATGCGGTGGCAACGGAAATACACGCGCTCGGCGCACATGTAGGCCGTGCGAGAGCCTTCCGCCAGTGTTACGAGTTCGGCTATCGCGCGCTCGAACTCCGGCGTCAGCATGTAGTCGGCATAGTTGCGGAAGCTCTGGTTGCGTAGCGCGATGTTCGGAGACTCCTCGGGCATCTTCTTGCGGTATCCGCCTAGAGCTTTCATCCAAGCATAATGAATCCCTGCTTCAGGCGAACTCTTTTCTAGCGATTCCCGATTGAACTGTGGCAGCCGCCGAGACATAGGGAATGCGCGGATATCAACCAGAGTCCGAATGTGATGCGCCTGCAACGCCGCGATCAGTTCGTCGAGACCGCGGGTCGAATGTCCGATCGTGTAGAGGATGGCCAAGCCACAATGCTAACGAGGATGCCGGTCATAGCCCAACCGACTAATCCATAATCGAGTATTCCAGAAAAGGCTGGGTAATCTTTACGACCTGGTCATCGGGATTCGGTTCTTGCGCGGCGTCGAGAGGAGAGAAGTCAACCTCGACCTTGATGTACGGGCAATGCCGGTAGACATATCTCTGTTTCTTGCGTGTGAAGATTCCTCCCTCAGTCGTAAAAACGCGCAGCAGATCCCTGCGAGTCATTCCCGGTTTGAGGGTCGCAATCGACCGCATCACGTGATCGATCCACTGAGTGTGTTCGCGATCAATCTTTAGGTCGGGCCGGTCAATCTCAACCTCTTGAGCCAAAACACCGAGGGTAGTTATAAGCAGCACCGCCACGAGCCCAAACCGTCTCATGATGCATCCTCCTGCGTCACTGGCCGATCTTCAGCAGTGCTGCTTGCACCGCGTCATCCTGCTCCGCGAACACCGTCCTCAAATCCAGCAGCACGCGCCCTTCCTCCACTCGCGCAATGATCGGCGGATCGCACGCGCGCAGGCGAACAGCCAACTCATCAGCACTCAAGCCTTCGCAATCCAGGGCCAGGAGCCGGGTCGGCAATACCGCCGTCGGAGCCGCGCCTCCCCCAACCACCGACTCGCCATCGACCACTTCCACCATCAATTTCGACGACCGCGCCTCCGCGGCCAGAACCTCGGCCCGTCTTCCGATCTCCTCTTTCGTCAGACGCATCATCTTCAGTGTCGGGATGGCATCGTGGTCGCGCCGCACATACGCAAGGAGCGTTGCCTCGACCGCCGCGTATGTCAGCTTGTCGACGCGCAGCGCACGAAACAGAGAATTCGACCGCATGCCCGCCAACAGATCCGCGCGTCCACTGATGAGCCCCGCCTGCGGCCCACCCAGCAACTTGTCGCCGCTGTAGGTCACGAGGTCCACGCCCGCATGCAGGCTGTCGAGCACGCTGGCTTCGCCCTGAACGCCGAAGCCTTCCAGATCGACGAGCGCGCCACTTCCAAGGTCTTCCATCAGCGGCAAGCCGCGCCGCTGCGCCAGTTCGCGCAGTTCAGCAATCGAAGGTTGCTCGGTGAACCCGCTGATTTCAAAATTTGACCGGTGCACTCGTAGGAGCAACCGCGTGCGATCGTTAATGGCTTTTTCATAGTCGGCAACGCGCGTGCGATTTGTTGTTCCGACCTCGCGCAGAATCGCACCCGACTTCGCCATCACATCCGGAATGCGAAACGATCCGCCAATCTCGACCAGTTCGCCCCGCGAAACGATCACTTCGCCGCCCTCGGCCAGCGAGTTGAGCGCAAGCAGAACCGCTGCCGCATTGTTGTTCACAAGAATCGTCGAGACGCTCGACGATGTGGGCATCCGTGCTGGTGTGGCGACGGCCGCCTCGGCTGTCCCGTCTGGGCGAAGCCCGGCGGAACTTCCCGAAGCTTTCGCAGCCTCGCCCAGCAGGGCGCGAAACAGCCTTTCCACGTGCACATCTCGCTTGCCGCGGGCCCCAGCTTCAACGTCATACTCGAGATTGGAATACCGCCCGGCCGTCTCGCGGATATGCTCGATGGCGGCTTTCGCGAGCGGCGCCCGTCCCAGATTGGTATGCAGAATCACGCCGGTGGCGTTGACGACAACTCGCAGCGAGTGTCTGAGGTCCTGGCGAAGCCGCCCTTCGATCGCGCCGCACAACCCGCCAAGCGCCAGTTTGAACCCGGCCGCATCCAGCCGGCCGGAAGCGATTTCGTTGCGCAAACGTGCCAACACCGCACGCGCCGCGTCCGTGACTGCCGCTGTACCGTGCTCTGCCGCCAGCGCCGCAACGCCGGGCGTCCGCAACAATTCGTCGACGGAAGGAAGTTCGCGATACAGCTCTGACTTCGTCGAAGTCTTCATAACCTGCGCCCAATATTAGGCTGGGTGCCCCATTTCTCGCGCCTTCTCGGAGAAGCGGGGATCGGCTGCCGCGTTTTACAACGTGTGCAAATACGCCAGAAGATCCTGTACGTCCTGCGCGTTCAGGGTCTGGCTATACCCCGGCATTTCATTGCGCCCCAGGCGGACAATGTCGCTGACTCGTTCGTCGTTCGCCGGCAGCCCGCTCAACGAGAGATATTTATTCTGAAAAATTCCCTTTAGACTCGGTCCCTTCTTGCCGCGCTTGGAATATGGCTCGTGGCATCGCGCGCAATTGGAATCGTAAATCTTGCGCCCGGCGGCCTGCTGCGGGTTTAGATCGAGCTCCTCGTCCGACTTGCGCCGCTCCACGTCGCAACCAGACATGGCAATCACCGCCAGCAAGGCAATCAGCGCTGCGGCCAACGTCCAGTCACCACGGCTACGACGCTTCCCTTGCTTCATCAAGCTGTCTTCCTCCACCAACGAACTATCAACAAGCGCCCGAGATGGCGCGCCCCAAACCGCTTTACAATAATAGAGCAAGCGCCGACTATGCCGGTGACGGTCAAACGCGTGTACGAACCGCCGTCTCGTGCCGATGGCGAGCGCGTGCTCGTCGACCGGCTTTGGCCTCGCGGCCTCACGAAAGAGCGCGCCGCCCTGGACGAATGGCTGCGCGAACTCTCCCCTTCCGACGAGCTGCGCCGCTGGTATCACGCCCGCCCCAACCAGTGGCAGATTTTTCGCAGAAAATATTTGAAAGAGCTCGCACATCCGGAAGCTGAAGGCGCGCTGCGACGCCTCTACCTGCTGGCGCACAAGCGAAAGCGCCTGACCCTGCTATTCGCTTCCAAAAACGGAACGCACAACAACGCCGTCGTCCTCAAAGAATTGCTGGAGGGCTCGCGGAAGCCTCCCACCGGCACCGGGCCTGGCGCTTTTCGTGTGATGCGCAATCGCCAGGCTGCCATGAGACGCCGGTAGCAAGAGAGCCCAGCAGTTAGAAAGCCGCCCCAGGGACCCCTGGCCCTAACTCCTCATTTAGAATCAGTCGCCATGCGGTCTGTCTTCCAGTGGAGTCTCGGTGCGCGCTCGCTCGAACTCGGCAAGCGCACCCTGATCATGGGTGTGGTGAACGTCACCCCCGACTCTTTTTCCGATGCTGGCCAGTTCCTCGACCGCGATCAGGCCATCGCCCACGCCCAGCGTCTGCTCGAAGAAGGCGCCGATATAATCGACGTCGGTGGAGAATCAACGCGCCCCGGTGCCAGGGTTAGCCCCAACCCGCCTCAGCCTGTGGAGGAGACGCAGCCTGCGAAACTCGCAACCGGCGCTCCCGCGGTGAGCGCGGAGGAAGAACTCAGGCGCGTCCTCCCCGTCATCGCTGAACTGAAGAAAAAGGTTCCCGCCGCGCTTCTCTCTGTCGACACCTACAAGGCCAGCGTGGCCCGCGCGGCAGTAGGCTCCGGCGCTGAGATCGTGAACGATGTCAGCGGTTTCCGCTGGGACAAGCAGATGGCCAAGACCGTTGCCGATCTCAAATGCGGGGCAGTGCTGATGCACATGCGCGGACGTCCCGAGGAATGGCGCACGCTGCCGCCGCCGGGCGATATCGTCCTGCTGGTAAAGCGCGAACTAAAAGACTGGGCGGAGAAGGCTGTGCTGGCCGGTGTTCGCCGCGAGCGCATCGTGCTCGATCCCGGCCTCGGCTTCGGCAAGAGTTTTGAAGAGAACTATCCGCTGATCAGCCGTTTCAGCGAACTACAATCTGCTGGATTTCCGCTGCTGGCGGGCACTTCGCGCAAATCCTTCATTGGGCGCACTCTGGCGCGAGATGGCAAAGATGCCCCGCCCGAAGCCCGCCTCTACGGAACCCTGGCCACCCAGGTCGCACTGATCCTGAAAGGTGCGCACATCATTCGCACCCACGACGTTAAAGCAGCGGTCGACGCCGCCCGGGTCGCAGATGCGATTCTGCAGGCGCGCTAGGTTCGAGCGCCCCATCGTCGGCCAGATTCGCTACATGTTAGGAGAGAGTACCGGGCAGGGAATTCGACAGCAAGAAATACATCGAGCAGTACCTTTCCCCGGACCTGTCCTGAGAGTCGCTTTTCACTCCACGGTCTCCTTAACCTTCCCAGATTCGGCTTCAGGTTCTTGCACGGGAGAAGGCCTGAGTTTGTCCAAGACTCCATGACCTTGCGCCAAAGCCCCGGGCGTGTAACCCAACGCACCATAAAAAGGCGGCACCACACCGATCTTCTCCGCAACGCGAACCACATCGTTTCCAACTAGGTCAGCGGTCCGGCGCGGCACCGATCTGTAAATTTCAAAGAAAGTATTGAAACCGTGACAGAGACTGCGTGGAGAGAACCGAGAACAGGAACCACGCAGCCGGCAACTCGTGAGGGAATGGTGAATAACACATGACTCCGCAGGATCGAGCGCGATCTCCACGTCTGTTTCATTTATCGCCCCGTCGATGAACACGGCGACGATCTCCCTAGAACCCCTTTCCCGAATCCAGCAGAATGGTCACGGGGCCGTCATTGACCAGTTCCACCTGCATCATTTCCTGAAAGCGCCCGGTCTCGCAGCGCAACCCGAGGGCCTGAACCCGCTCGACAAAGCACTCATACAATCGCCGCGCCTGCTCCGGCGGCGCCGCGCTATCAAATGACGGACGCTTTCCGCGCCGCACATCACCATACAGCGTGAACTGCGACACCGCCAGCACGCTGCCGCCTGCGTCCTGCACATTGTGATTCATCTTGCCGTCCCGATCTTCGAAAACGCGCAAGCCCGCGATTTTCTCCGCCAGATAGATGGCATCCGCTTCCGTATCGCCATGCCCCACACCCAGCAGAACCAGCAGTCCGTGCCCGATTTCGCCACTCGTCCAATCGTTGACCGTGACTCTGGCGCGGCTCACGCGTTGCACGACGGCACGCATACGATCTCACTTCTCCTTGGCTCTTGCCAGCGTCCCAATCATAACGCTCTTGTCATAATGCGCCCGCCGTTTGACCCCGCCAACAGTCAGCCGTTAGGATTCATGAGTGCAATCGCAAGGCGACCAGGACGTTGCCGGAAGCGCCACCACCTTCCTTTACACTCATTCCCCCGGACCATTACACTACACACTCGCCTTTTTTCTTTTAGTTGCAGTGCGCAGACGCGCGGAGCCAGACAGGCATAGACGTCGAAGGCTCGGTTCCGAGCCGGCACGGATAAAAGCTGCGATTGCGTAACCGAACTACCGAATTCAAATTTAATCAGACAAACGAGGAGACACATGGCAGCCGTAGACGAGAAGGTAAAACAGATTATCGTGGAGCAGTTGGGAGTCGATGAGGGCGAAGTCACCGCCAGCGCGTCGTTTGTCGACGACCTGGGCGCCGATTCGCTGGACACCGTCGAACTGGTGATGGCCTTCGAAGAGGCTTTTGACATCGAGATCCCCGACGAGGACGCTGAGAAGATCCGCACCGTGCAGGACGCCGTTGATTACATCGGCAAGCACGCCAAGGCGGGGAAATAGATTTGGAACCCAGATTCTTCGACAATCTGCCCGGAAACTCCCTCGATAGGGTCGAGTTGATTATGGCTCCCGAAGAGGCGCTCGACGCCGAGATCCCGGACGAAGACGCCAAGAAGTTCCGCACTGTACGGGACGCGATTGACTACGTCAGGCGTAAGAAAGACGGGGATCTAAATTGACTCGCAGGGTCGTAGTCACGGGGCTTGGCCTCATCTGCGGCGTGGGCAATTCTACCGACGAAGTGTGGCAGGGCCTGCTCGCCGGTAAGAGCGGTGTCGCGCGCATCGCCGCCTTCGATGCCAGCAACTTCGCCTGCCAGATCGCCGCCGAGGTCCGGAACTTCGACCCGCTGAATTACATCGAGAAGAAAGAACTGAAGAAGATGGGCCGCTTTATCCACCTTGCCATCGCCGCGTCGGATGAAGCCATGAAAATGTCAGGCCTGAAGATCACCCCCGAAAACGACGAACGGGTCGGCGTTCACATCGGCTCCGGCATCGGCGGATTCGACATCATCGAGCGCGAGCACCTCGAACTGCTGAATGGCGGCCCCCGCAAGATCTCGCCGTTTTTCATTCCGGCTGCCATTGTGAATCTCGCCGCCGGACAAGTCTCCATGCGCTACGGCGCCAAGGGGCCGAACGAGGCCACCGCCACCGCCTGCACCACCAGCGCACATTCCATCGGCGATTCGTTTCGCATCATCCAGCACAACGATGCCGACGTCATGATTGCCGGCGGCACCGAGGCCGCCATCACTCCCATGGGTGTCGGGGGATTCGCTGCCATGCGTGCCCTCTCCACCCGCAACGACGCGCCTGAAAAAGCCAGCCGCCCCTGGGACAAGGATCGTGACGGTTTCGTGATCGGCGAAGGCGCGGGCATCCTGATCCTGGAAGAGTTGGAGTTCGCCCGCAAGCGCGGTGCTCCCATCCTCGCCGAGGTCGCCGGCTACGGGATGTCGGGCGACGCCTACCACATGACCCAACCCGCGCCCGAGCACGAAGGCGGATTCCGCGTCATGCGCAATGCCGTGCGGGATGGAGGAGTTACGCCCAGCGTCGTTGGATACGTCAACGCCCACGGCACGTCCACACCCATCGGAGACACGCTCGAAGCCCACGCCATCCGCAACTTCTTCGGCGATCACAAACTCGCGGTGAGCTCGACTAAGTCGATGACCGGACACCTGCTTGGCGGTGCCGGAGGCCTCGAAGCCGGCATCACCGTGCTCGCACTGCGTGACCAGACCTTGCCCCCCACCATCAATCTGGCTAATCCTGACCCGGACACCGCCGGCATGGACCTAGTCCCCAACCATTCCCGCAAAGCCGAACTCGAATATGCCATGTCAAACTCGTTCGGCTTCGGCGGCACCAACGGCGCCCTGCTGTTCCGCCGCTGGCATGAGTAGAAACAATCCCGGTGGCACGGTCCGTCGTCGGACGGGCGCCCTCGCCCGTCCAGGCGGCCCCGGTAGTATCGGGCCGCAGTGGCGGCTCCGCTGATTCCACGGCTCAGAACCTCTTCACTCCAAGCCCCTGATGCCACGCCAGTTCGCTACGTAATGTCCTTTCTCGCGTGCCTCAGAGCAGGGCATTGGCCCTTGGAACAGTCTCTGCGCTTGGTCCTCTGTGACTTTTCAACCTGCCCTGCTGCCCACACAATCGTTTCGGAAAGTGGAGTCTTCCCCGAAACATGGACAACTCTTTCGCCGCCGCCACCTCGACTCCGTCCTTCGCCCCCTTCACCCGCAAAGCCGCTGCTCGCACCGCCCTGGTTGGGCTGGACGAAGGGCACCGTGCTTTACTCGCGGAATGCTTCCGCCAGTTTGCCATTGAGACCGTGGTCATTTCCTCCGATGCCGCCGAGCGCCTGCGCAAGGAGAAATTTGAAGCTTGCGTGCTTGGTTTGGGCGATGGTGCGGATACTCTGATGGAAGCGGCTCGCACTTCGCCCTCCAACAGCCGTTGCATTCTCTATGGTGTTGGAGGCAACGCCCAGGAAGCGATGCGCTATTCGAAATACGGCATCAACGCCATGTTCCAGGAACCGCTGGAACGGCCGACAACGCTGAAGCTGATCCGCGCCACGCGCCTGCTGGTACTGCACGAATTTCGCCGCTACGTTCGCATCCCGGTCATGACCGAAGTTGCCGTTGTTGGTGACGGGCGCCGCGTCTCCGCCTCCAGCATCGAAATGAGTTCCGGAGGCATGTCGGTCAAGAGCCCGGAAGACTTCTCCATCGGCGTGCCGGTCGAAGTGTCGTTCTCGCTGATGACACTGCCCCGGGTCAACGTGCGCGGCGTGGTGAGCTGGCGCAAGCCCAAGTCGTTCGGCGTCCGCTTCGACGCTGCCGATGATCGCCGACAGAAAGTCAAGCGCTGGATCGATTCCTACCTCGAAAACTGACGTTGGGTCTCCGAGACTGAGATCATGTGGGGACAGCCGCCCTCGGCTGTCCGCCGCGGGCGTAAGCCCGGGTTCTTGGTTGGATCTGGCTCACTCCTCGAACCCTTGCCCCGGCTGGCGCTATCATTAGCTTCGTGGCCTCAGTCAGCACCCCCCAAGCGCCCGCCGCGACGCAACCTCCCTCGGGCGCCCGCCGCTTCACGCTTCGTCAGCGCCTAGTCCTGCGCATCATCATCTGGGCCGGATACTGGTTCATCCGCCTCGTCGGCCCGACGCTGCGCGTCGCGATCTCCTTTGAGGACGGCGCCCAGCCAACGCTCGAGCACCGCCCACTGATCGGGTCCTTCTGGCACTCCTGCCTCATTCCAGCGACCTTTATTTGCAGGAACCTGGGCGTGCGCGTGATGAGCAGCAACAGCTACGACGGCGAATATATGGGCCGCATCATTCACAAATTCGGCTTCGTCGCCGTGAAAGGATCGTCCAGCCGCAACGCCGTGCGCGCTCTGCTCGGCCTGCGCCGCGCCCTCGCAGACGGATGGACCGTCGCGTTTACTCTGGACGGCCCGCGCGGTCCGCGCCACAAAGTCAAGCCGGGCCCGGTCGCGCTGGCGCGCTCCTCGGGCGTGCCCTTGACTATGTTCCACGCGGCGGTTGACAAAGCTTGGGTGCTCAATACCTGGGACCGGCTGATGATTCCAATGCCGTTCTCGCGCGTGCTGCTGCGCTTCGGCAAGCTGATCCCCGTCCCGGCGGATGCCAGTGACGAAGGGGTCGAGCGTTATACCGGGGAACTGCAGAGCGCGCTCGATCGCGCATGTGAATTCGCGGAAGCGAACGTGCGCAGAGTGGGGACGAGCGAATTTCCCTACCGAAGAAATTGAGGATGGTTAATTGTTGGTTGCGCTATTCCAGCGTCGATCCTAGCTGCTGGTACTTGTACTTCTTCCCGTCCCAGTAAACCACCGACGAGGTATCTTCACCCTCGCCGTGCTCTTCCATGTAAATGCCGAGGATCGTTTTCTTCTTGAGGGCCAGCCGCTTCACCGCCAGGGTTTTGAAGGGCAGGTTGATCAGCAGATACTTCGCCTTCGGCTTCTCCGCGCGCCAGGCATCTTTTTCCTCGCCGTGAATAATCAGCAAGCTCAGGCCGCGGCGCTCCGGCTCATCGGAGGCGAACGTCGACGTCACTTTGACGTCACTGAAGCCGAGAAAGCTGTCATACGGATCGGCGACGACAAAGCTGTATTCGTCTTTGTCCGCCATGGGATTCTTGCACTTGGCCGCGACCACCAGGTCCTCGATGCCATCATCGTCGAGGTCGGCAACGAACTGGGGTGGCCCTGCGATAAGCGAACAATTCTCGCCGAATTGCTGGTGAATAAATTCGTTGCTCACCGCTGGCGAAGGCGCCTTGGCATGCGCCGGCGGCGGAGGCGGTTCCTTCCTGCTTTGCGCGGACAAGCCGGCTGCGATCATCAACGCCGCGAACACTGGGAGCAGAAATTTTCTGGACGACATGGTCCTACTCTAGTCCGGTTTTCTTTGAGCGGGTAGAGACAGAGTAGTGACGAAGGTAATCGGATGCCAGGCGTGGATTCGTGTCAGGGCGTTGCTTCAGTGATGGCGTACGAGAATTCGCTGACATTCGCCTTCAGGCGCTGCGTAGCGCCAGCGAGCCAGCGCCTGAGGCCCAACCGCTGCGCTAGTCCTTATCGGTACGTATCGGTACGCCTGAGCGCGCACCCTGGATACGGGTCTCTGCCACGTAGCAGTCGTTGGGGCTTGCCGTCGAACTGGCGTACGACGGGTAGCACGCTCCACTTCACGCCGCATCATCGCCGAAAGTGTTCCCATCCGCGTGCGACCAACTCATCGCCCACGTCTTTCGCATTGCGCAGAATAATCTTGCGCCTGCGCGTGATGCGGCCGATGCAAGTCAAGGCTACTCCCACAATCCGTGGCGGAACGCGTTTGTCCGCCGGTGCGGTGAACAGAAGTTCGTAGTCCTCGCCGCCGTGGAGGCCGAGATCGAGGTCGACTTCGCGGGCCGGCCTTCCAACCCGCGCGCGTGGAATGCGCTGCGCTTCCACTTCCGCCCCCACGCCGCTCTCTTCGCAGATGTGGGCGAGATCCGTCGAGAGCCCATCGCTTAAGTCAATCATCGCCGAAGCCATGCGCTTCTGGCGCAGCACGCGCCCCAACTCGACCCGCGGCTCGGGATAGAAATGGCGGGGATAATCCCGCGGTTGCAGCTTCTTTCCGGGCTGCGCCCGCATCTGCTCGAGTGCCGCCGCCGACGCGCCCAGCTCGCCACTCACGTAGATGCGATCTCCCGGCCTCGCTCCCGAGCGCAGAATGGCGTTGTCCCTACCCACGGTGCCGATCACGATGATGTCGGCGAGAATTCCATTCGGCGATTCCGCCGTATCACCTCCGGCGAGGGTAACGCCGTATCTTCCCGCAAGGCTCATCAGGCTGCGAGCGAAGCGTCCCACCCAGGATTGCGACAAATCTCGCGGCAAGGCGAGCGAAAGAAAAGCCGCCACCGGTTCGCCGCCCATGGCTGCAATGTCGCTCAGCCCGCGGACCAGGCACCGGTGTCCCACAGCCTCCGCCGGATGCCAGTCGCGGCGGAAGTGAATGCCTTCCAACGTAAAGTCGGTCGTGACCAGCGAGTCGCGTCCCGGTTGCAGGCGCAGCACGGCGCAGTCGTCTCCGATTGCTTTGATTACCTTGGAGCCGCGAGCGCGACCACGCTTGTACGACTTCGCCATGCGGCGAATCTGGGCGATCAGCGCTTTTTCAGGAAGCGGCACAGCGTCACCAATATAAGCGACTCCGACGGGAAAGATGCTGACAGATACGGCACGATTCAGAATGCCCTTCCGGGGCGGCCGGCACGACAATCTCCATTTTCCGGCCGCGAAAATGCGATAACGGTAATCGTCCCACCGTGGCCCCCGGTTACCCCCCTTCGGTAACCCAAAAAGGCCCTTGTGCGTCGTTGACAGGGGGAATCCAGTTTGTTACCGTTAACCAGACTTTCACAGAACCTTTGGCCGAAGCTAAGATCTGCAAATGATTGGCGTTGCAGACAAGCACCAAAGCTCAGGCGCGGTAGGTGTAGGGCACGAACGAGTTTCCATTTCCAAGATGGGACGTGGCCCGAAAGAAGGGGAGTGATTTTGCAGAAGCGCTTTTACATTCTTTTTGTGGCCCGCGGGGATGACGGCCAGTTGCGCAAGATCTCGATCCCAGTTCATTACCTCTACCTGTTCGTCGTGGGCGCCGCCATCGGATTCCTCAGTCTGACCGGAATTGCCAGCTCTTATACCCGCATGCTGCTGAAGGTTTCCCGTTACAACGAACTGCGGACGGAAAAAGACCAGCTCAAAGACAATTATTCGCGCCTCGAACAGGTGGCCAAAGAGCGCGATGTGCAGGTGGCATCGCTGGGATCGATCGCCGGAGAAGTTTCCGCGCTCTATGGGTTGAAGTCCCAACCTACGCTGGTGACCGCTTCCGCCGATCAGATTCAAGCCACCGAAGTCAATTCTTCGCTGGACCAACTCCATGCCCTGCGAACTTCCGCACTGTCGGGCGCGACCATGGTTGGTCTGACCATGGGCCTGACCCGCAACGCCACCACCGCCGACTGGATCAAAGCTAACTCGGCCCCGAATCTCTGGCCGGTGCAAGGCCAGGTCACGGGCAGCTTTGGTGAGCGCATTGACCCATTCAATGGGGAGGGCGCATTCCATAGCGGAGTGGACATCAGCAGCGCCTACGGAAATCGGATCGTTGCCCCGGCTGACGGTGTAGTGACGTTTACCGATTCGATGGGCGGCTACGGCAAGGCCATCGTGATCGATCACGGCAACGGCATCAGCACTCGCTACGGACACCTTTCCGGATATGCCGTGGCCGCGGGGCAAGCCGTACATCGCGGCGATACGATCGGATACGTCGGTGAGAGCGGGCGATCCACAGGTCCTCACCTTCACTACGAAGTTCGCATCAACGATACCCCAGTGAATCCCTACAAGTACCTCCGCATCAGCGTCGCCCACAGCGGCGGCTTCGCCGCGGGAAGCTAGAAACCCAGCCCCTAGTTCTCAACTCCGCATCTGTTCCTCGGTACCTCTCTCTGGAGACGGTTTGCGGGTGCCCTTCCTGACGTCGCGCCTTTTGCGAGATTAGGATGGGGCACCCTGTGTCAAGCCTGCTCCTCGCATTACCGGAGTAACGGAGAGAGCGAGCGTAGGTGTTCAGAAGCGGCCATGCGCGGCGCTAACATAGTGGGAGTCCCTCCTGGGCTGGAAGTTGGTATCAGTTCCGGTCCGCGGCAGGCAAACTAGCGCCACATGGAAAGTCCCAACATAATACGGTTCGGCCGCTACGAGATCCTTGGCGAATTGGGCCGCGGGGCCATGGGAGTGGTGTACAAGGCACGCGATCCCCAAATCAATCGGGTGGTTGCCCTTAAGACGATTGCTCTGCGCGGGCAGGATCCGGAAGCAGAACAAGAATTCCGCATGCGCTTTCTGAACGAGGCACAGGCGGCAGGACGGCTGCATCATCCCGGCATCGTCGCCGTCTTCGACCTGGGTGAAGATGGAGAGACCGGCGATCCTTACATCGTCCTTGAATATGTGGACGGAGAGGCCCTGAACCGCATCCTGGCGCGCGAGAGGAAGCTGTCGTTGGAGCGCGCCTTGCAACTCACCGAAGAGATCGCTGCCGCCCTCGACTACGCCCACGAGCAGGGCGTGACCCACCGCGACATCAAGCCGGGCAACATTCTGATCAGACAAGACGGCCATCCCAAGATTGCCGACTTCGGCATCGCCAAGCTGAATCTGGCGCACCTCACAATTCCCGGCAGGTTAATGGGAACTCCGGCGTATATGGCGCCGGAACAACTCAGCGGCTCCGCCGCCGACGGCCGCTCCGACTTGTTCTCGTTGGGCGTGATTCTCTATGCCATGGTCACCGGCCACTCGCCGTTTCAAGGGGACAGCGCGACCACAGTATGTTTCAAGGTCGCGAACCGCGAGCCATTGCCGGCCAGCGCCCTCGATCTGAAACTGCCGCACGAACTCGACGCGGTGATTACACGGGCCATGGCGAAGGATCCCAAACGCCGCTACCAGCGCGGGTCAGACTTCGCCGAGGCCGTCGCTGAATTGCATGCGCGTCTGGTGCCGCAGTCGAACCCCACTCGCACCGGTACGCGAACCGAAACGGTCGCGCCCCCGCGGGCGCTGAGCCGGCGGCCTGCGGTCGGGCTCACCTATGCGATGAAACTGGTCCGCAGTGCGATTTTGAAGGCGCCAGTCCGAGACCTCGTGCTGGGGGTCGCCACCATCGTTGTGCTTTTCGTAGCTGGAGTGCAGACCAGGGTGCTGGTGTTCTCGCACAAGGAAGCCATCAGCAGAGCTACCGCAATTCCAACTCGCGTCCCTCCGGTTCCCGCCGCTACGAAGGCCGCAATAGGCGAGGCACCAGTGCTTCCCGAAGAGCCCTTACCCACAGCCCCTCCCGCTGCAGCCAAACCTGCTGTGGCGTCGGCATCGGCGAAGAAGCCCTCGAAAAAAAGCAAGACTCCGGTCTCACCTCCGAAAGAAGTCGTCGTGCCGCTTTCCACTGTGGAACTGACCGTGCGCCACCAGTTCAAGGACGCGACACTCTCCATCTGGGTGGACGGCAAATTAGCTTTGACCCACGAACTCCACGGTGGCGTTCAGAAGCGGCTGGTCGTCTTCGGCGGGGTCCGGGGCAGCGAATCCGAAACCCTGCAAGTTCCGGCGGGCAAGCACATACTCCGCTTCCGCGCGCAGACCGCCGATCAGACGGTCAATCTCTCGAAGACGATTTCGGCGGACCTCGTCGGCGGCGGCGACAAGACGCTCGCCATCACCTTCGACAAGCACAACACTTCCATGCTGCTCGACTGGCAGTAGACCAATAGAAATTTCAACGGGTGGGACTAGAGATCAGGACCGTCCCGCAGGCCTACTGCCGCAATCCCATCCAGTTTTCTGAGACCACTAGCGAGTTGCCCGGATTCTGCG
Organism: Candidatus Sulfotelmatobacter sp.; assembly: GCA_035511455.1. Classification (GTDB taxonomy): domain Bacteria; phylum Acidobacteriota; class Terriglobia; order Terriglobales; family Acidobacteriaceae; genus Sulfotelmatobacter. The sequence goes on along the minus strand of DATKFH010000072.1, from coordinate 27,101 downwards.
GGTCATACTTCACCGACGTCTGCAGCCCCAGCCGGCAGGAGTGCAAGTTGATCCAGTGGCGCAGATAGGTCACGTCCTGGGAGCACTCGTATGAGACGCCAGCCACGTCGTACTTATAGATCAGCATGACAGCGGCGTGGTGAGACTCCTCGGCGGAAAGTTCCTGGACGTCAATCACCGTGCCGTCCGTGATGCGGCCCATCCCCTCCAGCCAGGCGCGGCGCTCGCGCTCCAGGTCGTCAGCGTTTTTCGGTTTGCGCCGCAGCAATGCATAGGCTCCCAGCAGAGCCACGCTGCCTGCGGTTACCAGTCCATAAAGTCGAAGTGAATCCATACAGGTGGGTGAAACCCTATTGCCTGAACTTCTCTATCAGGATAAGCGCAAAGCGCCGCGCGTGGAAGTGGTTCGAAGGTTACGGAGGTGCCGTAACCTGTGCAAATCGTGTGTCCCGTGACTCAAGGCAGCGAGGTGATGACGTGTGTGGGCTGCTTAATGAATGCGAGCCGTTCGGCGGCCACACGGACAAGGGCCCGCGAACGTCTCATTCGGCAGCGGGGCAACGGTGCTCTCAAACGACTGCCCCCCGAGCCAAGGGAGGTTAGTACCAACAATCCGATTGCGATCCAAACGCACATGCGCACTCCTGACCAGTGACGAGTCCTGATTGTAATGACTGGCTCGGAAAGCGGTTGTTCGGATTTCTTTCTTCAATTTTTGAAAAGGAACGGCTGCATGAGGCCTTGTTCTAGAATCAACCGGCGGGAATACTCATGACCCGAAAGTAGGGAGGCAAATGAGATTGGCCAGAAGCTCTTCGTTTGTGCTGGCCGTAGCGCTGGCAGCCGGCGCGAGCCACGGAGGGGCGGCCTCGCCAGTGGCAAAGCTGTCTGAGAAGAAGGCCAAACACGGTTGGCCCGTCTACGGCGGCACCACGGAAAACAATCACTTCTCCCCTCTCGCCCAGATCAATCGCAAAAATGTAAAGAAGCTCAAAGTCGCCTGGACGTTCGACACCGGCGAACCTGGCGGCCTCGAAACCAGTCCCATCGAAGTCGATGGCGTGCTCTACGGCCTGACGCCGACGCAGAAAGTGTTCGCGCTGAACGCCGCGACCGGCGAGCCGCTGTGGAAGTTTGACTCAGGAATCAAAGGGACCCAGCCCGATCGTGGGCTCGCCTATTGGAGCGAGGGCAAGGAACACAGAATTATTGTCGGGGTCATGAACTTCGTCTACGCCCTTGATGCCGCCACTGGAAAGCCGATCGCCACCTTCGGCGAAGACGGCCGCATTGATCTACGAGAGGACCTTGGGCTCGATCCGGCAGCGCAGTCCATTTACATGACCAGCCCAGCGGTCATTTACAAAGACTTGATGATCGTCGGCGGCCGTGAGGCCGAAACTCTGCCCGCGTCTCCCGGCGACATACGAGCCTATGACGTGCGCAGCGGCAAGCTGCGCTGGACGTTCCACACCATTCCGCATCCGGGTGAATCTGGATACGACACATGGGCGAAGGATGCATGGAAGACCAGCGGCGCAGCCAACAACTGGGCGGGAATGACGGTCGATGTCGATCGCGGGATCGTCTATGTTCCGACCGGTTCGGCGGCGTTCGATTTTTACGGAGCCGACCGCGTCGGTGACGATCTGTTCGCCAACTGCCTGATCGCGTTGAAGGCAGAGACCGGAGAGCGCCTCTGGCATTTTCAGGGAGTGCGGCACGACATTTGGGATCGCGATTTTCCCGCGGCCCCCGTCTTGGTGACGGTCGACCATGAGGGAAAGAGAGTCGAAGCCGTGGCGCAGACGTCCAAACAGGGCTTCGTTTTTCTTTTCGACCGCACTAACGGAAAGCCGCTGTTTCCGATCGAGTGCCGAAATTATCCGCCGAGCGATGTGCCCGGAGAGCAAGCCGCGCCCCAGCAATGTCTGCCGACAAAACCAGTGCCATTCGCGCGCCAGTCGCTCACCGAGAATCTTCTCAGCGACCGAACGCCCGACATGCATCAGTGGGCGCTCGCGACGTTCCGGAGCTTTCGCAGCGAGGGACAGTTCGTTCCCTTCAGCGTGGGTAAAGACACCGTCATATTTCCCGGATTCGACGGCGGGGCGGAGTGGGGCGGAGCGGCGGCCGATCCGGAGACCGGTATTCTCTATGTCAATGCGAACGACGTAGCGTGGACCGGGGCGCTGGCGGAGAACACGGAAGAGAACAGCCCGAAAGGCGTCTACATGAGCCAGTGTGCGGTCTGCCACGGCGAGAAGATGGCGGGCTCGCCGCCAGCGATTCCTTCGCTGGTGGGCTTGGGCGATCGCATGTCTTCGGGGGACGTCGCGGCGACGATCAAAAACGGCAAGGGCCGAATGCCGGGCTTTGCGAATTTGGGCGACGATCAAATGTTTGCCTTGTTGTCGTACGTGATGAGCGGTGGCGGGGAAAACGACAAGAAAGAATTGGCCAGCGCGGGGCCTACGCTGTTGCCGGCGATGAAATATCACTTCACTGGCTATCACAAATTTCTGGATCCCGAAGGATATCCGGCGGTGGCTCCGCCGTGGGGAACATTGAGTGCCATAAATCTGAACACCGGCGAGTATGTGTGGAAGATTCCTCTGGGGGAGTATCCCGAGCTGGCTGCAAAGGGCCTGAAAAATACCGGCACGGAGAACTATGGTGGTCCACTGGTGACGGCCGGAGGCCTCGTCTTCATTGGCGCGACCAACTTCGACAAGAAATTCCGCGCCTTCGACAAGTCGACCGGCGCGTTACTGTGGGAGACGGCGCTGCCCTTCTCGGGAAATGCGACTCCTGCTACGTACGAGTTGACGGGACGGCAGTTCGTGGTGATCGCGGCGGGCGGGGGGAAGGATCCGAAGTCGAAGTCGGGCGGAGTCTACGTTGCGTTTGCCCTGAAGAAATAATCCGCTACTTGGTTTGGCTGCAGACGCTCCTGCTGACCATGTCGGCGAAAGCGCCTTCCGCGCCGCCGCCGAATTTGTCATCGTGCGAGGCTTTCTTGCCTACGACCGAGCGCCCACTGCGGTCCCGCGTGTAGAACCATTCGGTGGTGGGAGTGACAGCGCCGGTCGTGCAGTTGAAGCGGACGCGAGCGCGCATCTCGACGAACGGGCCACCCTGAGGAAGTTGCGCCGGTTCCTTATACTCCACTCGAACCAGGGCGAGCCGCTGATTTCCCTTCAGAACATGAACGGAACTGACCGAGACTTTGTCGCCAGCTTCGGTCTGACCGATGGCACGCCAATCCCCGGCGGACAAAACCGCCAGGCCGACCACAAGCACCGGCGCCAGCACGACCGCGGCAAGAATGAGGAAGGCTTTTTTCAAACGCCGAGCGTCCCAAGCAATGGACAGCACACACTCTGGGGCAAAAACACGATTCTGTCAATCTTATAGAATCGATTAGGGAATGCCCGTGCTATGGTTAGGGCCGCGACGCGACGACTTGGGCAGGGAGAATTCTTATGGAAATACTTCATTGCACGACGGTTACGTCACTCGTGGGGCCGCTCTTTCTGGCCGCCTCCGGCCAGGGCCTAGTGGCCCTGGAGTTTGACGAGCGCCTGCCCGGGCAGCAGACGATTCGTCCCAACCCCCGCGATCTTCGTTCGGAGAGAGGTTCGGAGAGCGAGCGCTCGACCAGCGACCGGGCGCGCAACAAAGCCATGCGCTTCGAGGAGTCTGAGCGTGCTGTGCAGCCCTACGCTCGCGAACTGGAAGAATACTTCGCCGGCCAGCGCCGCGAATTCAGCTTCCCGCTCGATCTCCGCGGAACGGAATTTCAACTCGCCTGCTGGCGCGAGCTCCTTCAGATTCCCTACGGCGAGACCCGCACCTACGCCGACATCGCGCGCGCGGTAGGCAAGCCCACCGGCTTTCGCGCCGTCGGGATGGCCAATAATCGCAACCCGCTGGCGATCGTAGTCCCATGCCATCGCGTGATCGCCTCCGACGGCACGCTGTGCGGCTACGGTGGCGGACTCGATGTGAAGCGCAAGCTGCTGGAACTTGAAGGCGCGCTGACAGGGACTTTGGTGGCATAAGAATTGTTGATTGATAGCGACAGGGTTGCAGATTAAAGATTTCAGATTGAATTCCCTTTCCTTCTGTTTTTCAATCTGTCAGTCTGAAATCTCCAATCCGAAACCTCGAATGATTTCCGAGTGGCCGGACAACTTGTGTTGCCAACCTGAGGCGGGCGCTTTCTGCCCGCCGAAGGACTCGTGGAACTGGACGGGCAGTGCAGAGGTCGCTCGGCGCCGAAGAACGGCGCTTCAGGATGACAAGACTTGGCAATGAACCCTGGGTTGCCTTCAGACCAAATACACTCACTGCGAAACCCCTCCCTTTGACCACTCCAACCAAATCCTCCACCCTGCGCAAGGCGGGCCTGTTCTATCTCGTCTTCGTGATGTTCTCCTACACCACGGGCGGCCCATTCGGTCTCGAAGACATGGTCACCACCTCGGGGCCGGGGATGACGCTCCTCTATCTTCTGATCCTGCCGTTTTTTTGGTGCATCCCGGTGTCGCTGGTGTCGGCGGAACTGACCACCGCCATGCCCGTCGAGGGCGGCTTCTACCGCTGGACTCGCGCGGCTTTCGGCGACTTCTGGGGATTCCTCGCCGGATGGTGGAACTGGTCGGCCTCGTTTCTCCTGGGTGGCGCGTATGCCGTGCTGTTTACCGATTACCTGGTCTACTACTTCCCGAAGATGACGTGGTGGGAGCACTACCTCATCTCAGTGGCCCTGATCGTGGTGCTGACCTGGGTGAACGTGCGCGGGATCCAGATGGTGGGCCAGGTCGCAACCGCACTCGAGGTCTTCATTTTTGTGCCCGTGATGACGATGATCGTGATCGCGCTGGCGCACTGGCATCACAATCCGTTCACGCCGTGGGTGGTGCCGCATCAGGCAACCTTCAAGATTTTCGGAGTTGGGCTGGCACTGGGGCTCTGGCTGTACTCCGGCTATGAGCAGCTTTCCACCGTTGCGGAAGAAGTGGATGATCCGCAGCGCGCTTATCCGCGAGCGCTGGCGCTGGTGGTGCCGCTCTCCATGGCGGCCTATTCCCTGCCCACGCTGGCTGGTCTCGCGTCCGCAGGCCACTGGGAGCAGTGGCATACGGGATTTTTTTCTGACGCCGCCTGCATGATCGGAGGCCCGTGGCTCGGCACCTGGATGACCCTGGCCGCGATGGTCGGCAACGTAGCGCTGCTCAACAGCACGATCCTGACCACCACGCGCATGCCCTTTGCCATGGCTGAAGATGGATATCTCCCCGACGCGCTGACGCGCAAGCATGCCCGCTACGGAACGCCGTGGCTGGCGATTGTGACGTCGGCGGTCATCTATAGCCTGGTGGCGTGGCAGAGCCTGGCACAGCTGATTTCGGTCTACATCTGGCTGCGCTCAGCCACGACCGTGCTGACGGTGCTGTCGGCGTGGAAACTTCGGCGCACACAACCGGAATTGAAGCGATCGTTCACGGTTCCCGGCGGTCGCGCGGGATTGCTATACGTTGTCGGCGCGCCGGTGGTGATGGCCCTGGTGGCGCTACTGGGAAGTGACCGGTTCGGCCTGATCGGCGGCGTGATCGCGATGGTGGTCGGGCCCGTGGTGTACGCACTGCTTAGGCTTAGGAAGAAAACGCCGCTTAGATTCTAGCCGGACGGATGTGAGGATTAATCTCTCAGATTCTTCTTCAGGCAGCAGCCAGTTGGTCAATGAGGTTTTGAATAGCTGCATCGGCTTTTCGATAAGCGACCTCGATTTTGGCGGGGGGCTTGGAACTGGAGGTTGGTCGGTGATGAAACAAGCTATTGGCCAGGGGGCCGCAGACGCGCTTGTGGAAGAGGACAAACATGGCAGCTACACGGGTTCCCCTTTCGGTGAGGCGGTAGGCGTAGTGCGTGCCCACTCGCTCCAGTAGACCGTGGCCTTTCATCTTGCGCAGGTCATAACGGAGTTGATTGAGGGTGTAGCCCTCTGGAGAAAGGGCAAAGGCGGTTAAGATGGCTTGCCAGATCTGGGCAGTACGCCAACCACCCAGTTGCGGCCCACCGTGGAGCAGCACTTCCATGAGACGAAGCATGCGTGTGTCCTGGATCTTGATGCCAGGGATTTTGCTTTTGCCAGCACAGAGTGGACGAGCCAGGCGCTGGAACAGGGGAAACTCGACGTGCACATCGAGTAATTCCCCTTGAAAAGCCGCCAGACGGTCGGTGGCCGCGACCAGCTTCTTACGAAGAGCGTCCAGATTCTCCAATCCCTTGTTCAGACCCAGATCTTTGAGTTGATTGACGCAGATCTCCACCCGAAAGAAGGTAGAAAACTTCTCATACACGCGTGCCACCAGGCTTTTGCAATAGAACCGCAGCACATGATGACCATGGTCGACCCTTTCCAGCATACTGTGCAGTTTGCCGCGGAGTCTCTTGTGCTTGCGCACGCCGAAGATCTGAGCGATCTTGTCGGCGGTCAGGCAGAACACCCCTAATTCTGCCGAGCGCTCAAAGATCTTGTGGATGGGAAAATTGCGCCGGAAGACAAAATTCAGGCAGTACTCGATCTGGTTCAATGAGTAGTTACGGCGCAAGTTGATGGCGGATCGGTCCTTCTTGGAGAACTTGGGTCCCAAGACCCAGGTCCAGTAGTTCAGGCGCGGGCGGATGATCTCGGGACTGAGTCGATCGGCGGTTGCCTGTAGTGCTTTGGGATCGGCGACCCAGAGGAAGGCATTGTCATCTTTGCGGAAAGCGATGCCCTGGCGTTGGAGGTCGCCGGCGATGAAGGAATGACCGTTGATCCAGTAGCGAGTCTGGAAGGGGAGAAAAGAGCCGACGCACAGAATCATGGGGCCCAGTACTTCATCGCGAATGTAGAAATAGTAGTGGGTATAGCGAGCCCAGTTTCTCTTGAGGATGCGGTAATGGGGATCGTCGGTAGGATACTTGGGCAGGCAGGAGCGGAAGGTGGGGCCCTGTTCCATGGTTTTGAAGATGAAGTAGACACCGAAGCGCTTCCTCCGTTCCAGGGCACGTAGATAGGGCTGGACATAGTCTTCCTGCTTGAGGCCTTTCTTCTTCATGTCTTTTTCTGGCCACTGCAGTGGAAGGTGATGGTTGCGCGCGAAGGCTTCGACCCAATGCTGATAGTCTTGCGTTCGCTGTGCCAGCGCCTGTTTGGTAATGGGATAGATGCCATGCACGTCGCGGAAGAAATGGACGATGTGGGCAGGACGAGTCAGCAGCGGCAGATAGCCCTGGATGACGACGCGATCAAAACAGTGGTATACCAAAGCCAGCAGGCTGGCGAACAGCTTGTGGACGGTTTCCATCGGTCCTCCTCTCCGGCGTGACTTGCCTTGACAACAAGATCATCGGATAGAGGACCGGTGGAAATCCAGAGATGTAGTCAGAGAGCGTTAGCCCGAACGGGATGTAAGGTGAAAGACTTCCGCGAACTCAAGGTCTGGCAGAAGGCGCATGAGTTGGCCTTGGCGGTATACCAGGTCACGGTGAGCTTTCCGCACCAGGAGTTGTATGGGTTGACGACACAGATGCGACGCGCGGGCACTTCGATCGCCGCCAACCTAGCCGAAGGTTGCGGAAGACATGGAGACGCGGAGCTGAGCCGGTTCTGTTCGATCGCCCTAGGCTCTGCCAGCGAACTGCAATATTTCCCGTTGCTGGCGAGAGACTTGCAACTTCTCAAAAGCGGCGATTACGACCGACTGGCAGAGAAGACCACCGAAGTGAAGCGCATGCTCACCGGTTTTCTGCACAAGCTGAAAGCTGCCGGCTGAGCGCTGAATGCACTGCAATCAAAATTTCAAATATCTTTGGCTATGTCTAGTCGCTGAGACGCCTCTTCCTGGCAATGCGCTCGACCTGCTCAGCCACCCGCGCCGGCAGGGTCACACTCCGTCGAAGTTGCTTGGTGGCGTCCATGGCACCACTACGGTGCAATATGGCGCGACGCATGGTTCTCCGCCTGCTGAACTCCTGTGGCTCCCGTAGGGAATTCCCGGACTATGGCAACCAGCCCTGACCTTCGGACCCGAGCCCGCTGGCTCCCGGAAGTACCCCTCACGGTGCTGACGCCCGCTGCGGCCTGCGGAGAAATCGGACCAACCCGGGAAGATGGGGCGGCTTGCACCGCCATTTAGTGGCAAGTGACATCAATTTAACCTGCGGAACTAAGTGTACTGTTCTCATTGGATTAACGCCGCCTTTGGCACAACCTGCAGGCTGCGTATTACCTGAAAAACCGGCCTCTTCCCGTCTATTTCACCGTTATGGGTGCAGATCCCTGCACGCCCTTTTTCATCCGCCGGAACGAAAGGACTTCCGCCCCGCGCCCCTTCGTTCGGGTTCTGACATAGGCCAAGGCGAGCATTGCTAGTGTGATCACCAGCAGTCCCGCAGAGGCGGTACCAATGCCGACGGCGCGCTTGGGCAGGATCGAGACGCGCCCATACACGAACTCAATATGCACCCAATACACCAACAGCGATGCCTGACCCAACTGGAGGACCGGGCTGAATCCCCACTGCGCCGCGCCCCAGCGACACCACGCATAGCTCGCGGTCACAATCACTAGCAACATGCCCAGGCGAATCAAGAAAAAGTTTGGGCTGGTATGCCAGTAATCGTAGACCGGATAAACCTGGCGCGGTCGTGCGTCGAGCCAGCGGGCGAGTTCGACCAATCCCACACCCATCGCGCCAGCAGATAAAAAGACCCGCGCTTCGCGAACTCGCGTCCACTGGCTCTGCAACAGAAATCCGACAGCCAGACCGGCAAAGGCGAACCCGCTCCACGGGAAAATGGGAAACAGCCAGGCTTGCGGCGTGCCCAGGTTGTGCACGCCGTTGAGGTAGGACTCCAGCGGCCAGGGAAGCCAGCGCGGCCGCCAGACCGTCCACAGCATGGGCGTCAGCAGAGAGATCAGCAGCGCGGTGCCTGCGGCGGCGAGCGCCGTGGCAGCGGCCCGCGACGGCGGTTCCCACCCTTCGACAGGCTCAGGGCAGGCTTTCTCGCGCAAAAACCGCGCGAGAAATGGGGCGCCCAGTAAGAGCGCGCTGACTATCCAGCACAAGACTCCCATCAGCATCATGGAAAGGCCGATGGTGTTGAGGATGTCAACGCGCAGCAGATCGGTTTTCGGCGCCCATCCCCAGGCGACGACGTACTCTTGCATGCGGAACAGCAGGCCGAAGGCGAAAATTTCCGCGCCGCGGCGGATGGTGGTGCGCGCGATCTCGCCCGGCGGCAGGTTCTTCCGCCACAGTTTTTCCGTGACCAAAGCAAAAGAAACCCCCGCCAGGAACAGAAACAGGGGCGCGGGGAACGTTCCGCCCAACTGCGAATACATGAAGAAGCGGCTCTGGCGCGCCGCGCCGCCCAGCCACGAGTCGTAGCAGTGCGTCTGGAACATCAGGATGCAGGCCAGCCCCCGCATCCAGTCGATGTAGGCGAGGCGGGATTTTGCGGCGTCGGGCGGACGCACCGATTGGACTGCGATCGGCAGGACCGGTATGGGATCGGGCACAGCACCGGCAGTATACGGCAGGAGGAAAACGCTCTTTTCGGGTTTTTCCATGCTCCGGTTTTGTTCGGGTAGAGAGTTCCCTTACGCTTTCCGTGCGTAGGGTGAGGATTGGAGAGCGCGGTGCGTTGCTTGCCCACAAAGGCCACGACCAAGATCAGGCTGCAAGCGCAGGCGGAGCGACGACCTGCCGGAAGCGCGCCGGAGTCGTGCCCGCGATGCGCCGGAACACGCGCGTGAAGTGGCTCTGATCGGCGAAGCCGCACTCGGCGGCGATGGCCGCGAGCGGCCACTCGGGATCGCGCAACAGTTCACACGCGGCCCGCACCTGGAGGCGATGCTGGTAGTCGCCCGGAGTTCGTTTCTCAATCTGGCGGAAAACACGGGCGAGGTGCACAGGATGAACTCCCGCTGCGCGGGCCAGGTCGCGCATGCGGAGGCGGTCCCGGAATCCCTCATGCAGCCGATCCTTGACCCGGCCGAACCAGCCAGGGACGGCCTTTTCCGACGACTCCTTTCCGGAAGCCCGAAGCGCGGTAATCGCTCCCAGCATTTCGAAGACGTGGGCCTCAAGCCCCAGCCGGTCCGCGGCCTGCGTCTTGAACCCCGAGTACAGACTCAGGCCGGGCCATAGCATCCAGCCGGCGCCGCGGTCGAAGGTGGTGCGATCGGGCAGGCGCAGGTCGAGGGCCCGGATCGCCTCGTCGCGAAATTCGATGGTGAACAAGGATGCTCCCGCCGGTCCGATCACCGTCGAGTGAGTTACACCTGCCGGGTTGAAAACCGCGGTCAGCGGCCGCATTTCGTCGAGCCTGCCGCGATCGCCCTCGAGGTAGTCGCCGTCAAGAACCACGGTGACGTAGGCCAGTTCGTGCTCGTGGCGGGGTACGGAACGCGGACAGGGCTGTCGAAGTTCGGAGAGCAGAACGTCGCCGGTTTCGAAGCGTGCCCGGATGGGGGAGTAGAATTCTCCTCCGCGCAGAACTTTTCCCGGATCTGTGGCCGCAGGCACGACTGGTCAGACGCCGGCCAGCGGAAATCGTCACCAGCGTCAGCGGCTATGTTTCGAAGTGCGCGATATTTATCGGGAATGTTTACTTTGTTCAAGACAGCGCCTGCGAGCGCGTCTAGACTGTCCGAAACCATGGGGAGGCCTTATGAAGACGATGGTCGCTTCGGTAGCGGTTCTGGTCGCGTGCGTTGCGCTGCTGGCCGCCGCTCCTGACGAAAAGACGCCCAAGCCGCAGTATGACGAGAGAGGCCAGTTGGTTCGGCCGGCTGACTACCGCGAATGGATGTTTCTATCCGCCGGCTATGGCATGAATTACAGCCCTGCGCCCGGCAGCCACGAAATGTTCACCAATGTCTTTGTCCAGCGCTGGGCGTACCAGGAGTTCGTCAGTTTAGGAAAGTGGCCGGAGCAGAGCATGTTCGTGATCGACGAGCGCGACGCGCAGAGCAAGGGGTCGATCAACAAGACCGGCCACTTTCAGACGGATCTGATGGGGTTAGCTGTCGAGGTAAAAGATTCCACGCACAACCCGGACAAGTGGGCCTACTACGCGTTCGATGCCGATGGCAAAACCGCCGACGCGATGCCCAAAGGGAACGGATGTTACACATGCCACGACGCCCATGCAGCAGTGGAACATAGTTTCGTGCAATTCTATCCTACACTGAAGCCGGTGGCCAAGAAGTTCGGGACATACAACGAGTCGCGCGAGCAGGTCCAAGATGTGAAGTAGATCTGGATTGTGTGGAGCCGACACTCCTGTCCGCTGCTTCTGCCTTTGGTTTTGAACTCGGTCCTCTTGTGCCGTTTGCGCCCGGGACGCTTCTGATCCGTCTCCGCGCTACCTGATGGAGCGAAAACGCTGATCCGCCGCTGGCGGTTGGCGGACACGAGTGTCCGCCCCACATAACCCGGAGGGCGGGCGACATAGAAGTGGATGTCAGGCCGCCCGGGCCTCGCGGCGCTCCTCCCAATAGTCCTCGAAGCGTCCGTTGAGATGGGAGCAGCGCAGCGCCAGGATTGCGTTGGCTCCCCGGACGGTCCAGAACATTCCCGATTGTTTGAGACGAGAGCCGATTACCGTCTTGCATCCAGCTTCAATCACACCCGAGCCAACAAACAAGTGTTGGCGGCGAAAGTTGGGATAACGCATGCGCTCTGCATTCCTGGCGAAGTAATCGGCCTCGCTGCGAATCTTCTCGTCCATGGCGGGATTGCCGGTGTAGATGGCCCGCAACGCGGCCACCAGTTTTTCGATTTTCCCCTTGTCCAGCAGGCGCTTCTGGTAGACCTTCATCCAAGCTTTCTGTTGGGCTTCCTCCTGGGGATAGAGTTGGCGCGCCACCGCCCAGAGATGCTGGCGAGCATGGTAGAGATCGACAATCTGGATGGCCTCGGGAAAGTGTTCGGCGACTAGATTCCATATCCATTCCGCGCCGTCCCCGATAACCACCTTCTTTTGGGCTCGGTTCCAACCTCGGGTTAGCGCTTCCCGATAGATGCGCTTGCCAAACTCTTCTGCGGTTTCGATGGCCCCGGTGTAGGTGGTGGAATCCGGATCGCGGAGGGCGAAGCCTTCCTGGTCCCAGGTGGTTTGCGTGAACACACATCCTAACTTGACCTCCCGGGTATGCGCGGGTTGACCGTCGGCCTTGCCTGGCCGACCCAAAGTCTCTTTCTTCACCACCGGGACTCCGGTCCCGTCCATCTGCACATACAAGATGGGAATCGGTTCCCCGGCGAGGACCGGCAGATCCAACTGCAGAGCTTTCTGGATCTCTGCTTGCTCGCGCTGGGCGATATCGCCTCCGATGGCCTCGGCGATACGCTCCACGGATTTGGTGGTCACCTCCAAACCGGCCAGTAGCTGCATCTGCTCCCGACCATGATCGAAGGGAGCTTCCTGGCCCACCAGAGCATGCATGCGGCGTACTCCGGGAGAAAACTCCGTATTTTCGATGTCCAGTTCGACATCCACCGGAAACTGACCGACGTGACATTGGGAGCATAAGTAGTAGGGGCGGGCAATGCGCGCCGGACCGACGATGGTCAGGATGGGTTTGAAGCCGATTTCCTGGTATTGGGCATAATGGCCGCATGGGCACGGTAACTGACGCTGATCCGCCTCCGGGATTTCGAATTGCAGCAGTTCGCTCAAGGCGGCGGCGCCAGCTTGGTGGAGAGCCGTTCGCAAGGCCGACTCGACCGCTTCCAGATCGGTCCGGCCGTCCTTCCGGCGTTGTGCAAAGATACGGCCGAGCAGTTGGTTTACTTCCCGGGCCACTTCCTGATGGATCGCAGCAGCCGTTTTTTTTCCTGTTCCGTCCAGCCCCCACGTTGCTGCGCGACCGGGCGCAGTCGACAGATCCTGTCGTTGAGAGCGACTAGGTCCTGACTGAGCTTCTGGAAGCGGTGAAACTCGGCGACTTGTTGCTGCGCCTTGCGGAGCGCGGTGGGATTGGGAAAGGTCTCCGTCACCGTCTTGCCGGACACGCGGCGGGTGAGGCGAAATTGTGGATCGTGTCCCGGGTCGTTGTGCTTAGCGCAGTGGCAGGAAGGCTTGCCGCAGCGTCGGGTCACGGCAGTGATGGAGCCGGGGCGCAGATCACCCAAGCGGAGGAACTCTTCCAGGAGCTCGGATCGTTGGGTTTCCAAAGTGGCGAGGTCATCAGACATAAGGGTTTCCTTTCTATAGCGCAATTAGTCTGTACGTATAGAGACGCCCAGAATCATGCCATAAAAAAAGGAAACCCGCTAGGTGACCCTTCCATGTCGCCCACCCGCGGGAACTCCACTACTTGCGCGATGGCAAGATTTATCAGTTCGTTTTGTCTCCGAAGACAGGTAGCAAGCGGCTGGAGCACTTCTGGCTATGCGGTGAGTGTTCCAAGAACATGATCCTGATTTGTATGAACCGGTCCGAAGTGAAGACCGCGAGGAAGAGCGCACACCGGGTTGCCCACGAATGAGCGGTTGGAAAGTTGGGGGACACCGACGATCGAGATTAGTGACGCTTTGCAATCGCGATTATTAGTAGCCGGTCATTCTGAGATCCGGCGAGTCCCAAAGACGCCCCAGGCTTGCACCTCCATCCACAAACAGGGTCTGCCCTGTGATGAAAGCGGCCTTCTCGCCGGCAAGAAATGCGATTGCCGCCGCAATTTCCTCGGGCTGTGCGAAACGTCTCATGGGAACGCTCCGCAAATAACGGACCTCCCCTTCGCTGCCGGGCGGGTTGTTGGCGCGGAATAATTCTGTCTCGGTCGGTCCTGGCGCAATGGCATTTGCCGTAATGCCGTCGGCTGCGAGTTCAACCGCTATGGTGCGCGTCAAACTTTCTAGGGCTGCCTTGGCTGCTGCATTACGTCGTACCATTTTTATCTTAATTGTGTCGATATCCGACCACGCCTCTTTGTTTGACGGCAAACAAATAGCGAATATGTTAAATTGCTTTCGTGACGGGTGACCCACTTTTACTCGGACAAGAAGAACACCCAGGAAATGATCGCCGCAAACTCCAAATGGACTACTCGACGGCTATTGGGAACTCTCGTCGAAGGCGAACTGTGTAGCAGAAGTGGTCGCATGAGAATCGCATCATCCCGGCTGGCTGTACACGTCACTGCCGCGTCTTTCGGCCATTCATGTATCTGCTTGTCTGACAAAAAACCATGCTTGTGTGAACCGGGAATCACTCGCAGAGGGCCGTTGTCGGCTCCGCACTCATCCAAATGGATGCGGATCGCCAGCATTCGCGCAACAATATCGGAACTCGGACGAACGTGGTCAATGCCAGCCTTGATCGACCACGGTCCCCAGCCCAAGTCCGTCTCGCTGGATTGTAGGAACGCCATTCAGAGATGTTGTTAAGTACATCGCGACTCCTTTGTCGCTCTTGTGCTTCAGCAGGGCAGCGGCCTTACGTAACAGTTCGTACAGCTAGCCGTGTCATCGCACTTAGCTCGCCAAAGGCATAACGCTGCAAATCACTGAATTGCTGGAGCATGGACGAACATGGGGCTGCAGCGCGGTGCCCACATTGCGGCAGTGCCCTTGAACGGTCAGGACAGCCCGCGGGCGAAAAGAACGGACTACACCAAGAACCAACGACTTAGGACGATGCCCGGTTTGGTCGGTGGACTGCACTATCACGCTTGAATTTAGTTCCGTATCAAGGGAGTCGGACTTGCTCGTTGAGCTCATCCATCGATTGGAAATGGAGCCGTTCGACCTTCGCAACGGATCATGCGATCAGCAGACGCCCTAACTCGCAAAGAAGAGTTTTATGGCGATCATCCTAGCTATCCTTGACTTCCCGTTTGGGTACCACCCCCTTTACCTCAGTCGCGTGTTCACGTTGCAAGGCGAGACATACAAGGTGTGCTGTGACTGCGGTGAGAAATTTGCATATTCGCTGGAAACTATGTCGATTGAGCGCCGTCCGCCACTCACTCCTGTCTGGACCTGGTTTCGTTCTGCCTGAGATGGAAAGGAGAATGACACACAGCGCGAATGAGAACGAAGGGCGTTAGAGAAAGAGGATAATTATGTCTTGGTTTCACTCGAGTACAGCGGCAGTCGATGCCTGCAATCACGCATCGCCAGCCGAAATCGCGGCCTGCTTTCAGGATCAAAAAAACGTTCTGGGTAGGCTTGCGTTCTTGATCACTGGCGACCAAGCAACGGCGGACCAGGCAGTTGTCCAAGCTTGTGAGATCACGCTTCGGGGAAATAGTCCTTTCCGCGATTGGCTTCTCGAATGGGCCAAGGTTGCGACGATTGCCAGTGCGATATCACACGGAACGAAGGTGATTCGGATCTGTGAAGCCACGTACAAGGATCGACGATGTCCACATGTCGAGCATTTATCGCAGGGGAATGATGAGGAACGCGCGGCCAGACTCGACCTCATTCTTGGCGTCGACAGCCAACAACTGCTTACGGAATTGGATCCGCTGTGCCGGGCTGTTCTGGTACTCAGAGTTGCAATCCGATCTTCGATTCAAGATTGCTCTCTACGCCTGAACGTGTGCCGCTCGGCAGTGCTCGGCGCCAATTGTCATGCCATGTCATGGCTTCACGACGGCCACGTGAAGGAAATGGAGTAGAATCGCGAAGCTTTGCCCGCTGTGTAGAAACACCGGCACGAACCCTTGTTCGTTCCCCTGACGCATGAGCCGCGAAAGTGTGATTTCGGAGCTCACTTGATCTCTGTCTTTCTTCGTTGACTTGCCCCCAATGGTTGGCGCGCTTCAAGGGATGCCCAACGCCACTCTGGGAACATCGCTTCCCCCGTGCTACGAGCGAGGCACTGCGGGGACAGGGAATGCACCTAATAGCCGTAGTTCGTCTTTGAGATGCCCAAGCGGCGAATCTTGTTTTGCAGCGTCGTACGTTTCAATCCGAGACGTTCGGCGGCTCCCCCTTTCCCTGCGATCCGTCCTGATGCAGCTCTTAAAGCGCACATGATTACAGAAGACTCAGCTTGTCGCAACGTGGAGGCCGTTCCAATAGCGAAATTGATCTCTGGACGGGCGGCAAGCTCGGTGATCGGCACCTCGAGCTCCTCACCACGTGTGAGAATGACAGCGCGTTCGATGAAGTTCGCCAATTCCCTAATGTTTCCCTTCCACGGACAGTTGGTCAGCACCTCCATGGCACGTTTGGGGATGGACTTTATCTGTCTCCGCATCCGCCCCGCTACCTTTGACACAAAGTAGTTAACCAGGAGCGGAATATCCTCGCGCCTTTCGCGCAGCGGCGGGATCTCAATCGGGAAGACGTTGAATCGATAGAACAGATCCTCGCGAAACTTCTGGTCCCGAATCATGGCTCGGAGGTCACGGTGGGTCGCGGCAATCAGCCGCACGTTGACCTGGATAGTCCTCGAGCTTCCGAGTCGCTCGAACTCCTGCTCCTGGATGGCACGCAATAGTTTCGGTTGGAGTTCCAGGCTGATGTCGCCGATCTCATCCAGAAACAGCGAGCCTCCGTCCGCCAACTCGAATCGGCCCTTTCTTTGGATCAGAGCTCCAGTGAAGGCCCCCTTTTCGTGTCCGAACAATTCACTCTCCAGCAAGCCCGAGGGAATGGCCGCGCAATTCATTCGCACATAAGAACGTTCGCGCCGGGAGCTGAGCTTGTGGATGGCCCGCGCAATCAGCTCCTTCCCCGTTCCTGTCTCTCCATGAAGCAGGACCGTGGAATCGGTGGGTGCAACGATGGCAACTTGTTCCAGCACCATCTGAATGGCTCGGCTCTTGCCGACGATGTCTTCGAAACAGTGCTCAGACCCAATTTCTGTTTCCAGATGAAGTTGCTGGTCTTCGAGATCGCTCATGTTGGAAAAACTCTCTTCTGCGAGGTCTCCGGGGTCGGTGAAAGCAACGATCGCGCCCATAGTCTCCTCCCGAATCTTTACACTTGCAGTGCTTTGCGAGCACTTATACGAACAAAAGTGGCTAGCAGAGAGACATCCTCTCTTCGTTCCAGTATTCCTTGCTGCCCTGAGGAATCGGTTCCAGACGTGGCGCGGAATGGCACGGCTCCAGGCGGGGATAGTTTGGGAAGATGGCTCCCAACAGTCTTTCGGAATCTTCGAGACGCATAAAGCCCGTTTGTGTGGGAATGAACGTCATATTTCCTCTCAATCCGCAAAAGGTTGATAGCAACTAAGCTGATCTCTTCGTCTGCGGGCAAAACTCGATGATTTTTCCGAGTTGCGGCTGAGCTGCCGTCCTCAACGGTTTCCGAAAGTTCTTCGGTATGTAAAACTCAATCACCTTTGCCATAACAGTCTCCTGTAGCCTGTTGAATCTCGGTGCGCGGGGTTTTCGTTCGTTCGCTTTTGTCAGTCGCTATCAGGACGGATGCAATATTGGTTGCAGCCATGATTAGGACTTCCTGTAGCGTGAAACCGCGAGTCGTGATCTTCCACATAAGCCTCCCGACCTTCGCACCTGTTGTCGTGATGACGTAGCCATTGTCAGCCGAGTCCTGTTTGCGGTCAGCCCCACATCGGGGCAAATCGCGAACTCTTGGGGGGACAAATGTGACCCTCTTCTGAGGTAAGAAATTTGGTATGTGGGAAATCTCTTAACGAGAGTTAGAGTTCGTCTTGCGCGGTGGAGTTTCGATGCGCTTCCATCCAAAAAGACGAGCGTCGATGGACCATAAACCCGGGCCTAACATTGCTAGCGTGGCGCCAGCGGTTCCTATCAAAAGCCAGACCCATTTATCTCCCGGTAGCATAATCATCTTCCAGACTTCAACCAGTGCTACGAAGCTGCCCACGATGGGTGTCCATAACCCTGCAATGAGGAGGATGCCGGCTGCGATTGAGAGCACGGCAACAATCGTGACGTTCAATGGAGGATCAATCCACAGCTTGGAAGCCGCCCGCACAACCAGTGCAGAGCCAATAACCAAGCGCATGAAAAGCAAACCTGCGCCAGGCCAACCGCCAGCGAATGTGGAATATAGTCGTCGCACCTTATACGCACCAATCTTCTGATATTGCGAGGGTCGGTCGAAACCCCAAAAAGTGTTGGAATTGTCACTCTTTAGGTTCCCATGGGGCTGGGGGTGAGAGGAGTCTGCGGATATGAAAATTAGAGCTCGATAATCCCCCTCTTCAACCCGATCATTGCGGCGTGCGTTCGATCATTGGCGCCCAATTTAGAAAGAATGCATTTGACCCGGCTTTTGACGGTTTCCTCTGTGATCGAAAGCTGATCTGCAATCTGCTTGTTGGCGTTTCCTGCGGCAATCAGTCGCAGCACAAGGATTTCTGCCGGTGTCAGGGCGTCATCGGTTGCATGTTCGGCAATTTCGTATGAGACCTCTGGCGATAGGCTCTTCTTCCCAGCATGGACAGCACGGATCGTGTCCAGCAATTCCTTATGTAACGTATTCTTGAGCAGATAGGCATGGGCACCGGCTTTAAGCGCCCGCAGAATTTGCACGTCGCCTACATAGGTCGTCAACACAATAACCTTCGCATCTGGAAACTCACTGCGAATCGCAATGAGGGCGTCAATGCCGTTCATTTCCGGCATTTGCAGATCCATCAGCGTGACATCGGGACGGTGCGCACGGAATTGCTGAATAGCCTCGCGACCGTTGGACGCTTCGCCTACTAAACTCATATCAGGCTGAACAGCAAGCAAACCCGCGATGCCTTGCCGTACGACCGGATGGTCGTCGACCGCAAGAATCCGAATTTGAGAACTGCCGGCGTTCATGACTTTACGCCCTTCATCTTTCCGGAAAATCTTTGCAACAACCAGGATCGTTTGCGATCTGTCGTGTAGGCGGCGCTGGCAGGAACGCGCAGTTCCACTTCCGTTCCCTCATCGACTTCGCTCCACACCGCCAGCTTCCCTTTGATTAGTGTGGCTCGTTCCCGCATCCCGCGCAAGCCATAGTGTCCCTCGACACCATGGCTGGAGAGAACCGCCGAATCAATGCCCTTTCCGTCGTCCCGCACGCGCAGTCGGAATTCATGGCCATAGCGGATTTCAACTTCTACCTGCTTCGCTTGGGCATGATGGAAGGCGTTGCGGAGTGCTTCAGTAGCAATTTTGTAGATTTCGTCACGGAGGATCGGGTGCAGGTCTCTTGCCTGACCCTCAACCGCTACGCGAAAGCTGGCAGGTCGATGATTGTTTGAGTCGTTTTCGAGCTCCTCTCCGAAGGTCCTTATAGCGAGAGCAAGATCATTGCACTCGATTGTGGACGCCCGCAGTCCTTGCACCGCATCCCGCCCTTCCGTGATCGCGCCGGCAGCCTGCTCGATCGCACTCCCCAGTTTCTCCTTTGCCTCGATCGGGCGCTCTGGTAACAGTAGGAAAACCGTTTGGAACCGGAGCAGCAATCCATGGAAGCTCTGCAGCAGAGTGTCGTGCAGATCACGCGCGATGCGGGTGCGCTCGCTGACGCGGGTCTCCAGCGTCATCTCGAATTCATGATGCAAATGCCGGACGCGATACTGATAGGCGGCCCACAGCAATGCCAACAACACGGCCGCGCAGGTAATGCGAAACCAGTTCGTTTTCCACCATGGGGGCGTGATGACAATGGGCAACGACACCCCGTCTTCATTCCATACACCATCACTGTTTGATCCCTGCACTCGAAAAACATATTTGTCAGGATCTAGATTTGTGTACGTAGCCAGGCGTTGCTTGCTGCCCACCTCGTTCCAGCCAGGTTCTAGGCCCTCAAGCTTATATCGATAACGGTTCTTCTGTGAATTCGCGTAACTCAATGCCGCGAATTCAAAGGAGAAGATGTTGTCCCGGTAGGACAGAGTTAACGAATCGACATATGGGATGGCCTTCTTAAGCACCGACTGAGCGCCGATGGGCACCGCTTTGTTGAAGATCTTGAAGCTAGTTACCATTACCGGCGGCACGAAGGGATTGTCGCGGACATCTTCAGGGAAAAATGCATTGAACCCATTGCTGCCGCCAAAAAACATCTCCCCATCTCGGCCTTGGTAACAACCGTCACTGAATTCATTGCTCTGCAGGCCGTCGGACACATCATAATTTCTGAAGGTTTCCTTGTGCGGATCGAATCGGGATACCCCCTTCTGAGTGCTGAGCCAAAGCCTGCCAACTCCATCTTCCCGAATGCAACGAATCGTGCTGCTCGGCAGACCCTGGCTCTCCGTGTACCGTTTAAAGCTTCCATCTTGACGGTTGAACCTGTAGAGTCCGTCAAACCCTCCTGCCCAGAGTGTTCCAGTCCGGTCTTCGTGGATAGTGGTGATGCCGCCACCGTTGAGTTTGTGAGGATCGTGCGAGTCGGGCGTGTAAGCCGCAAAACCCTTCGCCTTGTCATCGAAGCGGATCAGCGCGCCGCCAAACGTGCCTAACCACAGAGCGCCGGAACGATCTTCATAAATGATCCAGACCCAATTGGCCAAACTGTCCGGATTATTGGGATCTGGTTTGTAATTGATAAACCTTTCTGTCACTGGATCAAAGCGGCTTATTCCGTTCTGCTGGCCTACCCACATATGGCCGTTTCGGTCCCCATAGATGGTGAAGACGTTATCAGACATCAAGCCGTTGGGATCATTAGGCTTGTATCGGTAATGCGCGAAACGCCCACTGCGTTCGTCGAGCCGATCAAGACCGCAGGCGCCGCCACCCACCCACAGATAACCCGCCGCATCTTTGTAAATGCTGTCGACATTAGTGCCTTCACTGAGCGTATTCTCGTTGCCCGTCTTGGGAATGTAATGGGTGATTTGGCCCGTGTTTGGATCCAATCTGTCCAGGGCGCGGGGGAAGAAGCCTATCCAAAGAGCACCATTCGGCTCCTGAAAAATCGCCTTGACCCTGCCGGGCGAGAGGCTATTGGGGTCACCGGGACGATGTCCATAGTAGCCGAACTGTTGTTGCT
The DNA here is from genome assembly GCA_035511455.1 of Candidatus Sulfotelmatobacter sp. GTDB lineage: Bacteria > Acidobacteriota > Terriglobia > Terriglobales > Acidobacteriaceae > Sulfotelmatobacter. The sequence goes on along the minus strand of DATKFH010000072.1, from coordinate 6,102 downwards.
GGAAATTCAGAATATTGAGTCCGGCGTTTTCAGTTCCCACCCACAGCACACCACCCGTGTCCTTATAGACCGACATAACGGCGTTGCTGTCGAGGCTATCCGGGTCGGTTTCATCGTGCTCCAACCGGTACGTGAACTTTACCGTTCGGCGATCGAAATAAGAGAGGCCCAGGCCGGACGGCACCCACAATCCATTCTGCCCGTCAGCGATAAGGTTGCCATTAGTTGAGCCCCCGTACGCCGTGGATGCGGGGACGGCGGCAAGAAGTGGATATGTTGCGGCGCGCTCTGCCTTCGGATCATATTTCACAAGGCCAACGATCGGGGAATCCGCCAGCACCCACAAAGCGCCTGCCTCGTCCTCATAGACGCTCTCACCGGTCAAGCCGTACGGGATCGCAGGAGGCCTGGTAATCTCTCCTGTCTGTGGGTTCAAATGAAAGAGACCGCGTTCGCCGACAAACCAGATTTCTCCCTGCCTACCGGCGATAACCTTAGTGATCCTGCCAACAAACTTGCCATTGCTATCGTTGCGATGATGAATAAATCTTCCGCTCCTCGGATCAAACCTGTCGAGGCCACTGTCTAAAGTGCCAAACCAAAGGTAGCCCCCACCGTCCCGAGCGATGCTCGTCACGTAAGCACTGCCGATGCCATCAGCATCGTTCACGTCATGGAGGTAGCGTGTGCAGCGCTCCGTGGTGGGGTCGAATCTGTTCACCCCAGTGTTGGTCGCGATCCACAGATAGCCGTTGTCATCTTCGATCAAATCTTGAAGAAAGTTGGAGCTTAGGCTGCTTGGGTCATTCGGTCTGTTCTTGTACACGACGAAGCTATTACCGTCGTAGCGATTGAGGCCATCTCGCGTGGCAAACCACATGAAGCCGCGGCGATCCTGCAAAATGGCAGTAACATAGCCTTGAGACAGGCCATCGTTCGTGGTCAGGTGGAAGAACTTGAGGTGCCTCACCGGAACGTGGATGCCTTGAGCGGGGAAATTCTGAACGTGGCGGGCGGGGGTGTCAGGTACCTGTTCGCGGTCCTTACGAAACCCGACTCTCGCCATCACGTCGGCCAAGCGTGCGTTTATCCGTTTGGCAATTGCGATTTTGGCGGGCCGGGCGTCAAGTGCTGCCGCAGTTGACGCTTGAAGAATGCACAGCAATATCCAACTCGCAACCCGAAAGCCCCACACTGTGTTTTTGCGGATGGTGATCATGCAATCTCGTACCATCCGTTGCTATCTCCTCGCAGCCTGGTAGCAGATGATACGGTTTCCTACTTCATGCCTTCGGAGCAAATTTCCGCAACAACCAGGAAGGCTTGCGATCTGTCGTGTAGGCCGCGCCGCCAGGAGCGCGCAGTTCCACTTCCGTTCCCTCATCGACTTCGCTCCATACCGCCCGCTTCCCTTGGATGAGTGTGGCTCGTTCTCTCCACCCGCGCAAGCCATAGTGTCCCTCAAGACCATGGCTGGAGAGAACCGCCGCATCCATGCCCTTTCCGTCGTCGCGCACGCGCAATCGGAATTGGTCATGGTCATAACGGATTTCAACTTCTACCTGCTTTGCTTGCGCGTGATGAAATGCGTTACGGAGTGCTTCGGTAGCGATTTTGTAGATTTCATCACGGAGGATGTTGAGTCGACCTCCCGGTCTGTGAGCAGCGCGGTCCCATTCCTTGGGCTGTAAATAGGAAGTGCGGCGAGTTTGTCTGCAACCATCCGTTTAAGTCCCTCGCCACTGATGCCAAATGTGAGCGCGCCATCGCCGGAGGCTACCATGGCACCAACTCGTGCTTCTGTCGGGTAGCGCTTTGGAGGACCAGGCTTCCATCGCCAGAGACCAGACTCCGCGCCGACCCAGAGAGTGCCTGCACCGTCCTCACCCAAACTCCACACGAACGAGCCAAACGTGCCATCCTTCCCGTAGCACTGCACTTGGCCGTTTCGGATCGAGCATAGTCGTGCCGACCCACACCGTTCCCTCGTGGTCTTCGAGCAGCGATGTTATGAATACTTCGCCAATCTCGGGATACTGGGTCAGTTTTCTGCCATTCCAGCTCAAAAGGCCGGCAAAGGTCCCAATCCAAAGAGTTCCGTCGCGCGTGACGAGCAGGCTGTAGGGCGCGTGGTAGGGGAAATGGTGACCCGCAGGCGGTTGCCAGGGAACACTGCGGACGCCATCGAAGCGAAACGAACCGTGTTCGCTGCCCAGCCAGAGATACCCATCGGGCGTTTGGGCCATCGCGAAGATGGCGCCGACGGAGAATCCGTCCCGTCTCGTCCATGAAGTATGTGAGTACTGGTTGATTTCCAGGGATGGATCCAGCGCCAGACCAGGCGCACACCAGAGTAAGCAAGGTGGCCGTGCCAATCGTAATGAGCGCCAGCGCAGCTTTCATTTGTGACCTCGCGCCTCGTAGCAAGAGGACCGCGCAGACACACAGGGGGAGTGTTGAAGAGCAAAGAGCACGCCACTCCTTCGCGACCTAATGTAACACTCAGGGCTGTGCCTGTCAGTCATTCTCCCCAGGCCCCAAGCTACAAAAACTGACTGATGCCCACAGCCTGATCTGCCCCCCAATGTCCGCACAGCGGATCATGCGACGTTTTGGAATCGAACAGCTTTCGCCACCAGTTTCTAACTTTCCGCAACAGATGTATCGCTGCACATCTTGCCTGCTAAACGTTTCCCAAATTTCTGATGGATCATTGTGCGCCAGCGTTCGCAAAGTCGCTCGCACTACTCGTCCTCCAATCAACAAAACGCACTCACTGCCCAGATTCTGCTGCCCACTTTCGGGCAGATGGTCGTTCGGAACCCTTTCGCATTGCATGAATCCCCAGAAAACGCGGCACTTAGCTGCGGCGGAGTTTTGGAACGCCCCATGCTCTTGTGATGTGCATCACCACTGGATGTAACCGGAAGTTACAGCTAGTCGTGAGCGGGATCAATGAGGTGGCAATTCCGTCCACCATCACACGTCCTCCTAAGGGTTCGTAATCAATCGGGCGCGTTGACACTACGCACCCGGGCTAGGAGAAGCCATGCAAGGATCCACAAAATTTGCACTGCATATACCGCCAACTTTTCTGGTGTTGTGGCTCATTTTTCTTGGCGGGCGGTGCGTTGCCCAAGAAGTAGACGTACCTAGTGGACGCGGAAGTGGCTCGGTAGTTGCGCCCACGGGCTGGGCAGAGTTGATTGCTCCTGTGCAACAGCGGATCGATCTTAAATTCTACGGCTTTTACATCGGCGAATTGAAAGCACCGTCAGCACAGTTTGACGCCACTTTTCGCGCGACAAAATTTCTTTCGATCACTCCCAGCTATCTGTATTACTCGGTCCCTGCAGACGGGCTCAATGAACTCGCGAATCATTCGCGAGGATTTACACGCACTGTCGAGGAGCAACAATTTCGGATCGACGGGACGGTTATGTTCTCGGTCCACAAGTTTGAAATCTCCGAGCGCAACATGTATGTCAGAAGGTTTTTTCCAACATACATGTATGCCGGAACGTCTCTTCCAGCAAAAGAGATCAACCGCTATCGCAATCGGATCGCGGTCGCGTATCCCCTTGCGGTTGGGGGCCACGTCTGGAAACCTTTCGCGTCCTACGAAGCCTTTTACGACCAGGGAAGCGGGTGGGCGAAAAACCGAGCATGGACTGGCGTCACGGTGCCCATCGAGAAGCATGTGTCGTTTCAGCCCTCCTACATGTGGGAAAGCACAAACGGAATCAAAGACCTCCACTACTTAATGTTTGGCCTGATCTTCAGAATGCCATCGAGATAAGAACCTGATTTCTATTCAACACTCAATAAGGAGACGTGTATGTCAAAAGTGCTACAACGACGAACTGCAATGCTTGCCCTGATCGCCAGCCTGGTTTTCTCCATGGCCGCGCTGGCTCAGATGCCAATAAACCCCTGGAAGAAAGCAGCGCCGTTCCCTATGCCGGATGAAGAACTCTACGGCACTGCCGTTAACGGCAAGATGTACGTGATTGGCGGCTGGGACGAAGGCAAAGCTGCGGGGATTAACTACGAGTATGACCCGGCCACTGACAAATGGACTCAGAAAAGGGGGATGCCGCGGTCGGCCCACCATGCCGCCATAGCCACTGCCAATGGCAAGCTTTACGTGATCGGCGGCTTCGTCCCTCCAAAGGACACTCAGATACCAACCGGCGGCGCGTGGGAACCCATCGCCGACGTGTGGGAGTACGATCCGGCGGTCGATTCCTGGAAGTCGCTGGCTCCGTTACCGACGAAACGTGGGGCGGCGGTGGCGGTCGAAGTCGGCGGCAAGATCTACGTCATCGGCGGCGCCACCACGGTGGCAGATTCCAAGGACCCATACTTCACGTTCTTCGGTCCATCTTTGGTTCTCACCACCAACGAGGTTTTTGACCCCGCCACGAACAAGTGGGAGAGCCGCAGGCCGATGTCGGTGGCGCGCAATCATGCGTACGCCGCCCCCGTTAACGGCAAAATCTACGTAATTGGTGGCCGCACCGGCCACGCCTTCATCCTGTCCGCTACCAACACGGATGTGGTGGAGGAGTACAGCCCAGTAAGTGATATGTGGAGTGCTCCGAAAGAACGGATGCCGACGCCTCGTAGCGGCGGCGCCTGGGGCACCGATGGCCGCAGGATCTACGTAGCGGGTGGCGAGGTGACTACGAAAGAGCTCGTCGGAGCGTTCCGAGCCGTCGAGGCGTACGAGCCAGCCACGAATTCATGGATCTCACTGCCACCGATGCCGATGCCGCGGCATGGCATCGCGGGCGCGGTGATCGGGAACGAATTACATCTCGTCAGCGGCATGATTCAATCCGCAGGAGCGTTGTCGTTCCTTGACCCGCGTCTCGAAGTCCACACGGGACAGCATGACGTACTGGAGCTGAACTTCTTCTTTCCAACTCCTCCAACGGGTGCGAAGAAGGAAGAAGCGCAGCCTTCCACGGGTGCAAAGAATGTGGGTGTGGCTCCTTCTGCCGCTGCTATGAACAACGTAAGCGCGACTTCTTCTTCCGCTCGTCTGAAGAACGTAAGCGCGATTTTGACCGAGAACAGCGTAGGCACGGCTTCTTCCGGAGGGAAGAAGCCGTACATACGTTACAACGTGAACAGTCCCGAAGGCCAGGTGATGCTCGCGAAATACGCGAAGGCCATCGAGATCATGAGGACCTTGCCGGACTACGATACTCATTCCTGGACCTGGTGGTGGAACACCCATTGGATCAAAGGTCCCCCGGCTTTCCTGTGGGACTACTCGAGGAAAAAGAAAACAGAGGTCATCGCCGCACTCCCGAAAGAGTATCAGGCCGATGCCGAAGCCGTATGGGACGGATGCCAAGCCCACCCCTACAACCCGTCGAATCCTGAGCAATATCAACAGTGGTACTTCCTGCCCTGGCATCGGCTCATGCTTTCTGAGTTCGAAGGAGTCATTCGCGAGGTGCTGCACGATGAGGATTTCACTCTCCCTTACTGGAACCCAGTCACCGGAAACGTCGCTGATTTGGTCGTGCCTGCCGTGTTCCGGGATCCCGGCAGCACGCTCTATAACGGCACGCGCTGGCCCTGGGTCAATGGAGGCGAACGGATCGATATGCTTTATAAAGACTGGATCAATCTGGACGCTCTTAACGAGACGATTTACATCGACTCGCCGACCGGCAACACTGGGTTCAATCCGCGACTCGACCTCAATCCTCATTTCTTGACCCATCTTGCACTTGGAGGCGACATGTCCGACTTCGCAACCGTCGGCGGTGACCCAATGTTCTATCTCCATCACGCCAACATGGACCGCATCTGGGAAAGCTGGGACCGCCTCGGCAACAAAAATCCAACCGATCCCAAATACCTGAACCGCACGTTCGCGTTCGGCGACAGGAGCGGCAAGCGCGTGGATCTCCCCGTCAGCGCGGGCGACCGCACTGCGCAGCTCGGGTACGAATATGACAGCTATGAAAAGCCGCCCCAGCCACAGCACCTAACCACCGAGGAGGCCGCCACCAGAGAGCGCACATACAAGGCTCTCCACGAAAAGGCCATGGGCGGTCCACATGGTGCCCAGCATGCGCACAG
>DATKFH010000071.1:0-23243 GCA_035511455.1 Candidatus Sulfotelmatobacter sp. | reverse complement strand
GGGTGCACGACTTTAAAGTGAGGTTTACGCTGTTCGGGCCTCCCAATACTCCTCGAATCTGCCGCTGAGCTTACAGCAGCGGAGGGCAATGATGGCGTTGGCCCCACGCACGGTCCAAAACATCCCTGACCGTTTGAGCCTGCCCAGCACGGTTTTGCACCCAGCTTCAATCACTCCGGAGCCCACGAACAGTCCTTGCTTGCGAAACTTGGGATAGCGCATGCGTTCTTTGTTGTCTTCGAAGTAGTTGGCTTCGGTGCGCAGGTCCTCCGCCAGCTCGGGGCGAGAAGCTGCCTGCGAACGCAGCAACCCGACTAAGCGTTCGATCTTCCCGTCATCCAGCTTGTCTTTCCTCACCATCACCCAGCGTTTCTGGGCGGGCGAATCGTTGGGATAGAGTTTGGCGCCTAAGCTCCACAGGTGCTCGCGGGCGTGATAGAGATCGACGATTTGGATGGCGTCCGGAAAATGTAGACTCGCCTGATTCCAGATCCATTCGGCACCATCGCCCAACACTATTTTTTTCTCCGCTCGCGCCCACCCCCGCTGCCAGGCTTCGGCATACAGACGGCGGCCGAATTCCTCGCAACTCTCAATCGCGCCGACATAGCTGGTGGAAGCTTCATCCCGTACGGGATAACCTTCTTCGTCGATGGTGGTCTGCGTGAATACGCAACCCAGCTTGGCCTCGCGTGTGTGCGCTGGTTGGCCATCCCGTTTGCCGACGCGGCCTTCACTTTCCTTGCGCACCACGGGAATGCCGGTGCCATCCATCTCCACGTACAGAAGGGGAATGCGTGGCCCCATCGGGATCGGCAACTCCAGCTGTAGGGCTCGCCTAAGCGCGTGTTGCTGACGAACTTCGATATCTTCTCCGATGGCTTCGGAGGTCCGTTCCACGGCTTTGGTGGTAACCGACAAACCCGCCAACAGTTCCATCTGCTCACGGCCGTGCTCGAAGGCGGCTTCATGCCCGACCGCCGCCAACATCCGTCGAACCCCGGGCGAGAGTTCCGTGTTCTCTATGTCGAGATCGACATCGACCGGAAACTGACCGCGATGGCAATGCTCACACAGGTAGTAAGGGCGTACACACTCGGCCTTGCCCACTGCCGTCAGCACGGGTTTGCAACGCAACTCCACATAGCGGGCCGTATGGCCGCAGGAGCAGGGTAGTTGCCGCTGCTCCGGCCCAGGAGCCTCAAACTGGAGCAGTTGGCTTAAGGTGGAGGCTCCCGCCTGGTGCATGGCGGAACGAATCGCCATCTCCACCGCTTCTAAATCCAGGCCACCCCGGTTGCGCTGTTCCGAAAAAAGCAGCTGCAGCAGATGCTCTACTTCCCGGCTGATTTCCTGACGGATGATTTCTGCAGTTTTTTTTTCGCTGCAGTCAGCTCGTGCTCTGCCGTCGGCCGCAGCCGGCATAGGCTGGCATTCACCTCCACAAATTCCCGGCTCAACTGTTGCCATCGGCGATATTCCTCAATCTCGCGCTCGGTTTTGCGGCGTGCAGCCGGAGAGGCAAAGGACTCGGTCACCGTCTTGCCCTTCTCTTTGTAAGTCAGCCGAAAATTAGGTCCGTGACCGGGATCCTGGGGGCGATGGCAATGGCAACGGAGGTTGCCACAGCGACCCGTGGTCGTGGTAACGGAACCGGCCCGGAAATCGTCCAACTGGGAGATCTTCCGCAGCAAGGCGGCTTTCTGGCTCTCCAAAGCGGCGACAGCATCGGGGGCATCAGGCATATGGGACATGATAGACCCCTCCTGTGTACCTAGCGTACTACATACGCTAGGTTACATGCCCCAAAAAAAGCAAACCCCGGATCTCTCACTTTTGTGTCGCACACCCCGGCGAGGATCAGCTCTTGCCATTCCACCTAACCTCCGGCATAATAAGAGTTTGTCTTGATCTCGCCGGACTCTTCCGGAACAAGGATATACGTCTCGTGCTAATGATTCGTCTGGCGCGCAGAGGTGCGCGCAAACAACCGCACTATCGCATTGTGGTGATTGAGAAGGCGCGCGCGCGCAACGGCCGTCCGGTGGAAGTGGTCGGGACCTACAACCCCCGGACCAATCCCGCCAGCATCGAACTGAAACGCGACCGGGTCGAGTACTGGATGTCGAAGGGCGCGCAAATGTCGGAGCGGGTGAACAAGCTGTTCTCCAAGACTCCGGCTCCCGCCCCCGCTGGTACCGCAGCCTAAAACGTCGCGGCGGACGATGAGTGCCAGTTCTCGGATATTCACGTCGATAGGCGCGAATCGGGCAGGCCACGGCCACAGCGGTTCCAGATTTTGCGTCAAATCCGTTGCGGTTTTAGCCGCTGAGAGAACCCAAAGAGCTTTGATAACCGGGTCACCTCTACGAATGAGAAGTGCAGACTTATGACCGAACCCTCTGGAGACGTGGTCGTCCTGGTTGAAAAGATCGCGAAGTCGCTGGTCGACGCGCCGGATGAGGTTTTCGTCGAACTGTTCGACGATGGCGTCATCGAACTTGAAGTCGCCGAGAGCGACGTGGGCAAAGTCATTGGACGCCAGGGACGCACGGCTCGCGCCCTGCGCGCCCTGTTGAGTGCTGCCGGCTATCGCGCCCACAAGCGTTACACGCTCGAAATCCTCGAGTAAAGGAAGGCGGGCGGAGTAACGTAACGCGGGCGGCGACGCCGGTTCGTATCAGGGCACGCCTTCAGGCGTGTCGCTTGCGGCGAGTGGGAGAAGGGCTTTAGCCACTGAGGTTTCAGCCTCGACAAGAGTCCCACTTCTCGCAAAGGACGCGAGAAATGGGGCACCCGGTAAGTTCAAACGGCGATTTCATCACCTTGGCGTTGGTGGTGAAGACGCAAGGCCGCCGCGGCGAGGTTGCAGTCAAGCTTCAGAGTGTCGTCCCGGAGCGATTTGCCGCGGGCATGAAATTGTTGGCGCTGGCCAAAACCCCGCCGGAAACGCAAGACCTCCGGCGCGAACTGCAAGTCGAAGATCTGTGGCCGCACAAGGGCATGCTGGTCCTCAAATTCGCGGGCCTAGATTCGATTTCCGATGCCGAGATTCTGGTCGGAGCTGAACTGCAGGTTCCTCGCAGCCAGCGCGCTAAGCTTGAAACGGGTTGGACCTACGTCAGCGATCTGGTCGGCTGCGTGGTGCTCGACCACGGTCGTCAAGTCGGCCGCATCGAGGACGTTCAGTTCGGGGCCGGCGAAGCGCCCCTGCTGATCGTGACCAGCGAAGCAGGCACGAAGTTCGACGTGCCGTTCGCCGAGGCGTATCTGGAGGCCGTAGAGGTCGCGCGCCGGCAAGTACGCATGAACCTTCCCGAAGGCATGCTGGAAATCAATGCCCCGGTAACGTCAGACGAGACGCAGGAACAGAGGTCACACCCAAAGAAGAAGCATTAGCACAGGCGAGTTTTCCCGGGTTCCGCTGTGCTCTCTTCGGTTAAGGGTTTCGAGTTCGCAAATGAAGGCCGACATCGTCACGATCTTTCCGGACTTCTTTCGCGGACCTCTGGATCACGGCATTACGCGCCGGGCCTGCGAGATGGGCCTTGTGAAAATCGAAGTCCACGATCTGCGGCAGTTCACGCACGATCGGCACCGCACCGTGGATGACCGCCCTTTTGGCGGCGGCGAAGGCATGGTCCTGAAGCCGGAACCGCTCTTTGAATGTTTGGAGTCGTTGCAAATGGCGTCGCGGCGAGCCCGCATCGATGACTGCGTGGCCGGGCGCGCAAGCCAGTCTGTAATTCTGCTTTCCGCCCAGGGCGAGCGCTTTACGCAAAGAGTCGCTTCGGAGTTGGCCACCCTCGATCGCATCGTGCTGATCTGCGGCCGCTACGAAGGCGTGGATGAGCGCGTCGCCGATTTTCTCGCTGACCGCGAGCTATCGATCGGCGACTACGTCTTGAGCGGTGGCGAACTAGCGGCGGCGGTCGTGATCGAAGCCGTCACACGCTTGCTCCCCGGCGCGGTGGGCAACGATGCTTCGACACGGCAGGAATCATTCACCGCGCACGCGGCGGCGGGAGCGGCAAACGGTCCAGATTCCACCTGTGGTTCGGGAGGCTTGCTGGATTATCCGCACTACACGCGGCCTGCAGATTTCCGCGCGATGGCGGTACCGGAGGTACTGATCAACGGCAACCACCAGGAAATTCGGCGTTGGCGGCGCGAGCAGGCGCTCAGGAAAACACTCCGCAACCGTCCGGATTTGCTGGAAGGAACAGACCTGAGCGAGGAGGACAGCAGGATTCTGGCCCGCCTCAAAAGCGGCCGTAAGTAGGATGTAGTGCACTCGAAGATTCAAGTTCGTATCAGGATATGCCTTTAGCTATACCGTAAAGTAACAACGACAATTGCGCCTCAGGCGTTGGCCCTCGGGCAGAAACGGAATCGAACGAAGAAGGGTAATCACATGTCAAACTTAATCATCGAAAAACTGCTAGCCAGAACCAAACGCACCGACATCCCCGAATTCCGCCCGGGCGACACCGTCCGCGTCCACGTCAAAATTAAGGAAGGTGACAAAGAGCGCGTGCAGGCCTTCGAAGGCGTGGTCATCAAGCGCGACAACGGCCCCCAGGCCAGCTTCACCGTGCGCAAGATCAGCTTCGGACAAGGTGTCGAGCGCATCTTCCCGGTTCACTCCAAGGTGATCGATAAAGTCGACCTGGTGCGCTCCTCCAAAGTGCGCCGCGCCAAGTTGTATTACCTGCGCAGTCTGCGTGGCAAAGCAGCCCGCCTGCGCGACGTGGAAAAGGCCTAGCTCGTGGCATGCTCGTGTGGGGGCCGGGTCTCAGACCCGGCCAGGCCGAGCCTAGCCCGGTTCGGTTTTGCTTTCGTGGGTTTGAGATTATCCTGCCGCGACCAGCGGTTCGCGGACCACTTCCACTTGAGCGAATTCCTCGACCCTCTTGGTCCGCACCCGGCTGAGCACATAGCTGAGTAGCGGCCCGTCGCCCCGCCGTATTTCTTGAAACTCCACGCCCATTCCGAGGCTTTCCACGAGATATTTCACCCGCGCCTTCAGCGCCACGCTCACGTCAAAGACGTTCAGCATCAGCCGGAAGTCGGTGCCGGGGCGTAATGCGCCTGCGGCCGTGATACGCGCACCACACTCGGAGATCTGCTGCACCTCACCTTCGACCCGCTGCACGCCGTCGATGACCTCCGCCTGCCCTTCGACATAAAATCGCGGCCGCCGCCGACGATTGCCATCCGGAGCGATCGACCCATGCGCCCTGTTCCTCTGCGACCCATCCAGGATCACCGGTTGGTACTGCTCTTCCATGCGGCGCAGTTCTTCCTCCCAGGGGGTCTTGCCTTCCTCGACACATTGCACGGTAAACTGCCCGCGCAGTGGAGAAGCCGGGTCCGCCGTCCAGATGACCTGGCAGAGCGCCTTATTCCGCCCGCGCTCTACCACCACCATGTCGCCACAGTTCACTGCGCGCGTGCTGAGCAGCCGCGCCCCGCGCGGATGAATGTCATAGGTGCACGCCATCTCGGCCGACCGGCGCCCTTCCTGGCCGAACAGGCTCCAGCGTACCGGGATCGCCACATGCACCAGCTTCCCCGTCAGTAGCCCGTCTTCGGTGTGGTTCTTGTTCTCCAAGAAACGCCTCGCTATGGAATTCTCTTAACGTGAAGTTACCAGTACATGTCCGACCGGACAATGTACTGCGGTAATCGAAAGGATAGTTACTGATTGGCGTTACCGCCGTGGGGGAAGGGCGAGCGGCAGCAAAAAGCGGCCTTCCGCCAACCCTCAAAATGATTCTCATTCCGACCCTGAGCCAAGCGAAGGGGAGGAATCTGCTTTTTCGCCCGAACAAATCTCGCTTGCACCGGGGCCCACTCTCGACGAAGATGTTTGTTAACTGCCTTGGCTTCTGTGATCAAGTCCCCGACCGGGCGGCCGCTCTCAGCTTCAGCGGCCAAGTTGCGCCTGCTCAAAAGGCTGCGCTGCACGCTGCGCTACGAGAAGAGCGCTTGGGAGTCCGGGGCGGCACATGTTGCAGGTGTCGACGAAGTGGGCCGCGGATCGCTATTCGGCCCCGTCGTGGCGGCGGCTGTAATTCTCGATCCCGCCTACCGCGTGCGCGGTCTGCGCGATTCCAAGCTGCTATTGGCCGGGCGTCGCGAAGTGCTGGCGGAACGCATTCGCGAGCACGCTGTAGCCTGGGCCATCGCTGCCGTGGATGCGGCGCGCATCGATCAGATCAACATCTATCAGGCGTCACGTGTGGCCATGCGCGAGGCGGTAATGCGGCTCGCCTGCAAGCCTGACCACCTGCTGGTCGATGCGGTGCGCCTCGACTGCCAGCTCCCGCAAAACCCCATCATTCATGGCGACGCGCTCTCGGCCTCGATCGCGGCGGCGTCCATTCTGGCCAAGGTGGAGCGCGATCGCATGATGTGCGAGTGGGACGCTGTCTTCCCCGCGTACGGCCTGGCCTCGCACAAGGGATACAGCACTCCGCGTCACTTGGCCGCGCTCCGCGAGCATGGCCCAAGCCCGCTGCACCGCCAATCGTTCGCGCCAGTATGGCAGAACCCCGTGCCGCAAGAGGCTTTTGCCTTCATGAACGAGGATGATTCCAACGACGAAGGTTCGCAGGAGATCGCCGACCCTGACCCCGCAGCGGGCGCGCCCGAAGGCCTGGCGGATGACCTGGCGGGATAGTCGCCTTAATGAAGATTTAACAGCGCTCCAGAAAAGTGATCGAACCGGGATATGCAGCGACCGGAAGGTAGCCTACCGACCCAGGCGACTCTCTCCCCCGACAGCAAGTTGCGCCTTTTTCTGCTCCACCCATCCCCGCATGCGGGCTCCAAGCACGTCCATGGGGAGTGCGCCTCCGCCGAGCACTTCATCGTGGAAACCGCGCAGGTCAAACCTGTCCCCAAGCTGATCCTTGGCGTACTGGCGAAGCTTCAGGATTTCAAGTTGGCCGATCTTGTAGCCCAGCGCCTGCGCCGGCCAAACCATGTATCGATCAGTTTCACTCTGCACGTCCGGCTCGTCGATGGCGGAGTGCTCGTGGAAGAAATCCACCACCTGTTGGCGCGTCCAGTGCTTGTAGTGGAGACCCGTATCGACAACCAGCCGAATCGCGCGCAGCATATCGTCCCCGAGGTGCCCGTAGTAGCTGTAGGGGTCCTGGAAGAAGCCGGCTTCCTTGCCCAGGCGCTCGGCATACAGTGCCCAGCCTTCGGTATAAGCGGTGTAGTACTCGTGCTGGCGGAAGAGGGGCAGTTCGGGTAATTCCTGGGCGATTGCAATCTGCATGTGATGTCCCGGCACGCCTTCGTGATAAGCGGTGGTTTCGACATCGACCGTCGTGCGGTTCGCGAAATCGCCGGTGTTGACCATGACATGCGCCTTGCGCGACCCGTCAGGCGTGCCCTGGAGGTAGTGCGTGGATGCTTCCTTCTCGCGGAACTCCTCAATCGGCATCACGTCAACTCTACCCTTGGGAAGGCGGCCAAAGAATTCCGGGAGCCTCGTATACATCGCGTCGATATACTTGCGATAGAGATCGAGCATCTCCTCGCGCGACTTAGGATGCAGTTTGGGATTGCCTTTGATGGAGGCAGTGAAGCTCTTCAGGTCCTTGTATCCCAGTTGATTTGCAACTTGCAGCATCCGTCCTTCGATTTCTTTCACCTGGGCGAGCCCAATCTGGTGGATTTCTTCAGGTGACAGGGTCGTGGTGGTGCTCTCTTTGACCCGGAAAGCATAGCGCTCGGGACCATCCGGCAGGGACCAGACTCCAGGCTCAGTGCGGCCTTTCGGCGCGTATTCGTCGCGGACGAAAGCCGCAAACTTGATGTAGGCAGGAGCGACAGAGTCGCGGACGGCAGCAAGTCCGGCCTCGCGCAAGCGCTTACGGTCCGCCTCCGAAATGGAGTCGGGGAACTGGTCAAAAGGATGCGCAAAGGGGGATTTTTCTGCGGCCGTCGTCCCAATGGTGTTGACTTGAGTGGCGGCCTTTTCCAGCAGCATGCGGGGAGGCATCAAGCCATCCGCCATCCCCTTGCGCATCTGCACGGTGGTCTGGTCAAAGACGCGAGGCACTTGCTTCAGGCGCGCGACGTAGTCCTCATAGTCTTTCACATTGTCAAAGGAGAGGATGTTCACCAGCTGGGGAAGATCGGTTTGAACGCCGCTGATTTGGTCGACCGGCATCTCCCATGGCTTAAAGCGCGCCCCCTCCAAGGTCATCCGCAAATCGCGAACCATGAGTTGCTGATTCAGGACTTCCTGGTCGGGAAAGCCAGTGGTATTGATTGCCTCGAAGCGCGTCAGGAAGCGCCGGCTCTGTTCGAGGTCGTCGTCGATGGCCTGCTGAGAATAATCTTCCAGCTGATCGTTGTACCGCTTGTCACCCAACATCGAGGCAAAGGTTGGGTAGTGTCGCATAACGTACTCCCACTGCTCCTGGAGAAGGTCGCGCAGCGCTTTGCGACGCGACTCGAGATCGGTGGGCTGGCCGGCAGCGGCTAAGGCGAAGGGAGAGAGAATCGCCAGCGCAAGAAACTGTACGAGGTATCGCATGGAAACTCCGAGCTGAATTTGCGAGAGGGCCCACCCCAAGGTCAGTTTGCTTCGCTGAAATCCTAACACTAGGGGGGGCTTATTTCGACAAGGTGGCTGGTTCTTTCAAGCTGTTGTTCAACTCATCTAGGAGCTTCGCGTTGTTCGCTAGGGCGTGTTGCAGAATCTCAGCTTGCTGCTTCGCCCTCGGCCAGTCCTGCTTTTCGACCGCTTCGGTCAATCCCGGCAGTTCCAGGTGAGCATAGGTGAAGCGGGCGCCGTAAAGAATGTGCTTGAACCAGGGACGCCCCGGAATGCCTTCGGGGTTCAGCCAGTTGCGTTCAACCTGCATCATGCCGCGATTCAGACTGAGGGCGAGTTTAGGGTCGACCGGTCCCATCGCAAGCTTACGGCGCAATGAGTCATTCAGGTGCTTTCCCGCGGCTTCGAACGCATCGATCTCTTTGCGGACTCCACTCAGTTCGACCTGGCTCATGTCTTTGCCCTTGGTCAAGTCATCGACAAACTGGCGCACATTGCTGGCGTAGCTGGCGAAATCGAACGGCAACAGGTCGGCATTGGCCAGGCGCAGCGCGGTCACACCCCACAACTGCGACATAAGCGTGTGGTAGCGGTAGCCGGGATCGCCGAAATGATTCATCCAGTAGAAATCATCGTAAGCGGAGTGGTAGACGCCGTAGTCTCCGTCAAACTCGAGGCCGATGACGGGCACGCCAACAAAGTTCAAGAACACCGTGTGGTCCGAGCCGCTGCCGATGCGCGTGTCGGCCAGGGTCCCGTCGCTGACGCCGGAATCGTTCATCTCACCGGATTGCCTGCTTTCTGCTCGCTTACGCGTCACCGTCTCCTTCCACACGTCGTACAGACTTCTGCCCGAGGGATCCTGCAAGCTGCGGCTGGTCTCAACCAGCATAGGGGCGAGCGAGGCCACGGCCTGCCCGTGGAAGTTCGGGCCGGAAGTCGCCTCGTCGACGTTGAGGTAGGCCACGGCCTTCGCGCGCAGTTCGTCGGCGAACTCCTCTCCCCACTCCGTGGAGCCGGTGAGGCCGACTTCTTCGCCATCCCAACTGCACACAATGATCGTGCGACGCGGGCGCATGCCGTCTTTCGCGAGCTTGCCGAGGGCGCGGGTCATCTCCATCATCGCCGCCGTGCCGCTCGAAGGATCTACGCCGCCGAAAACCCAGGCGTCGCGGTGGTTGCCGAGCACGATCCATTCATCGCGTAACTCCGCCCCGCGTATGCGGCCTTCGACCACGTAGTAAGGTTGCGTGCCATTGTCCATCTCGATCTTAAGATGGACTTGCACGCGCTCCCCGCCAAGGTGGTACTGGATCGGCAAGCCGCCTTGCCAGTCTCGCGGCGCAAGCGGGCCGTCCATGTTTTCAAGCAACGGTTTGGCGTCGTGCCACGACAACGGCAGCGCCATGATCTTCGGCGCGGACGTCGCCTGCTCGATCGGGATGCGTTTGGCGCCCGGCACCGATGCCCATCCTGGAGTCAGGGGGTCGCCCGGCACCATGAAGTCGTAAGTAATCGCACCGCGCTGAATGTGATACTCCGGCCCCCAGGGGCCGTCGGGATCGACCTTTCCCTTTTTGTAGCCGTCCTCGTCGGGGTCGCTGTAGATCAAAATCGCAGCCGCGGCTTCGCGCTGTGCGGTGAGAGCTTTGAATCCGCGATAGCTGTAGGGATTCGAATAGCGCACGAGTACGATTTTGCCCTTCACGCTGATGCCGTTCTTGCGCAGGAGGTCGTAGTCTTCGGGATTGCCGCTATGCGCGTACACCACCGGCGCGGTGACTTCACCGGAGATCGACATACCAAGCCATGCGCCGCTGATGTCGGTCTTTTTTGAGTCGGAATCGCTGTCGAGCGCGGCTTCGCGCAGCGCCGCCTGATAGTGCACGGGCGCGATCATCTCCAGAGAAGCGGACTTTGGATTCGTGCCGTAAACGTCGTACCGGTGGATGACGATGTCTTCGAGTCCTTGCTTGCGCCATTCTTCGGCGATGTAGTCGGCGAGTTCGTTGTTGCGCTTCGACCCGGCCAGATGGGGTTCGGAAGTGAAGATGCGATGCTGGCGCTGTTCCTCGTTGGACGAGGGGATGGATTTGAATGTCATTTCGATGTCGGTCTCGCGGGTGGAAGAGGCCGGAGTGAAGCCCAGGATCGAGCTCTGACTCTGTGCGGTTGGGCCGGCAACGATAATTAGAAGAACAGGGATGACAAGTCGGAAGGTTGCAGCACGACGGAATGGATTCATCGCAGCATCGAGGGTCATTCCAGTTCCTCGTTGACCATTGCTCCTGGTCAACCTTCCACGGTACCGCCGGCAGCCATCGGCGGCGCCGCCTGACCGGGTCCCTTCGACTGCGCCCAGGGCAGGCTCCCACCCGGTCCCACACACACTGGCTACTTGGCTCTCAGGATGTCGCTCAGCAGATCGGGTTTCGATTCGTCGCGCACCAGATGCGGATAGCTTTCGCCGCCATGGTAGTCGATCTTGTAGGTTGTGTAATATTCGGTGTTCTCGACCAGCAATTCCATCGGAGCGCTGCTGCTTTTCGAAGCCCGGATCGCGTCGTGCATAATCTCACGAGAAAACCGCCGGCCATTGACAGCGACAAGCCTCATGCCGGGACCGATGCCGGCTTTGGCCGCGAGACTGCCTTCGATAGTATCGTCGATGTCACCGTCATCGCGCAGTTCGAGGCCGATTGCGGAGGCGGAGGCCACGCTACGCAACATATCCGCCGAGTTCTGAGTCATTTCCGAGGGCGTTTCGTCATACACCAACTTCCATCCGCTGCCCTCGATACCGCCCAGGGGAGCCCCGGGCCCATGATTGGTGAGGCGCTCGGTCCAAAAGCCACGCCAGTCATAGGCTACAACCTGATTCAAAGTGTTCACCACGTCGTCGAAGGTGTACGGCTTCACTGTGGGGCCGCTGCTGGGCGCCCCGTGGAACAGCTTGCAGAAATCGTCGAGCGCTTTCTTGCCCTTGCTCTGCTGACGGATGATTACGTCAGCCCAAAGCCAGTTCAACGTGTCTTCCGCATAGAAATCCGTGCTGCGGCGCCACGAGCGCCAGGCCTCGGGAGAAAAATAAAGTTGCGGCGCCGCGTCCGCGGTGTCCTGCAGGTTGCGCCACTGGCGTCCAGGCGTATTGTCGAGGGCCGCCGCAGTGATCGCCAGGTCATCCCGGTCCTGATCGGCGCCGAGCAGGCCGCTGCGGGCCGTCAGCACGATGCCGAGATAGTTGGTCAATCCTTCGTAGACCCACAACAGATCGTCCTGCATGGGCTGCTGATAGTCAGGTGTGGCAAGATCGGCGGGACGGCGGAACTTTCCGTTCCACGAATGCACGTATTCGTGGGGAAGCAGGCTGGCCGAAATCCTGTGCCACCTTGAGTCGACCAGAGTTCGTTCATCCACACGGCTGTCGTCGGACTCATGATGCTCGAGTCCGAAGTGCGCGACATGATCGCTCAGGGTGTAAAGGAAGTGATAGTCGCGGTAGTGATGCGCGCCGAAAAGCTTCTGCGCCTGCTCGACCAAATTCCTGTAATGATCCCAGGTTTCCTGTGGAGCATCGAGATCGGCCGCGCTGTCAGCGGCGATATCCATTTCAGTGGGAGGGTCCTGGGCCAGCGGAACAACCTTCAGGAATTCCCCGGTAATGACGGGAGAGTCGACCAGCGTGGCGAGGGAACAGGTGCCGAAGTGGATTTCATTTCCGCTTTGACTCGCTACGGGCAAAGGCGTGCCGAACTTCCAGCCCTCGGGCAGTTTCAGGCTGGCGGTATAGTTGAGGTCGTCCGACTTCCAGCCCTTGGGGTAGAGCAGAACCTGGTTCCAGCTGATGAGGGCCAGCTTGTCGGTGGCCGAAGAACCGGCGGAGAATCCGCCCTCGAAGACTGCCGGAGAAAGAAAATCAAGCTCGGCGGAGATTTCCGTCTCGCCCGCCGGGACTTCGACGTGAATGGTGAAGCCATCGAGCAGGTCACGGCGCCATTTCAGGGTTTTGCCGCCAGCGCTGAACTTTAATCCGGCGAGATCAACCACTGGCCCGTCGGGCGCGTGCTCACCCGGAATCCACTTCGGGTAGTAGAGCGTGAGATCGCCGGGACCGGCCGGAATATTCAACGAAGCATGAAAAATCTTGCGCGGTGCCGTAGTGGCGTCGACCGCAATAGTAACGGTGGGCGGAGTTGCGCCCCAAGTCGAACTTGACATCACCGCAAGACAAACCACTCCCAAAACTCTTGAGAATCTCATTTACAAGGGTCTCCTAACGCTTCTGATGAGATCAATCCCATTTGACGCGGCAGAATTAACGACTATAACAGCCCGTGAGCGCGAGCGTACGGCGAGGCGAGCGTCGGGTAGTGGCTCAATTTGGAAGCTGAGCACAACGTTTCTACCGGGGCGTTATCCTGAGCGTAGCCGGTTTTCAGGCGGAGCGATGGATCTCGCGCAAAACGCAGACCGGAAAACTACCGAGCGGCCGGCGATCGCCAGAGCGCCACACTCCGCGAGCGGCTGCTATCATTCCGCAGGATGTCGCGGCGCGGACAATTCATCACCTTCGAAGGGCTCGACGGAACCGGCAAGAGCACGCAAATGCGCCGGCTCGCCGCAGCCCTCCGTGACTCCGGGCAGAAGGTGGTGGAGACGCGGGAGCCGGGGGGCACGGTGACGGGAGAAAAAATCCGCAAGGTGCTGCTCGATTCCGCAACCTCGGGGCTTTCTCCTCTGGCCGAGATGGCGCTCATGTTTGCAGCGCGCTGCCAGCACATCGCTGAGGTGATCGAGCCAGCGCTGGCTGCAGGCAGCATTGTGCTGTGCGACCGCTTCACCGATTCGACCGAAGCCTATCAAGGCAGCGGGCGCAGACTGGGCAGCGACTCGGTGCGCGAACTGCATCGCCTCCTGTGCGGGAACCTTCAGCCGGACTTGACGATCCTGCTCGACTCGAATCCGCACGCGAGCGTGAGCCGCGCCCGCAGGCGCAATCAGCGGGTTTCGAAGAGCGCCAGCCGCAGCCATGACGAGAACCGCTTCGAGCAGGAGACGCGGGCGTTCTTCGCCCGAGTGCGCGACGGATACGCCGCGATTGCGAAGCGGGAACACGGACGCGTCGTGATGGTGGACGCCCGGGGCACGCCGGCACAAACCCAGCAGCAGATTGTCGAGGTTGTGCGGCGGAAGTTGAAGCTGTAGGAAATGATTGCACCACAGAGTCACAGAGACGCAGAGAAAAGCCGGAGATTTCCGCATTTGTTTTGCGGTTTCTGGGTGTCTCTGTGACTCTGTGGTGAATAAGCTCTATGCCTTTTTCTGATTTTCACGGTAACGCTGAAACCGTCCACCGCCTGCGCGATATGCTGGCGCGGGAGCGCTTTCCCCATGCTGTCGTGCTAGCCGGCGGCCAAGGCTCGGGCAAGTACACGCTGGCGCTTATGCTGGCCCAGGCGCTGAATTGCCTTTCGCCCACCAAGACCGACGGTCTGCCCGACTTCTGCGGCAAGTGCGCCAACTGCACCCGCGTCGCTCAGAGCGCCGATCTCTCCGCTCGCTTCGCCGAAGCGGTCGAGGCGCGCGAGAATCTCCGCGAGACCGACAAGAAAGAAACCCGCCTCTTCGTGCAGACGCATCCCGACGTGCTGGTGATCCCGCCCGACCCGCCGCAGATGATGATCAAGGTCGACCAGGTGCGGCGCGTCATCGAGACTATCTATTACCGCCCGGCCGAGGGCCGGGAGCGGATTTACATTTTCACCGATTCGGTGTTCATGAAAGAGGCGGCGAACTCGCTCCTCAAGGTGCTGGAAGAGCCGCCGGAATTCGCGACCATCTTTCTGCTGACCGAGAATCCCGGGGAATTGCTCCCGACGATCCGTTCGCGGTCCATGGTACTTACGCTGGGGGCGTTGCCAGCGGAGGAAATTGAGCGCTACCTCGTTCAGCATCGGCCGGATTGGAAACCCGCCCAGCGCGCTCTGGTGACCCGGCTGTCAGAAGGCGCAGTGGGACGCGCACGCTGTTTTGACCTGGCCACTTACACCGCAGCCCGTGATCACGCGCTCGCCATTCTGAACTCCGCCCTGCGCGGCGGCGAACACAGCGAACTGTTCAAGGTCACCGAGTCGTACCGTCCGGGAGCCGAAGGCCGGGAGAAAACCGAGCAATTGATCGGCACGCTGTATTCCTTGTTACGGGATTTAATGTTCATCAATTCAGGCTCGAAGGAATTGATCCGCAACACAGACATTGCGTCCGAGCTTGCCCGTCTCGCCGAGTCCGCCGACTTCGACTGGATCACGGCGGCGTCCGAGCAGTTGGCCGAAGTACAGCGCGGCATGCGTCGGAACCTGCTGCGATCGCTATCGCTGGATGCGTTCGCGGCTGCCTTGGAGAAAGCGTAGGGGAGCGGCACCAGAGCAAACCATGGGGGCAGCCGCCTCTGTTGTCCAAGGAGCGAAGCTGCTCGGGCTTAGGTAATCGCCCGCTGGTTACCTTAGACTTACTCGCGGCAACTCTGAGATCCATCCAATGTGTATATTTATCAGCATTTTGCCCGGATAACTCCGCTGGTTCTACTCCCTTCGGAGAGATTGCCCCTCCCTACCCCCCGGCCTATAATCGTCCTACTCTGGTTCACGATTCTCCGTCAGGTTTCCGGGTAGAACAACGGAAGGGTGAAGCTTGTCTAAACCGTGCCCTGCCCGCCAAGGTTCGGCGAAAAGGAACCGCCCGGATATGCGAAAGCGCCTCAAAACCGCATTCATGCTGACGGCCACTACGGCATTCGCGACCTCTTTCTCTCTTTCTATTCCCGCAGTATGGGCTGTCGAAGGCGACGGCCCGTCGCAAGTCATCACCACCACCGAGGAGCACGGACGCAAGGTCTACGTCAATGACGACGTCCCGGTAGCGCGAGCGCGCCAGGTGCCCGCGCCGCAACCGAAGCGAGCCACGCTGGTCTATTGGAGCAGCAAGGAGAACCGCTGGAAGCCGGTGCCCTCAGCCAGTGCGGCTTCCATGCAGGCGGCGCGCTCCGCCGCGGCGGAAGTCAGCCAGTATTTCGGCCGCGAATCGACGCAGTCGGCCAATGCACGCATCGTCGCCGCTAACGCCCGCGGACGTCAGTCCTCGCCGGAGGAAATCGACGCAGCGATCGTCATGGCAGCGGCCCGGCACAATGTCGATCCCAACCTGGTGCGTGCGGTGGTGAAGGTCGAGTCGAATTTCAATTCCAATGCGGTCTCGCGCAAGGGCGCGATGGGCCTGATGCAGCTTATGCCCTCAACCGCACGCCAGTTGAATGTGAAGAATCCTTTTGACCCGGAGCAGAACGTGGACGCCGGAGTCCGCCATCTGAAGCAACTTCTCGAAAATTACGGCGGCGATGTGAATCTGACCCTGGCCGCCTATAACGCGGGTTCCGGAGCGGTGGCGCGCAGTGCGGGCATCCCGCCCTTTGCCGAAACCCAGAATTACGTCCGGAGAATCACCAACCTGTACTACGGTGGGTTCGATTTTGCTCGCTCCGGGGCCTCGCGCGATCCTGTTCGGGTTCAACGAGATGCGCGAGGTATGCTTTACATCAGCAACACCGACTGAGTTCGCGGCATCTGTTTTAGAGTATTCTCTCAGGTACCTCAAGCGGTTCAACCGCAACGGCGATCGAGACAGTTAACGGGCCGACGACTTTGAAGACGACATCGAGCCAGCGCGGCTTGCGCTGGGGAGCGTTGCTGTTGCTGGCCGCGCTGCCCGCAACGCCGGCCTATGCCCGCACGCATCACACCGCCACCCATCACAGCGGCTCGCATCATGGTGAATCATGGGCGCGCGACCACTTCGCCGGCGCCGAGCGCATGCGCGAAGCGCTCAATGGACGTCCCCCCGTCGACCGTACCCGCCGCGACTATCAACGCGTCATCAACGCCTACCGCAACGTCTACTACGGCGCGCCGAACTCCTCCAAGGCCGACGCCAGCGTGGTCGCTGTTGCCGAGACGCTGGTCGAGATGGGACGCCGCTTCGATGACGACAAAATCCTGAACGAAGCCATCGGCCAGTACCGGTTCCTAAGACGCGAATATCCCGGCAGCAAGTACCGTTGCGACGCCTTGTTCACCATCGGCGAGATTTACAGCGACGACCTGAATAATCCTGAGCAGGCTCGGGCCACTTTCCAGGAGTTTTTGAACCGCTATCCGCATAACCGCCTGGTCGAAGACGCCCAGCAGGCCATCGCCGAACTCGATCGCCAGACTGAGGCCACAAAAAACGCGGAAGCCGAAAGTATAGCTGGCGCCGAGAAGAGGACGGTCGAAGCCGCGAAGAACTCCGGCACCGAGAAAAGACCCAGCCAAGCGGAAAAGAAGGCCGGCAAGCAAAGGCCCGACAACGACAGAGCCGACAAAGACGACACCGACTCCCCGGCCGAGGACGCTGACGCGCATGCCAGCACCCCGCAGGAAGCCTCCGGACATGATTCCGGGCATCCCTCAGCCGGCCTACCGCGGGTGACCGGAATCCGGCACTGGTCCACTCCGGATTACACCCGTGTGGCGATTGACCTTGAGAGCGAAGTAAAGTTCTGGTCGCAGCGCATCGACAATCCCGACCGCATTTTTTTTGATCTGCGCGACACCAAGCTGGCTTCCACACTGGTGGGCAAGAGTTTCGATGTCGATGACGGATTCCTCAAGAAGATCCGAGTGGCGCAATTTCAGCCCGGCCGTACCCGGGTAGTGCTCGAAGTCGATGATCTTTCCGACTACGATGCCTTCCTGCTGCCCAACCCTTACCGCCTGATTATTGATATCCACGGCAAAAACAAAGACAAGGCTAAGAACGCGCGTGTCAGGGAGTCGAAGGTTCCGCCCGAAAGCGGTGCTGGTGGCACCGAGCCAGTTGAAAATGAAGACTCGCAAGAGGTGCAGTCGAAGATCGAGTCAAAAAAAGAGGATCTGCGGTCTAAGGTGGGTAAGGCTCCGGTCAACCGCCAAGACGTTGGCGATGACGTGACCGTTACACCCAACAGTGATCCATGGGGCTTGAAAACCCCATCGCAGTCCGGCAGCGCTCAAGCCGCGGTGGCAAAGGCAAACAGTCGTGAGGTGAAGGCCGTCACCAAGGTCGTGGTCGACGCAGACGATGACGACGAGGTTCCTCCTGTAACGGCGGCGCAGCGGAAGCATCCCGTTTCGGCCACGACCGCGTCTGGCAAGAAGGGCAACCGTTCTACCGACCGAGAGCTGCCGGCTGACGACAAACTGGCCAGCGCCGATCGCACTCGAACGACACGTCCCCACGGCAAGTCTTCGCCGCAGCCGAATAAAGACGCAGACGAATCCGCCGACATCCGTGAGGCCAGTCCCACGGCCAGGGGCGATCGCTCTCTGATTCGCGCGCTGGGGCTGAAGATCGGCAAGATCGTCATCGATCCAGGCCATGGTGGACACGATACCGGCACCATCGGACCAAACGGCCTGGAAGAGAAAGACCTGGTACTCGAAGTCGGCCGCCGCCTGGGCAAGTTGCTGGAAACGCGCCTGGGCGCGGAAGTCGTCTACACCCGCAAGAACGACACCTTTATTCCGCTCGAAACCCGCACTGCCATTGCCAACCAGCAACGCGCCGACCTGTTCATCTCGATTCATGCCAACTCGAGCCAGGATCCGGCGGCCCGCGGAGTCGAGACCTACTATCTGAATTTCACTTCCTCGCCCGAGGCGCTGGAAGTCGCCGCACGTGAAAACGCCGTTTCCGAGAAGTCGATCTACGAACTGCAGGACCTGGTCAAGAAAATCGCGCTGAAGGAAAAGATTGAAGAGTCGCGCGAATTTGCGGGCGACGTGCAGGAATCGCTACACAGCGGTCTGGCCGTGAAAAGCCCCGGCATCCGCAACCGCGGCGTGAAAAAGGCGCCTTTCATCGTGCTCATCGGCGCCAATATGCCCTCGATTTTGGCGGAGATTTCCTTTGTCAGCAATCCCGGCGATGAGCATAGGCTGGAGACCAGCGAATACCGTCAGCGGATCGCCGAGTCGCTCTACCGCGGCATCGCCAAGTATGTCAATGGATTGAGCGGCGTGAAAGTGGCCAGCAAGATGGAGAAAGTAGCCGGGCAGTAATATCCACCCCCCTGCGCCGTAGCGAACGGCAAAGATGGGGCACCGCCAATGGCGTGCCCCGAACTCTACTGAATCGCGCTGCCGACCTGCGAGAAGATGTTGCCGGCGTTGGATCCGATCAGACGGACCGTGCCGACCACGATGACGAGTACTACCGCCAGCATGACCGAGTATTCGGCGATATCCTGACCTTCCTCATCTGACCAGAGTTTGTTCAGCCAATGATTGCATTTTCCGTTTTGCATGCTCTCTCCCTTATCTCTTATAGATCTCTTATAGAACGCTCGATGCGTGGGAAACCTTCGCCGCAGCCGGCTCGCCATCAAATTCGGCGAACCCCATTCCCCAAGCTTCCTTATCCTGCGTGAGCGCCCGCAGCCCTACTTGAAACTCGGACGTTCCTTGCAATTTCTTCGTCCATACCACGCGATACTGCATTTTTCGCTGGCGATAGAAAATGGTGATCTCGTCCATCACGTTCAGTTCGCGGCGCACCGAACCCAGTCGCACACCCGACGCTGTCACGTCCAGCGTATGCACCAGCTCCTCGAACGGCTTTCCGGAGTTATCTTTGCCCTTCACTCTCACGGGAAGAACCGCTTTTGTACGACTTCCCCGCCGCTGATTCGTTTCCACACTGCTCGGTCGCATCGATCACCCACAGCCAGTTTCTCCTGAGATGAACGGCTTGTGAATGGCTCGGATGTGGGGGTGCTCCCCCCGAGGGTAACCACTCTCAAATGGCTGTCAGGGCAAGACTTGTCGGCCCAGGGAAACTTTTCATCGGCGCCTGTGGTCTAATGAAGAAAACATTGTTGCAGGGTCACTCATGAGGCTCTCCGGTTCCGCTGAAATCATGGTTTTTCTCCTGCTTGCGTTATGTGCGGCCTTCGCCGCCACCCCAGCAGCCCAGCAGGCTTCCTCGACGCAGGCTCCCGCCATTCTTCCGCAACAGTTTGCAGGATGGCAGCGGCAAGGTTCGGTCGAAATCAGCGCCGACCCGTCGTCAGCCGACCCGACCGACGCCGCAGTTCTTCGCGAGTACCGCTTCACCGATTTCGCAGCCTCCACCTACCTCCGCGACGACGGCCGCACCTTGAAGATTCGCGCCGCGCGCTTCGCCGATGCCTCCGGCGCTTTCGGCGCATATACCTTCTATCTGCAGCCAGAAATGACAAAGGAGCAGATCGGCGATCAGGGTGCGTCCCTTGGACAGCGCGTCTTGTTCTACCGCGGGCACGTCCTGGTCGACGCACTATTCAGCAAGGAATCGCCCATGTCAGGAGCGGAGTTGCGCGAGTTGGCTGGCGCATTGCCGCGCCCCACCGGTAGCGCCGGAAACCTGCCCAGCTTTATCGAGTTCATGCCGCGACGCGGATACGTCGCCAACACCCAGAAATACGCCATGGGACCGTCGGCGCTGGCTGTGTTGGCTCCGCCAGTCTCCGCGGATCTGGTGGATTTCGCCGCCAGTTCCGAAGTGTCGTTAGGCCGCTACAACACGCCGAGTGGCGAAGCGACGTTGATACTGATTTCCTATCCCACCCCGCAACTCGCCGCCGATCATCGACGCCGTATAAACTCGGCACACCAGGTCGCTCAGTTGCAGACCGGCGAATCCGAGATCACGTGCGCGGGTGACTTCTGCGACAAGCGCACCGGCCCAATCATCGCCATCGTCACGGGACCGATGTCCAACAGCGATGCGAAGTCCCTTCTCGGCATGGTCAACTACGAAGCCAGCGTCACCTGGAACCAGGCCACCGATCAACATGAAGTGCGCGATCTCTACCTCCTCGTGTTGAACGTAGTCATTCTGTGCGCGATCCTCGGCGGCTTGGCCATCGTTGCCGGTGTCGCCTTCGGCGGATTCCGCATTTTGATGAAGCGCTGGTTCCCCGACAAGGTTTTTGATCGTCCCGAGCAGATGGAATTTATCTCCTTGCACCTTGCCGAGACTGCGACCCCAGGCTCGTCCCAAAGCGGCTCCGAGACCACACGCCCGGGCCCTCCAAACCCCTCCTGAGCCCGATAAGTAGCTTTAGAAATATTGGCTTAGACCCTTTGAGTGACGATTCCGTCTCAATTTGCTACACTCCGTGACGGTGTTGATGATCTTTGTAAGACACTGAAAACAAAGACATTTATTTCACAAAAATCGCTTGACACCCCCGTTTTTAGACTCATAAGATTTCGCCAGAAAGTTTTGACGGAATTTCAAAGCCTCCGTTGGAACTATTCTCCCTTGAAGAAGAGGCCGCCCAGTTGCCGGGTGGCCTTTTCGTTTTTGCCGTTCGTGGTTCGAGCGGGGTTTAAGAAGAGGATGTAAACTGCGAACCACCGCGTGGTTGGAGTGCGGAACGATTTTGCGTGTTTCCTCGTACCCGCGACGTCGATCGAATCAAAGGAGGCCTTCATGTTCTGCGATGGATGCGGCACGGCGGTACAGGCTGGGCAGGCGTTTTGCAGCAAGTGCGGCAAGCAGATTGTCGGCCCCGTGCTGGCCTCGCAGTCGAGTTCCGGCCGCGTGCAGCAACACGTGCACTTGCTCGGTATACTCTGGCTGGCGATTTCCGCATTTAACGCGGTGGCCGGGCTGATCCTGTTGGTCCTCGCCAATACTCTGTTCGCGCACCTGCACGAAATGGGAGCACCGCCACAGGTGCCCAGCGGATTCCTGAGCGCACTGATCAGCACGATCGGGATGATCGTCCTCGCCAAATCCGCGTTCGGCTTCCTCGCCGGCTGGGGATTGCTGCAACGCGAACCCTGGGCACGCATCATCGCCCTGGTGCTGGCATTTATTTCGCTCTTCAATATCCCGCTCGGGACCGCGATCGGCGTCTACACCATGTGGGTGCTCCTGCCCGGCCAGTCCCAGCAGGAATACGACGCGATGGTGGTGGCGCGTGCCGCGTAGTTTCCCCGACGGATCACCCTTCGGAGCCGCGTCGCGGCGAGAGAATATAGCCACGGCGCAAGGGCCAATGACCAGTCGCTGCGAGGCGAAACAGGAGTGCTCAG
The DNA here is from genome assembly GCA_035511455.1 of Candidatus Sulfotelmatobacter sp. GTDB lineage: Bacteria > Acidobacteriota > Terriglobia > Terriglobales > Acidobacteriaceae > Sulfotelmatobacter. The sequence continues at coordinate 1,505 of DATKFH010000071.1, read as the reverse complement.
GAGCGTGCAGTTGAAGCCCACGTGATCGAGGCTTTCACCAGCGAGGTGGTAACGATAGGAAGATGTGGGCTGTTTCCACTCGAGCGAAGGATTCTCGCAGGCCACTCTCGATGATCAGAACGTCCCCGCCTGATTCTGCTCCTATTCGGCGGCATCCCTAACAGCCCACTGATCGGTGAATGTCGTGCTAAACCGATCCTACCGGGATAGTGGGTCAGAACCGAAGGTCACGAAGGTAACGAAGCACATAGCCCGCTAGTTGGGTGCCGTCGGAAGCATACCCCGTCCGCGGTCCCGTGGCATTTCCAGGCGCTGCTTCTTTACGCATTGCGCCAGCGCATTTAGAATCGATCCCCGGCCGACTGTTAACTCCGGCGAAAAAGTGATCCGTTTTAGCCGGTCCCGGCCCGAGCCCGTGATCCAGAGAGAGCCCCGGTCGACGCGGACGCGGTAGGGACTCTACAGCAGTTTCTAAATTAGTTTTCCGCGCACGGCTTGCGTAACACTCGAGGTTTCGATTCTCCTCAGGGATTCATCCTAATGAGCCTCTGAGGAGTCGGCTTGAGCCAGTCCCGCCGTTGTCCTTACTGTTATAGTTCGTTTCTACCCTCCGCTTATCGTGCTCAACAAAGCGTGTGCGGTCGGCCGGAGTGCCAACGTCGGCGCCGCAGCGATTATTACCAGAAGAAGCCGGCAACCGATCCAGAGTATTTCCAGGTGGTGCGCGACAGCCAGAAGCAGTGGTGGGACGAACATCCCGACTACCAGAAACAGCACCGCCAGCAGAACCCGCAGCTGGTCGAGAGCAACCGTCAGCGCCAACGACTGCGGGATCGGAAGCGTCGGGTCGAACTTCTTGTCAGGAACAACTTAGCTTTGGACCTAAAGTATTCAGCATCAGAGGTTTGGCTGTTGGGGCCCTCCAAGGTGTGCGATCTTGACAGGAACAACTTACCTTCCGCGTTCGGTAATGCATATCGGCTCTCAGATGCGAACTGGAACAAGCTCCGGCGGGGCAACTTTTACAATCCTTGGCAGCATAGGTCGGAAATCAACGGTTTGAAATTGATGATGTTCCACGCTAAAGACGATCCGAACGTGCCCTACGAAGGCACCAGAGAATTCGCGGAAATCACAGGAGCGAAATTGAAGTCCCTCAGCCGTGGCGGGCACATCAGCACGGACTACGTCGTCAGAAAGTATTGGGCTCAAATCAAGAAGTTCTTCGATTCGGCTCGCACTGAGAAGCATTCCGCGCTCTCGCCCTGTTAGGTTGCTAAGCCCGTTTAGCTATACTGTTGGCGGATGGACGTTGAACGCATCATTGACGACATCGAGCAGCTGCAGGAAATGTTCGAAGCGCCGGACTGTTAGCGCCGATTTAAAAGGGAGCCAGTTTAGCCGGTTTAGATGTGAGCCAGGGAGCTTGCCCGTGGTCGCGGAGCACACGAATGCGGCGGCCGCGGTCGGAAAACAAGCAGTCACGATTGTGAGTTTTTTCCCTG
>DATKFH010000070.1:0-26222 GCA_035511455.1 Candidatus Sulfotelmatobacter sp. | reverse complement strand
ATCCAGGCCAACATGGCCGAGAGCGGCAGCGGCGGCGGCATCCGTCTGCAGCAGGTCAACGGGACGGAAGTCTCCGTGTTCCCGTCGACGCCCACAGCCTGGAACAGCGTTTCCATCACCAACAACATGATCGTCAACAACCTGGCGGGTTGGGATGGCGGCGGAATATCGCTGCAGGATTCGCTGAACGTGGCGATCATCAACAACACCATCTCGAGCAACGACACCCTTGCCTCTTCCGGCGTGCTTACGCAGAGCATTGGGACGCCTTTGGCCAGCGCGCCTGCGGGGAGCTGCACCAACGCGGCCGGCACCACGTCGTGCCCGCAATCGGCAGGCCTGACCAGCACGGTGAACTCGACGTTGCTGACCACGACCTTCACCGGGCTAACGATTACATGCCCGACCGGACAACCCAACTGCACGGCATTCTCCAACCCGCTGCTGCAAAACAACGTGATCTGGCAGAACCGCGCCTTCGACATCGGAGTGGGCGGCTTAGGTTCAGCGACCCAGAACCAGCAGAACCTGGTATCGCTGTCCCCCACAATTACGCAGTCCGCTTCCGGCCAGTGCGGCTCGGGCGGCAGTTACTGGGACATCGGCGTCCGGGGCGATACGGGTCCAGGCGTGCACAGCCTAGGGGCGGGGATCGCACTCAACCCGACGTATTCGGTACTGGACGACACGGGCTACGCGGCATCGAACTTGACTACCAATCCCAGCGTCGTCAGTCAGTATTGCAACGGTTCGCGCGTGCCGCCAGAATGCACCACGGCGGATGGCTGCGGAGGGCCGAATGGATACGGCGTACCTCCGGGAATTGTCGACGCGCAGACCCCGAATCCGCTCTTCACCCTCAATCCAAATGCAACGGTGGACGAGGGCAACAACTGGATCAACGTGAGCTGGGGTCCGCTTGCGCTGAGCAACGATGCGGTGACAGGTGGAGTGAATGGGAACTACGGTGGTGGACCTCTGTTTGCCAACTATGCGCTGAATGTGGGTTCGCCGGCCATCGACTACGTGCCGCTGAGCACGGCGAGTCTGCCCACGGCTACGTTGCCGCAACTGGCCACGGACTTCTACGGAAATCCGCGGCCTGATTCGGCGAACCCGAACCACTTCGATATCGGAGCGGTCGAGTTCCAGCACGGCGCCGGTGCGCCCACGCTCATCACGATCAGCCCCAACAGCGGATCGCAGGGCACGATCGTGAACGTAACGATTACTGGCACCGGCCTGACCGGGGCAACCGCAGTGAACATCACCGGTACCGGCGTCGCTGTCAGCAACGTCACCGCCGTCGGCGCTACAACGGTAACGGCAACCTTCACCATCGCACCGACGGCGACGATAAGCATCAGGAACGTGACCGTCACAGCGACGGCCGGCACGAGCAATGCCGTTGAGTTCACTGTTACCGCTCCGCCAGCGCCGACCTTGACGTCCATCAGTCCTGCTTCTGGACAGCGCGGAACGTCGACGGGCGTGATGCTGACGGGCACGAACTTCGTGCCCGGGTCGACGGTCGCGGCCGCGCCTGCGGTAACGGGCTTCACGATCAGCAACGTGATTGTGGTGAGCTCCACTGAGATCACCGCAACCTTCACCAGCAGCCTCGGCGCGACACTCGGGAATGTGAACATTGAAGTCGTGACGGCGGGTGGCGCCAGCAATACGCTGCCGTTTGCGATTACTGGCCCGGTGCTCAACTCGATTACGCCTGCCTCGTCTAATCGCGGTGTGACCGGCCTGTCGTTAGCGCTGGCCGGATCGGGCTTGACGGGAGCCACCTCGGTCAACTTCTCGGGCGGCGGCATTACCGTCACCAGCGTGACAGTTAACAGTGACACGTCCATCACGGCGGTGGTGAACATCTCGGCGGGCGCACCAGCCGGGGCCAGGAATGTGACCGTCACGACACCGGCAGGAAACAGCAATGCCGTAACGTTCACGATCACAGTACCGCCAGCCGGACTGTTCTCGATCTCCCCGACCACGGGCGCTCGAGGCACAACGCAGCCGGTGACGCTCACGGGCATCAGCTTCCAGACGGGGGCAAATCCCGCAACTGGAATCGCGGTGAACGGTGGCGGCATCACCGTGACCGGCTTCACGGTCGTCAATGACACCACCATCACGGCGAACTTCGTCATCTCGCCGACGGCAGCATTGACCGCCAGAAACGTAACCGTAACTACGACTGGCCCACCGACCACCCCCGTGACCTTCACGGTGGTGAATCCGGGAACGCCGATTCTTAACTCGATCACGCCGGCCTCGGGTCTGCGTAGAACGGCTGCGGCTGCGAATCCAGTCGCGGTTGTCCTCGCCGGCTCCAACTTCACGGCGGGATCGACCGTCAACGTAATTGCGCCGGCCAACGGCCTCACCGTCACGGGAGTGACTGTGGTCAGTCCGACGCAGATCAATGCCACCTTCAACACGACGACCGGGGCTGTGATAGGTCCGAGGAGCATCACGGTAACCAACCCGGCTGGCACCAGCGGCCCGGCAACCTATACGGTGCTTGGACCGGTGCTCACGTCGATCCAACCGGCGTCGGGCTTCCGCGGAATCGAGACGATTAATGTCAGTATCTTCGGCAGTGGACTTACCGGAGCTACGGCAGTCACCGTGTCGGGTGGTGGCGTCACTGTGGGTCCAATCACCGTGGCCAGCGACACGCAGATCACGACTACATTCGCCTTCTCCACGACGGCGGCGGTCGGGACCAGGACCGTCTCGGTGACAGCACCTGGAGGCGTCAGCAACACGGTGCCCTTCACGGTTCAAGCTCCGGGAAGGCCGACGTTAACCTCGATCGCGCCGTCTCGCGGAGCTCGCGGCACGACGGTTCCAGTGACGCTCACCGGGACTAACTTCGTTGACGGATTCACAACGGTCGCGGTCTCTGGCGGCGGAGTCACCGTCAGCGCAGTGAACGTGACGAGTTCGACGACAGCGACAGCAACCTTCACCATCTCGGCAACTGCTGCGCCGGGTACCCACAACGTGACCGTTACGGTAGCAGGCGCTACTGGCGCCAGCAATACGGTGGCGTTCACGGTGGGAGCGACGATCACTTCGATCGCCCCGAACTCGGCGACGCATCCTGCAACGGGCACACTGGCCGTTCCGGTGACGATTACCGGTACGGGCTTGACCGGAGCCACAGGATTGACTGGAACCGGTGGTGGGGTGACGGTTGCCGCCGGCACCTTCACCGTGGTGAACTCGACCACGATTAACGTAACGCTCAACGTAGCGAGCACCGCAACCCTCGGGGTCCATAACCTCGGTGTTGCGTCGCCGAATGGAAACTCGAATACCTTGCCGTTCACGGTTAACTAGCAGCAACCGGGTAGCGACCGGACATTCAAACCTGGATGTCCGGTCGCTAACCGCCAACGCAGTTCCTCCCTCGTTAACTCAGGCAGTTCGCGTCGATTCTGGCACCTTGGTGGCATTGACCGGGGTGAGGGTTGGGAGAAAATAACAAGATGTTGAAACAGGTAATTCTGCGCAGTCGTCGGCCTCTCGTTGCGATACTTCTTGTGTCCAGTGTGGTGTTTTCCGGCGCCCAATCGGCGCCTCCCCAATCATCTCAAAGTGCCGGCAAACCGACGCCGGCCCCGGTGTGGCAAGGCTCTCAGGCCAATCGCCTTTCCGGCCGAGCGGAAATGTATTACGAGGGGGTTTGGGGAGTTGGCGAACTCCGGGTCAAGACGGCGGAGTCGGGCGAGCTCATTCGATTTAACTATCGGGTATTAGACCCAAACAAAGCCGCAGCCCTCAACGATAAGAAGGCCGAGCCTAAATTGTTCGATGCGCAAGCCAAGGTGAGCCTTGTGGTGCCTCAGTTGGAGAAGGTCGGAAAGCTGCGCCAGGAGAGCACGCCCAAAGCGGGCATGACGTACTGGATGGCTTTCTCGAACCCGACGCGGGCTGTGAAACGGGGCCACCATGTGGATGTCGTCATCGGGTCATTCCGAGCCAACAACCTCGTCGTGGAATGAGGATCCCCGGACCAGCGTATTAGGTCGCTGGTGCTACCAAGCTTCTTGGCCGCTTCGGCATCCTCGGTGCAGCTTTCGGTTCTCGGCTCCGCGAATCGGCGATTATTGCGGTTCCGTTTCTTTGCAGGGCGCACTGGCACACGATGCGAAGAGTTTACAACTCTTAAGAAAAAGGGACAAAGTATGCTACGAAGAATTTATGGGATCTTCACCTTGGGGACGCTGGCCGTTTCGCTGATTCTGGCCGCAACGGCGGCTTTAGCCCAGATGGCAAATCCCGGTACCACACCGGGCGCGCCGATCTTGAATCGGCAGGGCCTGGCTGGGCGGAGAGGTCCGGTCGGGAGCAAGACCGCCGACCCGCAGGGTCTGGGCGCAGTGCGTGAACGAGTCCAGGATATGGAAAGTACGCTCTCGCAGATGCGTGTAGTGCTAAGACAGATGCATGCCAAGGCCGCCAAGAGCAAATCCACTGATCCGGTAACCAAAGCTAACCTTGACATGTGGGAACTGATGGTGGGCCATCTGGATAAGGAGCTCGAGCAGCTCCGGGTGACATTGGCAACGCGCGATGACTTAGAGGCTCGGCGTGCCGCTCTTTACAAGCAGGCCGATGCTAAGGCAGAAGCCGCGGCTCAAGCTGCTCGGGCCGCTCAGGCCGCGCGATTCGCCCAGACTGAGAAAAATGCCACCGGCGCGCCGACACCGGCGCCGACCGGACAAGCGACCGGGCAGAGTGCAGAATCAAGCCCGGCTGCGCAGACTGCGCCTGCGCAGCCTTCAGCCGCCCCAACCAATAACTCTGCTCCGCCAAATTAAGAGGGGGTCAGGCGGTGGCGCAAATCACTGGCAGAGTAAGTTCGCGGTGCAGCCGTTTCGCGGCTCTAGCCGATTCCTGCTGCTACTTAGTTAAAGGGTGCGGCCGTTCTGATACTCTTGGCCACGTCTTGGTGCAAGCGCAAAGCGCACCGACCAGCGATCAACTGATCGACTTAAAAATCCTCCCCCCCCACTAGTCCTCCTGTTGGCAGGGCTAGGCTCCAGGGACAAGGTCCCGACCCGTTGCCCCGGATTCCTGTACGCAATGGCACAAATGTGCCATACAGTCCTTGCGCTAGATCAAAGAGGGCAAGGTACGCGTCGGGTATAAATTTCTGCAAGGCGGCCGTGTTCAGCTCGCCAGGGTTTGCTCTGGTTCTATCCCCCCAAAACCCGTAGTCACCTGCGGAGCTTGGCAGGAAGTAGGAGGAACTCGATGGCCAGTCATGGTTCGACAAATCAAAGGATGCGGATGGGCGTCCCATTAACACGTGGGGGACAAAGGATGAATCTATGCTGAGAAAAGCACAAATAATTTGTGTGGGTGTGATGGTTGCCGCATCGCTTGCGGCCGCCGCGGGAGCTTCTTCGGCGCCCGCAAATCTCTCTGCAGCTCAAATTGTGGACAAAAACGTTGCAGCCCGGGGCGGGTTGCAGGCGTGGCGCGCCGTCCAGACGTTGTCTTTAGAAGGGAAAATGGGCGCGGGTGGAAATCAGCGGGCGACCCTTGCTGTGCCTGGACCTGCTGGAGCAAATGCGAAAGGGCTGATTGCTCCTCATCGTCCCGTCGAGGAAGCTCAGCTGCCTTTTCTTATGGAACTCAAGCGCGGCCGCAAAATGAGGTTCGAGTTGCAGTTCGCCGGCAAGACTGCGATCCAGGTGTACGACGGCGCCAACGGCTGGAAGCTGCGCCCATTTCTCAATCGCATGGAAGTGGAGTCCTATACCGCGGACGAATTAAAGAAGGCCTCCATGCAATCCGACCTTGACGGTCTGTTGGTGGATTACGCCGCCAAGGGCACCCGCATCGACTTGGAGGGCGCAGAAAAGGTGGAGGGTCGCGATACCTACAAGCTCAAGGTCACCGAGAAGAATGGGCAGGCGGTGCACGTATGGGTCGACGCAGAGACTTTCCTCGAAACCAAAGCTGAGGGACAGCCCCGTCGCCTCGATGGAACTGATCATCCGGTCGAACTCTACTACCGCGATTACCGGACAGTGGACGGTCTTCAGATCCCGTTTGTTTTCGAGACGCGAGTTCTCCCCGTGGGCAAAACGGCCCTAGGTCTCCGGGATACTCCCGTTCCGACGGAAAAAATAGTCATCGACAAGGTCGTGGTGAATCCCAAGCTCGATGAGAAGTTGTTTTCGAAACTGGAAATCCCAACTGCACCGAAAAGCAAGTAACAAAGAGTGGTATTTCCGCCATCGTCTGCAGCGAAGTGGTTTGTGCCCTCTCCCCTGGAACGCTCTGTAGCGGCGTGTGCGCTTTGCAGTTCTGAAGCCCTGGCTGCTGCATCGAGCCGGCGAGGATGAAATCCAACAGCAGATCTATTTCGCGAAGGAGACTGAAAATGATGTTTCGAAATGCGGCCATAGTCGTCGTGGTTCTGGCGGTGACAACCGCTTTGGCTCAGAGTGCTCCCCCGGCGCCGACCGTACCGGGAGGCACGGATGTCATTAGCCAGGGACGTGGGCCCGTTGGCCGGAGAATCTCGTCCCTGGGCGCAAAGAGACCGACCAGCGCGCAGACTCCGAGCGCGCCGCGGCAGCACTTCGAGGACCTGGAAAGCACGGTCAACCAGATGCATGCGATGCTGAAGCAAATGCAGTCCAGGGCGGCGAAGAGCCGCACCAAGGATTCGTTCGCCATAGCCAACCTTGGCATGTGGGAATTGATGGTGGGCCATCTAGACAAGGAAGTCCAGGCACTGCGGGCCGCGATCGCGGCACGAGAAGATATGGAAGCTCGTCGGGCCGCCCTCTACAAGCAGGCAGATGTGAAAGCGGAAGCAGAGGCTCAGGCGGGGCGGGCGGGACAGGCTGCGAAATCTGGCGTTGAGCCGCCGCCGTCGCTTTCTGGCGCACATGGTGCAGTACAAAGCCCAGCCGGACAGAATGCGTCCGGCCAGGCTCCCGCTGCGCAGACTCCCTCCTCGACCGCCACTCCTGCGTCACCCGCAACTTCCGCTCCTTCGCCAAACTAAAAGCGAAGTGGCGGAACAGAGGTACGCACCGTGCTGTCACGAGGCAGCAATTCGATGAAAAAGGTTCTGAGTACGGCAGCAATTGCCCTGACGATGATCCTGTCGTACGTGGCAGGACGGCACCACACTGCGCGAAACGGGACAGCTGACACAAGCGCCCGCCACGTCCTCTACTGGGTCGATCCCATGCATCCCGATTACAAGTCTGATCATGCAGGGATCGCTCCTGATTGCGGTATGCAGCTGGAGCCGGTTTATGAACAGCCCGCCTCTGCGGCGGTCGTTCCCGCCGCGCCCGCCCAACCCGGAACCATCGGAATTGATCCCGATAAACAGCAGCTCTTCGGGATTCGTGTTGCCGCCGCCGAACGAACATCTGCATCCACCAAACTTCGCGTGCTGGGCCGCGTCAGTCCTGAAGACACGCGAGTGTATCGGATCACCTCCGGTTCGGAAGGCTTTATCCGCAGCACTTTCAACGATTCAGTAGGGGAGCTGGTCAAGAAGGATCAAAAGCTGGCCACCTCCTATGTAGGTGAGACGCTGTCGATAGCTTCCGGATTTCTCGCCGCAACTGCGGGCTTACCGGGCGTCCCCCCGGGTAGGGACGGGTCGCGGACTATGCCATTCCCCGGCGCTGTGTCCAAGCAAGGCTTCAGCAGTGTTCAGGGATACACGGATCGCCTGCGCAATCTGGGAGTGAGCGAGGCGCAGATTCAACAGATGGCCGAGAGCCACCAGCTTCCTGAGACGATTGATATTGTCGCGCCGGCGGACGGATTCATTCTCGCCCGCAACGTTTCGCCAGGCCAGCATTTCGACCGCTCCATGGAGTTTTACCGTATCGCGGATCTGACAAAAGTTTGGATTGTCGCTGATGTGTTCGATTCCGAAGTTCAGAACTTCCACCCGGGTACGGTCGCTCGCGTGACCTTGACAGATTCGCAAAGGACGTTCACGGCTCGGGTCAGCAACGTCTTGCCCCAGGTCGATCCGGCCACGCGAACTTTGAAACTCCGCCTCGAGGCGGACAATCCAGGCTTTGCTCTCCGGCCCGACATGTTTGTCGATGTCGAGCTGCCGGTTTCCGAGCCAGCCGGACTCACCGTTCCCTTGGATGCTTTGATCGATTCCGGGCGCGAGCAGCGAGTTTTCGTCGAGCGCAGCAGCGGAGTATTTGAGCCTCGACAGGTGCATGTGGGATGGCGTTCAGGCGACCGGGTCGAAATTGTGGATGGATTGAAGGAAGGGGAACGCGTCGTAACTGCCGGAACTTTCCTGGTGGACTCCGAAAGCCGATTGAGATCCGTGCAACCCGCGACAAAGCAGCAGGCGCCGCAAGAGAAAGTTGCGCCGAAATCCAATCCGCAGCCAAAGCTCGCGGCCAGTTTTGTCAAGGTCAAAGATGCCGCCTGCGGCATGATGATTGACAAGGCCAAATCGATTGCCGAAGGCAATACGCTCACGCGCGACGGAGTCACCTACTATTTCTGCTCGCAGAGTTGCAAGCGCAAGTTCGCCGCGCAGCCCGAGCACTATCTGGCCGCGAATCCCTCCGGACAAGGGTCATGATCAATCGCATCATCGATCTTTCGGTGAAGCACAAGCTGCTCGTGCTGGCCAGCGTGGCTGTTGCCTGCATCTTCGGCTGGTGGGCGATGATGTCGCTGCCGCTCGACGCCACCCCAGACCTCAGCGAGACTCAAGTCATCATCTATTCGCGCTGGGATCGCAGCCCCGACATCGTCGAGGACCAGGTCACCTTTCCCATCGTCACTGCGATGACCGGCGCTCCGAAGGTTAAGACCGTCCGTGGTGTCTCCGACTTCGGTTATTCCTACGTGTATGTCATCTTTGAAGATGGCACCGATCTTTACTGGGCTCGTTCGCGTGCGCTGGAGTACCTGTCGAGCGTGCAGTCCCGCCTGCCCGAGGGCGTGAAAACCGAACTCGGACCCGATGCGACGGCGCTGGGCTGGGTCTACCAGTATGCGCTGGTCGACACCTCCGGCAAACATAGTCTGGCCGACTTACGTTCTTACCAGGATTGGTACCTGCGCTACTATCTGCGTGCCGTGCCGGGCGTGGCGGAAGTGGCTCCGGTTGGCGGCTACACGCGCCAGTATCAGGTCAACGTCGATCCCAACCGGCTGCAAGCCTATGGCATCCCGATCCGCCGTATCGTGGAGGCCGTACGTAGCGGCAACCAGGAAGTCGGCGGGCGACTTCTCGAATTCGGCGGCACCGAGTACATGATTCGCGGCCGCGGCTATGCCACCTCGATCGAGGAATTCAAGAACATCGTCCTCGATGCCAACGCCGACGGCACGCCGATCCGCATCAAGGACATCGGCCAGGTGGTCGAAGGGCCTGAGTTGCGGCGCGGCGTGGCAGACCTCGACGGCAAAGGCGAAGTCGTTTCCGGCATCGTCGTCATGCGCAGCGGCGAAAACGCCCTGGCGGTGATCGATCGCGTCAAACAGAAAATTTCCGACATCACACCCACGCTGCCCGAAGGCGTCAAGATCGTTCCCATCTACGATCGTTCTCAGCTCATCCATCGCGCTATCAGCAACGTTGATTGGACCATCTTCCAGGTCGTCGTCACCGTGGTCTTAATCATTCTCATATTCCTCTGGCATTTCCCCAGCGCGGCGATCCCCATCGTCACCATGCCGGTCGTGATCCTGGTATCGTTCATCCCGTTCCGGCTGCTTGGAATCAGCGCCAACATCATGTCGCTGGCCGGCGTGGCGATCGCCTTCAGCGAGTTGGTCGACGCTTCCATCGTGGTGGTCGAGCAAACTCATAAGAAGCTGGAACAGTGGGAGCGCGGCGGCCGTCGCGGCGATTATCGCGCGGTTGTCCTCGCTGCCGTGAAAGAGGTCGCAGGCCCAACCTTCTTCGCCTTGCTTGTCATCGCCATCTCTTTCCTGCCGGTCCTGACCCTGGAAGCGCAGGAAGGCCGCATGTTCAAGCCCCTGGCCTACGCCAAGACCCTGGCCATGCTCATCGCCGCAGGAATGGCCATCACCCTGGATCCGGCATTGCGCCTGCTGCTCACGCGCGTCGAGCGTTTCTCCTTCCGCCCGGAGTGGCTCTGCCGCGTGGCCAATGCCTTGCTCGTAGGCAAGATTCGCTCCGAAGAAGATCACTTCATCAGCCGCTGGATGACGCGTATCTATGAACCGGTCGTGCGCTGGACCCTTCGCTGGAAATGGGCCGTGATTTCCGGAGCCGTTGTCATGGTGGCCCTCTCCATTCCTGTATTCCTGCGCCTGGGATCGGAGTTCATGCCTCCGCTGGACGAAGGCGCTGTCCTCTACATGCCTTCCACCATGCCGGGAATTTCAATCTCCCAGGCGCAGACCCTGCTTCAGAGTACCGACCGCATCCTCGCCCGGTTTCCGGAAGTCGACCAGGTGTTGGGGAAGGCGGGCCGCGCCGAGACCTCGACCGATCCGGCGCCGCTGTCCATGCTGGAGACCGTCATCATCCTCAAGCCCCACTCCGAGTGGCGACACGTCGACACCTGGTATTCCTCATGGGCGCCGGAATTCACCAGGCCGCTATTGCGCCACCTTACTTCCGATACGATCTCCGCGGAAGAACTCATTCGCCTGATGGATGAGAGCCTCAAGGTGCCCGGCCTGACCAATGCCTGGACCATGCCCATCAAAGGCCGCATCGACATGCTGACCACTGGCATGCGCACTCCGGTGGGTCTGAAAATTTCGGGAGCAAATCTGGCCACGATTGAGCAGATCGGAACTCAGATCGAGTCTCTGCTGCCTCGCGTCAAGGGCACGCGCGGAGTCTTCGCCGAGCGCACCGGCACCGGATATTTCCTGGATTTCGAGTGGAACCGCGAGAAACTAGCCCACTATGGCTTGAGCATCGAAGAAGCTCAACTCGCAGTGGAGAACGCGATTGGCGGCGAAGACGTGACCACCGCCGTCGAGGGACGCGAACGCTACCCGGTCAACGTGCGTTACATGCGCGACTTCCGCAGCGATCTCGGCGCATTGCAGCGCGTGCTGGTTCCGGCGGGCGGTCAGCGGCAGGTTCCCTTGGGCGAACTCGCCGAGATTCGCACCAGCAGCGGCCCGGCGATGATTCGCGACGAGAATGGCATGCTGACTGGCTACGTCTACGTCGATATCGCCGACCGCGATCCGCAAAGCTACGTTACCGAAGCCGGGACGTTGCTGCGCGACCAGCTGAAACTTGCTCCCGGATATGCCATCTCCTGGAGCGGGCAATATGAAGCCCTGGAGCGGGTGAAGCACCGCCTCGGGCGCGTTGTGCCGCTCACTCTGGCGATCGTCCTGTTGCTGCTGTACGCGAACACGCGTTCGCTCACCAAGACGATGATCATTCTCCTGGCGGTTCCGTTTTCCGCCGTGGGCGCAGTCTGCTTCCTGTATCTCGCGGGCTACAACATGAGCGTCGGCGTCTGGGTTGGTTTGATTGCCCTGCTCGGTATCGACGCCGAGACCGGCGTCTACATGCTCCTCTACTTGGATCTTGCCTACGAGGACGCCCGCCGCCAGGGTCGCATGCAGAACGTCGCAGACCTCGGCGAAGCGATTGTCCAGGGCGCCGCCAAACGCCTGCGCCCCAAATTCATGACCTTCGCCACCATGTTCATCGGCCTGTTGCCGATCATGTGGAGTACCGGCACGGGTTCCGACGTCATGAAGCGCATCGCCGCCCCCATGGTGGGCGGAATCTTCGCCTCATTCGTCCTTGAGTTGCTCGTCTACCCGGCCATTTACGCGGTGTGGCGCCAACGGGCTCTTGAACACGAACCTGGAGACGGAGACACAGTCAAAGCGGAATACGCCGACCATCTCGAGCCCGAACGAACCGACTTCGTCACCCTGCACCTGCAGCAGTCTTAACGCAGCCCGAAACAGCGAGACGCACTGACGAACTGGGTTGTCTTCGAAAGCAACATCATGCCGCCGGGAGAACGGCCGTTTGGTCGCGCTCGACACGAGGGCAATACAATCGGTGGAACTGTCCGCAAATGCCCCGCGAACGGCTGGACACAAGCGGCCAGGCGCCTCAGCACGTTGCCCTCATCCAAGGGGATAAAGCGTTCGCGCGTGGTTTGTTGCATCGGGCCTATATGAGAGGTTTGCGCTAGAGCCAAGGATTTCGACAGTACAGCTCAGAACTCAGCGGAGTTTCTACGGACATTGATCTGGAGCAAACAGTCGCCCTCAAAGCTGGTGCTATAAAGAGAAAGAGTAGAGCCGAGGCGGAGTGCAAGAATTTGCGTATTTCTCGGTTTGTGCTGGAGCGGTTTCCGCGGTATTCTTCCCCACGCTGACGGACACGGCAACGTTTCATCTGGGCAGCATTGACGCGGGCACCTTGTCCGCTGCACATGAGTGAGGGAAAGGGGTAAGGGCGTGACCGAAATCCTCGTGGGGTTCGCGAGGCACCCATTTCGCAGGTCCGGCCGAATCCGGCAGTGTCTTGCCTGGTCCCTTGAAATTCTGATGGGGCTGACGATTTGGGTTTTCGCTTCCTTGGCATCAGCTCAGGCGACTCCGGGTCCCTCCCGCATCCAGGAAAGAAAAGAGAAGCCAGCCACTCCTGTAGTCGCCGCTCCCGCCCAGCCAGCGCCACATCCCGTGGTGCCGATCTATGGGGCGGCTGCTCCGGAACAGACTCTTCCTCAACCACCGGAAATCGCTTGGGACGGCAAACAGCTGACCATCGATGCCGAAAACTCGAGGTTATCGGATATTCTGCTGGCCATCCGTGCCAAGACGGGGGCGTCGGTCGACTTCCCCGGGGGCGCTACCTCAGAAAGGGTGGCGGTGCATCTCGGTCCGGCGCCAGTGCGCGAAGTTCTTTCCTCGTTGCTGTACGGCACTGATTTTGATTATGTGATCCAATCCACCGACGACGATGAAGATGGACTTCGGAGCGTGGTCGTAACGCTCCGCGGTGGTAAGGGTGACGACGTGGTCGGGGCCGACGCCGAACAGGTTGCAGCTGACGCTGCCAAAACGCCAGGGATGCGGTTGATGCGGGGGTATGCTGCGCCCGGCAAGCCCGCTTTCCAGGCTGAAGCGGAGGCCGCTCTTGCGGCCCAGAAGGCCGAAGCCGAGTCCGGTGTTATTAGCGAATCTGCAGCCGCTACCGACTCTGACGTGCCAACCGGCGGGCAAGGTTCGGCCGCCTCCAGTGCGGAATCGACTGCGGCGGGCTCTTCACCCACGAACACTGACCCCAAGTCCGTGCCCGCAGCCACTTCATCCGCCGAGGGTAGTACAGTTGCCGTCAGCGATATCCCGCCAGCCAACACCGCAGCCGCTTCCGGCGACAGCTCTGGCGAGCAGTCCGAGGCTTCCCAGAAGGTGCAAAACATGCTGAACATGTTCGAACAGCGGCGCCAGATCCAGGCCCAGCAGAACCAACGCGCAGCTCCGCCGGCAACCAACTGAGTTTCATCTATAACGGAGATTTCGGGAAGGCCACGCCTTCGAGGGGGCTGCTTGCGGCGGCCATCCTAACATCAGAAAGGGAAAGATCTTCACGCCAGGACCAAGCGAGAACTTCATTTCTCAGATGGCTTTGCGCAATAATACAAATGGAAGAGATCGGAAGTCTGCACCAGAGCAGCAACCCAGAGGCGGGTAAGTCCTAGTGGGTGGCGCTCTCGAACAGCGGCCGGCTGTTGAAGAGCGGAGACCGCCCAGACATCGCGATTGGGGATTTCCACGCGCATGGACTACTGGTCGAATAGCATTCTGGGTTGAACAAGGAACTGCTGATGAAAAAGAAACGATGTCCGAAACCATTGACCGTTGCAGCTGGGTTCATTCTGCTCTGTGTGGCACCAGGGCTGATTCGCGCCCAAATGGCTTCGCCCGATCCGGGGCAGGCTCCGAAGATGGCCTCGCCTGCGGCTCAGGCGAAGAAAGACTCTGCGCCACCGGACGATTTTGCCGGCTTGAACTACACCGATGAACAGAGAGCAGAAATTGAGAAGATCCGTCTGGATACGAAGAAACGAAGGGAGGCAGTAGCAAAGGACGAAAAGTTATCAGCAGAGCAAAAAGATGCCATGCTCCTGGGATACACGCGCATCGAGTATGGTCGGATTTATCAGGTGCTTTCACTCGATCAAAAAAGACAAGTCCAGAGGATCCGCGCTCGTCGAACCGCAGACGACGCGGCGCGGACGAAGCAGCAGTCCCCATTAAATCAAAAGTCTAATGCGCCAGCGAAGTAAGTGGTCGAGCAGCTTTGACAATTTTCTTGCTCTGCCAGGTTGATAGTTAAGACGTGCTCGACCTCTAAGCCGTCCCCTTTGTCACCGCCTCGATGGTAAGTTAACCCGGTCGCGACTTACTTCCGCGATCCCATGGTGCGCGGGATCTTCGCCTCATTCGTGCTTGAGTTGCTGGCATATCCGGCCATTTACGCGGTGTTGCGCTAAAGGGTTCTCCGGCCCGAACCTGGAGGCAAGGGCACAGTCAAGGCAGGATACGCCGACCATCTTGAGCCCGAACGAAACGCCTTCGTCACCCTGCAACTGCAGTAATCATCCGAGCAAGTGGGATTCGAACACTGTGTAGCGTAAGTTGATTTGCGTCTAGCGACGCGATTGATCCATCGCGCTGGTCTCGAATCGATGCGCCTCAACAATTGGGACGGCATTTACCCTTCCCGCGACAGGCCCTGCAACGCCGGCACGTTGCGCACCAATACTGCTTCCCGCCGCGCACTCACAATTCCTTGGGTCTCCCACTGACAGAGCAGGCGGCTCACCGTGAACAACGTCGTCCCCGTCAATTGCGCCAACTCCCGCCGAGACAGCGCAATTTCCACATGACCCTCGCTCTGCTTGCCCACCTGGTCAAGCAGGCGCAACAGTTGGCTGCTGAGCCGAGGCGCAACCTTCTCCGTCGAAATTTCGCGGAACCGCACTTCCAGTTCGTTCAGACGACTCTCAAGAACGTGCGCCATATTACGCCGCAGCGTCGGATAGCGGTCCGAGATAGCTTCGAATTGGGCCGCCTCCCACATCAGGGCCAATGACGGCTGCACTGTGCGCGCGGTTGAACAATGCTCGCTTCCGGCGCACCCTCCCACACCGCCCAGCACATCCCCGGGCCCGGTGAGACGCAGAATGACTTCGCTCCCGTTTGCGCCCAGCTGAGTGATCTTGACGCAGCCCGAAACTAGCAAGACGCACTGACGAACCGGGTCGCCTTCGAAAAAAACAGTATGCCGCCGGGAGAACAGCCGTTCCGTCGCGCTCGAAACGATGGCAATACAATCGGCCAGGGGAATGTCCGCAAATGCCGCAAAAGGTTGGACAGAAGCGGCCCGGCGCCTCAGCACGTTGCCGTCATCCAAAGGGATCAAGCGTTCGCGCATGGGTTGTGTACTCATATCGAGCCTATTGTTGTTGCCTCTTTGTGGAGGGAGAGTGATTCGAAGTGGGTTCTTGGCCGATTGGCTGGGATTTGTGATGTTGAGGCGAGACCTGCGAATCGATGGAGAAAGTCCCCCACGCGCGCGGGCAAAACGGCCACGCACGGGCACCACTCCGGCCCTAAGACTTGAATGCGCCATCGCCCTCCCCACCACAGGAGCTCTGGGCTACTGGAAGCTGATTGTAAGGTTGCAGGGCAGCGTTCCCCGGCTTCGCTGCTATCCTGACCGATCGCTCGCTTGTTTTATGCGCCCACGCAGGGGGGAGGTCCCGCAAGAAGGCGCAATCCGAAGTAAACGAACCACTACCGTGAATCCGTACCTGACGCCCGCCTTTTTCTGATACCACCGAACGGAGCTCCGTTGTTTGCTCTAGAGCAAGAACGGCCCAAGATTTCGACAGCAGAACTTAAAATTCAGCAAAAGCTCAAAATTCACCTGAATTTCTACGACACCGGCGAAGTACAAGAATTTTCATATTTCTCCGTCTGTGCCCGAGCGGTTTCCAAGGTTATTGTTCCCAGGCTAGCGGGCACGGCAACGTTTCATCAGGGTTGCGTTTGACGCGGGCACTTTCGTCTGGGGCGGGCATAAATGAGGGCAAGGGGTGAGGGCGTGACGCAAATCCTTCCTACAGGGTTCGCGAGGCACTCATTTCGCAGGTCCGGCGGAGTCCAGCGTCTTGCCTAGTGCCTTGAAGTTCTGATGGGGCTGGCGAATTGGGTTTTCGCTTCCTTGGCATCGACTCACGCGACTCCGGGACCCTCGCGCATTCAGGAAAGAAAGAGAAGCCAGCCACTCCCCTAGTCGTCGCTCTTGCCCAGCAACCGCCGCATCCGGTGGTGCCGGTTTACGGGGTGGCTGTGCCGAACAGACTCTTCCTCCGCCACCGGAAGTTGTCCAGGACGGCAAACAACTCAACATCAATCGAGAGAACTCGAAGTTATCCCATATTCTGCAGAGGCGCGGCCTCCTCGGAACAAGTAGCGGTGCACCTCGGTGCGGCGCCCGTGCGCGAAGTTCTTTCCTGGCTATTACACGGCACAAACTTCAACTACGTGATCCAAGGTGCGGACGACGATCAAGACGGGCTTCGCAGCGTGGTCGTGACCACGCGCGGCGGCGGCAGCAATGACGATGAGGTGGTCCTCGCCGACGCCCTGCAACCAGTAGGAATACGGCTGATGCCCGGATATTCTTAGGTCGACCGCCGTCTTGCCTTCCACCAGCCGCCGGCGCACCAGATCCGCATCTCCCGGATTGTCTTCGATTAGCAAAACGTGGGTTGCTGAATCGTTCATCGTTTCTCCTTCTGCGGCAGACTGGCGAAGCCCAGCCAGAACTCCGCCACGGATGGACCACTGCGACGAATTCCGGAAGATTCCCCGGCTTTTTTAAATAACGGTTCGCTCCCCAGCGTATAGCTCTGCGCTATATCGGAGTTCGCCTGTGAGGTGATAAAAATGACGACCGGAAGCTTGGCCAGGGCCGGGTCGGCCTTGATATTCGAAAGCACCTCGCACCCGTCCTTGCGCGGAAGGTTCAAGTCGCGAACGACCAGGTCCGGTACCGGCGCCTTGGCATATTTCCTGTGCCGCCGCAGAAATGAAATTGCTTCCGGCCCGTTGTTGACCGCATTTGCGCGAAGGTGTCCTTTGCTCTGCGCACTTCGCTGGTCAACCGCCCATGACCCGGTGCACGCTAACCCGCCCAGGACGAAATGTGTGGCGCAAGGTCATCACTACGAGGATCGCCAGCCCTGATACTCTCAGAGCCATGTCCCAGCCTAAATGCCCGATCGAAGAATTGAATTCGACGATTAAATCCGCTGCGAACTCGAGGACAGTCAACCCAACGACCAGGTACATGAAGATATTCTGTCGAATGGTTGCGACAGCGCCGGAGAAAAGCATGAATGCAAACACCAGGTCGAATCCAATTCTCCCGGGCCGTGACAGACGAATCATGGGAACAAAAATAATGATGATCACGGGAAAGGCGAGGAAGGAACTCAGTCCCGGTCCTCGACCCAAAAGGGGAACAGCGGAGTGTCCGTCGGTTTCGGTGCGCCTGATTTGTCGATGCCTGCATGTTTGCCAAACAAAATGCCCTCGATGGTGGACGCCCAGCGGATTACAAAAAAGTTGAGGCCACAGGATTTTTATCGCTCTGTCGCCGCATACGTGTAATTAGCTCCACGCCGCCGGACGCCAACGGGAACCAGTACGGGCTTTCATCTGTGGGGCGACCGTCGCTGTTTCGGGACCGAGATCTTTCTCCAAGACGAGCCCCCTTTGTGTAACTACAAAGGTCTTGACTCCTGATGATTGGTAATCAGCGGGATACGCGATTAACCTCACGCCCTTCTTGCCATGATCACCCGCGTCCGGTGAGGCATTCCGCGCCACGACTCGGAAGTAGTATCCATGAAAGGGATTGGGTTTTTTGTTGTCGGTATTCGCTGCACCGGCAGAGGCCAGGCTCTGGGCGAATCGCGTGATGGGGTCTTCGCTATCCGCCTTGGCGTCGGCCGCATTCTTTGCTATGGCGAATTCCTCACACACTTGAATCGCGGTGGCCTCGTTTTCTCCAATTCTGCGGAACAGGATCTCCTGTTGGCCGCGATCAGAATCGAAATACCATGCACCGTTGTTGGAAACCAACGGGATAGGGAAGGGCCAGTTCTCCGCACCGATGTACAAAACCGTTCTGCCATCGGGTTCTTGGACCAGACGGTGCATCTCCTGATATTTCTGGCTGAACTGTTCCCGTTCGAGGTTGTCTTCCTCTTCGTCGCTCGAGGAAGTGACTTCCTTTCCCGCTCCGAGGATGGCTTCCAAAGCCGGCTCATCCCCCTTTTGCGCAGCCTGAAAGAGAGCGTCAGTAGCTTCGCCAGGAGATGTGAACGTCTTTGGCTGTGCGTCCTGAGCGAAGCTCGATTTGGCGAAGCCGAGCGCCACCAGCAGGCCCAACAGCAACAGAAGCATTATGGTGGATGCGAATCCGGCGGCAAGTCTCACAATAGATGTTTCAAGTCCTTCAAGCTTCATATTGTTCGTTCGCATAGTAGTCTCTCCCTATCATCAGTCTCGCTGGTTGCAATTGAACGGAATTAGCGGTGGCCTCCGCCTCCATGAAAGCCGCCTCCGCCATGGAACCCGCCTCCGCCGTGCGAACCCCCGAAGCTAGATTGCCCGCGTGCGGAAAAGCCTTGGGACGCCCCCCCATGATTAAAGCCACTGAACGCGCCGGAGTGGGTGCCGGACTGGCCATGGGATGCGAATCCATGCTGGCCACCGCCAAATCCTCTCTCACCTCCACCATGAAATCCGCCACCTCCATGAAATCCACCGACGCGATTGAAGTGGTCTCGATTGACGAAAACTCTGCTGTGGGATACGTAGCCGTGGTGATCGAACATGATCCCGTGATGCCAATCGTATCCCCAGTGTCCCCATCCCCAGCCAAACCCGCCAAAGAAGCCAATTCCAAAGCCAAAGCCGAAGGCGATTCCCGGACCGCCAAGGTACAGCCCGGGATACGCATACCAGCCCGGCCAGATGCCGATGGGTGTTCCATAGACGAGCCATGGGTCATACTCGGGAACGTAAACAACCTCAGCGTCCGCAGGCTCGACCACAATGGTTTGCCCTTGCTTGCTCACCTTTTCCTGCGCTGTACTCTTTAAGTTGCCGGCCTTCTCCGCACGGTCGCGCATTACCTGAACGGCATTCATCAGGTCCTGTTGTTGGTTGACGTAAGCATCGCCGAGCGAGGAGGTCCAAGAGAGATTCTTGTCCATGTTGGCGAGTACGGAAGGAAACTCGACGAGCGCCTTCACGCTGGGATCCCAAGGCTGCTTATCGACTGCTTTCCCCAGTTCCTCGCCCTTGAGATCTTTGTGTTGCTCCAGCCACCGGTCTGCTTCGACGATCTGGTCGGGATAGGTGGCAGCGGCCAGGATCTGTGCCACCAGAGCATCGGGATATAATGCGATGGGCGCGACCAGCTGCTGCAGCTGGTCGGGCGTTTGTTTTGCAGGCTGAACCGGCGGTTGTGCCGAGGATTGGTCCGCCTGCGCGGCCAGCCCTCCGGGCGCGGTGGCTAATGCAAGGCAACATGAGAGAAAAAGGGACAAGCTCTGTTTTATGAACTTCACAAATGATTCTCCTTCGATCGGTCGCATCAGCGAACATCGGCAGATACTTCCCGAGTGACGCAAGTGGAGCCGCCGCAGACTATTGTTTTCAGCTGGCCAGATCAGCCCCAGGTCGAGGTTCAAATTGCCGAAACGTGAGCGGACATGACAGATGGTCGCATTGACACGCGATTTCCACGTCTTCGCTCGCGGCGTCCCGACAGGCTTCGCCGCAATATTCCTCGCCAGCGCGTGCATCGCATAGGCACGGTAAGTGCGCGCACTTCTTGGTCTTTTGATTCGCCATTATGATTCCGTCCTTTTTTCAGGTCTATTTTCCGATCCCTACAACTTCCAATTCTTGACGTGATTCGTTTTCCTCAAGCAATTGACTCGAGCTCGTCAGCTTTCGGTGTCCACGCTACTTCCACCAATTTGCATTCGGATCGCCAAAACCCGGGTAGCGGCTGGCACGGCTTTTCAGGGGTTTTGCGCTCGGCAATAAAACAGAACGAAATCTGAGGTGTCGACGGGCCGATAGTGCGTCAGTATTTGGACGGCCCAGAGATCGTATCCCTTCTTATCGAAGTGAGATTCCCGCTAAACTTGGCGACCCGACGCTGATAAGTGAATGGATTTATTTGTGTGCTGGCTCTCTGGCGGTCCTTCCATTGACTGGAATAAGACGTGCACTGGCAACGGGAGAGAGTGAGGTCAAATGGAAAGTCAGGTATTCACATTCGAAAGTTCACCTTTCGTGCCGGTCGCAATAGGTTTCTTCGGCTTGGCGACTGGCTACTTCATCTGGGGTGGCCAGGCCTTGTTCGGTTTTCCGAAGAGCAGTCCCGAGGTCAACCGGACCTTGGGCTTGTGGGGTTTCTGGATGCCAGGGTTCATGCAGTTCCTTACCGGCATCTATCTGCTGACTGGACTGACCTGGTTCAACGTGTTCGGCAAAGCGGCTCCACTGTACATGGCTGGATTAGCCTTCACCGCTTACGGCATTCACTGGTTCGCGATGTCATACCGGCGATATATCGATTCCAGCGCTCAGCCCGACGGCTGGATGGCTATAGCATTCCTGTTTCTGAGCATTCTTGGCGCTGACGTCTTTCGGCGCGCTGGAGACATCCCCGTAATGCTGATTTTTGTCGGCCTGACGTTGATCTATGCGGTTGAGATTCCAACGCGCTTACTGTCCTGGAATTTTGGCGGCCGCATCGTTGGGCTGTTTCAACTCCTTACTGCTATCTGGCTAATCTATTGCACCTACGCCATGACAGTAGATTTGGCATTGGGCGCCAAAGCCTGGGTTTAAAAGGCATTTCACGCTATGACGCGTTTGCAATGGATGAAATCGAGACTGATCGCCTGCGTCGTTGCAGTTAGCTCGGCGTTCGCACAGTCGACAGTTCGCTCAGCTACCGGTGCCCCCGCCGTTGTCTCAAAGGCGCCTCGATCGCCGAACCTGCTGCGAGATTTAAATAGTTCTCTCGAGGCCGTGGTCTCGAAGGTTTCACCGGCGGTGGTCGAAATCGTGGTAACCGGGTACGGACCATCGGAAGAACGCGGGCACACCGACGCGGCGCGAATCGTCCGGCAGCATGCGATCGGCACAGGGATCATCGTCGATCCCGACGGCTATATCATGACGAACGCTCATGTGGTCGAGGGTGCGCAACGTATCAAGGTTATTCTGCCCCCGCCAGCATCGGACTCTCCGATCGGACTCCAGCCGATCCACGCCAGCCAGATCCTGGAAGGCAGACTATTGGGGACTCACAAGCAGTCCGATTTAGCTCTTCTAAAAGTCGATGCGACGCATCTGCCCACCGTGGCTCTCCGCAGCGAGGCGCGAGTCCACCAAGGCGAATTGGTGTTCGCCATCGGCTCTCCGGAAGGACTCCGAAATACCGTCACCATAGGGGTGGTCAGCTCACTCGCCCGGCAGCTCGATCCGGACAAGCCCGTGGTGTATATCCAAACTGACGCACCGCTCAACCCAGGAAACAGTGGTGGCCCACTGGTGGATATCGATGGCAATGTTATCGGGATGAACACTCTGATGTTGAGCGACGGCGGCGGGAGCGAAGGGCTGGGCTTTGCGATTCCAGCAGCAATCGTCAGCTTTGATTATCAAAACCTTCGCAAGACCGGCCGTGTGCGGCGTGTCGCGATTGGATTGAGAACACAGAACATAACGCCTACGCTCGCGGCGGGGCTGGGCCTGGCGAGAAGTTGGGGAGCCGTTGTTTCTGACATCGCTGTTGGAGGAGCGGCGGAGGCTGCGGGTCTCAAATTAAACGATATCATCCTGGCAATCGACGTCAGGCCAGTTCTGGGTCTTCCCGATGTGGTCATGGCCCTTTACATCCATCCCCCGGACCAAGTCTTGAAAATGGACGTACTTCGAGGCGAGACTCCGATGTCCTTTTATGTTCCGGTCAAGGTGTACCACGAAAACATAGATGACTTGGCCGATATTCCTGGTCTCGAGAAAAGGCTGGTACGCAAGCTCAATATTTTTGTCACTGACCTGGACAGCGATGTGGGGCCGCTTGTGGATGCCAGGCGCAGCGAATCTGGAGTCGTAGTGGTGGCCCAAATCAGCGGGTCAAACGCATCGGACACCGGGCTTGAGGCAGGCGACATCATTCGCGCCGTCGATCGCACCGCGCTACAGTCGACTTCACAGTTCGAGACCCTGGTCCGCGATCTCAGACCTGGTGATCCGGTCGTCCTTCAGGTCGAACGCAAAGGCAAATTGCAATACCTCGCTTTCGAGATGGAGTGAATTTCGAAGCAGCGGGCCTCTAGGGCGTGAAGATACTTTGGGTTGCTTTTGAACCGGTGCTCGAAGATCACTATCTGCGCGTGGATGACTTAACGTATGGCCAGTTCGCGTATGTCGCGATCTCCTGTGCGGTCGCATTTAGCTGTTGCGCTCGGTTATGGAACAGCTGCTTTTTTGGTCGCGGCGGCACTGGGAATGGCCTCGCTCTTACGTCACGATAACCTGCCGCATCCGTTCCTCTCCTTCTCTTTTGCGGCAATTGCCATTGCTTTTTGGTATGCGGGAAGCGGGCCGGGTGTGCTTGCGCTTTTACTTTCCTATGTGACGCTGAGCCATATCTTCGTTCCTGGAAGAACCCTCGGCTCTTCGTCGCAATCGTACCTTGTCATTTACGTGATATTTGGGGCGGCTGTGGGTTGGTTTAGCGCTTCCCGCCGCCGAGCAGAACGATTGCTGACCGAGGCCCGCGACCACCTGGAACTGCGGGTGGCGAAGCGAACGAACGAGCTTACCCGTGCTATCAAAGAGTTGCAAGACATCCAGGCAGAACTAAGGCAGGAGAAGGATCGCCTCAAGCTGCTGTTGGACCTAAGCAATAGCATTGTCTCAAAGTTGGATCTTCGAGACCTCCTTCGTGACATTTCCGCGAGTGTGCGACGCTTGATGCATTGCGATGCGGTGGGCTTCAACTTGCCAGATCTGGAAACCGGCGAGTTGAAGCTCTTGGCCCTGGATTTTCCCGGTGCGAAGGGATTCTTACGCGAGGAGATGGTACCTTCGCCGGACTCGCTTGTTGCCGTGGCATACAACACTGGCAAGCCTAAGACATTCCGTATTGGGCACGATGTCCCCACGGGAGAGTCGTATTTCGAAAAGGAAGGTTTGCGGTCTGCCTGTTGGCTGCCCTTGGCTAGCCGCACTCGAGTGCTGGGCGTCTTAGGACTCTCTCGACTGGAAGATATTCCGTTCTCTCGAGATGATGTTTCCTTCCTGATGCAGCTTGCGAGTCAGGTAGCGATTGCGGTCGAAAACGCGCTGTCGTATCGACAGATATCCGAACTCACGAACAAACTCGCACAAGAAAAGCTGTATCTTGAGGACGAGATTCGCAGCGAAGCTAATTTTGAGGATATCGTCGGCAAGAGCCAAGCGCTACACCGCGTTTTGAAACTTGTTGAGACAGTGGCTCCCACAGACTCTACCGTGCTTATCTTTGGCGAGACGGGCACAGGTAAGGAGTTGATTGCTCGTGCCATTCATGACCTGAGTTCGCGTAATTCAAACACCTTCGTGAGGCTGAACTGCGCAGCCCTCCCTGCCGGACTATTGGAGAGCGAACTATTTGGCCACGAAAGGGGTGCGTTCACAGGCGCCATCGCCCAGCGCATTGGACGCTTGGAACTTGCAAACCACGGGACTCTGTTCTTGGACGAGGTCGGGGAGATTCCACTTGAACTCCAGCCGAAGCTCCTTCGCGTTCTCCAAGAACAGGAGTTTGAGCGCTTGGGAGGCACACGAACCATTCGAACCGATGTGCGTTTGATTGCCGCTACCAATCGGGGCTTGGCTCGAATGGTTCAAGAGCAGAAGTTTCGCGCCGATCTATTCTTTCGCTTAAACGTATTCCCGGTTGAGCTTCCTCCTTTGCGCGAGCGGGCTGAGGATATTCCGCTCCTGGTCCGGCATTTCGCTGAGGAGTTCTCCCGCCGTATGGGCAGGAGAGTTGAAGCTATATCTTCGCAGACGATGAACGCTCTGCGCGAGTATCAATGGCCGGGCAACATTCGTGAGCTGCAGAACGTTATTGAACGATCTGTCATCCTATCCTCGGGGCCGAGCCTGAACGTGCCTGTTGCGGAACTGCACCCTCGCGCGATGCCCATGTCAGCCAACGCGGCCGCACCGGCGAAATCGACAAGGCGCACGCCCGTGCGGAGCATTCTCGCGGAAGTGGATGGTAGTCAGATCGTTCGTGCCCTCGAAGAAGCTGGCGGCCGGATTGGCGGAGAAGACGGGGCCGCCGCCCGCCTGGGACTCAAGCGGACTACGTTCATCACACGGATGAAGAAGCTTGGCATCAATCCACACCCCGTGTCGGAACTCAAAATGGACAGCACCGACACCTCCGACACCGCCGACGCCTCCATTGTCGAAGACTCGCCACCCGATTTAACTTCTTCAGAATAAAGCCGTTGCCTTCAACCCGCATTTCCTCCAGGTTTGGCATCTCCCTTGCCCTTATCCAAAGTATGAAAAGAAAGCCGCAATGCTGATGCGCAGCATACCAATCCTGGACTGCAAGCTTCACTACGGGCCAGGAAAACGCTGGCCACGCACCGGCACAAAAACGAAAGGAGGAAATATGAAAAAGCTTCTTGCTCTGGTTGCTCTAGCTCTCTGCATGTCGGCATCGTCATTCGGAGCTGATGTTGTGGGTCATTCCGCTAAGGTAGCTGGCAAGGACACTTATACAGTGGTGAAGGCATCCGCAAAGGACACCGGCAAGGCCACAAAAGCACTTGTAAAGTTTCTTTTTTGACGAGAAAGACCAACATTGTTCAAGGAGATCAATCAATATGAAAATCAATAAGGGTTACATTGCTGTAGGTTTGGTCATAGCTTTTGCTCTTTTCTTCGAACTCGCTGCGCATGCTGACGAGTCCGACGAAGCCACTACCATGAGTTTCAGCCAGCCAATCCAGGTCCCGGGACAGGTATTACCCGCGGGAGCCTACTTGTTCGAGCTGGGCGATCATGGCGCCGAATCGAATGTGGTTCAGATCTTCAGTTCGGACCGCACGGTTCTGTACGGAACCTTTCTAACGATTGCAACTGAGCGTCAGGAACCCGCCGGCGATACTACCGTCACGTTGGCAGAGCCGGAATCCGGAGGAACGCCCGTCCTGGTGAAGTGGTTCTATCCGGGGCGCGACATCGGAAACGAATTCGTGTATTCCAAGCAGACAGAGAAGGAATTAGCACGAGACCGGCAGCAGAACATCGTGGCCAGTGAAGAATCAAAGTCCAACTCCGACAGCGCTGGAGCTGGCAATTGAGCAAATGGCCTGGCATTCGCTCGCTCAGCGGGATTCGCACCCGAATGCGAGTGAATGTCAGGCAAACTACCAACGGGGCCAACGGGGTCAAGAAGTAGGAGGTATGAGTTCGCCGGGGTAGAATCTGCCTCACGCGTGCAACGGCGATCCACCAAGCTTGGCGGTTTACGATTGTGTTCATGGTGCGGTTGATTGTCCTGTCCGTAAAACCGAGCTAGAGTTACCAGGGGAAGATTGCGCTGGGGGCAACCAATGAGCCCCTCCATTGTAGAATCGGATGGCGGACGTCTGAGGGGAGTTGACAACTCACGGCGCGGACATGGCTTTAGCCTTATCCTTCCACAAAACTCGAGGCGCATGAATGAAGCCTGCCGCTGCTTCCACAGTGTTCGTCATTGACGACGATCCCTTAGTGCGTTCCGCTATTCAAGGCATGCTGAAGTCGGTTGGCCTGCATTCCGAGGCCTTCGAGACGCCGCAGGAGTTCCTCAGCAGGAATCGGCCGGACGCACCAAGTTGTCTTATTCTGGACGTGAGACTTCCTGGCGCCAACGGTCTCGAATTTCAGCATGAGTTGGTACATGCGGGCATCCGGATTCCCATTATCTTCATCACCGGCTATGGAGATATTCCCATGTCCGTCAAGGCGATGAAATCCGGTGCGGTTGAGTTCCTGACGAAACCCTTCCGCGACCAGGACCTGCTGGATGCGATCCACCAGGC
>DATKFH010000069.1:0-323326 GCA_035511455.1 Candidatus Sulfotelmatobacter sp. | reverse complement strand
TTCACAGTCACTCGCACTTACAAGAAGAATCTGCGACTCCTGGCACAGTTATGGATCGGTATGGAGGGTTTTGATGCCGAGTAGGAGAGTTTTTTCAATTGGCGCGTTAAGGAACTTGCGTGAATCAGCAGAAGGTAGTCTTGGCGCCATTCTGGAGCGGTACGCCGCAGGAATCTACGTGTTCACCGGTGCAAC
The DNA here is from genome assembly GCA_035511455.1 of Candidatus Sulfotelmatobacter sp. Taxonomy (GTDB): domain Bacteria; phylum Acidobacteriota; class Terriglobia; order Terriglobales; family Acidobacteriaceae; genus Sulfotelmatobacter. The sequence continues at coordinate 323,131 of DATKFH010000069.1, read as the reverse complement.
CTGTTCTCGGATTGCTGTGACCTGAGCCAGCCGAAAACTTCCAGCGTACTTTTCCGGTGTAGTAAACACGCACGCCCTCCACATCCCATCCACATCCAGCCGCGTCACCCCGTCATGACCAAATTGTCACCCCAGGTGCGTCATTTCACCTAAAATATCACCACATGTTTACCATCTAATCGACACTGATGTGTCGTTTCATTTTCTCTATCTCCTATCCCAGAGGAGGAGGATGTGACTTGAATCATCGTTTGGCGTCTTGGGCACATGTCCACGTATCTACAAAACACCAGGGCAATGAAGGCATTAGAATTGTTTGGCCAATTAAGGCGTTGATCCACACTGTCAGGTTCCCTGTGGAGAAAGTTATGTCAAATCCCGAGGTTCAGGGCATCCCAAGAAGTTGTGAACGATCATCTGAAGTGGTTACAACTGATGGAGCAAGTGCAGTGCTGAAGAACTCACAGCGCACTATTCATCAGACGGATGATCACCAGCATCGCAAACTTCAATTAGAGATTGAGAAGCTCCAGCTCGAAAATGAAGATCTAAGACGGAGGAAACCGTCGCCTTGGACGGCTATTGTTATGTCGGTTTTGATTGCCGTTGGCGGATGGCTAATTCAGCGTGCCGCCGATCGCGATGCGGATCGGGAGAAAGAAGCATTCCACCAAGATGAAGTCCTAGCAGGATACATAGATAAGCTTGGCAGCACTACTTCCAACCAGCGCATGACGGCCGCCGAAGCTCTCGTTCAGCTATCCCAGCGCGTTGGAATTTCTTCTCAAGCGAAACTCCTCGCCGCGACCGCTCTCGTGCACAGGGTCGCATATGAGGAGGATCCGGCGGTTGTGTCTGAGCTGATGTCACAAATAAGTTTATTGAGAGAACTACCGGTCCTGCAACTCGTCCTGGTAAACAGGGCCGCGGGGGATCAGTTGGCTGCTGACATCGGAAAACTCAGAGCAATTGCAGTTTTGAAGAACCTTGGTCCGCCTAAAGGAGATTTCGCTCGAGAGCAGTACGGCAGTACAGCATTAGACGCCCGCATGTCTGGAATTATCAGCCTCATCGACAGTGAAGTAAGCAGACGTCTGGCCAGTCTGGTTCTTCCGAGAAACATCTATCCAAGAACTCTCGTGAGCGATCAGGACCCAAGTTTTGTGGTTAATTATGATTACGGATCGTTTTCGGATGCCTACAACATTGTTATGAGTAACCGGATGCGGGGACCGGCGAAGCAAGCAATGACGGAGAGCATCCAAGTGCGGGCTGACTCGAGCGATGATCACCTGGGAACCTTGTATCAGGACATAGATAAACAGGCTCGCATAGTGGCAGCCACAGGGAATCTGCTGGCATTCTGGCTCGCGACCTCAAAGGGCTCTTCGAACGGATCTCGTCAGGACAGAATGGACCTGAGTCGTTGTGTGTTGCTGGACGTGCGCCTGGATGACGCTAGAATCTCTAATGTTGATCTTACGGATTCAGTCATTACGGGCACCGCCTATCGGGCTCTTTTTACCCACGTGATTCTAAAGAGGGCAGACCTGTTCGGACTGGGGTTCTGGGGCGCCAGCTTCACCTCGCAATCCGACTTGCACCTTGCCGTCTTTCCTCCTCCTACGGATGTTCTTTGCTCCGGTTCCGGGGCTCCAAAGTTTGTCAGTTTGTCGGAACGGGCTGGAGATCCTACCTACGTAGAAAGCCAAGTTTATGGCTCATGGAAGCCGATAACCGTGATGATAAAGGATTACTGTAAAACTGATATACAGTAGCAAGAACGCAAGAACCTACAATGCCAACCCGATAATTTTGCTCGGGTTCGCGAGGAATTGACTTTCAACGCCGCAATTACGAAAACAAGCGAGCCCCTACAGCACTGGACGGGTCGTTGGTGAAAAATCCCCATTACACTCATCCTCACTTACACGGGAACTGACCATCCTGCGCGCCGATGATCTGCCACCTGCCGTCGCGCTTCAGCCATGTATCGGTCCAGGTGAGGCAGTGCGCCACGGGCTTGCCGCCTTTGTCTTTCTGTGTCGCGATCTCGCTGCCATAGACCATGGCAACATTGTCGCCGTTGCCGAAAGAGAAGAAACGGACTCTGGCGTCGAGCAGCCGGCAATCTGTCTCGGCTTGGCTCTTGTCGGGGTTCAGCGCCAGTATATCGGCCTTGGTGTAGCGAGAGCCGTCGCGCGGCGAGGTTCCCTGAAAGTCATCGGCCAGGATCTTGGCTTCGATGTTGTTGAAGTTGCAGCCGCTCTCCGCCCACTGCCGCTCCGAATCGATGATGTATTTCGCCGTGGGATCGTCGGTCGTCGCCCAGTGCGATTGCTGAGCGAGCACAGTACAAGTGAACGTGCACAGACACACGACCAACTTTGCGAAGCGGTTCGACATAGATTCTCCTTGTGACGGGCGATTGTAACAAGGCTTTGCCCCCATTAGCCCCCTCACCAGCTCGAACGCCATAGTTGGCGAAAAATCCCCATTGCACTCATTGAGGGCTGCTGCTGTTCCGAGGCGTGGAGGTCATGACCTCCCAAGCGCCCCCACTTCCATGATACGTTTCAACGCCCAACCGAAACCGACGTGAGCATTTCGTACACGCGAGAACGTGAACGATGGAATCGCTAGGCCACGGTTTTACGGTAAGGATTTCTTCCAGCGGACATGTGCCACTCAGCAGTCGAAACGTTCCCTGCGCAACTGTTTCGAGAATCTGCCGAACCAGATCGCGGTACTCGTATGGCGAATTGACCCGCCGTCTCTCCAAGAATCCATCGCATCTATCGCACATTAGGACAGCAGTTTAGAACGAGGGTGGTCAATTGGCGAAAAATCCCGATAACGCGTTTTGACCCTTGACCGAACGTCGGGCCGATTCTCGGTGAGCGAAATCGCCTTCTGTTTTCGTCAGTTTGGTAGCCAAGAGTTGTCTTTCCCAATGGTTTCAGGGCTAAAATGCTTCAGGAAAGCGGCAGATCAGGAACCTAGGTGAGGCGCAACGATGATTTGGACGCCGAATTTTTCCCGATAGATACTACCCCCAAGGAGGAGGCTTGACAGCCCGGGCTATCCGGATTTATTGTAGGCGAACAAAAGGCGAATGCAAATGTCCTCCCTGCTCCCTCTTTCCCCAAAGCCTCAACTCGTTGGCATCGCCCGTCTCGCCGCCGAGGGAGAATCCCTTCGCGAGGGTCATCAGGTCGAATACTTCACCCTCACCGCCAAGTCGCTGTTAAACCGCTGCGTGAGCCGCCGCGCCATGCCTTTTACCTGGACTATCAATCCCTACCGCGGCTGCGAATTCGGATGCCGCTACTGCTATGCCCGCTACACCCATGAATTCATGGAAATGCGTGACGGCCTCGACTTCGAGCAGAAGATCTACGTCAAGCAGCACGCCGCCGGGCTGCTGCGCCACGATCTCGGCCGTGTCAAGACTGACGAAGCCATCGCCCTCGGCACAGCCACCGATCCCTACCAGCCTGCCGAGCGCCGCTACGAAGTCACCCGCGGCATTCTGGAAGAATTCGCCCGCCACCATGGATTCGAACTTGGTATCGTCACCAAGTCGAATCTCGTCTCTCGCGATCGGGAGCTTCTGCAGCAAGTGGCTGTCGCCAACAAACTCTCCGTCCACATCACGATTACCACGCTTAACACCGACCTGGCGCGGATTCTCGAACCCCGCGCTCCGCGTCCCGATCTCCGCCTCGACGCCGTTCGCGCCCTGAGCCAGGCCGGACTGCGAGTCGGCGTGAGTTGCTCTCCTGTCGTTCCCGGGATCACCGATTCGCCCAAAGATTTGGAGGCTGTTATTCGCGCCGCCGCCGACGCCGGCGCCGACTACGTTTTCGCCAACCCGCTTTTTCTCAAGCCTTGCTCCGCTGCCATCTTCCTGCCTTTTCTCGAGCAGAACTTTCCGCATCTCGCCGCGACCTATCGCCAGCGTTATCAAGACCGCGCCTTTCTCGCGCCGGCCTACGCGAAACGTCTCTCCCAACTCGTCGGGAGCCTGCGCGAGAAGTACAAAATCACCCGCGCTGACCGCCGCGAGCGCCCGGGCTATGCGACGAAATGGCCTGCCCAGGCGTTCGATGAGCAGCTGACTCTATTTTGAAGGTTGCGATTTGAGATTGACGATTTGCGATTGAACATTGCCGGAGCCGCGCGAGAGTATCGCATAAACGGCCAACGAAAATCGCCGACCCAAGAACGGCTTATCCCTTTCTTCTATAATTGAATTGACCCATGGCCACCGTCTCCCCGCCTGCCGGACAGCCAGCCCAGCCCATGCCCTTCGGCGTGCGCCTGCAACGATTCTGGCGCCGCGTCACCGAAGGAATGGAGGTCAGCCAACTCTGGTCGCAGTTTGAAAACGAGGCCCGCGCCAGCTACCGCCTTTACTCCAACGATGTCGAAGCGAAAACGCCCGAGGGACTCACTCGCCGCGGCCGCCACCTGCATGTCATCAAGGAGTTCTTCTGGGCGGTTTTTGAAAAACTCTCGCCCGCGCGCCGCGTGCTGCTGTTGCTGGCGCTGATTCTTCTGGTGATCCCGCACGGCGGCTTCGACTACAGCGGGCGCGACGGCAAAGTGTACGCCGTCGAATTCGATCTCCACTTCTGGGCGGGATTACTCCTGCTTCTGCTTCTAATACTCGAGATCGCCGACCGCGTTGTCATGAAGCGTGACCTGCAGATCGCGCGCGAGATCCAGACCTGGCTTTTGCCCGGCGTCCCGCCACAGATTCCGGGACTCTCGGTCGCCTACGCCACCCGTCCCGCCAACACGGTGGCCGGGGACTACTACGACGTCTTCCCCCGCCCCGGCAAGACCAACGACGAAAATCGCGTTGTGCTCGCCGTGGCCGACGTCGCCGGCAAGAGTATTCCCGCCGCCATGCTCATGGCGACGTTCCAGGCGAGCCTGAAAACTCTTTCCACCGCGCAGGTGGCCCTGCCCGAACTCGCTGCCAACATGAACAAATATGCCTGCTCGAACAGTCAGGGAGGCCTGCGCTTCACCACCGCATTTCTCGCCGAATACGACGAGGTCCACCGCACCCTCCATTACATCAACGCCGGCCACAACAATCCCATCCTGCGCCGCACCGGCGGACAAATCGAGCGCCTCGACGTCGGCGGCCTCCCCTTCGGCATTCAGCCTGAAGTGAAATACGAGTCGGCAACCATCACGCTCGCTCCCAATGACTGGCTGATCATCTTTACCGATGGATTAGTAGAAGCCGTTAACGCCCGGGAGGAAGAATACGGCGAAGTCCGCGTCCTGACCGTGCTCGAAACCGGAAAGTCAGACGCGCCCGCCGCTCTGCTCAAGCAATTGATGTCCGCCCTCGACCTATTCGTGGGCAATACTCCTCAGCATGACGACGTCACCTGCATGCTGCTGAAGGCAGAGAGTTTCAACCTCACCTAGCTAGTTGCGGTCAGGTTGTGATTTCAATTCCACGGCGATAGTCCGTTATCTGACGGGTTTACCTCACTGGCATCAGCTTGACCCCGTCGGTCCTTTTCAGCCAGAATCCGCAGAGCCATTTCTTCGCAGTTACACGCATGCCTGATTCGTCCACCGTTCACTGAAGCCAGCCAGAACTGAAGCTAGCAAAGGAGGAAAGATGACGCGCCTGCTTAGGATTCTGCTCGACTGCCTCGTCCTCGCAAACTGTGCGCGCTTAGTCGCGCCCGCCGCAATGGCCGATGTGTCAGGTTCGTCCCGCCAGCCCAACTTCGGCCAGAACGTCTACATCTTCGACCCCACCATGGAGCAAAGTCAGATCCAGGCGACGGTCGACGCCATTGCAAACCAACAGGTCTCCAACCAGTTCGGAACGCAGCGCTACGCGTTGTTATTCGAGCCTGGCACCTACGGATCCAGTGCCGCCCCCCTCAACTTCCAGGTTGGCTACTACACTGCCGTGGCCGGCCTCGGCGCCTCTCCGAACGACGTTGTGATTAACGGGTCCATCGACGTGTATAACCAGTGCTTCTCCGGCAGCTGTATCGCGTTAGTGAACTTCTGGCGGTCGTTGTCGAACCTGACCATCAACGTGACCAACCCAACCTTCGGGTGCCACACTGGAGAATTTTGGGCTGTATCGCAGGCCGCGCCGATGCGCCGGGTCAAAATCAACGGGCTCACCACCCTCATGGACTATTGTACTGGTCCGTCTTTCGCGAGTGGCGGCTTCATCGCCGATTCAGAGTTCGACAATTCCACCGTAATCAACGGCTCGCAGCAGCAATGGCTGGTCCGCAACAGCAAGCTCGATGGCTGGACCAACGGCGTTTGGAACCAGGTGTTCTCTGGCGTCGTGGGTGCTCCCGCCCAGTGTTTCCCCGTCCAGTCATCGTGCGGTGGGCCGTACACCACGATAGCGACCAGCCCCGTGACGCGAGAAGCTCCCTACCCGTATATCGACTCCGATGGAGCCTACAACGTCTTCGTCCCCTCGGCGCAGGCCAACTCGGTGGGTACGACGTGGGCCAGCGGCGCTACGCCGGGCTTCTCCATTCCCATCAAAAGATTCTTCATTGCCCAGCCCACGGACTCTGCCGAGGAGATCAACGAAGCATTAGATTCCGGCAAGAACCTAATCCTCACCCCGGGTGTCTATAACCTGGAGCGGACCATCAAGGTCACGCGCCCCCACACGGTTGTGCTTGGCCTCGGATTCCCTACACTGATCCCTGAGAACGGAAGCGTGTCCATGAAAGTCTCCCAAGGGGAGGGGATGCTGATTTCAGGGATCATCTTCGACGCAGGCACCATGACCTCTCCGGCGCTTCTGCAGGTGGGAAGCGGCCGGAGCAGTGACAATGAAGAAGCCCCCGACCCGACAGCGCTTCACGATGTGTTCTTTCGTATCGGCGGCGCAGCCGCCGGCAGCGCGACCATCAGTTTGGTCGTCAACAGCGACAACGTGATCCTCGACGACATCTGGGCATGGCGGGCGGACCACGGCAACGGTGTGGGTTGGAACAGCAACACTGCCGACACGGGCGTCATCGTCAACGGTGACAACGTGACTGCCTACGGGCTTTTCGTCGAGCACTACCAGAAGTACGAGGTGATCTGGAACGGGAATGGCGGCATGGACATCTTCTTCCAGAATGAGATGCCCTACGACCCGCCCAGCCAGGCGGCGTGGATGGAGGCTCCCGGGGTCAATGGTTGGGCGGCCTTCAAAGTGGACAGCGCTGTTCGGAGCTTCAGCGGATACGGTATGGGCAGCTACAGCTTCTTCAACAAGGGCGTAAGCATCTACGCCGCGAACGCATTCGAGGTCCCCACTACGCTCCCGGCGTCAAGCCTGCATGATCTGTTCACGATCTTCCTCTCCACCGCGGGCTCAGGTGGCATCCTGAACGTGATCAACAACGCAGGTGGTTCGTCGACCATTGCCAATCCGGACGCCCCGGTCACGGTGGTGAGCTACCCTTAACGGCTTCACTCTCCTCCGCGGCATCTGATTACGGGCCATCAAGCCTCTGTCTGCGAAGCCAGAGGTTGATGGCCCTGGCAGCGCGGAGGCATTCCTCGTCGGGCCATCACCAGTTTCACCTCTGCCCGGGAAATTCGTGACTGTTCTTACAAGGGGGAACGCTCAGAATCCCGTGCCGTGCCGATCCTCCTTCATGCACTCTGCGTACATTCGGTGAAACGCATGCACACCCTTCTCCTGCTTAACGCTGAACCGTCCGCGCGAATAGCTGCGTGACCGAAGACTTTTCTGCACTGCCTCGCAAATCCCCAGGTCCTCAATCTGAATCTGATCGCTGAATTCAACCGAAGCCTTCGCCGCCGGACCGCCGTGATCCTCTTCCGGCAAATACCACTCGAAGATCGCCAGCGACCGCTCCGGCTCGACCGGCAGCACGATATTCAGCGAAACGTTGTCGGGATAACAGTTCAGCATCCAGTTGGGAAAAATCCAGAAGTAGTCCGTGCTCAATTCCTCTCCCGCTCCCTGATACCGCCGCGGCGACGCATCGCCTGGCTGCGCGCCTCGGATCGGACTGAACTGCCGTACATGCCGCGCGTGAGGCTCGACTACATATGCGCCGTAATCCAATTCACGATTCAGTCCCGGGTGCACGCTGGGCAGGTGATATCCCTCGAGATAGTTGTCCACGTACGTCTTCCAGTTACATCTCATATCGTACTTCCGCCGCTCGAACAATTTCATGCGCACGAACGGGAACTTCTCCGCCTGCATCGGTAGCTCGCCCAGACTCTGGCGCAGTGGCGGTGCCTCCGGCTCCAGATTGGCAAACACCAGATTGAACCACTCCTCGGTTTGCACCGGCGCCAGCGCAAAGTCCTCCTGGCGAAATCCCTCGACGTCCTCGATCTCGGTCGCGCTGATCAACGCGCCGTCGAGTCCGTAGGTCCACCCGTGATATCCACAGCGAAACAGCTTGCGCGATCCGCATCCCTCGGCCGGAGGCCCTGCGCGGTGCCGGCACACGTTGTAGAACCCGCGCAGCTTGCCATCCAGCCCGCGAACAAACACGAGTGGCTCGCCTACAAGCTCGGTGGTGAAAAAGTCGCCGGGGTTCGCGACCTGGCTCGCGTGACCCACCAGCTGCCACGTCCGAGCAAAGATTTTCTCTTTCTCCGCCGCGAACACGGTCGGATCCCTATAAAGAAACGATGGGAGTGTCCAGGCCTTAGCGACGTCGGGATCGATCTGGAAGGAGTCTAACGGGCTGGCCATGGGACGCAAGAGCCAACATTCTACGCCCTGACAATAAATCCGCTACCGCGCTTTACTCTGACTGTGACTCTGCACCTGACTCTGCGCCTCAGGAGCGGGGGTTGCTGGGGACGTACATCCAAAGAAAATTTCAGTCTCGCTGGCGGTTTTCTCGGCCTGGCTCAAGTCGGGCGACATCTTGCGCCCGAGTTCCTCGGCACCTTCGGCTTCCCTCTGCCGGCCATCTCGCCGCAAGGCGCGCGCCAGCAGCACGTAGCCGACCTGTCCCGGCTCAACATTTACAGCGCGGGCCAGTTGCTCCGCCGCCTCACCTGAATTTCCGTTGCGCTCCGCCAGCATTCCACTGCCAACCAGAGCTGACGGGTCGCTGGGATTGAGTTGCAGTGCGTTCTCATAGCTAAGCTTGGCCTGATCGTAATTCTTGACTTGAGCATTGGCCGAGCCAATCTGGCTCCATGCCGTGGCGCGCAGTTGCGGCTCCGTGCTCCGGTTCAAGACTTTCTGGTACATATCCAGCGCATCCGGCACGTGGCCATAACGCTGTAAATAGATGCCCATACTGAGAACCTGAGGGAGCGGATACCGGTGCAGCGCCTCGGCCGCCTCGAACTCCGGGATCGCCTCCTCGACGCGCCCCTGCTGGTCGAGCACCATGGCCAGGTTGTCGTGCGCCATGTAGTTCGCTTGAGTGACGGTGAGGGTATATCTCCATAGCGTTTCGCCATCTCTCCAATAACCCAATTGGTGGTAGCTGAGTCCTCCCAAAGCGGTAACGATGACGGCTGCCAGCGCGGCAAGCCTCAGCTTCGAAATTCTCTTCTCTTCGCTGATTTCCCACGCCGCCCACACCAGGGCAATCAAAGAGCCGATGATCGGAACGTATAAGTATCGGTCGGCCATGGCTTGCTCTCCAACGGTCACGATCCCAATCATGGGCACCAGAACTCCGAGAAACCAGAACCATCCCACCGCGAGGTAACGCCGCTGTCGCCAGCGCAGAACAACCGCTGTCAGCCCCAGCAGCACAGCCGCGCTGAGAGCGATCTGCGAAAGTGGGATCGAGCTTCCCGGATGCGGATACAGCGGCGCCAGGTGCCGAGGCCATAGCAGATTTGCCAGATACCGGTCGTAAGAAACCAGCGCGTTTTCCAGGCGCGCCAGGAGCGAGACCTGGGCGAAGCTTCGCACCGAACCACCTGACCGCTGCGCCGCCATCGTGACCACAGCGCCTGCCAGCGCCACCGCAAAAAGCGGGACCTTTTCCGCCACCAGAAATGTGAGGGACCGTCCTTCCGCCCTGGCCGAATCCGCCTTGGCGAACATCCTCTGAAGCGGCCAATAGTCCCACAGCAGCAATACGAAGGGCAGTGTGATAACTTGCGGCTTCGCCATCATCCCCAGCACGAAGCACAGTGCAACCGTGGCATAGCGCCCAACTCCACCTCGCCTTGCATACCGGCCGTAAGCCCACATCGCTAGCAGAAAAAAGAACATGCTGAGCACATTCTTGCGCTCCGCGGCCCAAGCCACCGATTCCACGTTGACGGGATGAAACGCAAACAGGGCCGCAACCAGCAGACTCGGCCAGGTCAGCGCTGTTGCGTCCTCTAGCAGCAAGAACAACAGCACCCCATTCGCCGCATGAAACAAGAGGCTGACGTAATGATGCCCCGCCGGGTTCAGCCCAAACACCTGGCAGTCGACCGCATGCGAAAGCCACGTCAAGGGATGCCAGTTACCGGCGTGGAACGTAGTGAACGACCATTTCACGGTGGCCCAGGTGAGCCCTGCTCGAACCGGAGGGTTGCTGATGATGTAGGGAACGTCATCGAGCACCACGAACCCGTCGTGAACGATGGGATTGTAAAACACAAGCGTCAAGGCAAACAGCGCCAGGCAGAGGATCGCCCTCTGCTTGTTGGGGACCGCAAATCTGCTCTGGGGCAGAGATATTGTCGCGGATTCAAGTTTGGTAGCGGCTGAAGGCAAATCCTGATTCCTCGCTATCAGGCAAAGACAATAAATTCTAAGGGAATGTGGTTGCGGTCATGCATTACGCGCGTAACCGATGCTTCCGACCGTTCATTGGCGTGCTCGATTCGCCATGTTAGGTTGAGTCAGCATACGTCATGAAGGTGTTCTCGAATCTGCCGCGGGCTCTCGTTTGCTGTTTAGTAACCGCCCTTGCCGTGCTCGGTGCCGTGCGGCTGGATTTTCGCCAGCCGTTTATCGGCTACGGGCTGGGGGGTGCCTTTCTGTTGTTCCTCGCCGCCCGGCAGGGTCGAGTGCGTACCGCTATCGTAAGCGGACTGGGCGTGGCCTTTGCGTTCGCCATTGTCTGGAGGCGATTTGAGGATCTGCCGGCGTTGCTGGTGCAGATCATGGGAGCGCTTGGACTATCGAGCCTGTTGGTGCTTGGCTGCTTGGTGGCGTGGAGAGGCCGCGCACGCGAAGCAGGGGCCTACCGGGCAATGCTTCCAGCGGCGGCGTTAACCTTCATGATTCTGGCGGCGATGTACTCGCTCAACATGGCTTCTCTGCTGCGCGCCACCACCCTCGACGTCTACACTTACGGTTTCGACGGTTGTCTGGGATTTCAACCCAGCTTCGAGCTCGGACGCATCACCTATGGGCACCCCTGGGTTTTCTTGGTGGTGAAAATGAGCTACGAGGCAATTGTAATCGCGATGGCGGCTATATATGCGGGATATATGAGGCGGCGAGAAACGCCGATCTGGGAACTGATCGAAATGTTGTTCGCGCCCGCTATCGTAGGTTACCTCTTTTTCAGCGTGTTTCCGGTGTGCGGGCCGCGCTACGTGTTTGCATCATTTCCCAACGCATACTTGCCCCATTCCGTCATGCCTCGGCTGATCCTGCACCGTGTTCCGGTGCCGGGCATGTTTCCCCGCAACGGTGTGCCTTCTTTGCACATGACGTGGGCTCTCCTGATCTGGCTGAATACCCGCGGCCTGCCGCGTTGGGCGCGAACGGCGGCGCTGGTCCTGGTGCTGGCCACGGCTTTTGACACCCTCGGGACCGGCGAGCACTATCTCTTCGATCTTATCGCTGCGCTGCCGTTCACCCTGTGCATGCAGGCCTGCCTGGTGCGCACCGTCCGCTTCGGCCAGCGCGAAAGGTGGCTGCCGGCGCTGGTTGGAGCCCTGCTGTTCCTGACCTGGCTCGCGATCGGACGCTATGGCTTTTCTTGGATGGTGACCAGCCGGCTCTTGACTTGGTCGCTGGTGGCTGCATCGTCATTCGCTTCGGTCTTTTGGGCGACTCGCCTGCCCGCGCTGATTCCAGAGATGGAGGACCATAGGGAGTCCTCAGAACTGCACACCCTGGCGGCGGCTGCGGCCAGATAACGCTCGCACTGGCGATCTCATCGGCTGGCCGAAGGTGAGCTGTTTGCTCTCTCCGGGATGTACCAACGCGCGCGTAAGTCGATCCCGCCGCGCTTGCAATCCTGCCTTGGCCCTGCGTTCCATTTTGTCGGACGTCCGGCGTTGACACAAATTGTCACTAGCGACGACGAACATTGTCCACAACGCCTATGCAGGGGAGGAGCAGGGAGAAACTGAGGTTAGGACTCAGGCTGAAAATAAAGGCCTTGACCGAAGTGCGGGTAGAAACCAAGGTAACTAGCGTGTCTGGCCCAGCAAGTGCAAATATGAAGCACGACTGCGTCATCCGTGACCAGCATATTAACAAGAGAATCACACGAGGGGAAAAAAGAGATGCGGAAACAGAAGGGTTTCTCACTGATTGAGCTGCTGATCGTGGTGGCAATCATCCTGATCATCGCAGCTATCGCGATTCCAAACTTGCTGCGCGCCCGCATGGCGGCCAATGAGTCGTCTGCTGTCGGCTCCGTCCGTACCATCAATACCGGTATGGTCACCTACAACACCAGTTATCCGACGATCGGTTTCGCAAGCGCCCTGGCCAACCTTGGCGGGGCAGCTGGTGCGGCTTGCTCACCCGCTACCAATACCGCTTGCCTGATCGACAGCGTTCTGTCGGCCGGCACCAAGAGCGGATACATCTTCACGGCTCAGGCTGGAGTAGCGGCGGTCCCGCAGACCACCTACTACGCGACGGCGACTCCGGTCACTGCGAACCAGACCGGTATCCGCAGCTTCTGCGCTTATGAAGATGCTGTGGTGCGCTACGACTCCACCGGCGCGCTGGCTGGCAGCGAAGTCGCTTGCCAGAAACTGTCTCCCCTGAATTAGTCACGTGATTTGATTTGGCGAAGTACCTGGGGGAGGGTACAAGCCAGAGAGCAGCGAACGAGAGTTCGCTGCTCTTTGTTTTTTGTTTTTTGTTTTTCTCGGTTAATTCCACCTTCCCGCATTCTGCCAAGGCAGCCCGAACCAGAGTCGCCGTAGAGATTACTTCCGTCATAGACGAATCGAAATCGCACCTCTGCTGCGATCACTGCACCCTATAATCACAAGCGGTGGAGGGTACCATGGCGAGTGCGCCTGTACGGGTCAAACAGTCTGACCAGCTGCTCGCGCGCTCTTGGGCACCCTTTGCTTCGCCGGAGAGGCGCGCTTTTGTCCTCTCTCTCCTGCTGGTCGCGTTTACCTTAGTGCTCTACAACCGCGCCACTCATTTCTCATTCATTAATTACGACGACCGCAGCTATGTTTACGAAAATGTCCACGTTCGGGCAGGCCTCTCTCGAACCACGATCTGGTGGGCCCTCACTTCTTTAGACGAAGCCAACTGGCATCCTCTGACCTGGATGTCGCATGCGCTCGATTGCCAGCTATTCCATTTGAATCCAGCCGGGCACCATTTCACCAGCATCCTGCTGCATGGGATGAATGGAGTGCTGCTCTTTCTGTTGCTGGCGCGCAGCACGGGAAGGGTGGGACGAAGCTTCTTCGTGGCCACGCTATTCGCGCTGCATCCGATGAACGTCGAGTCGGTGGCCTGGATCGCAGAACGCAAGAACGTCTTAAGCACCACATTTTTCTTCCTGACACTTGGGGCTTATGCTTGGTATGCCCTCAAGCCCGGGTGGAAGCGTTATCTGGCGGTCGCAGGACTGCTGGCATGTGGACTTGCGTCCAAACCGATGCTGGTCACCACTCCCTTCGTGCTGCTCCTGCTCGACTATTGGCCGCTTGGAAGAATCGAGGGTTGGACCACCGCCTCCGATACAATGGCGATCAGGCAGTCTCGGATTGGCAGGCTGATCCTCGAAAAATTACCATTACTGGTTTTGGTAGCAGCCAGCTCGGTGGTCACATTGCGTGCTCAACGGGCTGCCGGGGCATTGGGCCTGTCCCCTCCATTCTCCGAGCGTCTGAAGAATGGAATCTACTGTTACGCAGCCTACCTATGGAAGGCCATTTGGCCGGAAAATCTGACATTGTTTTATACCTACGCCGGGCACTCGCTGTTGCTGTGGAAGGTTTGCCTGGCCGCGGCGCTGTTGATAGCAATCACTTGGTTTGCGTTGAAATGGCGCAACCGCGGCTATCTGTTGGTCGGATGGCTCTGGTTTCTGGGCACGCTGGTTCCTGTGATCGGAGTGGTACAAGTGGGCAATCAAGCCATGGCCGACAGGTATGCCTATATTCCTTTAATCGGCGTTTTTGTAATGGTTGCCTGGGTTGCGGCGGACATCGCTGAGACAAGAAACTTAGGGCTTGGCCGGTGCGTGGTCCCGGCGTTTTGTGTTGCGCTGGCGCTGTCGATCACTACTTATCGGCAGATCGGATACTGGCGAGATAGCGTCACCGTTTGGACTCACGCTCTCCAAGTCACGGAGCACAATTACGTGGCCGAGGATGATCTCGGCGAAGCGTTGGTACATCTTCATCGCGCAGATGAAGCCTATCCACTATTTCTCCAGGCGGCCCGGGATAATCCGATCGATCCCGCTGCCCGATTGAACATTGGCACGTACCTGTTCCAACACGGGCACCAGGCAGAAGCGGTACAACAGTATGAGCTTGCCATCCGTTACGGAGCGGAACCCGGGTTGGTCGCCATGACGTATGCCAACCTGGGATCGGCGTTCTGCGGTATCGGAGATTTTGAGAAGGCACGAGCCAGTTACGAACAGGCGTTGCGACTCAGCCCTTTTCAAGTCGCAGGCTTGAAGGGGATGGCTTTTGTGTCGCACAGGCAAGGAAAACTTGAGGACGCCGTTGGCTACCTTCGACGAGCTCTGGAACTGGAACCTAGTGGCGAGGGTTATCTGGAGTTGGCCAGACTCCTGGCACAGGCCAACCGTCGCCCTGAGGCTCTCGTGGCCTACCAGCAGGCCCTGAGGCTAACGCCAAACCTGGTCGAGGTGCAGCACCCAGCGGGAGACCTGGCAGGACACCCTTGAGATCCAACCCAGAGGTCCGTCGCGGATGGATGACGGAATCGGCTGCTTTCCCAAGATTTGCGCCTGGACCCCTTGCGGCATGACACTTTGTGTCATGCTCCCGCGGCAGAGCCATCCTCGTCCCCTGTTGCCGGTTCGTTCGAGGCACCTTAACGCATTGATCTACAAGACAATTGAAGGATTACCGAGGTGTGGCGATGAGACGGGGAATGGCGTTGAAACTGCTATGACATAACTGACATTTTGGCCGCGATGAACATTTGGTAACACTTAAGCAGGAAGGTTCTACATGCGCTACGCGAAGGGATTCTCACTGATCGAGTTGCTGATTGTCGTAGCGATCATTCTCATCATCGCCGCCATCGCGATCCCCAACCTCCTGCAGGCGAGGCTAGCCGCCAATGAATCGTCTGCGGCCGGATCGGTGCACAGTATAACAAGCGCCGAAATCACCTACTTCAACACCTACCCAAGCGTCGGCTACGCCACCAAAATCGGGCAGTTAGGGGGACCCGGCCCCTGCACCCCGTCCTCAACTGGGGCATGTCTGATCGATGACTTTCTTGCCACCGCGACTCCAGGCGGCACGGGCAAAAACGGCTATTACTATCTGGCAACGGGCGTTATCACCGGAGGAGCGCACTACAACGACGCATATGTCATTGGCACGGCACCCATCGTTGTGCACTCAACCGGGAACCGGGACTTCTGCTCTATCAACGACGGCGTTCTGCGGTCGCAAATGGGCAGCACGGGCGACACACCAGCCTCCGACGTGGCCACCTGCGTGGCCTATCCGGTGGCGCAGTAGCAATTCTCAATGTCTCATTTCAGACTGAGAATCGTTCGCCCTGCGCTCTGTTTCCATTCTCCCGTTCCTGATTCCGACGCCTTGATCCCCGACATGGTCGTGACCGTCGTAACCTCTGCCCTCATCCTCCAGCCCGTCATCTTGCGTATAATTTCCTTGAAAAACAACTCCTGCAGTAGTTCCTGAAGCCGAATGCCAGCGATTGAGATCCTCGGACTCGAAAAAACCTACAAGGTCGGATTCTGGCGCCAACGTCCCAAGCGCGCCCTGGAGCCTCTGAATCTGACCGTGGAAGAAGGCGAGATTTTCGGCTTCCTCGGCCCTAACGGGGCCGGCAAGACCACCACCCTGAAGCTCCTGATGGGCCTGGTCTTTCCCACCGGCGGCACGGCCCGGATCCTGGGGCGTGAATGGACCGACGCTGAAGTCAAGGCCCAGATCGGTTTTCTGCCCGAGCAACCGTACTTTTACGACTACCTCACCGCACAGGAATTGCTCGACTATTACGGACAACTCTCGGGCGTTGCCGCGCAGGACCGCAAGCGTCGCATCCCGGAAGTTCTCGCGCGGGTAGGCTTGACCGATGTCAAGGGCGTGCAGCTGCGCAAGTTTTCCAAGGGAATGCTGCAGCGCGCCGGAATTGCGCAAGCCATTCTGCACAATCCCAAACTCGTGTTTTTGGACGAACCGATGTCCGGCCTTGATCCGCTCGGCCGTCGCGAAGTTCGCGACCTGATGGAGCAACTCAAGCAGGAAGGCAAGACGGTTTTCTTTTCCACCCACATTCTTTCCGACGCCGAGGCCCTCTGCGATCGTGTTGCCATCATCCACAAAGGTGCATTGCGTGGCGTGGGGGCGGTCGAGGATTTGACCTCAACCGTTCAGGGCAAGGTCGAAGTCGTCTGGCAAGGCACTCAGATTCCGGCCTCGATGAAGGCTCTGGGCGCCGAGTGCCACGTCACGGGCGAGACCGTCCGCGCCGTTATCACCGAAAATCAGCAGGACGCAGCCATTGACGGATTGCGCCGCGAGCACATCCGTCTGACCGCCATCACGCCGTTGCGCACGTCGCTCGAAGCCTACTTCGTCGAGAAATTGCAGCATTCTCAGACCGCGGTGGGAACTGCAATGGGGAACGGAAGATGAGCGCACGCATCGTCCATATTGCCTCGAACACTTTCCGCGAAGCCGTTCGCGATCGCGTTCTCTATAACCTGATCGCTTTTGCCCTGCTGCTTTCCGGCGCGGCGATTTTCGTGGGCCAGATTTCCATCGGGATCGAGCGCCTGGTCGTGGTCAACCTCGGCCTCACCGCGGTCTCGCTATTCGGGATAGTCATCGCCATCTTCATCGGCATCGGGCTGGTCTCCAAAGAAATCGAGAAGCGCACGCTCTACACCGTGCTCTCGCGCCCGGTCCGGCGCTGGGAATTTATTGTGGGGAAATTCTTCGGGCTCGCCGGGACGCTTGTGGTCAACACATTTTTCATGGCCATCGGGGTGTTCGGTGCGCTGCTCTACGTCACCCACAAATTCCACAAACCCGACGCCCTGATTCTGGTCGCGCTCTATTTCATCATTCTCGAGTTCCTTATTATCTGTTCGCTCGCATTGTTGTTCTCATCGTTCTCAACCCCGCTGCTGTCAGCCGTCTTCGCCTTCTCGCTGTTCGTGATCGGCAGTTTCGCCGACGATCTGCGCGGGTTCGCGGGGCTGACGCACGGATTCACCCGCTGGTTCGCCACCGGGGCCGCATATCTGGTGCCCAATTTTTCCGCTCTTAACGTGATCAGCGCGGTCGCGCATCAACAGCCGCTGGGCGGGCAACTGATCCTGCAGAACACGCTTTATGCCCTGTTCTACTCGGCCACAGTGCTCAGCGCCGCGGTTTTGATTTTCGAGCGCAGGAATTTGAAATGATCGCTCCTGCTTCAGCGCGGAGGCAGAGATGACCGCCCGGCGGCCGACCACCGTCGTCGCCAGCGCCTGTCTGGCCGTCTCCATGACAGCCAGCGTTGTGCTGTTGCGTCACATTGACCAGATCCGTCCCAAAGCATCGATTGAAGACGTCCTGTACATCGATTCGCCGAAGATGGTGGAGCGCGCCAGCCTCGGCTTTCGCGGTCTGATGGCTTGTATTTACTGGACTCGCGCTGTGCAGTACTTCGGCCACCGCCACTTCGATCACGAACAGACGTACAACGAACTTGCTCCGCTGCTTGAAATCACTACTACGCTCGATCCCCAAATGCTGCCGGCCTACGAGTTCGGAGCCAGTTTTCTGGCGCCTACTCCGCCCAACGGCGCCGGTGACCCTGCGCGCGCGATTGAGCTCATGGAGTACGGCATCGCCCACAATCCCGACAACTGGCGCCTCTATTACGATCTGGGGTTTGTCTACTACACCGAGCTCAAGGACTACAAGAAAGCCTCGGAAGTCTTCGCGCGTGGGGCGCAGGTTCCCAACGCTCACCCTTTCATGAAAGTGATGGCCGCTCAGATGGCGGAGCATGCTGGAGACCTCAATACCGCCCGCATGTTGTGGAGCGCCACCTTCGAAACCAGCCGTACCCCCGACATCCGCCAGAACGCCCTCGAGCACTTGCGCTCGATCCAGGTCGACGAAGACGTCACCAACCTTCAGGCTGCCGTCACCCGTTTTGGCGAGCGCACGGGGCGGCTCCCCGCGAGCATGGCCGAATTAGCGGCTACCGAGCACCTTCCAGGGATTCCGGTTGATCCCGACGGAGCTCCGTATAAGCTGACTCCAGAAGGCCGCGTCCTGGTCGAAACTCCGGAGAACTTCCCCTTCATCACCAAGGGCATGCCTGCCGGATACAAGCCCGCCGCTCGCCCTACATTCCATACCAAGCTCTAGCTCTGTTCCCTGTGCATGTGAGGACAGCCGCCTCCGCTGTCCAGCCCCGCGGAGCGCCGGCCCGAGGTGAAGCATGCTAGCGCCGAGTAGAGTGCGTTACGATTTCCTTGATGCGCGTACCCGAGCCACGCCTTCTCCCCGCCGCTCGCCGCTACTGGTCAGACCGTGCCGTGCGGTCTGGACGGTTGGTCGCCACACGCGCCCTCCTCGCCACGGTCTGGGAATTCCTCCGCGACTCGGCTCCCGCCCGCCTGCGCCAGCGTTACGGCGACGCCGATTACGATTGGGACTTGCGCGTCAATACTACCAGCGCAGCCGTTGGCTGGCGCGATCGGCTACTGGGTGCGTTTCACTCGCCGTATCAACCAACCGAACCCGCGCTGTTTCACGAGATGCTCAGCACACTGGCGCGGGACTTCGATTTGAATTTTCGAGACTTTACCTTCCTCGATCTCGGCTCCGGCAAGGGACGCACGCTGCTCATGGCCTCCGACTATCCCTTCCGCCGAATCGTGGGCGTAGAACTCCTGCCCGCGCTCGACCGCATCGCGCAGGAAAATCTGCGCGCCTACAAGAATGAATCGCAGAAATGCTTCGCCCTCGAGTCGGTTTGCGCCGACGCCACGGCCTTCCCGTTCCCCGACGTCCCTCTTGTCATCTATCTCTTCAACCCCTTCCCGGAATCGGGCCTGCGCCGCGTGGCCGCCAGTTTCGACCAATCGTTGCGCGCAAATCCGAGACCAGCATACCTGCTCTACCACAACCCTTTGCTCGAGCATGTGCTCATCGAGATCGGTTCGCTGTGCCAGGTCGGCAAGACCGACCAATACTCAGTGTTTGCGTCGCGAAGGAGCAGCGATCAGAATAAACTTTGAGGAGAACACCGCAAGGAGTTTGTAATTAGGTGCGGAGAGCAAGGTCCGCGCAGCGAGGGTGGAAGACACCAACGCGGGACGTCGGTGCCGAGAAGCCTAGGAACCTTGCTTCTCGAACACGAACCCGGCTTTCTTGGCGGTCATCTTGTCTTTGCGGCAGGCGCGGGCCACGTCGCCGAGCGACGGCTTCTCCGAGACCGGCCCAAACTCCCACAGCGGAACCTCTCCACGTTCGACGGTGTAGGAAGAACCGCCGACAAGGGGCGGTTCTTTGGCCATGTCATGAAGTGCGGCGTGCTGTGCATGTTCGGGGAATTGCAAGATCTGCGCTTGATTCGACAGCACCCTGCCATTCTGTCCGAATGCAGCTGCCGCACAAAGAATGAAGAGCACGAGCAATGTGGTTTTCACGGCCTTAGCCGATTGTTTCCCTGGTTCATCAGTGCAACTTCCATACAAACTTAAGTAGCTGTAATGTCAGTTGCTTACAATGACAAAGTGAAGTTATACGCAACCTTTTTCACATTCATGGAATGCCCGATCTTCCTTTCCGTTTCCCAGCGTCCTCCACGGTTGAACCCTGCGGCTACGCGGCCATCAACTGGGGTATATTGTTTCCGGCGTGAGACAAGCATGATCGCCCGCATAAAAAAGACTTTTTGCCCCCTTGGCGTCCTCGTGGTTGTCGCAGCCTTGATTCCCCGTGCCACCGCGCAAACCGACTGCGCCGAAGGCAATGGCGTGCTCGACATGACGCCGCCAAAGAACACGACCCCGCAAGAGCTGATCCAGAAGATCGGCACCGAGGAAGCGAAGGTCAAAGAAGCGCGCGCGCACTACACCTATACCCAGGACTTGATGGTGCAAACCCTCAATGGCAACGCCGTCGACGGCCAGTTCCATGAGGTCACTACTGTCTCCTACGACGAGAAGGGCAAACGCCTTGAAAATGTGACCTTCGCGGAACAGTCCACGCTACGCGGAATCGTGTTGTCGGCCGAAGATATGGACGACGTCCGCAGATTCATGCCTTGGATCCTTACGCCCGACGAACTGCCGCTTTACAACCTGACCTACGCCGGGCAGCAGCATGTGGACGATCTCGACACCTATGTCTTCCACGTCGAGCCCAAGAAGGAGGAGAAGGACAAGCGCTATTTTCAGGGCCGGATATGGGTGGACAATCATGATCTGCAGATCGTGAAGCTGTGCGGCAAGAGCGTGCCCGAAATCATCCGCAAGAAGAAGAACCAGCCTGTGGACGTCCGCCCTACATTCGTGGGCTACCGCCAGCCGGTCGACGGTCTCTGGTTCCCGGCCTATGTCCGCGTCGATGACACGTTGCACTTCCGCGTGGACGCCATCCGCGTGCGCGAGATCCTTAAGTTCACCGGATACAAACGGGTTGGGGCCGCTGCAAGCGCGAAACCGTGAGTGGCGACCCCGCATTCGTGAGTTCAGGAATTGAACGCGATACTTGAACCATCATTTCAGCTGTGGTGTACTTCCCCATATGGCAGAAGAAAAGAACCGAAGCAAAGACATAGTGCTGTGGATTATCACGGTGGTTTTGGTTGCTTTGGCCATCTACTGGTACAAGAAGTAGTTCTCCCACGCTAGACCGACGTTGTGCCCGAAAATGTCGAATGCCCTCATCCGCTCAAGCGGGCCGCCGTTGTCTGCGCTCAAAAGATCGGGTCGGCGAGACGATGGGATTTACCCCCCAGTTCCTTGCTAGCCATTCCAATGCATTCCTTAACGGCGCAATCTCCCACTTTTCTGCCGGTTCCGTCACGGAGCCTCCGACACCTCCAGTTTACAAAAACAGAACAAAACTGCCGCCAGGACGATTTTCACAATCGGGTGCGATGTAATCTGACACTAGAAGTCCCACTCTGAGGCATGTCTCGCGCCCTCATTCGCCGGACAGCCACACATGCCTCGAGGCTGTGGGTGTTTTTGTTTTGTCACTCCGTCAACAAAAAAAAGGAGATGAAATCGCCCATGAGCAGAAGGTGTTTTGCCTGCCTCTCAATTGCTGCCCTGCTATCAACTTCCCTTACCCTGACCGCGTGGGCGCAAGACGCCCAGGTTATCGAGCCGCGCGGACACTTCGTCGTCATGCCGCCACATCTGCGCAACGACCTCGCGCTGCCCCCCGCGGCTCCGCTTCAGAGCTGGAATGGGTCGTTCACTTACGGGGGAACGAGATATACCTACAACATGGTGGGAACGGCACCGTCGACGAACACGACTGTAAGCATTAAGACGTACATCATTCCCGTCAAGATCGTGATCACGAACCGCAACGGTACCAAGAGCACGTACGATCCTGCGCACAAGCTTTCCAACGGCAACTCAGTCACGACCAACACCCTGGATTCCCCGATCTTTGACTCGACGACGACCTACACCCAGGGCGGTGTGGACGTGGGAACCACCCAGTACATCGACGCCTTTCAGCGCGCGAACTTCTGGGGCACGGTGAAGAACAATCTCAACTCGCATCTGCTGCTGAGTCCAACCGTGCTGGCGGAGCAGACGTTGAGTCCGTCTCGAACCTATGGCAAAACGGGATCGGTCTTCGGCTTCACGGCGGCGCTGGTCGACATCAACTGGTTCGACGCGCAGATTCCGAACCTGATCAACAAGCTGGGGATTCAGACCAATCAGTTCGCGATCTTCCTGACCTACGACACCTATTTGACCCAGGGCGGGGGCTGCTGCATCGGCGGGTATCACAGCTCCGAAGGCAGCATCAGCAATCCGCAGTCCTACTCCGAGGCCACCTACGTGGATCATGTCGGAGTGTTTTCGCAAGATGTGTCGGCCCTCTCGCATGAGGTCGGCGAGTGGGCGGATGATCCGCTAACCGTGAACTTCAACGGTAACAATACCCCCTGCGGCATTCTGGAAGTGGGCGACCCGCTGGAGGGAAATGCAAATTATGGCGGCTACCACTATGTGCTCCATGGGTTCACCTACAATCTGCAGGACCTGGTGACCCTTCCTTATTTCGGAGCCCCCACCAGTACTACGGTGAACGGGTGGCTGAGCTTCCAGGGAGAATCGCTGGGAGTGTGCTCGAATGGTTCGTAGCGCCGAAGGTAGTTGTACGTCCTTCCCCCAATCGCAGGCCCGCTCTCGAGCGGGCCTTTTTGTGGTAGGTCTGACGTTTATTAAAGGAGCCTTAATTCTGCAGCCGACCGTGAAGATAGCTTTCGTAAAAAGCAGATAGGTGCTAATTTCTTGCTGCAGGTCAGGCCAACTTATGCCGGCTAACGAATACGATCTGGTGGTGATTGGAAGCGGTCCGGCGGGGCAGAAGGGTGCGATTTGCGCCGCGAAGATGCGCAAGAAAGTCGCCATCATTGACCGGCGCCTGGCGATCGGTGGAACTTGTGTTCACACCGGGACGATCCCCAGCAAGGTGCTGCGCGAAGCTGTGCTTTACCTCAGCGGGCTGCGGCAGCGGTCGTTTTACGGGCGTGGTTATGTGGTGAAAGACCGGATCATGATGTCGGACCTGGTGATGCGCGCCAACGCGGTCATGACGCGGGAAGTGGACGTGATTAAGGCGCAGCTGCGACGGAATTATGTGAATGCGCTGGAAGGCGACGCGCACTTCGCCGATCCGCACACCATCGAAATTGTGACCGAAGAGGGAGTGCAAGTCGTTCGCGGAGAAAAAGTCCTGATCGCCTGTGGCACGCGGCCGGCGCATATCGACGGAATCTCGGTGGACGGGAAGCGGATCTTTGATTCGGATCAAGTCCACTTCATAGATGAGATCCCCCGCGAATTGATCGTGGTCGGCGCGGGGATTATCGGGCTAGAGTACGCGTCCATGTTCACGGCTCTGGGGGTAAAGGTCACCGTGCTCGATCAGCGCCCCACACTGCTGGATTTTGTGGACCGGGAGATTATCGAGAGCTTGTGCTTCCAGCTGCGGCAACTAGGGACGGTTTTTCGACTTGGGGAGAAAGCGATTTCGGTCGGGTTCGACCAGGAGCGCGATAAAGTGTTCGCCCTGCTGGAGAGTGGAAAGAAAGTCCGCGCAGAAGCGCTGCTGTATACGATCGGCCGCACCGCGAACAGCGACAAGATCAAAATTGAAGCCGCCGGTTTGACGGCAGACGGCCGGGGCAAGCTTGCCGTCAATGAACATTTTCAGACCACTGTGCCGCACATCTACGCCGCCGGGGATGTGATCGGATTTCCGGCCTTAGCCAGCACTTCGATGGAGCAGGGACGGCTAGCCGGTTGTCACATGTTTGGCAAGCCCAGCCGTTTGCTGCCGAACTTGATCCCTTATGGCATCTACACCATTCCAGAAATCTCCATGGTGGGTACGACGGAAGAAGAGTTGACCCGCAACCGGATTCCTTACGAGAGCGGATTGGCGCGATATTCGGAACTGGCTAAAGGGCAGATGCTGGGCGACGATCAGGGGCTGCTGAAGATTCTGTTCGATCCCCAGACGCTGAAGCTGCTCGGCGTACATATTATTGGCGATCGCGCGGCGGAGATCGTGCACATCGGACAAGTTGTGCTGGCTATGAGCGGGACCATCGAATATTTCCGCGACACGGTCTTTAATTATCCGACCTTGGCGGAGGCCTACAAGGTCGCGGCGCTTGACGGGCTGAATAAGCTGTGAAGGTAGCGACCGCTGCGATTCCCTGGGAACGGCTCGAGAAAACACTGACCATTTTTGAACCTTCTCTACACCCCCTGCGGCAGCTTCCGTTTGGGCCATAGTGTGAGGCCGGCGGGTATCAGCAGCAACTTGATCAGCCAATCGCCGGAATGGATTGCGGCTAGCTGCCAAGGCACGTTCTGCCAGAGCATAGAACCGGTCAACAGGACGACGGGAAAGCCGATCCACAGCCAAAGGCCCCATAGTAATGCGTCTTTCCAGTCCACCACATTGAGGCGGAGGAGGAGACGGGCTATGACGTACGCAAGGATGAAGGTACGAAGAAGCTCGCTCAGCGCCTTCAGTGCGCTGGGGCGAGAACCGGCGGCGACTCCACTTAACTCGAGAAACTGCCGTCCAAACAGAAGAGGGCTGTACCAGATCGAACTTGCAAAAAATGCAATCACGGCGAAGATTGCAAGAGCGAGCAAATTTACCCGGTTCATCCTTCCACCTCGGCAGTATTACACCACACACTCACTCGATAAGCTCAGACCTTGACACTGCCTCCTGGGCGTGCGCTGTCGCAAGCCATTGACTCGATCGCCTTCGCCAGAGAGAAGCCTGTCACCCCTGCCTTGTTTGCCCGCCGTACCTCGCGAAGACCGATTGGCTGGAGACAATCCCTTCGAGTTTTTGCGGATTGGCGCGATTCACCACGGGAACGATGGGATTGGTCTGCACGAAGCGCAAGGCGCTCTCGAGCGGGAGATCGGGAAAAAGGCACGGCAGCGGCTGCGGCGAAATCAACGACCCCAGCGTGTGCTCGCCTTTGCCTTCCTTCAGACGACCGAGGATCAGATCGCGGGTCACGGCGCTCCATCCGCTCGGCTCCAGCCGGACAGGAAACCTCGTTTCGGTCGAGTCTTCGATGCGGCGCGCCGCGGCGTCGACGTAGTCGGCGGCGCTCAGGATGATCGGGGGCGGAGGAAGCATCGCGTCTTCGACCCGAAGGATGGTTTCCTCACGTTCCTCTTCGAGCGAGGGCAGCACGAGACCGTCCTGCCGCGTCAGCAGATCGAAGATTGGGGTGGACTGCAAGCTGCGAGAAACGACGTAAGCAAATGTGTTGGCGACGATGACCGGGACGATGATCTCGTAGTTGCCACTGACTTCGAGCACCATGAAAACGGAAGTCATGGGAGCGCGGAGAAACCCGGCGAACAGTACGCCCATGCCGACCAGGACGTAGGTTCCGCTGGAAGCCGAAAGGTGGGGAAAGAAGATGCGCTCGACGCCACCCACCGCGCCGCCCAGCATCGCTCCGATGAACAGCGTGGGCGCGAACATGCCGCCGGGCGTTCCACTGACAAACGACAGCGTGGTAGCGAGAATCTTGAGCGCCGCCAGGGCGGCGAACATCTGCCAGACAAATTGTCCGTGCATGGCCTGATCCATGAAGTCGTAGCCCGCGCCCATGACCTGAGGCGCACCGAAATAGCCAATCAGCCCGATGAGGAGACCGGCGAGTGCTGGCTGGAGGTATTGCGTCCAGCGTGGCAAGTCCTTGAGCCGAGGGCGCAGGAAGCCGATACCTTTGGCGAAGATCACTGCGGCCACACCGCCCGCGATCCCGAGTACAGCGTAGGCGATCAACTCGGCGGGACGTTGGAAGGTGGTGACTGGAATGCGAAATAGCGGCTCGGAGCCGAGGAACCAGCGCTCGACGACCACGCTGGCAACAGCGGAAAGCACTACGGAGCCAAGAATTCCAGCACTCCAGCGTCCAATGACTTCCTCGATGACGAACAGCACTGCGGAAATGGGAGCGTTGAAAGCAGCCGCAAGACCCGCCGCTGCTCCGACCGGCGCTATCAGGCGCAGTTTTTCGCGGGAGAGCTGCAGTTGGCGTCCGAGAGCGGAAGCCAGGCTGGCGCCGATCTGCAGCGACGGATCTTCCGGGCCGAGTGAGTGGCCGGCGCCAATGGCGAGCGCGGCGCACAAGAATTTGCCGATCGCGGTGCGGAACGGGATGAAGCCGTTGTAGATGTAGAGCGCAGCCTTGGTCTGATTGACGCCGCTGCCGCGAATGCCGGGAAAAACATGGAGAACCAGGGCCGCCACCACGAGTCCGGCAAGAGACGGAACCACGAACAGGCGCCAGCTGTGGCCTTGTGGCAGCGGACCGAGCAGCGCCAGATGGGTCCAGTCAATGGCCAAGCGGAAGCATACAACGGCCAGGCCTGAGAAGATGCCGATGAAGACGGAGAGGATCAGGAAGAAGCGGTCCTCGTCAAAGACGCCCTCGACGGCCGCGAACATGCGCCGCGGTCGAAAGCGAAAGCCGGAGGCGCTGGCGGGAGCGGCGGAAGACGGCGCTGCGGGTAGATCGCTCATCGGTCAGCCGTCTCTCGATCGCGGGAGATCAGAAGCAGCGCCTGATCGGCTCCTTGCGGCTCTCCGCAGTCTTCCGCGGTCTGCTGCTCAATCTGAAAGACGAGGTCCATAATCGCGTCCGGCAGGTCGGCTTCACCGGCGGAACGCAGGCGTGGGAGATCTCGTCGTGTGGCCATCCAGCGAGATTCCAGAGCCACAAGCGCTGGCGGCGCCTGGGACGACGACAGAGACGAGGTCACAGACGGATCGCCCGCACCGGCGAGGTTGACGCCTCTTTGCTGGGCGCACGAACTCAGTCGCTCGCCCGCCTTCGCAAAAGCGGCTGCTATGCGGCGGTTGCGTTCGGCGTCGGAAATGCGCCGCACGAAGGGGTCGGTTTCTAGAATCAGGTTGGCCGACGATAGCAGATAGCGCAAGGCGGGATCCTGCGGTTTGGCATTGACAGCGAGTTGCAGGTAGCGTTGCGCGGTCCGATAACGTCCGCCGTGAGAGGCGGCTTCTCCCGCCCCTGCCAGCGCGGCCGGATTGCCATGATCGAGGCGCAGAACTCGCTCGTATTCTGCGAGCGCATCGGGATAGTCTTGAGCCTGAGAGAGAAGATCGGCAGCGCGTAGGTGAAGCGCGGGGTCGGGCGGCAGAAAAGCGGCCAGGGCAACGAGTTCGGACTGCGCCTGAGCGCGGGCACCTTTCCGCAGGAGAAATTCGACAAGTTCCAGGCGTGCGTCGCGGCGGTTGGCGTCGGGGTCGGTGCTCCAGACGCCATACATGGCGTTATGGTAGTAGCGAATGGCGTCGTCAACCGAGCCGCGCCGGGCGGCCACGCGAGCCAATGCGAGATTGATGGTGCCGTCCTCCGGCGTGCGCTGCCACAAAGACTCGAGGTAGGACTCGGCCTCGTCGAGGCGCCCGGTATCGCGCAGAGCGCGGCCCAGGCTGAGCTGATACTGGGGGTTGGCCCGGTCGCAAGTAAGCGCGGCGCGGAATTCCTGGATGGCGCGATCGGCGGCCCCGGTATTGAGGTCCGCCATCCCTTGGACATAGAGTCTGCGGCCGCGGGACTGCTGGTTAGCGTTGAAGCGCGCTACCAGGTGGCTGACTGCGGCGAACGCCGCGACCGCTGCCAGGGTCAGGACCATAAGCACGAAGATGGCGGACCGCGGGACAAGCTTGGTGAGGAACTGGAACATGTATCGCGACCCGATATTACTCTAAATCATTGCCGGGACGCAGGTCTTGTCATCGCTCGCGGAGACGACTCATGCGGCCGCTGCCCTAAGTCACCCGAGCGGCTGGCAGTTTCTCGATTCGTCCAAAATCCTTTTCGTACGTGGGAACTTTCCGCCACGCTCAGGTGTCTAGGCAACTAATCGGGAATCGGGTCGAGATACTACATTCAAGGAGCGGTTATGAAAATGTGGATGGTTGTATTGAGCCTCGCTGGTTGCCTCTGCGTGCTCGCATTCGGGCGTCCGAATGCTGCGAGCGTACCGGCGAACCTGACGGAAGACGACTTTCGCAAACTGGAACAGAATTGGCTCGACGCCGAGGCCGGGCCCAACCTGCCGGCTCTGCGGAAGATGTTTGCCGACGATTTCATGGGAACTTCCTTCGGCGCTGGCGTGCTGAGCAAGACGGACGTAGTGCCGCCGGACGGAACGCACGCGAACCACTTCCCGAAATCCATTCTCCGCGATTCCACCGTGCGCATCTTTGGCGACACCGCGATATTAATGGGAGCGGTCGAAATGCAGGTTCCGGAGAAAGCCGAGCAGATCCGCATGACGACCGTTTTTCAGAAGCGCGGCGAGGAATGGCAAGTAATCGCCGTGCACATGTCGAAGGCCGGCGAATGAGACCAGGCTGCTGCTGTTTTCTCGGCCTACCGGAAGGTGGCGGGCGCCTCGCCTGGCGATCGAGCTGCCCGCATTCTTCTGGCCTACCCCTGCGAGTTCCCTCCTTCACCATGCCCCACACCCATGTCGGTCCTCAGTAGGCCATTCCGACCGTGATCGGGTAAGATACTTCGGCTGCTAGAGGGACGTTGCAAGCGACGTCTCTCGGGAGAGCTTTCACTCTCACGATGAATCGCGAATATCACAAGGGTTATAGCCAGGAACTGCACCGGGACATGGAGGCACTGGTCTTCGGGCATGCGGGGACGCCCCTGCTGGTCTTCCCTACTTCGAGGGGAAAGTTTTTCGAATACGAGGACCGCGGGATGATCGGCGTGCTGGCGCCGAAGATCGAGCGCGGCCAGTTGCAGGTATTTTGTCCTGACGCCGTCGATACCGAGAGTTGGTACAACAAGGGTGTGCACCCCCGGGTACGGGTACTGCGGCATTTGCAGTATGAGCGCTACCTTCTGCATGAGTTCCTGCCCTTCGTCCGGTGGAAAAATCAGACTCCGCAGCTTGCCGTGACCGGGTGCAGCTTCGGCGGGTACCACACCCTGAATTTTGCTTTGAAGCATCCCGACGTAGTGACGCATTGCATGAGCATGAGCGGATCGTTTGACATCCACCAGTTTCTGGATGGGTATTACGACGACGATTGCTATTTCAATAACCCGCCGGACTTTTTGCCGAACATATCGGATGACTGGTTCTTGAGCCGCTACCGGCAAATGAAAATCGTGCTGGGGTCGGCGGACTGGGACATCTGTCTGGATGCGAACATCAAGTTTTCGGCGATTTTGAATGGGAAGGCAATCCCGCACTGGCTGGATGTTTGGGGCGATAACTCGAAGCACGACTGGCCGCTGTGGCAGAGGATGGCAGGAAAGTATTTCTAGGGTTCCGGGTTCGTAAAAGGGTACGGCTTTAGCCGTGCCGATCGAGCGCCCCAAGGATTTGCGCTTTAGCTCCAGTGGTTTTGGAACGCGGGCTGCAGCATGAGAACGCCTGGCGGCAGTTGAGCGAAGGTTGAGAGCGCGGGGGTCCTTCGACAGCGTAAGTGGTTCACTTCGTGAACCACTTACTTCGCTCAGGGTGACAGATTAAGAATGGAGATTGGACCGTGAAGAAGATTGGCATTTTATTTGGCATGGAGAACACGTTTCCGCCGGCGGTGGTGGAGAAGATCAACTCGATGAAGGTCGACGGCGTGGAGGCCGAGTTCGTGAAAATCGGCGGGATCCGGATGGATGAGCCGAAGAAGTATGCCGTGATCATCGACCGGATTTCGCAGGATATCCAGTTCTATCGCGCGTACCTGAAGAATGCGGCGCTGCACGGGACGATTGTGGTGAACAATCCGTTCTGGTGGACCGCGGACGACAAGTTCTTCAACTACGCCCTGGCGCACAAGATGGGCGTGGCCATCCCACCGACGGTGATTCTGCCGCACAACAAGCATCCGGAAGCAACGACGGACCGGTCGATGCGGAATCTGATTTTCCCGCTGAACTGGCAAGAGGTGTTCGACTATGTCGGCTTTCCGGCGTTCCTGAAGCCCTATTCCGGCGGCGGATGGAAGCACGTTTACAAGGTTCATACGCCGGAGGAGTTCTTTCATCATTATAACCAGACGGGTGATTTGTGCATGACGCTGCAGCGCGGTGTCGAATTCGACGAGTACTACCGTTGCTACGTGGTCGGGCAAGAGAAAGTGCACATCATGAAGTACGACCCAAAGGCGCCGCATCATGAGCGGTATGTGAAGGGGAATCCGCCCCCGTCTTCGGAAGCGCTGCGCGAGCGGATGGAGAAGGATGCCTTGAATTTGTGTCGGGCTCTAGGGTATGACCTGAACACGGTGGAGTTTGCGGTGGAACGTGGGGTGCCGTATGCCATCGATTTTTTGAATCCCGCGCCGGATGCTGAGATTACCTCCGTCGGGCAACAGAATTTTGACTGGATTGTGAATGCAGTGGGAGAAATGGCGGTGAAGCTGGCACAGAGCGGAGAGAGTCCTGTGAAAGAGTTGCGATGGGCGGAGTTTTTGACGGGACAACCGATGCCGAAAGTGGCGGCCAGGCGCGGGAACTAGAGGGCAAGGGATTCGGTTTATGAAGAAGAAGTCTGCTCGCGTCTCGAGAATGGGCGCTAATGCGCCTAAGACAGTGGACGAATATCTGGCGCGCACCCCAGAACCGGCATGTAGCACACTGAATCACATCCGTGAGGTGATCCGGTCGGTCGTGCCGGCGGAGACCACCGAGGTAATCAGCTACGGGATTCCGATGTTCAAGTACAACGGCATGCTGGTGGGCTATGCGGCCTTTAAGAACCATTGCAGCCTTTTCCCAACAGGCTCGGGAGTGCTCGACCAGTTCGAGAAGGAACTCACTGGCTACCGTACTTCCAAGGGGACAATTCAGTTTCCGTCGGATAAGCCTTTACCGGACTTGCTGGTAAGAAAGATCGTGAAGGCGCGGGTCAAGGAAAACAAAGAATGGGACTGACCTGACCACCTGACCGGTCCAGATTTTCTGCTCGTTGTTATACTGTTAGGGCCTGGTTCTTCCCCCAATGCTCGCAAGGCCGCGAGACACGGGACACCGGCGGCCGGGCGCCGCCAGCGAACAGCAGGTTCCTCGACTTCACCCAGAATGACAAGACCTAGATATGTTGCCTACTTTCACCATCGGGATTGAAGAGGAATATCAGACCGTAGATCCGGAGACGCGCGACCTGCGGTCGCACATTCACGCCGAAATCCTGGAGAAGGGCCAGATGATTCTTCAGGAACGGGTGAAGGCGGAGATGCACCAGTCTGTGGTCGAGGTGGGGACGTCGGTGTGCAAGCACATCAAGGAAGCGAAGGCCGAGGTTAAGAAACTGCGGAGCAACATGGTGCGGTTGGCCAAGGAGAATGGGCTGCGTCTCGCGTCCGCGGCGACGCATCCGTTCGGGGATTGGCGAGTACAGGAAATTCATCCCGACCAGCGCTATAAGAATATCGTCGAAGACATGCAACTGGTGGCACGGGCCAACTTGATTTTCGGGCTGCACGTGCACGTCGGCATCGAGGATCGCGAGACCGCGATCCACATGATGAATCATGCGCGGTACTTTCTGCCGCACCTGCTGGCGCTCTCGACCAATTCCCCGTTTTGGCTGGGGATGAATACCGGCCTGAAGTCGTATCGTTGCAAGGTGTTCGACAAATTTCCGCGAACCAATATTCCGGATTATTTTCCCAGCTGGGGCGAGTACGAGAACTTCATCAAGCTGCTGATCAAGACCAACTGCATCGATAACGCGAAGAAAATCTGGTGGGACATCCGGCCGCATCCATTCTTCAATACCATCGAGTTTCGCGTCTGCGACATTCCCATGCGGGTGGATGAGACCATCGCAATTGCGGCGCTGATTCAGGCTACGGTAGCCAAGCTGTACAAGCTGTATACGGCGAACCAGGGATTCCGGCTCTACCGCCGTGCGTTGATCATGGAGAACAAGTGGCGGGCGGCACGCTACGGGCTCGACGGCAAGCTGATCGACTTCGGCAAGCAGGCGGAAGTCCCGGCGCGGGATCTGGTGCGCGAGTATCTGGAGTTCGTCGACGACGTCGTGGATGAACTGGATTCGCGCGAGGAGTTGAATTACATCCACACGATCGTGGAGACGGGCAGCGGCGCCGACCGGCAGTTGCGCGTGTTCCAGGAGACTGGGGATTTGAAGAAAGTGGTCGACTACATCATTGAGGAGACGGAGGCGGGGGTGGCGGAGAGTGACGAGCCGGTTACCGTCAGAAAAATCGGGTAATGAGTATTCCTGCAGAGAAAATTAAAATTCCCGCCCCTCAGCCAGGCTCAGAGCCTGCCCTGAGCTTGCCGAAGGGGCAGGCCCTGTCGCCCAAAACGCCACAAGGACGGGGAACCCTTAACATTCCATTTGATCCTGAATACGCTCCGGGAGCTTACAACGCAGTCAATGTTTGTTTGCGCGTGCAACCCAGCGAGCAGGTTTGCGTGATCACTGACGAGGCTACGGTCGAGATCGCCGCGGCAGTGGTGCGGGAGATCGAGAAATTGGGGGCCCCCTACCATGCCTGGGTCTTAGAAGAACTGGCGGATCGCCCGCTGAAGGATTTGCCGCGCGAAATCCTGGACGACCTTGAAACCACCCAGGTCTCAATTTTTGCAGTCCAGGTGCAGACCAACGAACTGCGGTCGCGCATCCAGATGACCGACGTCGTGAACCGGCGCAAGATCCGTCATGCGCACATGGTAAACATCAACCGGCAGATCATGCTGGAGGGAATGCGGGCGGATTTTGGCCGCGTCGACCGGCTCAGTCAGAAAGTCGTCGAGATGGTTCGCAAGGCCTCGAAGATTCGGGCGAAAACCGCGGCCGGCACCGATCTCACCGCGGATTTGAATCCCAACTACAAGTGGCTGAAGACCAGCGGAATTATCACGCCGGAGAAATGGGGCAATCTTCCAGGGGGTGAGATTTTCACGACCCCCGGCGAAGTGAATGGGACCTTTGTGATTGATGGCGTGGTCGGCGATTACTTGTGCGCGAAGTTTGGCGACCTCAAGGAGAATCCGCTCACCGTGCACATGAAAGGTAACCGGCTCACCGAGGCGCATTCGGAGAATCGCGAACTGGAGAGTGATTTTTGGCGTTACACCCATACTGACAGCAACAGCGATCGCGTGGGCGAGTTCGCCATTGGGACCAACATCGATTTGAAAAAAGTGATCGGGCAGATTCTGCAAGACGAAAAGTATCCCGGCGTGCATATTGCGTTTGGCAATCCGTATGGTGCGCACACCGGTGCAGATTGGGATTCGACCACGCATATTGACGTGGTGGGACGGAAGTTCAACATCTGGGTGGATGACCAGAAGATCATGCGCGAGGGGAAGTTTCTGGTAGATGCATGAAATCGTCTCTTAGCTGTTAGCTCTTGGCCCGTTGCCTTCAAAACCTCGCGAAAACCGGCGGGACGCCGACGGTACCGATGATTCCCTCCTTACGCACGCAGTTTAACGACGGCTTCACCTCCAAAAAATATCAGAAATTCCTGCGCCGTATCGACGATGCGTGCGGTACCCATGTGCAATTTCGTCTCTCCGAGACGCCCTGCTTTTTCCCCACGGAATTGATCGATCGGATGGCGCGCGACGGGCAGGAGTTGATTCGGCAGCTGGTGGACAATCCCGAATATCAGGCAAAGTCGGATGAGGCGGTTCCCGCCGAGTTCAAAGTCCCGAACGAGCCTTCGCATCCGATGTTCGTGCAGGTCGACTTCGGGCTGGTGCGGGATGCGCGCGGGGAGTTGCAGCCGAAGCTGGTGGAGTTGCAGGCCTTCCCTTCTCTCTATGCCTATCAGGGCCCGCTGGCGGAGGCGTATCTCGACGTTTACGGATTGGGCGCTCTCGGGCTCAAATACTTCTTGAGTGGGCTTGATGCGACCTCTTATCGCAGCCTCCTGCGGCGCGCGATTGTCGGCTCGCACGATCCCGAGAATGTGATTTTGATGGAGATTCACCCCCAGGAGCAGAAGACCCTGCCGGATTTTTTGCTCACGGAACAGATGCTGGGCGTGCGGGCGGTCGACATTGTCGACATCAGGAAGGAAGGTTCGCGGCTCTACTACGAGCGCGACGGAGAGCGCGTGCCCATCCGGCGGATTTACAACCGGGCGATCGTCGACGAGCTCGAGCGGAAGAATGTCAAGCTTGGGTTTGATTGGCGCGACGAGCTCGATGTGGAGTGGGCCGGGCATCCCAACTGGTATTTCCGGATCAGCAAGTTCTCAATTCCCTACCTGAAGCATCCGTCGGTGCCGAAAACGTGGTTTCTGGATGGGCTGGAGGAGGTTCCTCCGGACCTGGAAAATTACGCTCTGAAGCCACTGTATTCTTTTGCCGGGCTAGGCGTGGTGATTGCTCCGAAGAAGGAAGACATTCTGGCGATTCCGACCGACAAACGTCCTTACTACATTCTGCAGGAGCGCATGCACTTTGAGCCGGTGATCGCCACGCTGTTTGGCGGAACCAAAGCTGAGGTTAGGGTCATGTATGTGTGGCAGGAAGAACTAACGCCGGTGCTGACGATCATTCGCATGGGGCGGGGACTGATGATGGGCGTGGATCACAACAAGAACATGGAGTGGGTGGGGGCATCGGCCGGGTTCTACCCGGGATAGCCCAGCGAGCCGAGCGCGTACTCCAACCTGCTCTGGACCTCACGCTGGGCCGGCAGGCTATTTCAGTTTCACGAACAGCAGCACGAAAATCGCCCATATCCCGACGGTCACGGGAAACTGCACCAGCATCGCGTCCCGCAAAGCGCCGCCTCTGGGCAGCGCAAACGTCAGCAGCATCATGGCAAGAGCCGTAAGTACTCCGACAAGAATTCTGCCTTTGGGGTTCATCGTTCGTCCTCTTGTTCAGGTGGCCGAGATCTTGTTTCTGATTGGCAGCCGATGCTACATCGCGTTCATGCAAAGTCTACCTCTTTGAGTCTCCAGAGTTGTTCGAAGCTATGCTCAACGGAAAGGCCGCAGACGCGGAGGAAAAAAGGCCCTGCTATTCCAGCGGGGCCTTACCTAAAGTGATCGTGTTACATGCCGTGGGCAGCACTCACTTCCCAACGTAAGTCTTGGGACTGCCGACGCCGGTACAAAGGTCCCACTTAACCAGCGCGAGGTTCCCATCGTAGAAGCTGCAGAAACCAGTGGTAATGTCAGTGTAGTCGGCAGCGTAGGTCGTCGCGTTGTTGTAGGCGTTGTAGATGGTGGTGAGCTCGGCGGCACTCGAAGCGGCAAAGTGACCGGCCTTATTCACAATGCCGGCCCAGGTTGGTGAGGAGACACTGGTGCCACCGTATACATACCAACCTATGCCAAAGGTGGCGTTACTGTCATAGACCCATACCCCCGTGTTAGGGTTGGCGTCCGAGGAGACGTCCGGCACGAGGCGATGGCTGGCCGCCGGCAACACGCTCTGGTACGAGGGCCGAGGTTCGTAAAGGCTCAAGCCTCCGCCGCCATCCTCCCACGCCGCCTCGGCGACAAAGTTTCCGAACGTCGCGCCGCTACTCACTCTTCTGGTTGTGGTGCCGCCGACCGAGACCACATTCCTGGAAGTATTTGGCCATGAGGTACCAGCCGAATCGCCACTCGAGGCCAAGTAAACGATCCCCGCATGTACGAAATGCGAATCCATAGTGGTCTCGGCTGAGAACTCAGACCCGCCCCAGCTATTGGAGATCTCGCCGCCACCCGCTGCCGCCACTTGCTTGGTGGCGCAATCCTCAGCAACCAAGAGATCGGCAAGGTTGGCAGAAGCCGCTTCTACCAGGAAGATCTTAGCGTTGGGAGCCATGGCGTGGGCCATGTCGATATCCAGCGCCTGCTCTCCCTCCCATCCTGCGTCATTGCCCGGATCAGATCCGGCACAACCTCCGGTGCCGCCGGCGAAGATCACCTTGAAGTCGGCCGAGGTCACAGCGGGAAGACCGAACTGCGCAGAGAATTTGTTTAGATCCGCGGTCGCAGTTGGATAGTCAAAGGCGTCGACGATCCCGATGGCCTTGGTGCCACCGATGGGATTGGTCTTAAAGGTGTTGGGATTGCAGCCAGCCACCGCCGTTACCAGATGGTAGAGACAGGCAAGCGAAGCCGGAGTCTCGAAGGCGGTACCGGTGAACGGGGGCCCAACGGGAGCCAACCCGGTTACATCGGGCAGGGCAAGCCCATTTGGATCGGCCCCCCACTTGGCCCGGTCCGCGGGCACAAAAATTCGAGTGTTCGTATGCATCCGATACCCGACGTCCTCAGGGCGTTCAATACTGGAATCAGGAATCACCACTCTGCCTTTGCGGGCCAAGGACCGTTCCTGGGCAGGCGTAGAAGTCGCGCTCCCCAATAGCAGCGCGGCGACAGCCGAAAACACAATTACTCGTCTCATTTGCACTTCCTCCTCTGTTCAGCAAGTTGGCTCACGTTTTGTTAAAGGTTGGGCTACTCGCCAACGGGGGGAGCCTTCTTCTGGGGAAAGGCTTTGGGCGAGAACAATTTGGCAGGACATTCTAACCCAAAGCGGCGTTTGGGCGCTCTAGAATTATGAACAAAGGGGAACTGTAATGTTCTAATGCTGAAAACCGTGATGCTGTGAAAGAAATTGCACACTGAGCCTAGGTCGACCCATGCCCCTTATCCCGGGTGGGCAAAGTTCACTTTGGGGACGTCAATTCGTGGCGGCCGACCCACCCGCGGCAACATGGCCCGGCCGAGCCCTGGTTGAACGGAGAGCCCTCAGCCGATTCTTTTGATGATGGTGGTCTCAAGTTCCCCGCCGCCGTTGCGTCTCACGAACATTTTGTCGGCGTCAAAGCAGACACTAACGGCGTCGCCAGCGGCGAATTCGCCGGGAGCGTAGCCGGCGGCGCCTCGACCGAGTATTCGCCCACGTAGCCGACGCCACTGACTCTGACCACGACTGCGGCTCGGCGTGAATGGCATTCCGCTTCACGCAGGATTTCTGTTTCGGCCTGGACCCAATTCTCGACGTCACGGCCAGCAATTCTGCCGTTGCGGATGTAGATTTCCTCCGCGCGTGGGCGAAGGGCTTCGTGGCGGTCCGGATCAATCGACGAAGGGTTGGACGGGTGTTTCGAGTGAAGTCACGGCTTCCATAAAGATGCTCTCCAGGTTTTGCGAGTCCCTGGGCAGGCCTGCGCTGGCAGGCAGGCTGCTTTCTGTTATGGTATTTGGGCGAAACCCGAGGCCGAGCCCCAGGCATCTTATGAAAGGAGGTAGCTGAGACAAAATTGGGAATCGGGTTCAAAAGGGCGTGGCGACCCTGAAAGCACAAAAGACAACAGCGCACATTTCGGCTCGAACCCGACGCCCCATGACCTCGCCGTGCGCGATGAAACCTCGGGAGTTGACCGGAATCGGGGGGGAGCCTAACATTACCGCCGAGCACGGTCGGAACAGCTCATGATCGGTCAGCAGGTATCCCACTATCGTATCCTCGGAAAACTTGGGGGCGGTGGTATGGGTATCGTGTACGAGGCCGAGGACTTGAAGCTGGGCCGACACGTAGCCCTGAAATTCATCCCAGAGAATCTGGCCGGCGATCCCAAATCGCTGGAGCGGTTTACTCGCGAGGCGCGGGCGGCCTCGCAGCTCAACCACCCCAATATCTGCACCATCCACGGCATTGAAGACAACAACGGGCATCCCTTCATCGTGATGGAGAAACTCGATGGCGAGAGCCTGAAACAGCACATCTCCGGCCATGCCATGGAGGTCGACAAAGTCCTCGACGTGGGAGTGCAGGTGGCGGAGGCGCTGGTGGCGTCGCACTCCAAGAACATCGTGCATCGCGACATTAAGCCAGCCAACATTTTTCTTACGCCGAGCGGCCAAGTCAAGGTTCTCGACTTCGGGCTGGCGAAACTCGTACACAACCTGGGAACCGAAGATGATGCCGGGGCCGACAATTCCCTGACCGCGATTGGCGTCATCCCGGGCACGGCCGTATATATGTCGCCGGAACAGGCGCGCAGTGAGACGGTAGACGCGCGCAGTGATCTGTTTTCTTTTGGCGTGGTCATGTACGAAATGGCCACCGGCAAGAAGCCGTTCACCGGAAATAATTCCCTGGTCACTTTGGATGCCGTGTTGCATTCGAAACCAGTACCGCCCCGCGACTTGAACCCAAAGATTCCCATCGAGCTCGAAGGGATCATCGGCAAGGCGATGGAAAAGAACCGCAACCATCGCTATCAGAGCGCGGCCGAAATGAAATCGGACCTGGCGCTGCTCAAGCGCGAGACCGAGTCTGGACAAATCAAGAGCGGAACCAACACTGCCAAGCTGCGGGCGGCGACCCGGACTTTTGGCCGGAACACGCGCTGGCAGATCTATCTCACGCTGGCAATGGCGGGCCTGCTGGTAACCGTACTCAGTGCGGTGGGCGCCTGGTGGTATAAACACCGCGAAGCGATCAATGCCGAGCAGCGCAATGCGATCGCAGTGCTGCCGCTGCAGGACATGAATGGCGATTTCAACATCGACTATCTCCGCTTCGCGCTGGCGGACGAGTTGACCAGCGTGCTGACCTATTCCCGGTCGCTGGAAGTCCGGCCATCCTCGGTCACCCGCCGGTACGTTGCCCTCGATCTCGATCCGAAAAAAGTGGGGCAGGAATTGCGCGTCGGGAGGCTGCTTTCGGGGTCGTTCCGCAAGCAAGGCGATCAGTTGTCGGTAACGCTGGAGGCCATCGATGTGCCGACCGACCGACTGCTTTGGCAGGCCAACGTCATGGCCAAGGCTGACGACCTGATCGGGCTGCAGGAGCAATTGAGCACGCAAGTGCAGCATGGCTTGTTGCCCATTCTGGGTGGCGCGGCCGGGGCTACCGAGGCCGCGGCGTCGCGGCCGAAGAATCAGCAGGCCTATGACTTCTATCTACGCAGCGTCGCGGTCCCGCATGATCCCAAGCCCAACAAGGAAGCGATCAAGATGCTGGAGTGGGCGGTGGGCATCGATCCAAGCTATGCACCGGCGTGGGAGGCCCTGGGACAGAGGTACTACTACGACTCGACTTTCGGCGGAGGCGGCGAAGAAATGTTCCAGCGGTCCAACGCCGCCTATGAACGCGCGGTGGCGCTGGACCCGAATCGGACGATGGCCGCGAGCAACCTGATTACAAACCGCGTGGAGCGCGGCGAACTGGGCCGCGCTTACGACGCTGCCACGGATCTGGTACGTCGGCGTCCGCAGAGCGCCGACGCTCACTTCGCTTTGAGCTACGTGCTTCGCTACGCCGGGATGCTCGATCAGTCCACGCAGCAGTGCAACACGGCGCGTTCGCTCGATCCTGGGAACTTCGCCTTCCGTTCCTGCGCCTGGTCCTTCCTCGAGATGGGCAAGACAGACCGCGCCATGGACTTCGTGCACCTGGACGCGGGTTCGGAGTGGGCGGCCTGGGTCACGCCGTATGTGTATATCGCAGAGGGAAATATGGCGGAGGCTCGCGCTACCGCGAAGAATATGGGGACGGCCTCCTCCTATCACCGCCCGCTGATGGAGGCTTGCACGGCGGCGCAGCGCCCGGCCGACCTGGCAAAAATTGTGCGCGACGCGGAATCATCGGTGATGATGGAACCTGACGCCGAGGCGTGGTATCACGTGGGAGCACTGATGGCAGCCTGCGGGCAGAATGAACCCGCCCTCAGGCTGTTCAAAGCTGCGGTACAGCAGAATTATTGCGCACACACGGCGCTGCTGGACGATCCTCTGTTGAAGGATCTCCGGAAAGAGACGGCGTTCAACGAAGTTCTGACCGCCTCCAGTAACTGCGAGGCGGTACTGAAGGAAGGGCGGCAGTAGGGTTTCCACTACCCCGCTGCGGGTTTTTCGGCGAGACCCATTCAATTTATGCGCGACTTTACGCGGCGCACGTTGCTGAAATCATCGATCGCGGGAGCAGCGACTCTAGGACTTCCGTCCCTGGCGTTCAGTTCCGACTCTGCGGCGCCAGCACGCAAGGGGCGAATCCATCAGTCCGTCTGTCAGTGGTGCTACCCTCACACTCCTCTGGACCAATTGGCGGAGTATGCAGCAAAGATCGGACTTCGGGGAATTGACCTGCTAAAGCCGGAGGAATATGAAATCCCGCGCCGCTACGGCCTGGCGTGCACTATGGGATATGCCGGCGGCGGCGAAATTGGCAAAGCCTTGAATCGCGTCGAAAACCATGCCGCGATTGAGGAGGCGTTTCGCGCCAACATCCCGCGCGCGGCGAAGGCGGGCGCTCCCAACGTCATTACTTTTTCCGGCAACCGGGGCGGCATGTCGGACGACGAAGGCGCGAAAAATACCATCGCCGGATTGAACCGCGTCAAGAAAATCGGGGAAGATCATGGCGTGACGATCTGTCTGGAACTGCTCAACAGCAAACGCGACCATCACGATTACATGTGCGACCACACGGCCTGGGGAGTGCGCGTGATGCAGGAAGTGAACTCGCCCAACGTGAAGCTGCTTTACGACATCTACCACATGCAAATCATGGAGGGTGATCTGATCGCGACCATCCGCGACAATGTCCAGTGGATCGGCCACTTTCATACTGGAGGCGTCCCCGGCCGCCACGAACTCGACGGCACGCAGGAGATTCAGTGGGACGCGGTTATGCGGGCCATTGCCGACGCCGGCTATAAGGGCTATGTGGCGCATGAGTTCCTGCCCACCGGCGATCCGCTGGTTTCGCTGCGGAAGGCCGCGGACTTGTGTGATGTTTGAGCCGGACATCTTTAGCTGAACTATGCGGCGGAACGCGGTGTCCAGAAAGAATTTGCGTCAAAGCAGGGGTAGGCCCCATCCTTGTAACGTGAGAAATCCCGGACCCGTCAGCCTGCCGTGCCTCGCTCGCGGCGTTTCCACAGTATTTCTGAAACTCGGTTCCTTCGGGCTGAACTTGGTTGGCCTCGTCACGATCCTCGCTCTCGCGGCACCCGCGCAGGCTCCGTCAGCCGCCCATGAGACTTCGACGGCCGCCAAGGCGTCGACGCCCCAATCCTCTCCCACCGAAGTCCTCGCCGATCCTCCCGGCCTGCTCTACCAGGGCGTTCCGGCGGAGATCCCTCAAGATGAAGGAGTGGCCGGCTTGGGCCTCGAGCTGCTGCGTCTGGGAACGACCGCGCGCCTGATGCAGGTCGTGGCGCATCCTGACGACGAAGATGGTGGGATGCTCACGCTCCAGGCCCGCGGGCACGGAGTGAGCGTCCTGCTGATGACACTGACTCGGGGTGAAGGCGGGCAGAACAAGATCGGCAGCAATTTGTCAGACGTGCTGGGTGTACTCCGCGCGCTCGAACTGTTGGCTTCCGACCAGTATTACGGCGTCGAGGAGCGCTTTTCGCGCGTCGCTGACTTTGGGTTCTCCAAGAGCCCAGACGAAACGTTCGCCAAGTGGGGCGGCCACGACGTGGCCCTGGGCGACGTGGTGCGAGTCATTCGGACCTTTCGTCCCGATGTGCTGGTCCCGCGGTTTTCCGGGACTAGTCGCGATGGCCATGGGCATCATCAGGCTTCGAGCATTCTCGCGCAGGAGGCCTTTCGGGCGGCGGCTGACCCGTCGCGTTTTCCCGAGCAGATTGCCGAGGGACTCACCCCCTGGCAGGCGAAGAAGTTTTATATCGGAAACGTCTGTGGCTTTGGCGCAATGACGTGTCCCGACGCGGACTGGACTCTGAAGCTCAATACCGGCGAAAAGAGCAGCGAGTTGGGCATGTCCTACGTTCAGTTCTCTCTGCAGGGGCTACGGCACCAGATGTCGCAGGGCGCGGCCAACTGGACCGTCGATCCGGGAGACCGGTTCACGTTTTACAAGCTGGCAGATTCAGTCGCGCCTTCCACCCCTGGCAAGGATGGTCACGAAAAGGATTTCTTCGACGGACTCGACACGACCCTGCCGGGGCTGGCGTCGAGGTTGGGTGCGGAGGAGCCCAAGGTTCCGCAACTGCGCCAGCAGTTGGCGGAAATTCAAAAGCAAGTTGCGGAGGCGGCCCTGGCCGCCAAAAACGATGCATCCGGGGCGGCTGCGCCGCTCATCAAGGTCGTGGCCGGATTGAACCGCGTGAGCGGCGAGGTGAATCGTGCCCCGCTCAGCCCGGCGGCGAAGTTCGATTTTCTATCGCGGATCGACGAGAAGCTGGAGCAGGCGCAGACCGCGTTGAATCTGGCTCTGGGAGTGAGCCTCACCGCCGATGTCTCGTCCGATGGCAACCGCGACGCCCAGCCACGAAAAGAAGCGGATGCGCTGACTACGGTTTCCCCAGGCCAGGAGTTTCTCATCGCCGCAAAATTCCACAACGGCTCGAACCAACCGCTGCTCATCGATCAGATCAAACTCGAAGTTCCAGCGGGATGG
Organism: Candidatus Sulfotelmatobacter sp.; assembly: GCA_035511455.1. Taxonomy (GTDB): domain Bacteria; phylum Acidobacteriota; class Terriglobia; order Terriglobales; family Acidobacteriaceae; genus Sulfotelmatobacter. The sequence continues at coordinate 280,575 of DATKFH010000069.1, read as the reverse complement.
AACACGATCAGCGGCAAAACCAAACCGGAAACGATAAAGCCGGGAGAAGATTTGCATGCCAATTTCCGGTTGCGCGTGCCCAACGACGCGAGTTACACCCGGCCGTATTGGCATCGGGACGATCCCGATACCGAGAGCCTGAACCACATTGACAACCAGAAGTACGCAACTCTTCCCTTCCCGCCTCCGGCGCTGCGCGCTCATGTTGAGTATTCCGCCAGCGGGCCGGGCGGAACGAAAACGCGGAATGGCATTACGGCCGTCGTGGTCACGCCTTTTCTGGGGGAGGCCGGAAAGCTGCGCACTCGCCCGCTGGCGATCGTGCCCGCGTTCTCCGTGGAATTGGAGCCGGGCACGCAAGTCATATCGACCCACAATGGCTCAACCTCCACGGTTACGGTGGGAGTGAGGAGCAATCTCGCCCGCAGAGTGCACGGCGTACTTCGGCTGGAACTGCCCCAGGGTTGGCGGTCGGAGCCTGCTGAGTCCGCTCTTGACCTGACCCATCGCGGAGAGAAAAAAGACTCCCAGTTTAAGGTCTTCCCTGCCGGCTTACTGGAGGGTCGAGCGACGGTCCGCGCAGTGCTGGACTCCGAAGGTAAAACCTACGGCGAAGGATACACCTTGGTGACGCGCGAGGATCTCGGCAGTTTCTACTACTATCAGCCGGCGCGGCAGCGCGTGAGCATCGTTGATGTCCGCGCCCCGCACGATCTCAAAGTCGGCTACATCATGGGAGCGGGCGACGATATTCCAACTGTCCTCAAGCAGGTTGGAATAGACGTCACCTTGATTCCGGCAGAAAAACTAGCCTCGGAAGATCTCGGAAAATACGGAACGATCGTACTGGGCATTCGCGCCTACGACACGCAGAAAGAAGTTGCGGCCAATAATAAGAAGCTGTTGGATTTCGTTTCCGCCGGCGGAACTCTGGTGGTGCAATACAACACCGGTACAGGAGATTTCAATAGCGGAAAGTTTACTCCTTATCCTGCGGAACTCAGCCGGGCGCGGGTGTCGGTCGAAGAAGCTCCGGTAGAAATTCTGGCGCCGAACGATCCCGTCTTCCAATCTCCCAATGTCATTACGGCCCGCGACTTCGACGGATGGGTGCAGGAGCGCGGCTTGTATTTCATGAGCAAATGGGATGAACATTTCACGCCCCTGTTGTCCAGCCATGACCCGGGTGAAGACGCGCAGAAGGGCGGATTGCTGCGCGCTCCATTCGGCAAAGGAGCGTACATCTATACCGGCTACGCGTTCTTCCGCCAGCTGCCTGCGGGCGTGCCCGGAGCGGTGCGACTATACGTAAATCTGTTAAGCGCGGGAAAACTCAAGCCCTAGAGACGTGGCTTGCTGTATCTCTGCCGGCGGCGTTGCGGACCCAAAGTTCTGAGGTGCTGCCGGCAGAGACGTTGCCAGCAACGTCTCTACGAAAAATGCAATCTCCGACCAATCCTGAAGCCAGTTCCCCCAGCCTTATCCGTGGCATGGGCCTCGGCGCCGCCACTGCGCTGAACATGATTGACATGATCGGCGTGGGCCCGTTCATCACCATGCCCCTGGTGGTGGCCGCGATGGGCGGCCCGCAGGCGCTATTGGGATGGATCATGGGCGCGTTGTTCGCCATGTGCGACGGGCTGGTATGGGCCGAACTGGGCGCGGCCATGCCGGGCTCGGGCGGATCGTATCGCTACCTGCGTCAAACCTACGGGCCCCAGAAACTTGGACGCCTGATTTCATTTCTGTTTATCTGGCAGCTATCGTTTAGCGCTCCGCTCTCGATTGCCTCCGGCTGCATCGGCCTGGCAGGATATGCCGCATATTACTGGCCGGGGCTGGAGACGATCCTGGCCCACCACGACGCCGCACTGCACGTCCCGTGGGCGGGAACCCTCGAGGTGAGCTGGATCGTGACTCCGGGCACCTCAATCGCGGTGGGCATCTGTCTTTTCACCGTGTTTCTTCTCTACCGGCACATCACAGTGATCGGGCGCCTTTCGAAAGTGCTGTGGCTTGGTGTCATGGGCACCATGGCGTGGATTATCTACGCCGGGCTCACGCACTTCAATGCGGCACAGGCCTTCGATTTCCCCCCAGGTGCGTTCCACCTCTCGCACAGCTTCTTCACCGGGCTCGGCGGCGCCATGGTCTACGCCGCGTACGACTATTGGGGATATGGCAACGTCTGCTTCCTGGGCGACGAGATCAAAGACCCGGGCAAAAACATTCCCCGGGCGCTGCTGCTTTCCATTCTGCTGGTCGCGTGTCTATACATAGTGATGAACGTGTGCATCCTGGCGGTGGTTCCGTGGCGCGAGATGGTGCACATGGGACAGAACAACAGTGGGTTGTACATTGTCTCGTTGTACATGCAGCGAATTTACGGCCCGTGGGCGGCACGCGTGGTGACAGCCCTCGTCCTCTGGACGGCGTTCGCCTCTGTTTTTTCGCTCGTGCTCGGATATTCGCGGGTGCCCTATGCGGCGGCGAAGGACGGTAACTATTTCCGGGCCTTTGCCAAAGTACATCCGGTACACCGGTTCCCCTCCGTTTCCCTGCTGGCGCTGGGTGCGGTGGCGGCGGCGTTTTGTTTTCTGCGCCTGAAGGATGCCATCGCCGCGCTGGTTGTGATCCGCATTATCGTGCAGTTCCTGGTACAGGCGCTGGGATTGATTGTGTTAAGAATCCGCGAGCCCGAGATGCCGCGGCCGTTCCGCATGTGGCTGTACCCGTTACCTGCGTTACTGGCGAGCGCAGGCTTTCTCTTCATATTGTTCAATCGGGAGAACTGGCAACGGGAGGTCCGGTATGCAGTGATCATTCTGCTGACCGGCGTGGTCATTTACATGATTCGCGCCTGGAAGGATTCAGAGTGGCCGTTTGCGGCGGTGCCGGAGAAGGCTGCAGGTTCGTAGAAGCACGGTCAAGCGCTCAACACCAGCGCTCAACACCGTAGAGAAGACGCGGGAGATGGCAGACAACATCACAGTTTCGCCGGTTCGGGGCGCCAGCATCCAGCGGGCCGATGCGGCTTGGGCGCCATTAGGCGAACCGCTGTTTCGATCAATATGGATCGCCGCAGTTGTTTCTTACACCGGTACGTGGATGCAGAACGTCGGCGGCGGCTGGCTGATGACTCAGCTCACCACCTCGCCGCTGATGGTGAGCCTGGTACAGGCCGCCGCGGCGGTTCCGTTCTTCCTCGTGGTTTTGCCGGCCGGCGCGCTAGCCGACATGGTCGACCGGCGCCGGCTGCTGCTTTTCACCCAGGGTTGGATGGTGGTGGCAGCGGCCGCGCTTGGCGTCCTCACCCTGCTGCAGGCGGTGAATCCGTGGGTGCTGCTGGTGTTCACGTTTTTGCTTGGCCTGGGGGCGGCGATGAACGATCCCGCCTGGCAGGCGATTACTCCCGAGGTAATTTCGCAGGAGCGTCATGCATCGGCCGTGGCCTTGAACTCGGCCGGGTTCAACGTGGCGCGGGCGGTCGGTCCGGCGCTAGGAGGACTCGTCGTCGCGGCCGCCGGATCAGGCTGGTCGTTTCTGCTGAACGCAGCCTCCTTTTTCGGCGTCATCTTCTTTCTCTACCAGTGGCGGCGGGCGCCGCGCGAGACATTGCCACAGCAAAAGGTGTGGGATGCGATCGTCGAGGGCTTTCGCCATGTGCGCGCAACGCCGCAGGTACGATCGGTCTTGATCCGCACGGGAGCCTTCAGCCTGGGCGCAACTTCGCTCCTGGCGCTGCTTCCCGTCGTCTGCCAGCCCCACGGGGCGCAAGGATACGGTTTTCTGCTCACCTGTTTTGGCCTGGGCGCGCTGGCTGGTGCCGCAGTATTGCCGCGCTTGCGCTTGCGCTATTCGGTGGACGGCCTGGTGGCCGGCGCAACCGTCGTCTTCGCGGCCATGACCTTCATGGCGGGTCAAACGCATATCTTTGAATGGCTGTGTCTGGTATTGTTTACGGCTGGAGCGGCCTGGATCGGCATCCTGGCCTGCTTCAACGTCGTGGCCCAAACGATGTGTCCCTCGTGGATGCGCGGTCGCGCTCTCTCCATGTATCTGCTGGTACTACAGGGCGGTATGGCCCTGGGCAGCGCCGTCTGGGGAGCATTGGCCTCGTGGCAGGGCGTTCCGGCGGCATTAATGTGGTCGGCCCTGGCCATGGTCGTAGGATTAACCAGCATCGTTAGGCATCGTTTGTCGGCTGCAGAGTTGAAGACGGCTCCGGCCGTTGTGAGAGATTAGACCACAGGGGGAATTGATGAGGAGAACTCTGGCCGTGGTAGCGTGCGCCTTGATGGCATTGACCGTTGCCGCAGTCGCGCGGACGCCAAAGCCCAAGGAGGAACGTCGTTCGGTCACTGAGATATTGAACCATACGGTCAGCAATCTCGAGTACGAGTTTGTTCCCGCCGCAGAGGCCATGCCCGAAGACAAGTTCGGATTCGCCCCCACTAGCGGTGAGTTCAAAGGTGTGCGCACATTCGGCGAGCAGATCAAGCACGTGGCGGCTGTGAACTACGAACTCGGAGCGGCTATTCTGGAGCAGAAGCCGCCGGTCGACATCGGCATGGAATCAGGTCCCGACTCAGTCACGACGAAGGCGGACATCTTGAAATACCTTAAACAATCGTTCGAATACGTACACAAAGCTGTCGCCACGATCAACGAAACCAATGTGACGGCAACCGTGAGAAGCCCCTTCGGCGAGGGAAAAGTATCACGCCTCGGCCTGGCAGCCGCGGTTTCGTCGCACGGTTACGACCACTACGGGCAGATGGTGGAGTACCTGCGAATGAACGGGATCATCCCCCCAGCCAGCCGCTAAGCCTGAGTGTAACTAAGTTTCCTATCACAGGATGCCTTCAGGCATCGCGTCGGTAGGTTCGTATGAGGGCATCCCCCAGGTAAGTAGGGGTCGCATCCGGGCATCATTCAGGCAAATAAGGTTCGTATCAGGGCATGCCTTCAGGCATGCCCTGAGTGCAGCATCACAGGTGCGCCTCCGGATCAAACTTCCACCACGAACCGCTAGCCTAGGCCCCGATGGATCTCGGACTGGCGACCGGGATCAGGTTGCTGCGGTGCTGTTCGAAGGTGACTGTCGGGTCCGAGGCGAACCGGTCCGGATACGATTCGAGGGCTCGCAGAAAGGCTTCTATCTCCTCTAAGACCTGCTCATTGTTCCAAACCTGAGCCTCCACCCTTTTGCCAACTAAAATCAGATTCTTCACACCCCACACTCCTACGTCCGAACGAGTCCGCACCCTCAGATGCCGCAGCCCTGCACTTTGCTGCCATTAACAAATACTGCAAATGTAGATTCGGGCTTTTGGGGGAAGGTTGAACTTACCCGGAACGCCGCCCGTGAAGCAATGGCCCGTTCGGGCTAAACCGACGCTTAGAAACGCGCTCCAGCCATGGCAATGGCGGTGGGAAGGAGTTCGGCGGCAAGCCCGTTTCTTGAGAGATGAGCTGAGACAACTTTGCGTACTTTTAGCACCGAAGCGTTGGGGGCTAGAAACATCAGGACCGAAGGACCTGCTCCACTGAGGACTGCGCCGAGAATGCTTTCTCTCCCTCTCAATTCCTCGAGACAAGGCAGCAGCGGACAAAGCCTTGCGCGGTACGGCTGATGGATGCGGTCCTCAAGAGCGGCGGATAGCAGGTCGTGCCGCCCTTGCGTGAACGCCGCCAGCAGCAGCATCGAGTTCTGAATGTTGATGACCGCGTCGGCCCGCGAATACCTCTCCGGCAGCACCCGGCGCGCCTCCTCTGTGCAGAGGCTCTGGCTCGGCACGGCAAGCAGTAGCGGCCACTTCCCTTTCGGGCGAACGCAGACAACCTGGGCTTCAGCCTCTGTCGCCATGCGCGCCACCGTAAGCCCACCCATCCAGCAGGCGGAGGCGTTGTCGGGATGGTGCTCGCGGCGGGAGGCTTCCCCGATGATTTGTGCGTCGCTCCAGTGCAGCCCGCCGAAGTGCACCGCCAGAGCAATGCCCGCCAGCCGCGCGGCAGCCGACGAGCCGCAACCCTTGCCGATCGGAATGTCGTTGGCAACGCCCAGTGACAAAGGTGTAGGGTGTTGGCCCGCGGCTTCGAGCACTTCGCCATACGTATGCAGGATGAGGTGGTTTTTGAGCGCTCCGCAGATGTCACGATCGCGACCGGTCGCGGTAATGGAAAACTCCCTTGCCCGGTGCGCATCGATCTTGATGTAAAAATCCATGGCCAGAGCAGCGGCGTCGAATGCGGGTCCAAGATTGGCCGACGTGGCGGGAAGGGAGATGCGGAACTGTTTTGGGATTTTGGTTTTCGATGGCATGAGCAATCGTCGCGGTTCAGGACTTCTCAGCTTGCTCCAGGATTTGGATCACCGCGTCCAGCGTGGCATCCAGCACAATGGGCGGACGGCGTAAGCGCTCCACTGCGCGGCTCGCACCCTCGGCGCCTTTGAACAATTCGCCGCGATGGAAGTCGATGGTGAAGTCGGGATCCTTCAGCAAATTCCCGGTCAGCACGAGAACCACGGTCTCATCCGGCTTCACGAATCTTCGTTGCACCAGTGTCTTCAAACCAGCGAGCGTCACCGCCGACGCCGGCTCGCACCCGATGCCTTCAGCCCCAATCTCTGCCTTAGCTTGAGCGATCTCGATTTCGCTGACCTGCTCGCAGGCCCCGCCCGTGGCTTCCAGGACGCGAGCTGCTTTCTTCCACGACGCCGGATTCCCGATGCGAATCGCCGTAGCGCGGGTCTCGGCCTGCACGCTGACGAGCCGTTCGCCCTTGGCTTCGCGCAAAGTACGCACCAGAGCGTTCGCTCCTTCCGCCTGAATGACTGACAGCTTGGGCAGATGAGAAATCAACCCGACTTCGCGCATTTCAAGCAGCGCCTTGCCGAGGGCGGAGCTGTTTCCGAGATTACCGCCAGGAACAATGATGTGGTCGGGAACTTGCCAGTCGAGTTGTTCCAGCAGTTCGAGCGCAATTGTCTTCTGGCCTTCAAGACGAAACGGGTTGATCGAATTCAACTGATAGACCGGCGCGCGCAGCACCAGTTCCTGCAGCAGCCGCAGGCAGCCGTCGAAGTCGGTGCGCAACTGGCAGGTGACCGCGCCATAGTCGAGGGCCTGGGAGAGCTTGCTCCACGAGATCTTCCCATCCGGAACCAGCACCAGACTGCGCATGCCTCCGCGAGCGGCATAGGCAGCCATCGACGCGGAGGTATTCCCGGTCGAGGCGCAAGCGACCCACCGGAATCCGGCGCGGCGGGCAAAGGTGGCGGCGACGGTCATGCCCGTATCTTTGAACGAACCGGTGGGATTCATCCCCTGGTGCTTGGCGAAAAGGCGCGGCACGCCCGTGATGTGCGCGCACTGCGGAAGTTCGTAGAGCGGAGTGTTCCCTTCGTGGAGGGTGACCACTTCGGGATCGTTCTCGATCGCGGGCAGCAGCTCTCGGAATCGCCAGACCCCGCTCAAATCGACTGCGCTAAGCGAGAGCCGGCGTTTGCGCCACACGGACTTCAGGTCGGAGGCATCGGGCTTGGCTTCCTGCCAGTGAGGATAGGTGATTTCGAGCAGGTCTCCGCAACGAGCACAACGGAAATTCTGGGTCGCATGGTCGCTGAGGTCGCCGCAGGCGATGCAGCGAAAGCGCGAATTTGCGGGCTGCACAACGGGCACAGAACTGGAAGACGGTGGCATGGCCCGTATCTATTTCCCTCCCCGCAGATACTGGTCGGTCTTGTTGATCCAGTCGGCGCGCGGGGGGGCGAAGACGTCGAGGTCGACCGTATCTTCCATGGCCTCGGCTTTGTGCGGCATATGCGAAGGGATGCAGAGAGTTTCTCCCGCATGGACGACGATCTCTTTACCATCGATCCAGAATTTGAGCGCGCCCTCAAGAATGTAGGTCAACTGCTCGTTGTGGTGGCTATGCTGCGGGACGATGCACCCTTTCTTCAGCAGCACCCGGGCCAGCATGATTTCCTGGCCGACAACGAATTGCCGCTGCAGCAGTGGGTTGAGATCTTCCAGCGGTACGGTGCTCCACGGAATGTACTGGAGCGCGGCCGGGCTAGCAGCGTGCTTCTTGAGCGCGCTCTTGGCGCGGGCGTGTGCACCCGAGGTCCGGGTTCGCTTGATTGGGGACGATTTGGACTTGATTTTCTTTGCCATGCAAATTTGTGGTACGGAGGATTGGTTTTTGCGCCAACACCCGATTGTAAGGGAAACGCGGGGATTCACAATCCTTTATACACGCCGCCGTCGACCAGCACGGTCTGGCCGGTAATGTACGAGGCTCGCTCGGAAGCCAGCCAGACGATGGTTTCCGCCACTTCGCCAGGCTCACCCAGGCGCTTGAGGGGAGCTTCGGCGGCCCATCCATCGAAAAGTTCTTGCTCCGTTTTTCCCGAGGCAGCAGCCCGGGCTTTCGCCAACTGCTTCAGGCGGTCGGTGGAGGTGAAGCCGGGACCCACGTTGTTGACCAGGATTCCGTCTTTCCCAAACTCGTTGGCCAGGCTCTTCACCAGGCCAACCACGGCGGCGCGCACGGCGTTCGACAGCACCAGGTCGGCGACCGGCTGCTTGGTCGTGATCGAGGTGAGGGTGATGATCCGTCCCCAGCGCTGCCGCTGCATGTGGGGGATGACCGCGCGAGCAAAGTAAACCGTGCTCATGAAGTTCAATTCGAGCGCGCGCTGCCAATCGTCGAGGCTGGCGGCCAGAAATCCCTTGGCCGGTGGGCCACCCGCGTTGGTGACGCAGATGTCGACGCCCCCAAACTTGCCTGCTACTGCGGTGACGAAACGACTGACGGCGGCGGAGTCGGAGACGTCCAACGCCTCGGCGAAGACTTCGGCGTGCTGCTTTTTTTCGATCTTGTCGGCGGCGGCCTCGAGCGTCTGTGGATTACGGGCGCACATGGCGATCCGGCATCCTTCGGCGGCAAAGGCTTCGGCGGTGGCCAGGCCAATCCCCTGACTGGACGCGGCAACCAGGGCAACGCGGTTTTTCAGTCCCAGATCCATATCGAATCGACTTGAAGTCAATGAATGCGGCATTATAAACGGTCGCGTCCGCGCTGTTGTCCGGGATTGGCTTGCCGGAGTTGCACCGGCGCATTAACCTTGAAGGACGAGGTCGCTCATGAAACGCTGCACCCATCGCCCAGAAACCACCGCCGTGCACGGCGCGGCCGACCTGGAGAAGAAAAACGGTCCCGTTACCACGCCCATCTATCAAACCTCCACCTTCGAAGTCACCGACAACGACCAGCAGCAACGCGTGACCTCAACCGACCGCTACTATACGCGGTGGGGAAACCCGACGAACACGGTCGCGGAAGAAACACTCGCCGCACTCGAAGGTGTCGAGGGGGCGCGCACCTTCGCTTCGGGCATGGGGGCGATCACCAGCACGATCCTGGCGCTGCTGAAAACCGGGGACCACATCGTGGCCCAGCGTGACATCTATGGCGGAGTGACGAAGTTCTTCTCCGAGTGGCTGCCCAAGATGGGGATTGAGACGACGTTCGTGGATACGACGGACTATGAGCAGCATGCGCGGGCGATCCGGCCCAATACGAGGCTGTTGTACCTGGAGTCGCCGACCAATCCGGCGTTGCGGGTGGTCGATATGAAGAAGGCTGCCGCACTGGCGAAGCAGCACGGACTGATCAGCATGATCGACAGCACGTTCGGCACGCCCATCAACCAGCATCCAGCCGAGTACGGAATTGATCTGGTGATGCATTCGGGGACGAAATACTTGAGCGGCCATGCCGACCTGACTTGCGGGGTGGTGTGCGGACGGCGCGAACTGATGAAGCAGTTGTGGGAGACACGGACGACGCTGGGCAACTGCATGGACCCGCATGCGGTGTGGCTGCTGATCCGGGGAATGAAGACGCTGGCGGTCCGCGTGTCGCGCCAGAACGAGAACGCCCAGCGTGTGGCAGAATTCCTGGAGCGGCACGCGAAGGTGCGGCGCGTGCATTATCCGTTTCTGAAGAGCCATCCGCAGTACGCAATCGCGAACCAGCAGATGACCGGCGGCGGCGGCATGGTGACCTTCGAAGTGGAAGGCACCGGCGAAGACGCGCGGCGGGTGAGCGAGGCCATGACGTTGTTCACGCTGGCAACCAGCCTGGGTGGAGTCGAGTCTCTGGTATCGATTCCAGTGCTGACGTCGCACGCCATGATCTCGGCCGAGCAGCGGAAGAAAATGGGCGTGACCGAGCAGATGGTGCGGCTGTCGGTCGGGATTGAGAGTGCCGACGATCTGATCGCCGATCTGGAGCAAGCGCTGGAGACGGTTGGGGCGCGGGCCACCGTGCAGGTGGGAATAGATTAGCCGCGAGCCAGGATAAGGCCTCTGCGTTGTTCAAGGACGCGAGTCCAAAACGAAACCCGGTCTCTAGCGAGGCCGGTTTTCTTCTTATCGCCGTAATTCCGTCTAGAAGTTAAACCGCGCGCCAAACTGGAACTGGCGCGGGGTGTTGAGGTCTTGTGTAATCGCGCCGTATGGCTGGCCGCCAGTTGATGTCATGCCTTGCCTGCTCGGGGCTGCAAACTGGCGTGTGTTGCTCAAATTGTAAGCCGAGACGTCGAAGCGAAGCGCCATGGCCTCCTTGATCTTGAACGTTTTGTAAATGGACATGTCGAAGTTGCGCGCTCCCTGGGTCCTAACGTGATCCAGATAAGCGGGCGCAGTCCCGGGAACGAAGGGGCTGGCCGGAAAGGCGAAACAGCTATTGTTGACCCACTGGCTGGCGGACCTTTGGAATCCACTCGAGGGATTACAGACCAGGTCGGCCCGCTGATTGAAATAAGAACCGGAAGGCGCTGATATGACTGGTGAAGCAATCGGGACGCCCGTACCGAGGTAGAGAATGCCGTTGACCGTCCAGCCGCCCGCAACGGCGTTCGCAATGCCATTCAGATTTACAGCCTGGCCCTTGCCAATCGGCAGGTCATAGGATGCCTGACCGGTGAACGAGTACTTCACGTCCTGAGGAGCTATTGCGTGTTCGAAGCGCAGATTTCTCCAGTCCTGGACGACGGTAGAGTGAGTACCGACAAACCCCAGGGGAGGGCGCCCATCATCGGTCATCAACTTCCCCCAAGTGAAGGTGGCAAGTGTGGTGAAGTGACCGGTCAGCCTCTTCTGCACCTTGGTTTGCACGGAACTGTACTCAGAGTCTCCCGCGGGGTAGCCATTCACGAGAACGCCGTTGCCGCTGTTAACACCAGTACTCCCATCATAGCCGCCGTTGCCAAACTGCGGGAAAGGCTGGAGTGTCGCCCAGAGAGGAACTGGACCGCTGAAATTGGAGTTGAGGCTCACCGGCCCGGTGTTGGGCACCATGCAGCCCGCCGCCGGCACGACACACAGCGAACTGCCATATTTTTGGATCGTGCCGAGATCGAGCTGGTTCAGATCGACACTGGAAATGGGCAGGAAAAGTCCTCGGCTCCCGATATAGCCGACGCTCACGATGACCTGATGCGGCAGCTCATACTCTAAGCCGAAGTTGAAATTGTAGGTGGCAGGTGTGCGCTGGGAGTGCAGCACGGTGCTCAAAGATATTCCGAAGTTATTGGTGAGACCCGAGGGCGAACTGATCGGTTCAATTACGCCGTTAGGAAAGGGATTACTTAACGAAGAGATACCCGTGAAACTCGGTGCGGGACTTCCAGCCGCAGCCCCACTACATAACGAGGTGCCGTTAAAGGTTGTATTGCCGCTCGCAGTCAGGCAAGTGGCGTTCCACGTCGTTGACGTAGAGTACCCATCCGTGTCATTGCCGGCGCTGGCGACGTTGTGCAGACTGGGGCCATAGTAGATGCCTGCGCCACCGCGCACCACAAAGTGCTGGACGGGCTGCCAGGCGAATGCCAGGCGCGGCCCGAAGTCGTGCATGTTTGTCGTGAACGGAGAGCGATGGCTGCCGTTGGCGTAGATCTCTGCACCGGTAAAGGGAACGTTGTTTAAGCTGCCGACGGCACGAGGATCGAAGTATTCCAGGCGGTTGAAACGCTCGTTGCGCCCTCCGAAGATGTCCCAGCGCAGGCCGGCGGTGATCGTCAGAGATTTCGAAGCATGGAAGGTATCTTCCACGAAGGCCGCATAGTAGGGGTTGGATTCGGCTACTTTGACATCCTTGGTGAAATTGGGGTAGCCAGTATTCCCTTCAGTGCCCGGAGCCATCCCCATTCCGACTAGGATAGAGGCGAAATCGCTGCCCCCAACAGGAGTTTTATCATTCAGTGACCGTTCGGTTGCGGTGAAGTCGAAACCGTACGCGCCCGCGGGGGCTGGTGGCTGGGTGACGTTGAGATAACGCTTCATCCACTCGAAGCCGAACGACAATTCATGTTTGCCGTGCACCTTGTTGAGGGTGGCGCTGGCGTCGCTGTTCATGCTGGCATAAAAGAACAGATTGTAGTTGGCAGTGCCGCCAACCCCTTCTTGACTTGAACCAACCAGGTCATTGAAGACCACAAACGGTAGCTGTTTGACGACCTGCTCCGCGGCCAGCGAGGCGGGAAAGCCGAGCTTCGTAATGTCGACGCTGCCGTAGGAAGGCTGCCCTTGCTGTTCCTCGTGGTGGCGAGTAAAGGAGTAGCGCAAATTCAGCACCGTAGAAGAATTGAGGGTAAGGTCGTCGGCCACCAGGACGTTGCGCCCATTGGTAAGGTTCTGGGCATAATTGGGGTCCCACCCGGGAGCTGGGAAAACGTTGGCCTGGGTAAAGAACAAGTGGTCATAGGAAAACCTGGTGAACAGGCGCTGCTTCTCGCTTGCGTTCCAATCCACCCGTACGTCGAACCTGTGCGCTTTAAATGGATCCAAGCCGGGCAACCCGAAATTATTTGCGACGTCACCGGTTGCCTGATCACAGGAGGTGGGGTCAGGGATGTTGCAGTGTGGCATATTGGCCAGATAGAGCAAGCCTATGGGGTTAGGATTTGAAATGATGTTGCCAGGAAATGCTTGCCGCAGGCCGGCTACATCGGGCTTAGTGGGATCGTAGATGGTAAAACCCATCTTCGAGAAGTCTCCCGTCTTTTCGGCACTGGTAGGGACGGTAAAAGTGTCGAGGCCTTCGAATTGCGTCTGTTGCGTGTCCTCGTAATCCCCAAAGAAGAAAACCTTATCGCGCTTAATAGGTCCCCCAATGGCGCCACCCTCCTGATAACGGTGGAAAGACGGAGGTGTGTTCTTCAGGCCCTGGGACAATTGAGTGTTCTTATTGAAATAGTCGTTGGCGGACAGGACATCGGGACGGAAGACCCCGAAGGCGTCGCCATGAAACTTGTTGGTGCCAGATTTGCTCACCAGGCTGATGACGCCGCCGCCGCCGCTCTGGTATGACGCGGCCGTATTCTGGGTCTCAACGCGAACCTCCTCAACTCCATCTTCGGGAATATTCATCGCCGGGATGATGGCGGCGGAGTTGTTTTCCGCAATTCCGATGGGGGCGCCATCGAGCATGTAGTAAACCGATCCCACAAGCGAGCCGTTGATGGTGTCGGCGGAGACGTCCACTCCCGGGCGCCCGTTTGAGATGTTCTGCACGGACTGAAAGGAATCGCTCGAATTGGGCGAACCGTTGACCGCAATCACACCGGCGCTTAATTGAATGAGATCGTAAACGTTGCGGTAAAGCAGCGGGACGCGATCAATCTGCTCGGAGGGGATCAGCGAGCCGACGGTTGAGTTGGTGGGCTCGACCAGGTCGGCGGTTTCGACGACGACTACCTTTTCGGTGGCAGCGCCGATTTGCAGCGCAAGGTTGACCTCGGTGACCTGATCGACATTGACCGTGATTTTGTCTTGGGTGATGGTTTTGAAACCCGACTGGGTGGCGGTCACCTGATAGACGCCGGGATTGAGCGAGATGAAAGTGTAGAGTCCCGCGCCGCTGGTGATGGTGTGCTGGGTCACTCCCGTCGCAGGACTCACGAGGACGATTTGGGCGCCGGAAACTAGGGCCCCGCCCGGGTCGGTGACCAGGCCGCTGATACTACCCCTGCCGGCTTGGGCAAGCGCGACAGAAGCCGCGATGAGGCCAAGAAAACCAACCGAAAGAAAGTTCCGCACTGCCCTGACCATTGCATTTCCTCTGTTCATTATCGCGCTCCCCGTTTGGCGCGGGCTGGCTCCGCGCGCGTTTAGTTGCTTCTGCTCGTTTCGTCCGAACCTTTTGGTCCGGCGCGCCGTTCCCCATGCAGAACACGTATCCTGCGCTGAGACCCGAGATGCACTATTAAAACGTATGAATAGTGGCTTTGCATGGTATCGACTGTCAAGAAAAAAGCGTGCACCGAACCGGTTAGGCCGGTCCTGGGCGCGACAAAAATCGAATTCTCGCGATCAAAAAATCAACGCCACACCTACAGCAGGTTGCGCGTCGACTCGCGGACGACCAGTTCGGGAGCGACTTTGCGATGTGTGGCGCCGAACTCTCGTTTTTCGAGAACGGCATTGATGCCGTCGACCACAATGCCGACGGCCGATGCTCCCATCGATTCCATGGGCTGGCGGACGGTGGTCAGCGAGGGGGTGTAGAGCGCCGAGGCGGCGACGTCGTCGAAGCCGATCACCGAACACTGGTCAGGGACACGAATGCCCGCCTTCGAGAGGGCGTGGATGACCCCGAACGCACTCATGTCGTCGAACGCCAGAAGCGCGGTGAAGGAACGCCTCTGTTTGATCAACTCTTCGGTCAGCTTGTGGCCCGCTTCAAAGCTCGAGGTGGGATCCCGCGATTCCGGCAGTTCCATAATCAGGCGGGGATCAAGTTCGAGTCCGACCGACTTGGCGCAATTGCGGATGCCGCGCCAGCGCGGCGAAGTGTCGGTGAGGGCCTTTGGCCCCCGAATGAAGGCAATCTTGCGGTGGCCGAGCGAATACAGATGTTCGAGGGCGAGGTGGCCTCCAACTTCGTTATCGACGATGACGGAACTGATGGAATCGGTCTTCAACTCGAACCCGATCATGACGGTCGGGATGCTATTTTTCTCGAGGTCGCCCAGCAAGTTGATGTCGAGGAAGAGCCAGTTCGCCAGCACAATGAGGGCCTCGATCCGGCGGTCGAGGAGCATTTCAAGGTAGCGCTCGAAGCGCCCGCGTTCGTTGTGCACGTCAGTGAGGATGGGAAGATACGACGACTGGTAAAGAGTGTTTTCGATGCCGCGCAGGACAAGAGTGCAGTACGGGTCGGTCATGTCAAAGACCATCACGCCGACGGTGTGGCTGCGCTTGCTGCGCAGGGAGCGGGCGAACTGGTTGGGCCGGTAACCGAGTTTCTGCGCCGCGCGCTCGATTCGCTTCTTGGTGACGGCAGGAATGTAGCGCGCCAGCGGTGCGTTGTTCAGCACGATCGACACGGTGGTCGACGAGAAGCCGCTTTCCTTCGCCACATCTCGAATGGTCACCATCGCCGGAAGCGCGATCGCTTGAATTAAGTGCGGCCGCTGGCGGACACTACAGCAGAGAGTGGAATCAGTGTCAAGCGCTCGGATCACAACGGGACGTATTGCCTGCCTGCTTGGCGGCGCCGCCGATCAATTGCATTGGCGTGGCAGGCTGCGCTGCACGCACCGAAACCGGGCGGAACGGATCGCGAATGATCGCCCGAACGGTTCGAGGACGCGCAGTGATACACTTGCGCCTCCAGCAGTTTCTCTCACCCGAGCGCGAGTTTCACAATTTTCCCGCAGGAGGTTCAAATCATGAAGCGCATTCTAAAAATCCTGGCCATTATCGTTGGAGTGCTGATTGTCATCGTGATCGCGGTGCCCTTCTTCATCGATGCCAACACCTTTCGGCCGAAACTTGAATCCGAGTTGACGGGTGCCCTTGGACGCGAAGTCAAAGTCGGAAACTTGACGCTTGCGCTGCTGTCGGGCGCGGTGTCGGCGGACAACATTTCAATCGCCGACGACCCGGAGTTCAGCAAGTCGCCTTTTGTGCAGGCGAAGTCGCTCAAGGTGGGCGTGGAGCTGATGCCATTGATTTTTTCGAAGGCTCTCAATGTCACCGAGCTGACATTGAACCAACCAGAAATCGCACTGGTGAAATCGGAGAACGGGCAAAAATGGAATTTCTCCAGCTTGGGTGGCAAGAATACGGCGGCGCCCGAGAAGAAGAAATCAGAGCCGCAAACCAATCCGAATCTCACCGTGGCTAAGCTGAACGTAAAAGACGGACGGCTGACCGTCTCGCACGCGGGCGAGAAGCCGCATGTTTATGACAAGGTTAATATCGTAATAACGAACTTCTCGTTCGCGTCGTCTTTCCCTTTCAGCGTGACGGCGGATTTGCCGGCGGGCGGAACCCTTAAGCTCGACGGCAAGGCCGGGCCCATCGACGACAACAATGCGGCGCTCACTCCCTTGCAAGCCAAGGTTTCGGTCCAGCGCTTGAACCTCGCCGAGTCGGGCTTCATCGATCCAGCGACCGGTATCTCTGGGATCGCCGATCTGAACGAGACCCTCACCTCCGACGGACGCGAAGCCAAAACCAACGGCACCCTGAAGGCCACGGAATTGAAGGTGGTCCAGAAGGGCTCTCCGGCGGGCAAACCGGTAGACCTGACCTATGCCGTGGTCCACAATCTCGCCAAGGAGGAAGGAAGGCTTACGCAGGGCGACGTTGCCATGGGCAAAGCGCTGGCGCATCTCACAGGAACGTACGACGCGCACGGCAAAGTCACTGTGGTCAACATGAAGTTGGACGGGCAGGGCATGCCCGTCGACGACCTGGAAGCGATGTTGCCGGCACTCGGAGTGGTATTACCCCCGAAGGCAACCCTGAAGGGTGGCGACCTGAACACGACCCTGGACATCGTGGGACCGGTTGACAAGCTGGTAACCACCGGAACCGTTCGCCTGGAAAATTCTGCGCTGGCCAACTTTGACCTGGGTTCGAAACTCTCCTCGATTGCCGCCCTCGCTGGAAAGCAAACCGGCAACGACACCACGATCAAGAACTTCAGTTCGGACGTGAGAGTCGCACCCGAGGGCACTCAGGCCAACAACATCAATCTGACGGTTCCCTCGATCGGAGTGCTGACGGGGGCGGGCGTTGTGAGTCCGGCCAATGAACTGGCATTCAAGATGAACGCCGCCGTGAGCGGACTGGGTATCCCGTTCGCGATTCAGGGCACGACCGCCGATCCCAAATTCGTTCCCGACGTGAAAGGGATGGCCACCGGCCTGTTGCAGGGAGTGCTGAAGGGCCAGGGCAATAACCAGCAGAATCCGCTGAGCGGGCTGTCTGGCCTCTTCGGCAAGAAAAAGCCGAAGTGATGGGAAATTAGCGGCGGAGGTAAAGCCTCTTTTCAGCTTCGTCGGCACTGACTCCGGACCATACCATCCGATGATAGATCTCGTCCATCTCCGCGGGTGAGGCTTTTGTGCCGTGATCGATCCACCAGGACAACAGCGACCACAAGGCCCCGGCGAGCGCATAGGCTAGAGCAGCGCGCTCAGACGAACTATTGTCCTCCGGACACAACATGGAGAGACGTCGCTCGATAGAGCGCGCAAAATAGCCTTTTCCCAGTTCCATCGTGTCGTGGATCTTGCCCGATGCGACCAGCGCGGCATAGAACTCGCGCACTTGGGCGATGTGAGCGAATAGCTCGCGCACAGGGGCAACCCTGTTGGAAACCTCGCCGCTCCGCGTGAGATGGGTTGCCATCATCTCAAAGAAGTCCTCCACGTCGCCGAGGAACAAATCATTTTTGTCGCGATAGTGCGTATAGAAAGTCGAACGGCTAACGCCGGCGCGGTCCAGCACCTGCTGCACGGTGATTTCCTCGAACGGTTTCTCGTACATCAATTTCACCAGTGCATCGCCGAGCACATCTCGCGTGCGGCGTACACGGCGATCTGTCTTCCGAGCCTTGCGCGGTGCGGTGATTGTTGTTCCTTTTCCGGACATATGGCGCCTCTTTGTTCGGATTCGCGACGTTTCCTCGAAATGCGCATTGACCGCCGATAAGTCTCCACCTACAGTGCGGGACATGACAGACGATCGCAAGAGCGGATTGGCGCTGATCGCAGGATCAATCGGCTTGATTATAACGATGGCGTTCCATCCTACCGGCCATGACCTGCTCGCGCCCGGACAGTTCGACCGGATCGCGCGGCTGATAGTCGCCGTACATACGCTGGCGTTGGCCAGCATCCCGGTAATGTTTCTGGGCACACTGGGATTGTCACGGCGGCTGGCATCCCCCGACAAGCTGTCAGTTTGCGCAGTAGTAGCGTACGGGTTCGCTGGCGTGGCTGCGCTGAACGCAGCTGCATTCAGCGGCCTCGTGGCCCCGGGCCTGGCGCGGCAGATGGCGGCAGCAACTCCCGCGAGCGAGACCGCCAATCTGTGGAGCGTGCTGTTCACCTATAACGGTTTTCTGAATCAGGCGTTTGCAATGGTGTTTGTCGTGGCTTCATCAACTTCCCTGGCGCTGTGGTCGGTGGCCATCCTGCGCAACGGTCTCCTCGCTCGTAGTGTGGCAGTCTACGGGTGCATTTTGGGCCCTCTCACTGTGGCTGCGGTCCTCTCTGGCCACTTGCGACTCAACGTGCACGGCTTTGGTCTGGTCGTACTCGGACAGGCCGTCTGGTTCGTCATAGTCGGCGTGACGCTATGTCGACCTGGAACCAGCCATGCCCCCGGTTCTTAGGCTCTGCCAGGATCCCTGAACAGGTTGCTGAGCCCATGCCGTCACCACCGCCGCGCAGGGTAAAGCGACCGCGAGGAATCTTTCCCAGCGACTCATGCTCCCACCGCACCGCTCAGCTCCCGCAGCAGTTCCACCGCGTAGAGTGCTCCCTCGGGAGTCTCCTCGTGTTTGAAGTATGCAAACACATCGCGTCCCTCTGACAGGTGCTCCCCGATCCGCTCCGTCATCGCCCTCCGCTCGTCCCCGGTATAACTCGGCTTGCGGAACCGGTAATAAACCAAGCCGGACGTCGCCACATCGGGCGTAGTCATGGTCTCGGTCTCGGCCACGCATAACGCCGCGTTGCTCGACTTCAGCAGTTCCCATGTCGCCTCGCTAAACCACGACGCGTGCCGGAATTCAAACGCCGCCGGCACAGCCCGCGGCACCAGTGCCAGAAAATCCTTCAGCAACGCCGCATCCGCCTTCAAGTTCGGCGGAAGCTGAAACAATACCGGCCCCAGCTTCCCCGCCGCGGCCAGCGGTTCGATCGTCGCCAGGAACCGCGGCACAAAATCCTCGGTCCCCTTCAACCGCTTGATGTGCGTGATGACCTGGTGCGCTTTGATGCCAAATCGAAAATGCCCAGGCGTTTCCCCCAGCCAGTTCTGGATCGTAGTTTCCTTGACCAGTTGCCGGAAGGTGAAATTGACCTCAACCGTGTTGAGCCGTGTGGCGTAGTGCCCCAGAAATTTCTTCTGCGCCAGCTTGGCCGGATAAAAGTTCGGCTTCCAAGTCGGGTAAGCCCATCCCGAAGTTCCCGCAAAAAATTGCCCCATAGCAGTTTCCTTCGTGTCCCTAAGCCTGCCCTGAGCAAAGCCGAAGAGTGCTTTTAGTGGTTAACGGTTTCACGAGCCCTACTTCTTCTTCCCTGCTCGCTTGCTCCGACTTGGCGCGGGATGATCTTCGTCTGCCTGGGCGGCGATCTCGATCGGCGCGGCCACTGGCCGAGTCGCGCCTGTCTTCCGCAAATCCGGCAGACGCTGTTTCAATTCCAGCAGCGGCGCAAACAGATCCCCCATCTTCTCAAACCGGCCCACCACTTGCCCGGCCTCGAATACCAGCAGTCCCGGATCCCTTTTCTTGTGCGCACGCTCGACCTCCTCCCACTTCACCGGAGTCGAAACCGCAGGCCTCTCCCTGGCCCGCAACGAATACACTGCCACCGTAGTTTTGTGCTCGTCGTTCTGGCTCCAGTCCACAAACACTTTGCCGGTGCGTGCCTGTCTGCTCATCTCCGACAACACCAGCTCTTTGTGATCGTGCTCCAGCAGTTGCGCCAGCGCATGCGAGAACATTTTGGTCGACTCGTAGGTCGTCGGCGTATTGAGCGGAACATAGACCTGCAGCCCTTTCGACCCGGAAGTCTTGGGAAAACTCTGCAGCTCGAAGTGCTCGAAGATCTCGCGCAGCCACAGCCCCACCTGGCAGCACTGCACAATATTCGCCGGCGGCCCCGGATCAAGGTCGAACACCATCTCCGTCGGACAGGTAATGTCTTCCGCCAACGCCAGCGACGGATGCAACTCCAGCGCAGCCAGATTGGCCAGCCACACCAGCGTCGCCAGATCGTCCGCCAGCACATAATGAACGGTCCGCCGGTTGCGCCCGCTCCAGATGGGCGCCGTCTTCACCCACTCCGGCCGGTGCATGGGAGCATTCTTCTCGAAAAACGGCTCGCCCTCCACACCATCCGGATACCGCTTCCGGGTCAGCGCCCGTCCCGCCAAATGCGGAATAATCGCCGGCGCAATGCGCACGTAATAATCGATGACATCCTTCTTCGTGAATCCCGCGGCGGGATAAAGGACTTTCTCCAGATTCGACAGCTTGAGATTCCTGCCCTGAACATCGATCACTGAGTCGATCAAAGAACTCTCCCCTATTTGGGCTCGACTTTGAGCATACGGCCACCCAGCGGATCGATAAGGTAAGCAGTCCCACTCGCCCCCGCAACCACGCTGCGCGCACCGTTTGTAGTCTTTACGACCGCCATCGGGCTCGGTACCCCGCCATCGTCAACCCGAGCAATGGTCAACTGGGCAGCCTCGGCCGCAGCCACATACAGCAGCCCGGCCTCGTCGGAGTAGTCAATGTTGTCCACGCCCGCTCCCGTCGGAATCGATCCAGTCACTCTCCCATCGTGTCCCGCGTCCAACACGATTACATGGTCCACACATGCCACGAACACGAATCCGCGCTTGCTATCGACCGCTACCCCGCTCGGATCGTCACAAGACTTCCAGGTAGACAAGACAGCCCGCTTCCGGACATCAATCGCGACCGTCTGACCGGTTTCTTCCAGGTTTGTGTAAAAGTGCCCATGAAGATTGTCCACCGCATAACCCTCCGCCGAGCCAGGCAGCGGAATCTTCCCGGCTGGCGCCAACTGTGCGGGCGGGCTGGCCGCAAGAATTTGGATCGAACGGTCTGCGGCGGGAACGCCGATGGGCGGTGCTCCGCTGGTGGCCCACACTTCCTTGGTAGCCGCGATGTAGATAAGACCATCGGGAGCGGCGGCAAGCCCTGCAGATCGAGGAGCAAATGCGATGCAGCCGCGTTGTTTTAGAGTTCGCACATCGACCACGCAAATTCTCGAGTCGGCTCGACTCCCGACGTAGGCCACACCCTCACCGATGGCAATCGACGATGGGCCTACGGTGCGCACTTTGCCAAGAATCTGGACTTGCGCTACCGGGAATCCCTTGGCGCGTTTGATCCGATCCGTTTTTGTATCGATGACGTCGACGCTGCCGGTGTTGGATGCGGGTACCCAAAGGGTCTCGGTCGTCTTGTCATAGGAGAAGTAGTCCAACGTCACCAGGCCGTGCGCGCCTGGCAAGGGCAGCGGCTTAATCGTAAATTGTGATGAACCGCTCTGCTGGGCGATCGCTGGGCCGAGCGCAAACAGCATCCCGACCTGCAGCAAGCGACGGCTCAAGGCGGATCTTCGCCTGCGAGATAGCGTCCGTGCGTCTCCCATTCCCCCTCCTTAAAAGTCTCACTATGCTTGCACAGAATAGACGGTTTGGGACACGCTTTAGAGTGTCAAGGATTAAAGCTAGCGTCACCCCTGCCATCCGCCCGCGCCCGTTTGACAACCCGCCTCCCCCCCACGTACTTTCAAACTTCTGCCCCGCATGTCCGTCCAAGACATAACCGTGTCGTGTCGGTTTATTCCGGAGGTCCCATGAAGCATCGCGCTCTTAACCTTGCCGCCATCGTTTTCCTGTTTGCAGCCGCGGTCGCCGCCCAGGACGCCGCCTCCTTCGAAAAGCGCATCACGGTCAAGAAACTCCCCAACGGCCTGACGCTTATGATCTGCGAGCGCCCCGAGGCTCCGGTCTTCTCTTTCTTTACCTTGGTAGATGCCGGCTCGGTCCAGGATCCGATGGGCGCAACTGGTCTCGCTCATATGTTCGAACACATGGCCTTCAAGGGCACCGACAAGATCGGCACCAGCAATTACGCCGCCGAAAAGCCCGCCCTGGCCAAGGTTGAGGCCGCCTATGCCGCCTACTTAGGCGAGCGCGACAAAAATGTCGGCCGCGACGAAGCCAAGTTGAAGCAACTCGAAAAAGCCTGGAAAGACGCCATCACTGAGGCCGACAAATTCGTCGTCGGCAACGAATTCGGCAAGATCGTCGAGCAAAACGGCGGCGAGGACATGAACGCCTTCACCTCCTTCGACGAAACCGGATACCACTACTCCCTCCCCGAAAACCGCCTCGAGCTATGGGCCTATCTCGAGTCGGAGCGCTTTCTGCATCCGGTCCTGCGCGAGTTCTACAAGGAACGCAACGTCGTGATTGAAGAGCGCCGCATGCGCACCGACAGCAATCCCATCGGCCGCCTGCTCGAGCAGTTCACCGAGGCCGCCTTCGTCGCCCATCCCTATCACCGTCCCACCGTCGGCTGGATCTCTGACCTTAACCATTTCTCTGCCAGCGACGCCCAGAAATTCTTCGATAAGTACTACGTGCCGTCGAACATGGTCGTGGCCGTCGCCGGCGATGTGAAAACCGCCCAGGCCATGCCCATCCTCGAACAATATTTCGGCCGCCTGCCCACCCGGCCGCACCCCGACGAGGAAACCACCACCGAGCCTCCACAGAACTCCGAGCGCAGAGTCGTCCTCAAAGACCGATCCCAACCGCTTTACATCGAGGGCTACCACCGCCCTGACTATCGCAGCAAAGACGACGCCGTCTTCGACGCCATCACGGACCTCTTGGCCGAAGGCCGCACCTCTCGCCTCTATCGCGCCCTGGTGCGCGACAAAAAGATCGCCGCCTCTTCCGCCGGCTTCAGCGGTTGGCCGGCTATCAAGTATCCGCACCTGTTCGCTTTCTACGCCTTTCCCATGCCCGGCCACACGCCGCAGGAGGTTGGCGACGCCATCCACGTGGAAATCGATCGCCTGAAAAAAGAAGACATCTCCGACGACGAATTGAAAATGATCAAGACCCGCAGCAAGGCCAACCTGATTCGAGGCCTTGCCGACAACGAGGGCCTGGCCACGCAACTCGCCACCTATCAGACCCGCTATGGTGATTGGCGTGAACTGTTCCGCTCCGTCGATCGCATCGACCAGGTGACCAAAGCCGACGTCCGCCGGATCGCCAACGAAATCTTCGTCGACACCAACCGCACCATCGGCATTATCGAAACGGGAGGCGGCGGGTCTCCTGGCGGTGACCAGGGAGGTGCGCAATGAAAACGACGGCGAGTTTCCTTGCAGATTGGAAGTCGTGCCTTAATGTGGGGACAGCCGCCCCCGGCTGTCCGGCGGAGCGAAGCTCCGCTGTGCCGGTTAGCACACAACATCTTTGGAGTCGCAATAACAAGTGGAAGCGCGCGATTCTTTTCGCGTTCCTACTGGCAGCCATTTCCTTCGCGATGCCATGTCACATTTGGGGACAAAGCACGACCTGGAAGCAGATTCCGATCCCTCCACTACCCGCATTTAAGCCGCAGCAGCCTAAGCGCGTCGAACTCTCGAACGGCATGGTCATCTTCCTCCAGGAGGACCACGAGTTGCCTCTGATCGACGCGACCGCCCGCATTCGCGGCGGCTCGGTCAACGAACCCGCCGAAAAGACCGGACTTGTCGATCTCTACGGCGAAGTCTGGCGCACCGGCGGCACCAAGTCCGAGACTGGCGACCAACTCGACGACTTCCTCGAAGTTCGCGCCGCCAAAGTCGAAACCGCTGGCGGCCCCGACTCCGCCACCGTGAACTTCTCCTGCCTCAAGGCTGACCTCGACGACGTCTTCAAGGTCTTTGCCGACCTGCTGCAGAACCCCGAGTTCCGCGCCGACAAACTCGACCTCGCCCAAAAAGAAGCTTTCGACGGCATCTCCCGTCGCAACGACCAGGTTGGCGAAATCGCCCACCGCGAAGCGGTCAAACTGGCCTACGGCCCCGACAATCCTTATGCCCGCATCGCTGAATACTCCACGGTCAGCGCCGTCACGCGTCAGGATCTTCTCGATTGGCACGCCAAATATGTGCATCCCAACGACATCATTCTTGGCATCAGTGGAGACTTCGACTCTGCCGCCATGGAAGCCCGTCTGCGCGCCGCTTTCGAGTCCTGGCCCAAAGGCCCGACGCTTCCCAAGAACGACGTAAAATACTCGCCCGCCAAGCCCGGCTATTACCTGATCCCCAAAGACGACGTCAACCAGAGCAACATTCGCATGGTTGCGCTCGGCACCACCCGCGACAATCCCGACTACTACGCCATCAGCGTCTTCAACGAGGCCTTCGGCGGCGGATTCTCCTCGCGCCTGTTCAACGACATCCGCACCAAACGCGGGCTCGCCTACGGAGTCGGCGGTGGTGTGGGCACCAATTTCGGCCATCCCGGAATTCTGCAGGTCGCGATGGGCACCAAGAGCCAAAGCACCGTCGAAGCCGTGCAAGCGGTCGGCGAAGATATCGACAATCTGTCCAAGCAGCCCATCACCGACGAAGAGATTCAGCGCGCCAAAGACGCCATCCTCAACGCCTTCATCTTCCGCCTCGACTCCCCCGACAAGATTCTCGGCGAGCGCATGACCTACGAGTATTACGGCTATCCTCCCGACTGGCTCGACAAGTATCAGGCAGAAATCAAGAAAGTGACGGCCACCGACGTGAACCGCGTCGCCACCAAGTACATGCACAAAGATCAACTCGCGGTGCTGGTGGTGGGCAACACCAAGGAGTTCGACAAGCCGCTCTCGTCGCTTGGCTCCGTGAAAGAAATCGACATCACCATCCCGCCGCCGCCCGCGGCCAAAGACGAGGCCAAGCCCGCCGCGTCCAATCCCGAGGGCAAAGCGCTCGCCGCCAGAGTCGCCTCTGCCATGGGAGGCCTGCGCAAACTGCAATCGATCAAGAGCATGCACGTCAACATCGCCGAGAGCGACTCCGGCGGCCCTTCTTCCGCCGTCGACGTCATCCTCGCCTTTCCCGACACCATGCGCGTCGACATGGACATACCGCAAGGCAAGCTCACCATCGTGGCTTCGCCCGATGACGCTTTCATGTCCTTGGCCGGCATGGGCACGCGCGCCATGCCACCAGCGCAAAAGAACGAGATGCTCGCCCAGCTGCACCACGATCTCGTCTACGTCGCGCAGCACGCCGAGGATCCCGCTTTCTCATTTGCCGCCGCCGGCACTGAGAAAGTAGGCGACGTCGATGCCGCCATTCTCGACATCGGCGGCGCCATCCCCTGGGTCCGCTGGTACGTTGACCCTAAGACTGGCTACGTCCTCCGCGAAAAATACAAGGGCGAGGGACAATCCGGCCCCTTCGACGGCGAAACCGATCTCTCCGACTGGCGCACTGCCGACGGCCTCACCATGCCCTATCAGCACCAGAACAAACAAAACGGTCAGCAGACCAGCAACGCCGAATTCAAGAAGATCGAACTCAACCCCGCGGTCGATCCCAAGCTCTTCGCCAAGCCCGCGGAAAAGCAGGCGGAAAAACAGTAGCGGGGCTCTCCATGTCGAAGTAGACAAAGTTCTGGGAACGCGTCCAAGCTTGCCGGTGTCTAAAACACCCAAACAAATCATCTGCCCGCGCTCAGAGGAGTTCTGTGGCTTCTTGCTGGGCCCGGCATCGGGACCTTCTGTCTCGGCCGCGAAATCGCGCCCATCCGACAGTGGTCCCAAAGGAGCTAGCTATGACAAAAGCCCTCGCCCACCAAATCACTCTCTTATTAACATTGGCGCTGGCATTAGTATTCCTTCAGCCCGCCGCCGCTCAGGAACGATCAACCCTTGACACCAAGAAAGAAGCAGATTCCCTCGATAGATTCGCCGGCACTTGGGAAGGAAAATGTCAGGACGGAGCAACTTTCGTCGTGATCGTTCTCCACGTAACCGGATCTGAACTCGAAGGTACTATCAGCATTGGAAACATGGGTGGCGATCACAACGGAGCATGCGTATCTGTCTCGGACCCTCCGGCCCCAGAGCATGCACAAAAGATTAACGAAGCCAGCGCGCAACAAAACACTCTGTCGTTTAAGGGAGCAAAACGGCCGGATGGTACGTCCTCCCGTTTCGAACTGACCCAAACAGATTCCGACAAGGCCGAACTTAAGCTATTTGATACACCCGTCGCGGACCATCCCTGGCAGTTGGTAAGAGTTCAAAAACCTTAGCTGATGGATCAATCGTACGTGCACGTTTTCGAGCCAGGACCTCGCACCGGAGATTATCTGAGCCTCGACAAACCTCGTCTTCTGGGAGACTCGAATGAACGCGTACTGGCGTATTGCTTCCACCCTAGTCCTTGTCGCGCTTCCCGCCCTCGCTCAGGTCACCACATCGCAATACGACAACTCCCGCACGGGCGCCACGCTCCAGGAAAAAATCCTCACTCCGCAGAATGTAAATACAAAACAGTTCGGCAAACTCGGCGCGTTCAAAGTCGACGGCGCGGTCTACGCGCAACCTCTATATCTCCCCTCCGTCGACGTTCCGGGCAAAGGAACTCATGACGTCCTCTTCATCGCTACCGAACACGACAGCGTTTACGCCTTCGATGCCAATCGTCCCGGCGACCCTCCGCTCTGGCAGGTTAGCTTTCTCGATAAAGCACGCGGTGTCATCCCCGTCTCTGAGGACGACGCACAGTGTCCGTTCATCCGCCCCGAAGTTGGCGTCACTTCCACGCCGGTAATTGATCTCAAGACCGGCACGCTATATGTGCTCGCTCGCACCCGGATCAAACACGCCGTTGGCGCCAACGAATACTTCCAGCACCTGCACGCCCTCGCAATCACCACCGGAGTTGAAAAGTTCGGCGGGCCCAAACTCATTTCTGCGGCGGTGCCGGGCAAGGGCGCCGGAGCGGCGAACGGACAAGTTGCCTTCGATCAGCTGAAGGAGAATCCGCGGGCCGCGCTCACGCTTGCCAACGGCGTCCTTTATCTCGAATGGGCATCGTCTTGCGACGTTGACCCTTACCACGGCTGGGTGATGGCGTATGATCCGCAAACGCTCGCCCAGCGAGCCGTCCTCAATGTCACGCCGGACGGAGGCGAAGCTGGCATCTGGTTGAGTGACACTGGGCCTGCCGCTGATGCCGACGGGAACCTCTACGTCCCCACCGGCAACGGCACGTTCGATGCCGGATCGGGCGGGCGCGACTACGGCGACTCGGTTCTGAAGCTGGCACTGGACGGGTCGTCTTCGTCGCTTGTGATCCGCGACTATTTCACGCCGCACGATCAGGATCGCATCAGCGAGGCCGATTCTGACGTTGGCTCCAGCGGGCCTCTTCTGCTGCCGGATCAGACGGGGGCGCATCGTCATCTGCTGCTGCAGCCTACGAAGGATTCCACGATCTATGTGATGGACCGGGACAATCTGGGCAAGTTTCGCCGCGACGCCGACGCTCTGGTCGAGATGATTCGCATGCCGGGCGGCGGCTACGGCGCCCTCGCCTACTGGAACGGACACGTCTTCTTCGCCGCCAGCGACGATCATCTTCGCGACTACGCGGTAAAGAATGGTGAGCTCACGCTGCATGCATCTTCGAGCACGAAGTTCGCGAATCCCGGAGCCACCCCTTCGGTCTCCGCCGACGGTAACAAAAACGCTATCGTCTGGGCCATCGCGACCAAGACCTGGAATGGCCCCGACAACAAACCTGCGGTCCTCTATGCCTTCGACGCTGACCGGCTGGACCAGCCGATCTACACCTCTGAACAAAACAGCCAGCGCGACCGCGCTGCCCTCGCCACGCGGTTCGTTTTCCCGATCGTCGTCAACGGGCGCGTCTACTTCGCCGCCCGGGGCGAGATCGAAGTCTACGGGCTGTTGAAGCTTCCTGCCGTCGTTTTCCTGATCCCAGCGCGGTTACCCGTCCGATCCGGATCAAAATCCCCGCCCAAGCGAAGCTTGGACGGGGCACCTTCGAGAGCAGGGATGGCAGCTAGCATGGGCCACCCGCCCCCTGCTTGCGGGCTGCGACCTTAGAGCGAGTCGAGCTTCGCTCGAACGGACGGCCGAGGCGGTCGTCCCCACATGAACCGTGCTGCATGAACCTCCCACATGAAACCTCAAAGACCACGATCCTTTACGCTCCACGACTCCCCGTGATATTCTTCTAACTGTCACAAGACAATCGATTAAAGACAGGAGCACATCAGGCTAGTGCTAGCCAGAGAGCAAAAGAAATCCGTCATTGACCTGCATCGCACGCATGCGACCGACACCGGGAGTCCCGAGGTGCAGATCGCGCTGCTGAGCGAGCGTATTGGCCAGTTGACCGACCACTTCAAGACGCACCAGAAAGACCACGGCTCGCGCCGCGGGCTTCTCATGCTGGTCAGCAAGCGGCGTCGCTTGCTCGACTACCTCAAGAAATACGATTCCGAGCGATACAAGAGCGTGATCACCAAACTCGGCATCCGCAAGTAACCTTGACCTGGGGTCTAGCTTCCGGCGGCGGCAATTGCAGGAAGCGCAATCAAATTCCCCTTCCTCGAACAGCGAAGGCGATCAGGGTGGTCCTGAGAGCTAGAGGATGGGGCATCCGAATCGTCCCAGGATATTTCTGAACCCGTCTCGGTGAGAGACACCAGCATTGAGGAATCCTCTTCACGTGCGTTGCGTAACGCAGGCCCCCTTCTCTCTTCCAGGGAGTGGCGGGAGGGTTGCGGCCTTATTTCTGCGGAGTGCGACGCGGCCCTCAGGGGCTGAAGCCCACCAGATTGGGGGCCTTCGAGGGGCACGACTAGAAGTCGTGCCCTTCCCCGCTCCACACAAACGAATTCCAATACAAATCAAAAACGAAAAAGGAGCTGCACCTAGCGGTATGCGCCAAGAGCTAACAGCCAAAGGCTAGAAGCTAGCAGCTAGGAGCTAGAAGCTATATGAAACCAGAACCTACCAGCATTACCGTAAACCTCACGGGCGGCAAACAAATCTCATTTGAAACCGGAAAGCTCGCCAAACAGGCACACGGATCAGCCGTCGTGCGGCTGGGCGAAAACGTCGTTCTCGCCACCGCCGTCGCCAACGCCGATCCGCGCGAAGGCATCGACTTCTTTCCTCTCACTGTGGACTATCGCGAGTACACCTATGCCGGCGGACGATTCCCCGGAGGCTTCATCAAGCGCGAAGGACGCATGAGTGAGCGTGAAGTGCTCACCAGCCGTCAGATTGACCGGCCCGTGCGGCCGATGTTTGCCGAGGGATTCAAGTGCGAGACTCAGGTTATCGCTTTCGTCCTCTCCGCGGATACTGATAATGATCCTGACGTGCTTGGCATCAACGCGGCTTCCTGCGCGTTGACTCTTTCCGATATTCCGTTTCTGGGGCCCATCGGGGCGGTCCGCGTCGGGTTGGTCAACGGAGCGTTTTTGGTGAATCCGACTTACAACGAGATGCGAGAGAGCCTGGTCAACATCATGGTGGTCGGGACCTCGGACGGCATCGTGATGATTGAATCGGGCGCGAAGGAAGTGAAGGAAGAGACCGTCGTCGACGCGATCGAGTTCGGGCATACCGAGATTAAGAAGATCTGCACGGCGATTAACGAGTTGCGCGCCAAGGTCGGCAAGCCCAAGCGGCAGGTCGAGCCGCCTGCGTTTGACGAGGCCTATTACAACTCGCTTAAGAGCCGGATCGGTGCCGAGCTTTCTGACGCCCTCGATACCAAGAAACATCCCAAGGCCGAAAGCTACACCCTGGTCAAGGAAATCAAGAAGAGACTCGCTGCTGAGTTACCGAAGACGGGAAGCGAAAAAGACGACGAAGACGCGAAGAAGAAGCTCGATCACTACTATGAGACTCTCCGCGAACGCATCTTCCGCGAGCAAGTGATCAATCACAAGCGCCGGCCTGACGCTCGCGCGTTCGACGAAGTCCGCGAAATCTGGATTGAAGCGGGAGTTCTGCCGCGTACCCACGGCAGTGCTATCTTTACCCGTGGCGAGACGCAGGCGCTGGTCACCACCACGCTCGGCACCAGCGACGACATGCAGCGCCTCGAAGGTTTCGAAGGCGAAGCCAAGAAGCGCTTCATGCTGCACTATAACTTTCCACCGTTTTCGGTGGGGGAAGTGGCCTTTCTGCGTGGGGCTGGGCGGCGCGAGATTGGGCACGGAGCGCTCGCGGAGCGGGCGGTTTCGGCGGTGTTGCCCACCGAAGAAAAGTGGCCTTATGCCATGCGCGTCGTCTCTGACATTTTGGAGTCGAACGGGTCTTCGTCGATGGCTACCGTTTGCGGGGCTTCGCTTGCGCTGATGGATGCGGGTGTTCCGCTGAAGGCTCCGGTCGCGGGAGTGGCGATGGGGCTGGTGAAGGAGGGCGAGCAGTATGCCATCCTGACCGACATCGCGGGTGCGGAAGATCACTACGGCGACATGGACTTTAAAGTTGCTGGAACCAAGGATGGCATCACGGCGCTGCAGATGGATATCAAGGTCGCCGGCATTACTGCGCAGATCATGCGCGAGGCACTGGCGCAGGCGCAGCGCGGACGGCTACACATCCTGGGCAAGATGGATGAGGTGATTACGGCGGGGCGCGAGAAGATTTCCGATTATGCGCCGCGCTTCTACTCGGTACAGATCCCGGTGGACAAGATTCGCGATCTGATCGGTCCGGGCGGCAAGATGATTCGCAGCATCGTCGAACAGACCGGAGTGAAGATCGACGTGGAAGACTCCGGACTGGTCAAGGTGGCGTCGAGCGATCAGACCTCGGCGGCGAAGGCGCTGCAACTGATCGGGGACATCACGGCCACGGCAGAGGTCGGAAAGACTTACCTTGGCAAGGTCACGCGGCTGGCGGATTTCGGAGCGTTCGTCGAAATTCTGCCGGGGACCGATGGGCTGCTGCACATCAGTGAAGTGGCGGAGCATCGGATTGCCGATGTGCGCGATGAGCTGAAAGAAGGCGACCAGGTGCTGGTGAAGGTGCTGGCGGTGGAGGGCAACCGCATCCGGCTATCGCGCAAAGCGATTCTGAAAGAGCAGCGGGCGAAGATGGGCGGTGGTGGGGCGCCCGAAGCGGTGGCCCAGGCGCCGGCAGCGGAGGGCGAACCGGTTCCGGCGGGCACGGTCGTTATCGAAGGCGGCGGGGATTTTCCGGATGAGCCCGACGCTGAGCCCAACTTTAATCGGGAGGCCGCGCCGCACGTGACCGGCGGCGGCGGAGAGCGGCCGCGGAGTGGTGATCGCGCTGGCCGCGGCGGGCGTCCCGGCGGCGGACGCGGTCGTGGGCGCGGCGGACGCGGTGGCGGCCGCGATGGACGTGGCGGACACGGCGGCCATGGAGGCGGTGGTGGCGGAAGGCATTAGCCACGGATCTTCGCGGATTCGCACGGATAAGACCAAAAAGGGGCTACGGGCAAACCGTAGCCCTTCCTGCTAGAGGTCCGGATCCCTAGGTCATGACGTAACTGGCGGAGCGGGGAAATGGCGGCAATATTGGCGTAGCACTGGCTTGACGTCGTCATTGGGACTTTCGCGTCAGTACGTCTTGTGTTCCTTGGCCCAATCTATCCCGGTCTGAAGATCCTTGAGGGCCTGCTCGATGAGTGCGATGGCTTGCTGCTTAGGGCTTCCTCAATCATTGGCAGCCTTTGCGAACTCGGCTCTTGCCGTCTGCAGGCTGGAGATGCCGTTATTCATCATGCCGGGCTCGTCGATGTCACCGGACTGCATTTCGTTGGGGGTTGACTCTGCACTCACACCGAGCGTCCTGAAGGTTTTGGTCCATCGTCGCCATGCCTCTGATGCGATATCCGCCCCACTTGTCACCGGCCTTCTGCAGGTAGGTCTTCGCGACTCTTAATTGCTAAATTCCAGCCTGGTATTCCGCGGGTACATTCTGCTGGGCCGCAGCCGGCAACTTGGGTGCGGGCCGTTTCGGGACTGGC
This sequence comes from Candidatus Sulfotelmatobacter sp., assembly GCA_035511455.1. Lineage (GTDB taxonomy): Bacteria > Acidobacteriota > Terriglobia > Terriglobales > Acidobacteriaceae > Sulfotelmatobacter. The sequence continues at coordinate 248,432 of DATKFH010000069.1, read as the reverse complement.
GTCTGGGCGGGAGACAATGCCACGAAAACCCCCAGGCTCGCCACTAGCTCGGCGCTTGCAATTCGTAATCTTTTCGGTGTCGTCATGTTCTCCTTCTTTCCAATTTGGCTGAGCGTTGCGACGTTAAATCCCAAGTCCTCCGGACTGTATGCGACTAAGTTTACGAGGGCACCCGAGCAGAAGGTGAAGGATTTCTTGTGCTACTGTTCAATCGGATAGGCAGCGCGCTTCTCGCAAAGAAGGCGAGAATGGGCCATCCCTTTTTTCATCTTCAGACTTGCATCGTGCATCCATGGCTATAGGAGGAACCATGTACGAGGTAATCCTCAGACGATTTGAAGAGCCGGATGAGGTTCGAACGTTTGAAAAGGGCAAGTTTGAGCTCGTTCGGATTGGGAGCTTGACCATCGGGCGTGCAAGTTACGAGCCTGGGTGGAAATGGTCGGAACATGTGGGCAAGGCCGCGGGCGCGACGAGTTGTATGGTGGAGCACGTCGGGTTGGTGGTTTCCGGACGTGCGACGGCGGCGATGGATGACGGCCGGGTCATCGAGATGAGGGCGGGCGATCTTTTTTTCATCGAACCGGGGCACGATAGCTGGGTCGTGGGCAATGAACCCTACGTATCGTTGCATTTCATGGGCGCGGACCAATACGCACAGACAAAGTAGGGCTCGAGGGCTGGGGATTTCGCTCTCCAGATGTTCGCATGTGAGCAAATTCTGCCCACCGCATCGGCTGCATCTTGCGAGCAAGCGGACTCGATCTGCTACAGCCTTCACCGTATTCCGAACAGAAAAATCGCTGACGCTTGCTCTGAGCGAACCGGATAGCCCTACACCTAACTTGTTCAAATGGAACAAGCGCAGTGGCGAACCGATCGCGGCTTGCGGAAGCAGTAAATCTTTGGCATGCGGTTTGCTTGTGTGACTGGAACACGCGCGTCCCGTCTCTGGAGGATCTTGTGAGAAAACGGACTGAATCTCTTTCCTTCGTCGCCATACTCGCGGTAGTCATGGCGATTCTCTCCTGGGGAAGTTTGCTGCACGCGCAAAATCACCAGGCCCCACAGCAACCGCCCCAGACCCAACAACCGCAACAGCCGCCTGACAGCCAAGCACCTCCGGCGCAGTCGCAGCAACCGGACAGCCAGGAGCCTCCGGCACGGTCGCAGCAGCAACCGGACCAGCAGACTCCCAATCAGACTCAGCCTTCTCAGGATCAGGCGCAGCAGCCCGATGCCAACGGCAGCAAGGAGTTTGTCGGAACCGTGGTAAAGCAAGGCAGCAAATATGTATTCCAGGAAGCGGCCACGGGTACGACGTATGACATTGACCATCAGGATGAAGTGAAAAAGTTTGAAGGAAAGAAAGTGCGCGTGCACGGAACGCTGGATCCGGCCACGAAGATGATCCACGTGCAATAGCCACTGGTCGAGGCTTTTCGAATCACGAAGGGCACGGGCGCCGAGAGAGGTAACCGCTTTCTCAGTTCCCGCGCCCTTGCGTGCTTAGCGACATCACTTGATAGGTTCGGCGATGGTGATGATCCAGCCTTCCGGATCCGCGAAGGCGAATTCCCGCATGCCGTAGAACCTGCTGTTTCAAGGGCATGACGGTCTTAGCGCTGCTTTTCTGGTCCGCGGCCAGCACCTCTTCGATTCCTTCCACTTCCAAAAACGGGGTGAGTGCTCCGCCCGCGGGGCGTGCTCTGAGCCGAGGATAGTCCTCGGCAACCGCTTTTCGGTCGTTGAAGAAAATCTCAACCTTGCCGCTGGTGACCGAACCGAAGACGTACGGGGGTTGGTCGGGTACCGTTATGGCGGGCTGAAAACCGAGGACGGAGCGGTAGAACTCCATACTGGCGGCGACATCGCGGACTACAAGATTGGGCGGGAGCTTCTGGAATTTCATCGGCATCTCCTGTTAATTTTGGTTCGGGGTGGGCGGGGCCGGGATTTCGTCGGGGGGCGCGACGCAGACCAAGATTGTGTGTTCGCAACGCCTCCATCCACGCTCCTTGCGAGGGGAACGCAGGTAGGGCCGCCTCATTGTCGGTGGCGCCGATTAAGAAGGTCAGCGCGCCGGGCCCGCGAGGTGCGGAAAGACGATAGCACGAGACAGCTCGCGTGGGCGTGACGAATCTGCGACTACCGACCGCGGACCTTTACAAGAAAACTCCAGGTGAAACGTTGAACCTCTTGCTGAGGCGGCGCATGATTTTGCCGCTGCGTATTTTTGGGAGCGTGTCGGTGAAGCGGATGTCGTCGGGCTTGGCGAGGGCGCCAATTTCGCTTCGTCGGTGACCTTCTGGAATTTCCAGAGACAGAAGAGAATCAAAAGCCCGGCCTGATCGGGGCCGGGCTTGCTACGCTTGGGCGTGCCAGCAATCTTTAGGCAGCCGCAGATCTCTTTGTGCGGCCCTCCGTCGTGATGGGTTGCGCTACCTTGCGCACGAGGAAGGGTTGCAGGTTCGGCTCAGAACCGGCCCACTCCAGACTGACTATGGAATGTCCGGGCTGGCACGTGATGAAATAGCGCTCTCCGTTGGGGCTGGTTACTTCGAACTTGCCGGTCTCGCCCTGCAGAGCCTCGGCAACGTCATAGGTTGAAATGCTGTCGTTCAATTTCATGGGGACTTCCTCCGGTGTTACAGCTAGTTTTGGTTGGATTGTCCCCTACCCTAGGATTGAGGAATCTTGTCTCTATGATAAAACGCTGCACCATGGAGTCAAGGCCGTACGCGAACTTTTCCTGTTTGATCGTACTACGGGATTCACCTGAGGTCTTGTCGGCACCTTGACCTTGATCGCGCGGAGGCGTGCATATATGTCGCCTCCTTTGAGTCTGGTTGTGCCGCGCTAGACTTCGTCCTGCTCCTTCAGCTTTGCGATCACGCCGAAATCTTCCAGCGTGGTCGTGTCGCCTTTTACATCGCCGCTGCTGGCTAGCTCGCGAAGGAGGCGGCGCATGATTTTGCCGCTGCGGGTTTTGGGGAGCGTGTCGGTGAAGCGGATGTCATCGGGCTTGGCCAGCGCACCGATTTCTTTCGCCACCCACCTGCGTAGTTCCTCTTTCAGTTCGGGGGTGGGCTGTCTTCCCTGCTCTAACGTGACGAAGGCCGAGATGGCTTGGCCCTTGAGATCATCCGGACGGCCGACTACCGCGGCTTCTGCTACGGCCTCGTGCGCGACCAGCGCGCTCTCGACTTCCATCGTGCTCAGGCGATGGCCGCTGACGTTGAGCACATCGTCGACGCGGCCCATGATCCAGAAATACCCGTCTTTATCCTTGCGCGCGCCGTCGCCGGTGAAATACATGCCGGGGATTTGCGACCAGTAGTTCTTTACGTAGCGGTCGGGGTCGCCGTAGACGGTGCGCAACATGCCGGGCCACGGGCGCTTGATGACGAGGAATCCGCCAGAGCCTGCAGGGACCGGCGTTCCGTCCATGGTGACGATTTCGGCGACGACGCCGGGGAACGGGCGCGTGGCCGATCCGGGCTTGGTCGCAATCGCGCCCGGAATCGGCGTCAGCATGATGTGGCCAGTTTCGGTTTGCCACCAGGTGTCGACGATGGGGCAGCGGTTGCCGCCGATGGTTTCGCGGTACCACATCCAGGCTTCGGGATTGATGGGTTCGCCGACTGTGCCTAGCAGGCGCAGGCTGCTCATGTCATGTTTCTTGGGCCACTCGTCGCCCCACTTGATGAAGGTGCGGATGGCGGTGGGTGCGGTGTAGAAGACGTTGACTTTGTGGCGAGCGATGATCGACCAGAAACGGTCCGGCTCGGGGCAATTGGGAGCGCCTTCGTACATCAGGCTGGTGGCGCCGTTTTGCAGGGGGCCGTAGACGATGTAGCTGTGTCCGGTGACCCAGCCGATGTCGGCGGTACACCAGTAGGTGTCTTCCTCTTTCAGGTCGAAGACCCACTTGGTGGTGATGTAAGTCCCGACGGAGTATCCGCCGGTGGTGTGGACGACGCCTTTTGGTTTGCCTGTAGTGCCCGAGGTGTAGAGGATGTAGAGCGGATGCTCGGCCTCGAGCGGCTCTGCGGGGCAGACGTCGGATGCCTTGGCCATGAGTTCGTGCCACCAGTGATCGCGGCCGGGCTGGGTGTTGATGGTGCTTCCGGTGCGCTTGTAGATGACAACGTGCTGGACGCTGGGACAGGACTTCAACGCTTCTTCGACGGCGGGGAACAATTTTACCTCGGCGCCGCGTCGGTAGGATCCGTCTTGCGTGATGACGGCGGAGGCTTGCGAGTCGTGGATGCGATCCACCAGCGCGTTGGAAGAGAATCCGCCGAAGACCACGGTGTGGGGAGCGCCGATGCGGGCGCAGGCCAGCATGGCGATGGCTAGCTCGGGCGTCATGCCCATGTAGATGGCGACGCGGTCGCCTTTTTTCACGCCTAGCGACTTTAGTACGTTGGCGAACTTCTGCACTTCGCGGTGAAGCTGCTGGTACGTCAGCACGCGGATCTCGCCGGGCTCGCTCTCCCAGATGATGGCGGCTTTGTTCTTGCGGTGCGTCGTGACGTGGCGATCGAGGCAGTTGTAGGAGAGGTTGATCTCGCCGCCGACAAACCATTTGGCCCACGGGCAATTCCATTCGAGAACCCTGTCCCACTTCTTGAACCAGTGGAGTTCACCGGCAATGCGCGCCCAGAACTTGTCGGGGTCGTCGATGGATTCCTTGTAGAGGCGCTCGTATTCTGCGAGGCTCTTCACGTGGGCCTGTTTGGAGAATTCGGGGGGACACTCGAACTTGCGCTGCTCCTGCAGGATGGAATCGATGTTGGTGGATTGCTGATCGACGACGGCTTTCTCGGGCATGATGAGGACCTCGACGAGGAGGAATGTGTTCGGGCCGCCCCGGCTGCAAGCAGCACGAAATTCGACGAGTCTATTCTACACAGCGAATGGCGGGATGCGATTGGGATCACAGTGGGGTAGGGGCAGCAGGAAGCTGTCAGCTCTCGGCTGTCAGCTCTCAGCTGAGCCAAGGGGCCGGCGGCCTTTAGCCTCTGAGGTGTACCGACGCCGTCGCGTGCGAACTCTAAAGGTCGAGGAAACGGTCGCGGAGGTCTGCGCTCGGGAGCGGGCAGGCGTCGTAGCGCCCCAAGATGCGATACCGGTTGTGGGCAACGCCGCGGTATCCCCAGTCGCAAAGCGGGCGCGGAAGCCACGACAGCAGGCTGCCCGGGAAACGCCAGAACCTGCCGAGTTGGCCGAGGACGTAGCGAACGGCGTCGGAGCGCGTACGCAGCGATTCGTTCGGTTGCCTGTGGTTGACGAGGACGTAGACCGTGTCGAGATCGGCGGGATTTACGCCGTGCCGGGCGAGGAAGCGGGTGGCGAAGGGACTCTTTAGCGAGGCGTATTGAAAGCGGGCGTCGCGATCGCGGCGAAGAATGAATTGGACGAGGCGGTTGCAGAGTCCGCAGACGCCGTCGTAAAGGAGGTAGGGTTGCGCATGGGATCCGGCTGCACCGAAAACCGTAGCATCCGGGGGCCCGCTGTGTGGACACTCCTGTCCGCGGTTTTTGGTGTTGTTCCTCGTTTTATGGTTTGTCGTTCCGAGTACATTGGGGAATCTGTTTTTCGACGGCGCGAGTTCCGCTGAAAACCAAGGGCAAAACCAAAGTCAAAAGCGGCGGACAGGAGTGTCCGTCCCACATGAACCTAGGCGCAAGAGTTCTTTGCGCAGGCGTGCGTGGTGCTGGGTTAGGCGCTGGTATCGCATTTCGTTGGGACCGGCTTGCGCGCGAATGATCTTGACAGCGTCTTGCCTTTCTTTTGGGGACCAGCGGATCAGATGTGGAATTAGGGCCAGCACCAGAGACCAGTTCTCGAAGGTATGGCGCTCTGCCGAACTCCAGCGGGACAAGTTTACGTTTAACGCGCGGGTGACTTCGGCTACCGATGCGTGGCGGATGCGATTGCTGTCTCCGTTGAACTCGCGGGCCATCCGGCGGTTCACGCGGAGGGCCAGGTTGCGGGCGGAGAAAGTGTCCCAGGCAGAACGTTCACTTTCGGGCAACTCATAGAACACGTGGGCTTCTGCCAGTCGCCTTAGCGTTTTCTTCGGCGTACGGTATTGCGGATTCGCCGCGATCTTCTGCTCTTCCCTACTGGCCAGTTGCTCCAGGTCCGGACTTCCGGAGCGGAAGCCTAACTTTCTGTAGAACCAGAAGGCGCCGGAGTCGAGGGCTTCGTCGTTGTTCTGGCCAATCTGGTACGGGTAGACCGAGATGGTCGTGGCGCCCGTGAAGGCGCGGAGGCAACGCAGGGCTTGGGCGTAGATCCAGGCGGTTTCGCCCTGGCGGTAGGTGTAGAAGGTGTTGAAGCCGACCTCGATCCATTCACAGAGGCCGATGGCCTCGATGTAGTTGATGGGGACACCGTTTTTCAGGGTGAATCCGGCGACGTAGGCGCGGAGCGGAAGGCGGCGCGCGGGAGGAAGATTCCAGAGATGGATCACCACACCGCGACCATCAGGGCCGGTGCCAAGATCGGCGCGTACGACGGAACGGGGGTCGCCTGGTGTGGTGCCGTAGAGTTCACGATAGCGGACGAGCATTACCTCGCCAATCGTGCGCATGACGGCGTCGCCTTCGGTCGGGGGGAGTTTCACCAGGCGTGGAGCGGGCTGCGTCAGTTCTCGCGCCAGGGAGACTTGGCTGCGGGGGATCAGCGGTTCGTTGTGCAAGAAGAAGCGGAGCGGGCGGCTCCAGTTGAGGGTGCGCGAGAGTTTCAGATTCTCGAGACGCCAACGGATAGGAAGGCGCAGTGAATCGTAGAGTTCGGCGCGTTCGCGATCGGATAGGGGCAAGGCCTCGAACTGGCGAATGAGCCAGGGCAGATCGCGGTCGTGGCCCCGGGCGGCGTCGAGCCAGCGGCGCCAAGGAATGTTGGCTTCGACGTCGGCGTCTTCTTCGAGCAGCGGAATGAAGCGGGGCCAGGTGGCGCCGAGGGCGCGCTCGGATTGAGGGTCGTCCCAGTAATTGTCCCACGCGATTTCTACGTTGAGCGGGATGCGGCGGGCGATCCAGCGAGCGGCTTCGAAATGGAGCGTGTCTTGCATGGTGGTGCCCGCTATGCCGGAGGTGTCGAAGTCGTCGAACACCGTCATATCCACGCCTTGCTGGCGGAGGTTTTCGACGCGCTGGTGGAACGCGTTCAGGATCTTCTCAGCATCCGCGACTAGCGATTTCGACTGAGGGAAGGCACGAAGGAAGAGCAGTGCTTCGTGGAAGCGAAGAAGAGATTTTGTGTCGGGGAATTCGCAGCAGGAGAGCTGGTTGAGTAACTTCTGGGTTTCGGCAGACGCTTCGGGTCCGAAGCTGCTTTTTATTGCTTCAAGGTTAGCGAGTAGCGCGTTGAGCGATGAGGGCATGGGTTTCCGGCTGGCTAGTGTAACGCACGGAGGGTCAAATTCCCCGCCCTGTCCCGCTAGAAGACGCAGGGACGAGGACGGGCACTCAGCTTATTTCAGGCGGCGGCAGGCTACAAGGAGCTTGGTCCACGGGGGATCGTCGAGGCGACTGATTTGTACGACGGGATGGCCGTTGGTAGGAGCGTGAATGAATTGGCCGTCGCCAATGTAGATGGCGGTGTGCGTGATCTTTGCCGGTGCGGAACCGAAGAACAGGAGGTCGCCAGGTTGGAGATCCTTGCGCTCGACTGGCGTCACGCCTTTCCAGGCGGCTTGCTGATCGGCATCGCGAGGCATATTGACGCCACGGGAGCGTAGCAGCATTTGGGTAAAGCCGGAGCAGTCGAAACCGAAGGTGGATCGTCCGCCCCACAGGTAAGGCAGGCCGAGAAAGCGTTTGGCGAGTTCGATCGATTGCGGGATGGGTAACGGCTTGGGGTCGGAGACCACATCACCGGATTGAATCCATGCGGAACGTTTGTCGGGCAGGCGAACCTGCAGCCACCCTTCATCGCTGCCCTTGCCTTCCGCGATGACCTCCAGGTGCGATTCGAAGGGAATCGTAATAATGGGCTTGTGGCGGGCGACGTCGGGCTCGTTATAGACGTTGGCGAACAGACTTTCTACCTGGACGGTCCGTCCTGCCGTGGCGTAGCCGGCTCCGCTTTGAACCAGGCGAAGGTAGCGGCTGGGAGTCCAGCCCTTGTAGTGGTCTTCGGTCTGGATCCTCGACCATTCTCCGCGAGCCGTCAGCAGAGTCACGTTGCTGGCATAGATCGCCTGTGACACGACGTCAGACTTGTCGGTAGGGGCCGAATACATGTTTGCGACCGGAACCACCACGACTTGGGTCGCGTTCTTGGCAAAAAGGCCGGGGGCCGCGAGCAGAGCGATTGCGACGGCGCAAACATACAGTCGGTTACTGGGTTGGAGCGGCAGGGGCTTCAGCCATGTCATGCAAGAATTCGCAGCACAGACGTTCCAGTATTGTGCTTGACGTGAGATGGTACCGGAAGGACCTGGTGGCTCGCCACTTGTTTAGTTGCGAGGGCTGCGAAATAAGAAAGTTCTTGCTTTCTTGGCAGATTTGGCGCAGAGTTTTGTAAAGATTTGTGTCCATGGGATTTACAGCGAATTTACACCTTTGATTACAAGTTTTTACCGCCAGCCATCGTCTACGAGAGTTAAATATTGAAGGAGAAGCTCTCCCCGGTCATTCGCGTGCCACGCGCCTTTGGTCAAGAATTCGTTCGCGGCGTGAAAGCGAGGAGTGACGATGGTTATGGGATCAAACGAACATCGCGCGTTGAAATCCAAGAATTCTCCGGGCTCTTCCCAAATCCTGAATTTCAATTCCGCAGCAGAGTTGGAACCCACCCGTCTGGTGGACGCGCTTTCGGAGTTGCATGATCTTCTGGAGGCGTACGCGCCCTCCTGGTATACGGAAGAACATCATGACAAGGTGCTGGCCGCTCTGAGCCCACCGCGGAAGCAGTGAGTCTTTCGGGGGGCGCCTTCTTTAGCGCCCGACGGAGCCATTAATATTGCCCCACGTACGGCGCGGCTGAAGCCGCGCCCCTTCCTCAGGTCCGAATGCACGGTTTGGGCGCGGCCTCGACACTCCCGTAAATCGGAATGTTTACGACAGGCCACATTGAAAGAGTTTAAAGGCAAAGTCGCGGTGATTACGGGTGGGCGAGCGGCGTCGGACGTGGGACAGCGGAACGGTGTGTTCGTGAAGGCATGAACGTAGTCCTCGCCGATATCGATGAAGCGAATCTCAGCAAGGCAGAAACTGAACTGAAAACCCCCGGCGGAGATCGCGCGGAGCCTGGAGGGCCACTGGCAAGAAGATCTGCTGTTTGTGTTGCAGCAGGAGCAGGATGGTTATGAGTTCTGGCAGAAGCAAATGGCCGAGTGTGATCGGCAGCTCAACCACGATCTCGAGCAGAGAGAGGATCGGAGTCAGGGTGCGCCTCTGCCAGAAGAAAAGCGCAAGGGGCGACGCAAGAAAAAGAGCGGGAATAAGCCGCAGTTCGACTTGCGAACCGGGTTGTTTCGCATGAGCGGTACCGACCTAACCCGGATCGACAGCATCGATGTCATGACCGCGACCACAATCCTTAGCGAAGCAGGATGGGATATGAGCAAATGGGAGACCGAGGACCATTTCGTTTCCTGGTTGCGGCTGTGTCCGGACAATCGGATCAGCGGGAACAGGGTCATTGGCAAAGGGCGACTGCCCACCAACAACAGAGTGACCATCGCTTTAAAGATGGCGGCCAGCACCTTGCGGTTAAGCGATACCTATCTGGGAGCGCAGTTCCCGTCGATTCAGAACCAGGTTAGGAGCTCCCGTTGCCATCAAAGCCATGGCCGGCCAAGCTGGCCCGCTTGGTCTACCGCATGCTCCGCTACGGGATGCAGTACGTCGACAAAGGAGCGGCGACCTACCTGGAGCGGCACCGGCAGTTACAGATCAAGCAGCTCAAGTGGAAAGCCGCCACCCTGGGATACCAACTCATCGGAGCTCCAGCGGCTAAGAACAACGAGTTTCTGGGGAGTCGTTGGAAATCTCCGGTAGCCAAAGCCGGCCCCCCGGATCTGCGTAACGAAGCGGTCACGATGAGCCCGGACCTCAAAGCTGGTCAGGCCGCATTCAAGGCTGCCATAGAGACAAGCATGCCTCCTCTCGAAGTCGCCGACGTGGTCTTCGAAGCAATCAAGAAGGAGCAGTTCTATATTCTGACCCATCCCGAAAGGATCGAAGTGATCCAACTCCGAACCGACAAGCTGCTCCGAATGGAAAATCCGCAGAGTCCAGCAGCAACGATTGCGAAGATCATTAAGCTCGGGGTAGCTAGGGCTTGAATTTGTAGCCCATTCCCGGGACCGTAAGGATCAGTTCGGGGCGCTTGGGGTCCTTCTCCAGTTTCTGCCGGAGACTTGCGATGTGGACGTCGACGGTGCGAGTGAAAGTGCCATCTTCGTAGCCCCATACCTCGTGCAAGAGCTCGCTGCGAGAAAGAGTCACGCCGGGATGTTCCATAAAATGACGCAGAAGTTGGAATTCGCGCGCGGATAGCAGCACGGGCTTGCCATCGCGCGTAACTTCCGTGCCCAAAACATCCATCCGAATCGGGCCCAAGTGGTAAACGGTTTGACTGGCCCGGCCCGGGACCCGCCGCAACAGCGCCTCGATGCGGGCCATGAGTTCGAGAGTGTCGAAAGGTTTCGTGACGTAGTCGTCCGCCCCAAGTTTGAGGCCCAGTACCTTGTCCATGGTTTGATCGCGGGCGGTGAGCACCAGGATCGGGGTAGCAAGCCCCGCGGTGCGAATATCACGGCAGATGTCGAAGCCGCTGCGATGCGGGAGCATGACGTCCAGGATGATGAGGTCGAAGGGCAGGCCCGTGGCCTTGTTGAGGCCTTCTTCCCCGTCGGCGGCAAAGTCCACCACGTAGCCCTCGCTGCGGAGGCGGTCGCTCAGCGTCATTCGGAGCGCTTCCTCGTCTTCGACCAGCAGAATGTTTTCGTTCATGGCCGGATCACGGTCCTTCCCGCCCGCGGCCGGGCTGGTTGATATCTTGCGCCGCAATGTCTTCGTCTGTGAGGTCTGGTTCCGCGGCCGGTTCGTCGTTGATTTCTTCGATCACCGGCAGGTGCAGGGTAAAAATGCTTCCCACGCCGACTTCGGTGGATACCGAGAGCCGGCCGCCCATGGCCTCCGCCAGGCTTTTTGCGATGGGCAATCCCAAGCCGGTGCCGTGAATCTGATCGGCGACGACCGCCGGGCTGCGATAAAAAGGCTCGAAGATGTGGGGCATCTCGGAGCGGTCGATTCCCTTCCCGCGGTCGAGGACACTGATTCGGACCTCGGGATGATGGTCTTTGGATTCCTCGCAAGTTGCGCAAATCGAAATCCAGCGGCCTTGATCGCCGTACTTGAGAGCGTTGGTAATCAGATTCTGAAGGCATTGCGACAGGGCGGTCGAATCACCAAGCACCCGCGGCAGCGACGGCGCAATGTGCTGTTCCATGGTAAATCCAGCCTTGTGGACCAGTTCCATGGTGCCGGTCACGGCGGATTCGATGACTTCTGCCACCGTAAGCGGCCGCATCGTGTAGCGTCCCTTGCCATCCTGGGTAGCGGCAAACAGGATGACCTGGTTGACTAAACCATTGATCTGACGAGACTGGTTGCGGATGACTGCACCATACCTGGCCATTTGCTCTTTCCCGGTGACGACCCCGTCGGCAATATTGTCAACCGCCGAACAAAGAACCGCCAGCGGGGTGCGCAGCTCATGCGAGACCGAAGCGGCAAAATCCATTTGCATTCGAGCCAGTTGGAGTGTGCTCATCATTTTGCTCTTCTGCAGCACCCACACAAAAACGCTGACCAGCACGACCGTACATAACAGCACTCCGACCAGGCGAATGACCGACCGGCTGGCCAGCGTGGCCACATTGGCGAGGCGCTGCGACGCCTGTTCGTCATAGACGCGCTGGGTCTCTTCCAGATCCCGGCGCACACGATCAAACAGCGGAACTCCCTGCGACAGGTCGAGTGCCACGGCTTCTTTGGTGCTGCCTTCGAGGATGGATGCCAGGACCTCATTGCGGACGCCAAGATAGGCCAGCCAGTCTCGCTGTAAGCGTTGACCGAGTTCCACTTCACGCGGCAATTGGGCCTGTTGCAGATACTCGGCAACTCCCTCGGTGACCCGGCGGTCGGCTTCGCGCGACTGGTCGGCGTATTCGACCTGGAGGTTGCTGTCATTGGTCGTCAGCGCGTAGAGGGTGCTGCGGCGGGTTTCCTGAGCGTCATACTGCAGGCCACCGATCCGGCGTAATCCGAGCACGGACCAGGCATACATCCTTTGCACTTCGCTATTGGCGGAGCGGAAATCACGAATCACGAAGCGGACCACAAAGCCTTCCAAGCCGACCACGAGCAACAGCAGGAGCGCGGAGCTATAACGGGAGAGAAAAGTCGGCTTGGTTCCCACCCGCGGGGCAAACGACGCCGCTCCGCCTGACACTGTGGGTTGGATTCGCTGGCTCATCCTACCTCTCCCGACGCTCGGGGATGCGCAAAGCGTACTCGGCATCGCTGGGCAGGTGGCCATCGACACGAATCACTTTGACCGACGCATCCACATCTTCGGGGCGCAGATAGCCAATCGCCCCGGGCACATTGAATACGAACTTGCGAACTCCCACTGGAGTTGCCAGGGTCTTGGGAGAAACCAGAACTTCACCGGTGAACAAACCCTGCAGAATGCGGCGGCGAAAGTCAGACTCGCTCAGACGACAGACGTCACGCAGAATCGCCTCCCGTTCCGGTTGTCCCTGCTCCATCATCACCAGTGTGATTCTGCGTCCGTTGGGCCAGTGGCTGCGCTCTCCCAGAAAAACAGCCCGGAGTTCGGCCAACGAGAGCTCGTCCACCGGATTGGACTGGTTGACGATGATGGCCAGGCTCTCCTGCTTGGGCGGCGAAGTTGCCAAGCGGGCTTCGGGAACCGCCCGCAGGAGCGCGGCCGCTGCCAGGACCAGCAGAATCGTGGTCGTACGACGGATCATGGATTCGGCCTTTTTCAGAAGGTAAATCCTATCTGCGCCTGTGCGCCCTGAGTCGCTGTTTGGTTCCGCAAAGACGTAAAGTCGTACTGCAGCTTAAGCGCCACCGATTCGCTGGCATCATAACGCACGCCCGCCGAGGGGCCGGCACGAAGGCCGATGTCAGGAAAGATCGGCTCATTGGACGAGGCGTTGATGTACTGGTAGCGGAAATAGGGCCGGTACGAACCGAAGCGGCGTGAAATCTGGCTGTAGAAGCCGGGTGTCTCAAACACATGTTCCAGACCCGTCGGCGCGTGGCGAATCACTAGGGCTTCATTGAGCCACTCGAAATTGGTGGAAGAGTAGATCGCGTGAGCTGCCAGAATGGTCTCGCCGACCGTCGGCTTTCCCGTCGGGACCAGCAAATCCTTGTAAACCGAAAAGCCAACTTGAAGCCCGGGAACCTTTGTTGGACGCGCGAACACGGCGAGGTTGAAAGCCTTGTGGTTCTTGTCAGTGATTATGTTCTGGACCGGTTCTTCCCCGATGGGATCTCGCGATTCACGGCCGTTGCCGATCTCGGCAACGTAGTGCAATCCCAGAGATCCGGAGGGTATCCTGCCGTGAGCCTCCACGCCAACGTTGTGGATGGGTAAAATGCCGCCCTGGTCCTCAAAGGCAAAGAGCAGCGGCCGCCCGGTTGTCGTCTGCAACCACGTGCTGTGGTGATAAGCGGTGTTGTAGTAGCCAATCGCGGTGTGATACCTGCCGGCAGACAGGCTGAAGTAATCATTGGAGGAATACGTCAGAAGATAGCGCTCCACATCCACGCCGAACGTGTTCGCTACTCCTCGGGTCTGGCCGTAGATGTTGTCCGGGCCAGCTTCAAAGACAATCTCGCTCAGGAACTTGAACTTGTCGGAGATGTCGGAGGTCACAAACAGATTCAACTGTCCCAGCGTAAAAGTCGTATGGTCTCGCTGCAGTGGAGCCGGTGGGTGATAGTTGTCGCCGTGCAGGTTTACGTCACCGAAGCCGCGGACGCGCAGCAAGGTTTTGCTCAGGTCCATGCGCTCGGTCTCCGCATGTTCGGTCGGTTCGGCTTCATGTTCCTGCGGAGGGTTCGCTTGGGCTGATTCGGAGAGCGAGGTGGCGGGCGAGGTCGGCGGTGGAGGCACCTGGGAAGGGGCAGAGGCTGGTTGCTGCGGCGTTGGGAGCGTGGCCGTGGACGCGGATTGCCGCTGGGCCGCCTCCAGTTGCCGGACTCTGGCCTCGAGCTGATCAATCCGATGGATGAGTGCCTGCAGCGTCTGCGGGTCGGGTGTCGCGGACTGTCCCGATTGCGCCCGTACGGCCTGCGGGCTCGCCACCATCGCGAGCAGGGGCAGAAGTAAAAGGTGTCTGCCCAACCTGGCGAGGAAACGCTTACGCGTCGCTTCGATGGTCAATAAAACGTGAGACTTCATCGCGGCCTCCTTGAGCTGCGGCAACATCAAGCTTCCCCTGAATGGGAAGAATGCGAACCAAACACATCCCCGGCGGCGTCAACCGTCCATTGAGCGAATGAGGCCGATACGTTTCCGGCCGTCAAAATGGATCCTTGTTCGACTTTTCTTCACCGGGTGTGACGGATTCGTGTGCTTTCGGGGGAGGAGAAAGTAAGTAACGTTAACCTATTTTGAGGGGGGCTTTCAACCGCTGAGCTCAAGGAGTGGTCCGGATACATGGGCAGACTCAGGTTTTTCGCAACATTTTGCTCGAAACCTTCGTAACATCCTGCAGCGCCGCGAATTCGACCACGCGGTGTGATGCGAGTCACCGCCGATCGGTGTCGGGATTCTCTCGCATGACGATGAGGCGGTCTTTCCCGCCAAGCGCGAGCCGTTGGGGCTTACCTTCCCTCTCCGGTTGCGTCCAAACCATAGTGATCACAAGTACGCCATGACGATCCGCGACCTTCTCTTCGACGTGCTGCGCACGTTGTGGGCGCACAAGCTACGCGCCTTTCTCACGATGTTCGGGATTGCCTGGGGAATTGTGTCGATTGTGCTGATGGTGGCGGCTGGCGAAGGACTGCGCAAGGGGCAGCAAGAGCAGGCGCGGAATCTGGGCAAGGACGTGATGATTGTGTTCCACGGGCGCACCAGCCTGCAGGTGGGCGGGATCCACTCCGGGCGCGTCGTGCACTGGGAAGATCCGGATGTGCCGGTGGTGCAGGCGGAATCGCCCGACTGCGAGTACGCGATTCCGGAGCTGGAACAAGACACGGTCCGTACGCATTCGAACTTCAACAATGCGGCGTTTACAGTGACGGGATCGTATCCGGCGTTTGCCTATATCCGCAGCCTCGACGTGGGTGCGGGACGTTTCTACGACTGGGATGACATGCGCGAGGCGAGACGCGTGGCCTTTCTCGGGTCGGATGCGGCTAAGCAGTTGTTCGCCGGGCGCAATCCAATAGGCGACAACGTCTATTTGAACGACTTTCCTTATGTCGTGGTTGGAGTCATGGCGAAGAAGAAACAGGACTCCAGCTACGACGGCTGGGACGTGAACAAAGTTTTCGTTCCGTTTGCCGCGATGCGACGCGATTTTCCCGACCGGCCCCCCGGAACGAATTCGACATTTGATCAGTTGCTGGTGACCCCGAAGTCGGTCGCGCAGCACGAGGCCTGCAAGCATGAAGTGCGGGTGGCGCTGGCGCGCATGCATCGCTACGATCCGCGCGACAAAGAAGCGTGTCCGATCTGGGATACGGTGCAAGAGGCGCAGGCCTTCAAGACCATGACCGATGGGATGAAGTTCTTTCTGGGAGCCGTCGGAATTGTGACGCTGCTGCTAGGCGGCATTGGCGTGATGAATGTGATGCTGGTGGCGGTGCGCGAGCGGACGCGAGAGATCGGGGTACGGAAGGCGATCGGCGCTCCGGCAGGAACAATCCTGCGGCAGTTTTTTATTGAGGCCGTGATCATTGCGTTGTTGAGTGGAGGGATTGGACTGGGCTTGGCGTTTGGGGTTTGCGCGCTGGTCAACTTGCTGCCCATGCCCGACTTTTTTGCCGGGCTGCTGCCGAGTTGGGGCTCAGGCCTGACCGCGGCAGGGTTGTTGGGAGCGATTGCGGTGGGGGCGGCGCTGTATCCGGCGCGGAGGGCCGCGTCGATTGATCCGATTGAGGCGTTGCGGTATGAGGCGGGAGGGTAGAGGTCGTGTGGGTCCGGGTCCTTGACCCGGACAGACGCGCTTGCGCGGCTGGTTTTCACATGCCTGGCCACAGCGGAGAAGCAGCCGAGCTTCGCTCGGCATGACCGGGTCAAAGACCCGGTCCCACACAGAGACCCGTCCCACACCAAGATCAGATGCTAATTGAAGTCATCATCGAGGCCTGGATCGCGCTGAAACGGAATGTGACGCGCAGCATGCTCACCATGCTGGGGATTGTTTGGGGCATCGCGACGGTAACGCTGCTGATCGCGTATGGCAACAGCTTTCGCAGTGTGCTGGTGCATGGATTCGACGCCTTCGGAAAGAGCGTGGTGATTTGCTGGCCGGCCCAGACCAGCGAGCAGCCGGGGGGACAGCGCGCGGGAAAAAAAGTCGTTCTCGAGCAAGCCGACCTGGAAATGGTGAAGCAGACGGCTCCGCTGGTGAAGCATGTGTGCCTGGAAACTGTGAGGCGTCCGGGGATCGCTTACGGCGACCGCATGGCGGGGACGGCGCCGGTGCGTGGAGTTTGTCCGGAGTATGGCGAGATGCGGAATGAAGTTCCGTCGGAAGGGCGCTGGATCAATGCCGAGGACGAATTGGAACGACGGCGCGTGATTTTTCTTGGCGGACGGCTGAAAGAGCAACTCTTTAGCGGGCGTCCCGCGGTGGGAGAGACGGTGCAAGTGTCCGGCGTTCGCTTCACCGTGATCGGGGTGATGGCACGGAAGATTCAACTCAGTAATTACTTTTCGAGCGACGACGATTCGTCGTGGATTCCTTATTCGGCAGCAGGAGACTTGTGGAACACGCGCTACGCCGCAGTAATGGTATTTGAGCCCATTGCTCCCCAGTTTGAGAAGAAAGCAATGGCACAGGTGCTGGCGGCGGTGGCGACGCGGCAGAATTTTTCCCCCACCGATCCCAAGGCGTTTCAGATGTTTGGGCGGGATGAGTTTCGTCCAGTCATCGATGGGCTGACGATCGGGCTGCAGGTGTTATTGACCTTCATTGGGACGTTGACGCTGGGGATCGGCGGCGTTGGCGTCATGAACATCATGCTGGTTTCCGTGGATGAGCGGATTCGCGAGATCGGACTGCGGCGGGCGCTGGGGGCGCGGAAGCGGCACATCGAGCTGCAATTTCTGGCGGAGACCCTGCTGATCATGCTGCTCGGCGGCGCGATCGGAGTGGTGCTGTCCTATGTGATTGCCTGGAGCGTGGGGACTTTGCCGATGCTGGGGCCGCTCTACGAGGACGATTCGGGACAGGCAGACATTCATTTGCGAATCTCGATGATGACGGTGGTTCTTTCCAGTGCGGTGTTGCTCATGGTGGGCGTGATCAGCGGACTGGTCCCGGCGCTGCGGGCCTCGAAGCTGGATCCAGTCGAAGCTCTGCGCTACGAGTAGCAGGGATGGCTAAGACTGTTTGTGTATCTGCTCATCGAGCTTGGCCGTTAGCTTGTCTCTTAACTCCTGATCTGACGACATTCTGGCGTCGAGTTCGGCTTTCGTCAAAATGCCTTTCGCGATCAACACCTCAGAGAGTGCGCTCGCCTGCGCCAAGGCTTGCATGGCAAACTTCATGGTTTCGGCCATAGCGGGCAGCAGCATCTCGAGGCCAGGACTATCAGGAGCAGGACCGACAGGTCGATTCGCGTCCATTGAATAAGCCTCCATTGACGGACCCACCCCTGAGCACCCACGGCTCGGAATCGCGGGTCACTAGCGGCGAAGGGTATCCTCAGTCCCTAGGCCCAATCAAGGCCCTGATCGCTAAGATCGCCTCCTGGTGGCAGAAAACTGTTCTCAGGCAATTCGCTTGCGATTGCCATGCGCTCGTTCGAGATAGCGGCGCGTCCTGAGATCAACGCGCACCTGCGACGCGGCTAAAGACCGGTCGGCCAGCGCAACAATCAGGCCTTCCGACCGGCGTCACGCGGCCGCGACGGGCCGGGGCTTGTCCTCCGGCGTTTCGATGTCCTCCAGCTTCTGCCTGCGATGCAGGAACACGTATGCACCCAGCAATGACAGCATCAACAGGGAAAAGACCATCAGCAGTAGAGCAAACGCGGTCATGTTACGGACCGGGCCGGTGACCTCCCTGGCTTCCTGGCTGGCCAGCACAATCCACGGAAGATTCGGATAGGCGTCGTTCAACCCGGTATCGGCGAAACCGATGAGGTAAGACTCACCATTGGAGAGCGTCGCAAAGATGTAACCGGCTTCGCGGCCTCGCACGCTGCCGAGTGCATCACGAATGGCAGCGAACTCCTCCGACTTCATCTTTGTCGACGGAGTCACACCGGGCGCTTCGATCACAGTCCCGTCCTCACTCACCAGGGTCATACGACCGGTGCGTCCCATTTGCCGGCGGTTGAGTTGAGCAAACAGGGGCGAGACGTCGGTCATGGCGGTTAGCGCGCCGATGAATCGACCCGTGCCCTCCTGCAGGATTGGGTACGCGATGCTGAGGTAGTAGAGATGCCTCTGATCGTCGTAGCGCAGATCCGACACGTGGATTGCACCCAAACCCTGGGAGGAGAGCGCCTGCCAGGAAGTCCGGTCGGTCTGGGCGTAGTGCGCCGGCCGATCCGTTGCAGCAACAGTGGCCCCGGTTACATCGGCGACGGTGATCTTCAGCAGGGTGGGATTGAGCTCGCGTGTGCGACGCAACTGGCGGGCCAGGTCCGAGGTGAGGATCTTCGCCGACAATGCATCCGTCTCCGAGCTCTCCCAGGCCTGGTCCAGGGCATCGTTCTTTGCGAGAACAGCCTCCTCCGAGAGACGGTCGTATTGGCGGTTCGCCAAATTCACCGCTTCTACGGGTCCGGGGGTGTTGGCGATCGCGCTGACGTCTCTCACACATCCGGAGATGAAGTCGGATGTGGATTCTGCCGTGGTCAGTGTGAGCGAGCGAAAGTTCTCCCCGTTCACCTGGCGTATGTGGGTGTCCCCCTGCAAGGCCACATAGAAACCGAAAACCGTGAGGGGAACGAGAATTACAATGAGCCCGACGAGCAACCTTTGAAGAGATGTGTGTAATTCTGGGGTTTCGAGAGGCATGGGGGGTACCTCCTCTTTCTGCCGCGGAGGACTAGCGCGGCAAATTGGCGCCCGCCCAAGGATGGACTCGGTGCGCCAGCGAACTGAAACTAACTACAGTATGAACTTTATTCTGCAGGAACTCTATGTCTGTGATGGGCCGCAGAGGCTCCGTGCTCCGGTTCGTATTCAGAACTGGAATCCGCTGAAGTCGCTTTAACCAGTACTTAGTAGTCAGACCAATATCTCCAGACCGCCAACCTATCGGGTTTATCGTTCCCCAGAATAGAGCTTCGGGGTGCGACCCTTCGATCGCACATCGAGAGGCGCTGTTTCCGTCGGAACTACACCTTGGCCGTTTCGGCGGGAAGGATACCTGCTGGCTTCTCATCAACGAAGAAACCCGCGTGGAGCCGATGAGAGAAGCCCGACTGGAAGCGCTCGTTGAATCCGACTGGTTTCGCCGGCGCCGGCCGGAGCAACTCCGAGACCCGGACGCTGGTTGAACCGAGTAAGTTTTTGATCAGGGCGACGGGTGTCCAAAAGATTCCGAAGGGAAATCCCCACCAGCCATAGAAGAACGTATATAGGCTTGCAGCGAAAGCATGCCAGAAGCGAGGTTCGCTGCCTTTGATGATCCAACACGTTTGCATGCGGCAGGACAGAATCAGAGCGGAGAAGACAAGGTGATGACGCACAAGTTCGGTGTCGAGCGTGATCCGCTGGCTGCGATAGTAGGCCAGCTGGTTGGTGCGGATCTTTTCCGCGTTGGCGACGAGCCACGCGGTGAAGCGCTTGTTCTCCTGCGCCCACTTGAACTGGCGGTAGAGGCAATACGCTGTCCCGGCCGCGATGGCAGCGGAGGTCGTGATCAGCAGAATAGAAGCAGCAAGGTGCTGCTTGTGTTCCGGGTCGGTGACCGCGAGCCAGGCAGCGCTGCCAGCCTCGTACGTCCAAAAGCAAACGGCCGCGCATTGGGCGATGAGGCCGAATATCCCGAAGATTTTGCCTCCCAAGATGATGCACCTCGATCGGGCAGGGGTACGCGGCACATCATATAGAGGGATCGGGGTTCTGGCTGCATCACCTCAGTAATACGACTCCGGTAACCAGTGCAGGGACCCGAGGCTCGACGCGGGGACGTGACCTTGAGGTTGTCGCCGGTCCGGTGCTCGTTGATCCGGAAACGGAGAAAGTCGTGAATGGTCGCGACCGCAATCGCCGACGCTGAGCGGATGTCCACCCGACCACCCGAAGCTATCTCCTCGTACTTGTAACTGATCTCGGACTTCATCAGCTGCATCGTCGTGATGACGGGCGGAACGCCGTCAGGTATGAACATCGGCGCGGAGAAGTCGCCGTTCCCAACCATGACCGCTATGTGGGAGAGGTGCGAGCGAATTGCATTGGCATTCGTCTTGTCGTGGGGGAAACCCATTGCCTGATCGCCGGGGTTCTGTACGATGGAGTGATGTGAGTGCGGTAGGTGCTGATCGTGCATTGGACAGTTTTTCATCGTATCGTCTTGCTTTGTATCTTGCGTGACAACGACACAAGAGAGCAGCGAGAGCCATGCCATGGCACCAGATTTCATTCTGGTCTCCTTCTTAAATTGTTTTTCGCCGTCTTCTGGGACTCGGTCCGGAGCGCAGGTTTGTCGCCGAGGGAAAGCAATAGCATTGCCTTGTCAACCGGCGGTGTGCGGCTCATCTTTCTCCGCCAATCGCGGACGAGTTGACGAATGCAGCTTTGGGTTCGTTGGAGTTCTTGGATCTGTTGTCCCAGCAAACGTAGCTTTTCTTCAGTGGGGTTCAGCACCCGACGGCAAGGGGCATTTCCGTTGTCCCGAGTTCTCAGAATTTCTGAGAGTTGCGTGAGCGTGAACCAAACTGAAGCGCTCGCTGCACCAGTCGCACACGATCAATCGTGTCCCGACTGTACATGCGATAGCCGGCGGGCGTGCGCGGCGGTGCCCGAAAGATGCCGATCCTTTCATAATGGCGGATCGTATCGGGGCTCTCGCCTTTCAGTTGAGCGAGTTCTCCCGAACGAAGAGGCTTGGCAGTGTCGGCCATTCCCACCAGTATGAACCCTGGATGCCGTTCCAGGGTCAAGCACTTTCCTAGGCTGACCGGGCCGACGATAGGCCTTTGTCGGGATAGGGTCCGCATGCTCATTTGGTTATCGCCATCTTCCGGCGAGCGCAGATCCGGGGCAGTCGCCATGCTCGATAGCACTGAGCCCGCCCCTCGACTTCCCACAAATAACTAAACCCCGTGTAACCTTGTGTGAAGATAGCTCGCTGGACAATGGCCGCCTCGGCAATTCCCGCTCAACTCGCCCCCCGCATCCAGTCCGTGGATGCTCTCCGGGGCGCCATCATGATGTTGATGGCAATCGATCACATCCGCGACTACGTCGCCCGCAGTGCGATGCAGTTCTTGCCCACCAATCTCACGCGTACTACCACCGCCATCTTCTTTACTCGCTGGATCACGCACTTCTGCGCGCCGGTCTTCATGCTCACCGCCGGCCTCGGAGCATTTTTCTGGATGAGCCGGGGGCATCGATCAAAAGGCGAACTATCGCGCCTCCTGATTACTCGCGGCGTTTGGCTTATATTCCTCGAGGTCACCGTGCTGCGTTTGATCGTGTTTTCTCAACTCGGCTTCCATGCGAGTCCTGTGATCCTGCTGATCCTCTGGGCGATTGGCCTTTCTATGATCGCTCTTGCCGGGCTGATTCATCTTCCGACGCGCGTTCTCGCGGGCTTTAGCATTGCGATCATCGGCTTGCACAATCTGCTCGACAAGGTTTCGGCCGAACGCTTCGGCCGAAATGCCTGGCTCTGGGACATCCTGCATCAGCAGAATGTCTTCGCCTTCCTGGGAATCAACTTTGTGACCGCGTATCCTGTGCTGCCCTGGATCGGCGTCATGGCCGCCGGCTATTGCTTCGGCACGGTCTATTTGTGGGATGCCAGTCGGCGTGAACGTTTCCTGATCCGTCTGGGGCTTGCGCTCACCCTGGTTTTCGTGGGATTGCGTGCGATCAATTTCTACGGCGATCCAACACGTTGGAGTCACCAACCCTCAGCCCTATTCACCCTGCTCTCTTTCCTCAACACGACCAAGTACCCGCCTTCACTCGACTTTCTCCTGATGACACTCGGCCCAGCGATCGCCGCTATGGCTTGGCTCGAACGCTTTCACTTCTCATTCAACAACCCGCTGATCGTTTTCGGGCGTGTGCCATTCTTCTATTACGGAGCCCACTTGCTGGTTGCTCATCTCATTGCAATCGCCATGAACTTCGCGCGCTACGGCCGAACGTCATTTCTCCTTATCGCACCGCCCTCGATGGGAAGCCCGAGCGACGTCTTCCCGCCCGACTACGGGTTCCCGCTTTGGACGGTCTACGCCGTCTGGATTGGCGTACTGCTGCTGCTGTATCCGGCGTGTCTCGGGTTCGCGCGGCTCAAGCAGCATCGTCACGATTGGTGGCTCACGTATTTATGATTGACCGCCGACAAACAGGGGCAAGAAGTCCAGCGCGTCGTCGCACGATTAACACTGTTTGTGATCAGCGATTACACACAAAACACCTGACCGAGTCCGATGTCGAGCGTTCGGCGGCGGCGCCAGGTGCCACACCTCCCAGATACGGCAGCAAGCTTTGCCCCGTCGCAGAGTACGAATGCGCTACACCATTGATTTTGCTGAGGATTTACTGGCTGCCCCCGGAGTCGAACCCCGATATGCTGATCCAGAGTCCCTTCACCGACTCTGAAAACAAACAAAATCCAGCAACTCCCTCGGTCAGATTCCGGCAAACTCTTGCAAAATCCGCACCACCCGCGCACCCGTCCTGCAACCAAAACGAATGGAAAACCATGATTAATCTAGACGCAGCCGCTGACCGCGATCGGGTCGTCGGCTTACCGCGCGGAGGAATCCCGCTTATGGAACTCTGCCGGACGATGAAGACCGAACAAATTGCTCCTGGCTAGCCCCCGCCGAGAGGTGGAGGTGAATTAGAAGGTGTTATGACGCATTTCCCAGCGCGTGGTGACCCATTTGTCTTAAGGGATAGGCGATTCCACGAAAAATCCACGATGCGAGTTTGTACTGGCTGCGGGAGAGATTTCGCGGTAGCTCGACCGTGGCAGGGGCAATGCAGTCCGCGTTGCCGGCAGCGGGCCTTTGTTCAGTGAAAGATCACAAGACCCATCGGGTACTATGGCGTGTGATGCTTGTCCGACCAACCACTGCTTTCAACTCATTCGAATTGCTCCTTTCTCCTTAACCGATAACCGCTTCTTTACCCCAACCCCGACGAATCCAGCACCCATAGCGAGCCAACCTCCACCCAGAACGACGCTAGAAATAACGCCTACCCAGAACGAGCTAGATTGACTACCGTAAGCCGCCTCCTGCGCCGCTGCCAAACGCTAGGACGTTAGGAATTGTCAGTATCGGCCGGGAAGTGGTGGAGGTTCGCGACTTCACTGCACTTGCGCGTTCCACAAGCGGAGGATGACGAACGGTAATGAATTCCGGACCGTCCTGTGGCATCATCATGGGAATGGAACGAGACCATGTGGCGTGAGTTGCTTGTTCGCCTATTGCTAGGCGCTCTCGCAATTCCCATCGGATTTGCGGAGACCCCTTCCGGCCGCACGTTATGGCCGATCGAAGTAGTGGGCGCGGACGGAACCACGGTCACTCGCACGCTAGCCCTCGACACTGCCCAAAGTGAATCGGTTAGATCTCTATGGCTGCAGGTACATGGTCTGCGGTATCCACAGCAAGCCAGCGTTCAAGTAAACGCGAGCCCTTGGATACCCCTCAACAATGACACGGTGACTGTGGCTGCGCCCGGCGGGAAATTCGGCGGCATCGGGGGAGGCTTCGCCACGCTCGTGCTGACTTTGCCCCTACCGAACGGCACTGCCCTCGCTGGCGCTAACACCGTCCGCTTCCGGTTTAATCAGTCTGACGGACTCGCCAGTGGCTATCGTGTCGTTGCGTGGAATTTCTTAACGAATGAAGGAAACAAGGTCCTCCCTCCCTCCGATTTTGTGGAAGATACGCCTGAAACCTGGAGATCGCCCCGACCCGATGCAGCTTCCATCCACGCGGGGCAGGACCTCTGGCAGGCCGCCTCACTCGTGGCCAACAGCCTCCCAAACAGTCCGCGGATCCAGGCGCATTGCGCCGACTGTCATGCGCACGATGGGCGCGACTTGAAATACTTCAATTTCTCAAACGCCAGCATTGTCGCCCGCTCGCGTTTCCACGGCCTGACCACTCTCGAGGGTGAGGAGATCGCCAGCTATATCCGTAGCTTGCCGCTTCCCAATCCCGGTCGACCGTGGAACCCTCCCTATCAACCCGGACCCGGACTGGACGAACAGCCGATCTCGAATTGGTCTGCCGGGGCGGGACTTACCTGGGTTCTCAACCAGGATACAGCCGCCCTAACGTATCTGCTCGCTGATCATCGGAGGCGCTGGAACACGACAGACTCATATCCTGCCGGGAATTCTCCCGACCTCCAAGAACTTGTGGGACAAATTACCCCAGATCTGTTTCGCCCTGACGGCAATCTCAACCCTCGTGAAATCCCCATCGACTTGCAATTGCCGGATTGGAGCCAGTGGCTGCCTCGCATTCATCCGAAAGATGCTTGGGGACCAGCCTTCGCCCATAGCAATTTTGCAACCATGTACGACGGCGCGGCCAGCCTGCGCACACTCCTAACGACAGCCCAGACTCCCAGCTCCAACCTTCGCGGTGTGGTTCCCGCTTTCAGGCGATGGTCGCGAAGCCGGCGGGCCTTCCTTGGACACTTTGTGAGGGCTAAAGCGGTATGGTCAGTGGATCTTACCAACAAGGTTTACTCCACTCAGCTCTGGCAGCTCGTCAAAACCTGGGAAATGACGCAGGAGTTTGGCCTCGAAGAGCCAGGGCGTGACCTCTGTGTAAGTGCCTCCGTGTCACGCAGTTGGTGCAACACCGTTCCCGGAGACAGCGCTCCTGCTGCGACCCACATCCCGGATGGGCTGGCCGGAGTCGGCGGCAGCGCGTTGACCAACGAATACTTGTCGGCGTCCTGGTATGAGTTGCAGATCGTCCTGAATAGTGGCAATCATCAGCATCGCGAGCGCACTCCCGTCGATTGGGTCTATCTGATCGGCCAGTTCCGCGACCTCTACCTGCAGTCGCACTATCCCGAGCCCGTACGCCTGCTTATCGCCGTCACCAAAGCACTTCAATCCACGGATGCTCACTTGGGTCCTGACAACTTCCGCGAGGGTTGGCGGCCAGACCAAAACATCGATCCCCGCATCATGATTAGCTCCGATTGGGTGCCCTTCTTCAAGCCGTTCCCCTTCGAGATACGCCGCGCTATTACCGAGTCGCTGCTTGCCGCCTGGATAGAAAAAACTCTGCAGTACCCGATCACGAAGTACCTGCCGCTTCCGGTGTTCCAACGCGACTACACCCCACCCCTGTACGGCGATATCAGCGGCGGCAAGGTGTGGGAGGCAGCAGAACAATTCCGTGCGGCTGGCGTCTCGGACGATCTTGTGGATCGCTTGGAGAATTGGGGTCTCACCTACACCGACCGCGCCGTCCGTCTTCAATACCACTGATGTCTGCAGGGGTTCTGCCACCTGAACCTCGCGAACTGTGATGACTTCGGGGATCGGTGATCTCGACTCCTATCCTCCGGGTAGCGCAATCTGAATGAGAGTTCGATTAAGACGCCGTGGTCCCTACGACGGCCTCCGCCGTCCAAACCGTAAGCGCTACACCTGCAAACACAAGATGCTTTTCAGAAGTCATTCGACTCTTACTGTAGCGCACTACTCCAGACGCGATGCGGCAGCAATGCGCGGACGCCCGCACTCTTGCTCACCCCACAATGTCCCGCGTTCCATTGCGGCTCTTAGGCTCGCAAACTAACTCCTAAATTGTAGCGTTTGTGGCTCACGATCCCGTGCCGGCTCGCACGCACGGATTACAACCAAAGCACGACGCGTAAAGCCCGCACCTGCGACTAAATCTCCCCCTCTCCACTCAGCACCCGACACACAGCACCGCTCCACCGCCACGTCCTGAACAATCATCCACGCCACATCGCGATCAGCGTGGCCTTCGCCGCAACAGCACCGCGGAATAGCGCAAAAACGACAATCAAATACGCGGAGTTGGAGAGGCTATCCAGGTTGGTGGGTAACAGTGAAAAAGCCCGATGGCTACTGCGGCCTTGTCCGGACCGCAAAATCAGTGGTGAAAGCGATATAAATGGGTGTAATTGGAGATTCATCGCCTTTGGGTAGCAATTGGGTGAAAATGGGTACAAATGGATATCCGACCTAACGAGATGGTGCAGAGCGGTCCGTTGTGGGACGCACTCGCGCAGTCGCGCGCCTCGCGGCCAAATATCCTTTGACCTTGACATCGCTGACCGTCCGTAGTTCATGCGGGGTGCTGCATCGCCGTCGATTTGGCCACGAAAGGCAAGGATCTCCTTTCTCACGGCTCGGAGCGCACCGCGGCCCCAGAGGTTTGCGGGCTCGATGTCGTCGTCGGTGTTTGCGTCAAAACCTTCGTCGGGCGGCACGAACTCGTTGAATTGATGGATAATCAGAAAGATGGGGTCCAACTGCCGCGCGCAGGCCATGAAGGCGTGAAAGGTGGCGTAGGATTTGTCCTCTCTGAAACGGAGCGCGTCGTCGGCACAGTAGGGCAGCGAGTTGGGACTGGGGCAGCCCCATCCGGCTTCTACTCCGGCAGTGGCTAAGGAAGCTGTGAAATTCTCTACTCTCAACCCACTCTCGCCGACAGTTTCGTTGTAGGACGGGTAGTAAGGACATGTGGGTGTGGCGCAGGAAGTCTTGAGCCGATCGACCCAACTCCAGAATCCATAAGCCGGATTGATCTCGACGGGGCGGTCGGGAGCGCCCTGCCTTGCCCAAAGATCGGGCTGCGCATCGAGATATCCAGCCATCATCCTGAAGGTGTACTTGCCTGCTATTTCAGAATGGTTGTTCAAGAACTTTCTAAGTTGAAACCAGAGTGGATTGTCGGCGCGATTGGGGTCTTGCGACGCCCCGACAAAAATCAGCATGAGGGGCTTGCCTTGGTAAACGACCTGACGCTGCGGATATCTCTGCAGGAGCGATCCAAAGAACTCGATTTCCTTCTCGAAGGCGGTCTTGCCGTCGATGTCTTTGTACAAGATATCCTGATCGAAGCCGCCTAGTAGCGGAATGAGCTTGAGTCGGGTTCCGAGCTCGGTCCATGCGGTGTAAAGATTGCCGGTATTGTCACGGATCGTCTGGTTCTGCAGGCGGAAGCTTGGACTGCAATTTGGGAGGTATTTCTTGGCGAACCACTCACTATTGAATATGCAACTGACGTTATTCGTCACTTCGCTGATGGCGGCGTCGATGCCCATGTACTCCATCCACGCGACGTGCTGTTTGATCACCGCAGGGTCGGCGCTGTCGTAGCCGCCGCCAACGGGTTGCATATCCGGAGACTGCAATCGCGGCAAGGCCGCAGTGCCCTGAAATGTCACGGCCTTCGGCCCGAACCATGCCTCGTACTCCATTACGACGACGTGACTGTTTTGGTTCACGACCAGAGGCTCGTCGGGCGCCACTGACGATGAAGCGCACAGGGCGGCGGTGTTGCAGATCAGCAACCAAACCGCGATTACGAACGTATGGCCACTAATTCGCATAAACCGATCTTCCTTCGCTGGGCATTAGTCCTGGCGAGAGACATATGATGATTCTCAATAGCCTAACAGTCTTACCGCGATTCCCGCCCCACTAACGTTGCGGTTGGGGAGGGTGGCTCGCTGGTTTCTGCTGGTCGGTTGGCGCGTGCGAGATATGCGAAAAATTTGGGCCATGCGTAACCTGGCCCCTCTCCGCGTCGCCGATCAGAATCCCGGAGTGATTTAGAAGAAGACCGACTGCCCGGTCAAACTCTACTTCTGCCTTTTCGTATGCGATTTTCGCTGAAAGGAGCGTCGCTTGTGCCTGGATAAAGGCGGCTTCGTTCTGCAAGACGAGGATTGCAGTGGACGCTCGGATGTCGTATTTCTTTTGTTCTGATTCCAGAGCCTGGCGCGCCAAATCGACAGCCGATTGGGCAGCGGCAACGCTAGCCCGATTCTGTTGGACGCCAAACTGCGCGTTGCGCACTTCTATGCGGATCAGATTTTCAAGCTGCTGAACCCGCAACTGAGCCTGCCGGTATTCCAATTGCGAGCGCACCTGCGTCGCTTGGGCGGAACGGTTGCGGAGCGGGATGCTGACAGTCAGCGTCACGCCTTTGTCCGGCGCGGTCGAATTCACCAGTTGCTGCAGGGTGGCACCATAAGAAGAATTCAGCTGGGAGGGTGGCCGCCTAAAGCCGCAGGACAGAGGCTCGGATACGCAGATGGAGGCAGCATTTGTATTGCCGCCCAGTCCTGCGCCTCCGTAATAGGCAGAGAGGTCAAGGGACGGCAACAGGCCGTTGCGGACGGCCTTATTGCTAATCTCGGCATTGACCAGGTTGATGCGCGCCTCGGCTAGCTCCGGGCGATGACCCAAGGCCTCATTCACGAGATCCTGGGTGGGGACGATGCTTTCCTGCGATGGCATTTCCAGCGGCGAGGTAGGAATCACTTCGGCATCCATCAGGACCGGATCGACAAGTGTGCGGCTAATCGCGTTTTTCATCAGTAGCTGTGACAGCTCAAGATTCGTAAGGGCAAGAGTCAAGGCTTGCTGATCGGTTGCAATCATACTCTGGGCACGGACCACTTCGATGGGCGCAACGCTTCCGATTTCGACGCCGGCCTGGTTGTTGGCCAGCGTCTTCTGAGCGAAGGCCATCTGTTCTTTCTGGACCTTTACATTTTCGTAGGCGTATACCAGGTCCCAGTACATATTCTCGATCTGGTCTGCGGTCGTAATGATTTGCAGTTGGAAAGCCACGTCCGAGATTTCGCGATTGTTCTTAGCGATTTTGATATAGCGAGTATTGCTGGTGAGTCCGAAACCCTGTAGCAGGTGCTGCGTCAATTTGATTTGGAAACTGGAACTCAGGGCCGGAGAGAGAAATGTATATACGCTGTTCGAGGTTACCCGGCTGTTGTTGAAACCGATGCTCATATCTGTACCCCATTGGAATCCCTGCGTGTACGAAAAATTGCCGCTTGTCGTATTTTGGTTGGTGGCACAAAAGGGAGTGTTGCAAATGTTGTAGAAGTGGTCCAGTACGATACTGCCCGTAAGGGTAGGATCGAAGCTGGAAACTGGGGGCCCGCCCCCCAAAGTTGATGCAACAATGCCACCGGCGCCGGCGCCAGCTCCACCGGCCGCGACTGAAGTTCCTCCCTGACCCGAACCGACCTGGGTGCCAAGTCCGCCGGCGCCGCCTCCGGGGGTGTTCTGTACGATCCCGCTTGCAACTCCGGAAACGCTGGAGCCGGCTTTGGCTCGCCAGATATCGGTATCGGCGATGTTCAAGTTGTAGCGGGCGATCTCTAGATCAAGATTGTTTTCGAGGGCCAGGGCGATTGCATCTTCGAGCGAAATGTAGAGTTTGCCCTCACGCATCAACCGGTCAAGCCGCGGGCTGTTAGCCGAGTTTGGCGGAGCAACATCGCGAGAAGTATAGGGACCCAGCGGATTGGGGAAATAGGACATCGGTTTCTCGTACTGCTTCACATCAAAAAACGGCGACGATGACTGGCCTGCCGGCTGCGCCGAGGGTGAACTGGGAAGTTCTTGCGCCCTTCCTGCAGCTACCATTGTGACCGCGAGCAAGAGCGCGGCCGTCCACTGCGACACGGACCCAACTACAAAGCGTTGCGTTCGCATAACTCCTCCGACTAGATTCGAAGTGACCGAGGCCCACAGCAGCACTATCGCCCTGGGCTTGTTTTTCTGTTATGTAACTTTAACCGGGATAGTGCGCTTGCTTGGAAAATAGAGCATGCGATTCAAGGTGCAAAATCGAGGGGATGCGTAGACTGCCGAGACCCCAACCGTCTGCCTGTGAGAAAATCGATGGCTTGCAGTCCCGGACTGCAGGTAACTGCAATCCGTTATAGCGAATTCGCCATTATATAAGGTCGCGCGATGCACGCAGGCAAGGCTGTGATCTTTTGTGCAACTCAACGGACCGGTTCAACTCTGGTTTTCGATGACTTCCTAAATGTTGTTGGCTCGGGGCGGTTGAATAGCGAAATACTCTACGAGCGGACCGCTCTTAAGAAGACTCAGCTTCCCTGGAATGAGTTGTGGAACGAACTCAAAGAGCTTAATAGAGTCCACGATTATTTTTTTGGGAAGGTCATGTTTCACTACACTCCGCTGGTTTCGGGTTTCATAGAGCGAAATTCGACCTCGGGAGTTGTCTACCCCTGTCTGAAGTTCATCCCCGAGCTATTCGACAGTTTCCGCAATTTCTTCGCGGATGCCATCTGGGTATATGTGGAGCGGCGGAATGTCTTTGCGCAGGCAGTCTCGATGTATCTGGCCGAGACGACGAATGTCTGGGAAAAACTCCAGGGGGACGCTGTACCAGCATGCATGGATGGTGCCGATACGATCGAAGCTGTATCGCGTAACCCGTCTCGTCGATCGGGGGTTCCCCCCGGATGTGTGGTGCGCTATGAATACGAAAAACTCAAAGGATATCTCCAGGGGTTTCTCCGGGAGAGAGAACAATGGCAGCTGTTTTTCCGACACTACAAAATTGCACCGATCAGAATCAGTTACGAAGACGCAGCTTCTGCTTATCCCCAGTATTTGAGAGAATTGCTCGACCAAACCGGACTGCAAGCCGTCGAAGCACTGCCTCCGCGACGAATGCTGAAAGTCGGCGGCCAACGGAATGCAGAGTGGGCAGAATTCCTTCGCAATGACGCGATTGCAGAGCTATATTCTCGGAGTCATGCCGGTGGCTGACAGATCTATGAGCGCTCCGTAGAGGCAGATTGCTCCAGCCCCAGATCGATGCTCCGTCGTGATTATCTCGTTCGCAGCTTCACGCAATTACGACAAGCGAGGGCGAAACCGGAGCTACCCTTTCATCCGCCTGCTGACACCGGCGCCGCAAGCGATCGAGTTCGGCGAACCACACGGTTCGATTGCGCTTTAGGTGGGATTCGATGTGGATGGTTTGTTGCTCCATCGCGGCAAATATCCGGCGCAACTCCTCAGCGGGCAGATTATACACGGCAAATTCGGGTGGCTGCGTTACCGTATTGACGCCCACGTTGCATCCCATTTCATCGCCGAACAGGCAAAAGTCACCGAACTCGAACCAATTCTGGCGCATGAAACAAAAAGTCAGGGACAAATCTGTTTTCCGCGCCAGAGTGTATTCGCGAAAGCGCTTCAAGATGCGCATTTGGTCATCATAATTAGCGTTGATGCGTATGCTCTCCACCGTCTTTTTGGTCGCGCCGTCGAGCGATACCGCGAGGCTCATCGGAAGCGCGTTCATCACGCCCTCGATTCTGTGGTTGTATTGGGTACCGTTGGTGGTAATGTGGCAGTCGGTCTTCAGGCCATCGGCGATCATCATGTCCCAGATCTGGTAGTACTCGGAGATCAGGAACGGCTCACCTCCAAGAAACTTCGCACAGCTGAGGTGCGGCAGATACTTGCGAAGAGACGCGATAAAAGCCGGCGAGTAACAGATGCGATGGGGTGGAAGCTTCTCGCGATGGGCGCGGATCGCGGAGGACCAGCGTCCGGAGCACATAACGCACTCCAGGTTGCACGAATTGCTGATGGAGAATTCCATCCGCTGCGGCCATTCCGGCACGGCGGTGGGAACAGCGAACTGGTCGAAATTGCGCATCGGAGGTCTTGCGATCCAGCCATTGGCCGTCTGTTGGTCGCACAACTCGCAGCCCGGTCCGAAGTCCATTCCTTCGAGGGCCCGGCGCAATATCTGAACCCGCGTGCCGCGCCAGATTTCGTCGATGCTGTCGTGCAGCGCATTACCAAACGTGTGTTTCCAGTTCCAACAGCACGCACGAACGTCCCCATTCTGAGAAAAGAAGAGATTGGTGTGGGGAGCGTAACACAGCGACTGCACCGCTTTGTCTGCGATAGACCGGCTCTGGTTGAATTGCGCCAATGTTTCGGTATTCATATTGAGCACGCCTTTTGAGTATGCCGGACCCAGGAACGGCGAGTAGAACCTGCGCAACATATCCGCAGCCCAAACTGTCGGCGGATAGGGGCCTTCATGATCCTCCAGGTGACAGGGTCCATGCAAGGAGAAAAGTCGTAATGTAGTTCTGCCAAGACCTCGAGGCTAAGTCGTATGGGCTGAGACTCATCCCGAGACCATCCAGCCGATTCCACTAAACGACTGCGATGAAAGCGTTTGCTATGTAAAGATTCGCGTTCTCGATAACGAAAGGGTCATTTTCGGTGTATATTGACCGGCGAAACAAAATGGAAATGGGCGAACTGTTGCACAATAACGTATAGAGGAATTGCACTCTCGCAGCCATGGCGAAGCGTGACACTCCCGTCCAAACAAATCCAGGCCCAGCAGATCTGACTCCTCACCGAGCAGCCAAGCGAGTCTGTTTCATAACCACCGAGTTTCATGGACTGTTCAGGAACGGCGGGATCGGAACTGCCAATACAGGTTTGGCCATTGCCCTCGCAAAAGCCGGTTTTGATGTCACGGTCGCGTTTGCCGATGCCGATGAGAACGGTCCGCGAGTCAAAGACGGCAATTTTGCGGAAATGCGGGAGACATACTTTCGGCTAGGCGTCACTCTCGACTTCGTTCCCATCAGCCCTCTCGTCCCGCAGGCGTTTAACGACCCCCGCTCTGCAAGTTATTGCATTTATCTATACTTGAAGCAGCATGAATTCGATGTGGTTTATTTCAACGACTGCGGTGGCCAAGGGTTCTATTCCCTACTAGCAAAGTATGCAGGCGTGTTTCGCAACGCGCCCCGCATGTATGTTGTGGCCCACGGGCCGCAAGAGTGGGTTTTGGAACTCAACTCCCTACAATACTGGGATCGGACGCCGGTCATCACCGCCTATCTTGAACGGCGCAGCGCGGAATTGGCGGACGTGCTCATCAGCCCGAGCCAATATCTAGTCGACTGGATGATTTCGCACGGCTGGCGGATGCCGGCGAAAGTTCGAGTCGTCCAGAACGTCGTACCTCTCCCGGAATCGATTGGACCGTCACCCCGCCTCTCCAGACCGGCCGCAATTACGGAAATTGTTTTCTTCGGGCGGCTGGAGGTGCGCAAAGGTTTGGAGTTGTTTTGCGACGCGATCGATCTGCTGAATCGTTCCGCCGACCTGACTGACGTCAGAGTGACGTTCATGGGCAAATTCGCCCAAATTGCTGGACTTCATTCTGGAATGTACGTGGTAGAACGGGCACGCCGGTGGCGATCGTCTCTACGGATTCTCAGCAGATATGGGCAGGAGGAAGCGCTCTCTTACCTCAACCGGCCTGGAATTCTCGCCGTCATCCCTTCGAGCGCGGAGAATTCGCCCTGCGTCGTCGCCGAGTGCCTGCAACTCGGCCTGCCGTTCGTCGCAACCGACCGGGGCGGAACCGCCGAGCTGATCCGTCCCGAAGATCGTGATTCTTGCTTGGTCGCTCCGGAAGCGCAAGTGCTGGCAACCAGACTCGGGGATATCCTTACGTCCGGACATCGTGCATCGCAATTGGCGGTCTCTCAGGCGGACACATGCGAACAGTGGCTGCGCTTGACGGATCCTGAAGCGACTGAGGGCAGCGACACCGGTGTGTCTTATGAGGCAGAAGGAACACAGAGTGCTGCCCCGACGCCACCTCTCGTGTCGGTCTGTCTGGCGCATTCGTCCCTGTCATCTGACGTTGAGCCTCTAATCGAGTCACTGGTGCGACAAACCTACCCAGGCGTAGAGTTAGTCCTCTTCGAAGAGCACGGAAAAGGTAAGCGCTGGTTCCAGGCACTCCAAACGGTCACCATGGCTAACGGGCGAATCGTTCTCCGCACTTCGCCCGGAATGCCCACGGGGCGCGATGCCGAACGAAATGCTCTTGCGGCTCATGCCAGCGGCGAGTACCTGCTGTTTCTCGAAGAAAACACCGCAGGGTTGATACCCGAGTGCCTCGAAAGCTTCGTCACAGCCGCGCTGCGCACCGGCGCTGACATTGTTACAGGAGTGCCGTTGCAATTCCTGCAAGCTAGCCAATCGAGCAACGGAAGGGGAGGAAAGTTAGGATATCTCCCCATCGGCGCGTGCGCAGAGCTCGGAGGATTCGAAAACTGTTTTGGAAGCGGCACATTTCTGGTCAATCGACAAGCCTTCGAACGACGCGGCGGGTTTGAAACGCCGTGCAATTTAGAAATTCAAGATTGGCTTTTTCTTGCCAGTTCTGTACTGTCGGGCCTTCACCTCGAAGTCGTTCCGGAACCGCTCTTTTGGTGTAAGATGCGGTCCCCTGCGGAACTGAATCGCTCCGCGGCTTTCGACAATCAGAGACGCATTTTGAGTGCCTATAGCGAACAGAAGATTCAACTCTTCAGGCATATGATCGAGACCCAACTGCCGGTGAATCGCGCGAATAGCGCAAGGCTGCGAGATGTGCTTTCTGCTATCAGTCACGAGGCTCGGGAAATCGCTCTGCGCATCTCATCCTCGTTTGAACCGAACAGTGACGATTCGCTCCGCGGCCTGGTGCAGTTTTGCCTGGAACGTCAAAAGGTCGCGGAGGCCTTCGACTTTGCCTTTCACAACAACCGGTGGCTCCTGGCCGACGCGATCGGTTCGGCGAAGTTGGCTGCAGAGGCTGCCGCTCTCGACGCGGTCAGGGCGCACTCAATCGACTTGTGGCACCAAGTCAGCCTGACTGACGACGTTCGGCAGCGCATCAAGTCCACGTCTGCTTTTCCGGCACCTGATCTCACTCGGCCGTCTGGCGGTATTGCCACCCACTCGCTAGAGAACGGCGTAACCATTCTCAAGGCCGCGGCCGCATGCCCGCCTAAGACGAGTTCGGTCCGAGGGCTCGCCAAGGTCCAGGTTTCCGGGCCGGCTGCTGTATCGCTCGCATTGGTCGTGTCAACACCTAACGCCCGCCTGCGGCTCTCGGAAGAAGGCCTCGAATCGAATGAAGCATTCTGGTGGTCTGGGTGGACTCCGCCTGCTGAGAGAGGGGACACTACGGAACTACTGGTTTCCGTGCTCGAAATGGGTGACCAGTTGCTCGATCTCCACTTCCTTTGCAAAGCAAGCGAAGGTGACACGCATCCGCAGGGCATGGTGAGCTGGGAATCGGTTGCGGCAACCATCGAGGTGATGGGCACGATTACGGCGAGCGCGATTGAGTCCGCCGAACCGGCAACGCCTATTCTGCGCGATGTGATCGATCAAGGCATACTGCTCTCCGAGAATGTGTTCCCTTTCCCCGTGTTTGTTCCCGGTGAGGCGACACTGCTCCATCCCCTGCCCGGCCGAGTCGCTCTGGTTCGGGTTCCGGGCGCGGTGCCGGCCGGAACCAGAGCAGTAAGGAGCGTCGTTTCTGTCGAGCGACCGGAGGCACACCCGGTTCAATTTGCGGTCTGGGCCCGGCCATCGCCGGCCCCGGTAACGAATGAAACTGAATTCACCTCGGCGGATGCCTTTAGCGGCTGGTTTTCAGTAACCGACAAGTTCCGTCGCCACAACTTCACCCTAACTCTCGGCGAGCGCGCCAGTGAGACAATGGATTTGTATCTCGCGACGAGAGTCGTGGAATACTCTGATGTGAACTATTGCCACGCTGTTTGGCACGAGTTGCTGCTGCTGGATTGAGCACAAGCGGGCAGATTGAATGCCTGGACCAGAATCCCGCGGTACCAGTTTTGGTGACAGCTGTACTTGACGAACTACCTTGCCGATTAGTTCGAGCAGAAAACCCGACCCTGGGATGGAACCTAATGCCGAATCCGTCTGCCCCCCCAATTGTCGCGATCGTTATTCCGTTGTTCAAGCACAGCGTGCTGGTGGTTGATGCGGTAGAGTCGGCCATCAATCAGCAGAGCCGGTATCCCTTCACAATCGTCGTCGTAAATGACGGTTGCCCTTTTCGGGAGTCCGATCTACAGATAAAGTCCATTTCAGCAGTCCATCCTGATATCCGGTATGTCGTTCAGCAGAATCGTGGGCTGAGCGCGGCACGGAACACCGGTATCGACTATGCCCTGGACAATTTCCCAACGGTGCAGGCTATCTATTTCATGGATGCCGATAACACCATTCTCCCCGGGGCAATCGATGCTGCTTACTCAAAACTGCAAGCGGAACCGCTCGTCAGCTGGGTCTACCCCAATATCGATATGTTTGGGATTCGGCGGAATTACGATTACAGCGGTCCCTATTCGCTTTTGAAGCATACGCAGGAAAACATTTGCGAAGCTGGGAGCATGGTACATCGCCGAGTGTTCGACGCGGGTATCCGCTTCGACGAAAAGATGAGACTTGGCTATGAGGACTGGGACTTCTGGCTGACTGCGGCCGGCCATGGATTCCGTGGAGCCCAGCATCCTCATTTCGGGTTCCGCTATCGAAACCGAGGCGAAAGCATGTTAAGTCAGGCGCACCGGGACGATGGCGAAATCCAGTCCTATATGCAAAGAAAACATACCTCGCTTCTGAGCCGCCGGAGCCCGATGCGACTGGAATCACTCGAAGCCTTGCGCTACGCCATAATCTTTACCGACACCAATCAGGTGCTATTAACCTCGGGCAGTTCTGACCCGGCAAGTGCTATATCACAAGCTGAGTTCGACGAGTTGGTTTGGCGCAACCTCGTGCTGCCCACCCACCAACACATCCCGCCGTTCTTTGTTCTCATGACGCGAACCACATTCGATAAGCTCTCGCGATTGGGCTTGATTCTCTGGGTGCTGCACGACGGGGAGGTGGCGCTGAAAGAGATGAATATTTCGTGTTTAGTCATCCGTCAAGCGCCTGGCTGTGCCTTTGAAGTCAAGCAGGGAGGCCCGCCGAGCAATAGCGACGTCCTGGTTCTGGGGCGCGAATTAGTCTGCGCGATTATTCGGTCTGCCGATACGAGTTGGATCGAGCGATTGGTGTCGCCGGACGAAGGAATGAAGGTGGTCACCAAGACTCTGACCATTCCTCGCCAACCCGGATTGGTGCCGACGCCGGAAGGAAGTGCAGCCTTCGCCCTTCTGGTCAGAATCCGCTCATGGCGCGCCTCGCCTTATCGCCCTGCCGGCGATCGATCTTGGCTCTGGCGCGAGTTCAGCGTTCCGCCACCCCATTCTCTTTACCTCAGCCTGAGGGAAGCGTTTTCCGGCGAGGTGGTTTATCCGTGGCCATCGACTGCGGCAAAGAATATTGGTTTCGTACTTCCTATTGCGAGCTTTGGGGGGGTTGAGCGAATCGCCTACAATCTGGCCCAGCAGTTCGCCCGCCAGGGTTGGCGCCCTCACCTTTTCGTGATCGGGCAAACGCGGATCGAGGTTCCCCATGAATTTGGCGGGTCGTTGGCGTCGATCAATTTCCTCAATGACCCCGTTTTTGGCGCATGGGATACGAGCGGCGAATACCAAGGTACGACGCTGCCAGCTGCGCGCAATGACCCACGCGCGACGAACCGGATCGTGGCGGCCTTGGCTTGGCTCGACGCCGTCGTGAATTGCCACTCTGCGGAATTCAGTGCCGCGGCAGCCAGTTTGGGTCAATTCGGCGTGAAGACCGCCGCAGAGCTTCAACTCCTCGACATGAGCCCGCTCGGGAGGTCCGTCGGCCATCCATTGATCACTCTCGCCTACGAGCATGCCTACGATCTCGTTCTGTGCAATTCGCAACAACTCATGTCTTGGATGCACGGGGCCGGGATTCCCTACGAGAAGCTCCTTCGTGTGCCGAATGCACCGGGACACCCGGTGGACGCGACGCTGCGGGAAACAATCATGGCCCGGCGGAGATCGTCATCAAACCGGCGACTTAACGCTCTTTATGTCGGACGCCTGGATCGCCAAAAAGGGATTGACCGGCTGGCAGAGGTGGTTCAACAGACCCAGGATCTCGAACTCCCGATAAATTGGCGCATTGTCGGATCCAGTGTGATCGGGGACTTCTCTACTCCCCCCATCCTCGAGAGTCTGCTGGAGCCAGCTGTATTTGACAGCGAAAAACTGACGTCCTTGTTCAGCTGGGCGGACGTGATGGTCTTGCTATCAGACTACGAGGGCGTTCCGCTGTCGATCCTGGAAGCGCAGCGCCTCGGTGTCGTCGTCATTGCTACTGATACGGGCGCTGTGTCTGAGATTATCTCCCCCGGACAGAACGGCTTCTTGGTCAAGCGCGAAACAGCCATCGATCAAACGATCGGCTGGCTGAAGGTCCTCCTTGAAGCGCCCGCGCTGCGATCCAGAATCGCAGAGGCAGCCTCCCAGGTTATGGAGTGGCCTGAGGCCACCGCGGATTTGATCCGCCGTATGACGGCTCTTGTCGAAGCCGAGCGAACCAAGCAAGCCAAAGGTCCCAAGACAACGCGGGATCTGAGAGCAGCAGCGGGTGACGGCGCCTGAGGCTGTTCACGCGGCTATCGCTGGGATTCCTCGGCTCGGTCGCTCGTCTAGGGTTTGTTGCTGGATACGATTTCGGCCGCTATCGGGGCGGGTTCGTTCGCCTCGTCAAGAATCAGGGGCACGGGCAGAGTATTGAATGCAAGCTTGCTAAACCGGGCCCACGCAAAGTCCGGACTTAACTCACGATCCTGGCGCGTCACGAGATAGACCGACAGTCGTTCCTCCACTGGTGGTGCCAGCACGAGACTGATGCTCCTCTTTTCGAGAGCAGCCAGGCTCTTCCAGCCCGAGAAGGTCCGCGAGCCAGCCTCCAGGTGATCGAGCCGCGACAGCTCCTTGCTCTCGTCACGGGACGGGCAGGCCAACAGCCCAAACTGCGTTGGATTCGCTCGTTCGTGCGCTAAATGGATTTCCGCCGAGATACCCCACGCGTTCTTAGGAACAGCAATACTCATGCGGGCAATGGTCAGACCGCTATTTCCCGGATGAACGGTTATGCACCCACTGTCCCGCTCATACGAGACCAAGGTCGCCTCGCCGTCCCGGACACGTGGAGAGACCTGTGTAATGTCTTCGTACACCTCATAGGGGACGAATTCGGCAGGAACCTGCGACGCATTCATTGGCCGGATTGCCGTAGTTGTTGGCGTCACGCGCACGCCCGGTAGGCTGCTGAAGACTCGCAGCCCCAGTGGCGCACCCAGATACTGTCCTGCGCCGGTGCGCGCGCAAAACTCCCTATAGGGATGCGGTGGGCCCAGCGACAAAGCCCAGCCGCCGGTTTGTGGCCATTCCACGATGGCGGTGATACTCAAAGCCGAATCGTCGATCGCATGGTCCAGCGCCAGTTCAACCCAGCCGACCCTAACATCGGACGCTGGAATCGACCATGCCGCAAAGACATGTCCGGTTTCAATCGCTTTGAGCTTAACCAGCAGCGGCTCGGCGGAAGCATCTGGTTTCGCACTGATATGAATTGAAAAGCTCGAGAGGCCCAACGAGTCGACGGGCAAATACTGAGTCAGCAAAACTCCGGTTGCGTCAGCGACGTTATCCAGTCGGGTGCGGCTGCTCGCCTCCGTAGCGCTCACGGAGTCGGGCGAGTATTCGAAAATCTCAGTAGGACGCTTGTAGGATTGGCGGCCGACGAATTCTTCTAAGCGGACGAAATTATGTTGCAGGCGTTCGAACTCCCGGCGATAGGTGGCAAGATCGAGGGCCGTGCGACCGCTATGGCATCGCTGCGAGGCAAGGACTTCGGAAATGCAGTCCAAGGCTGCACTAAGTATGGCCCCACTATCGCCTTCAGGCACTAGCTTGAAAACTAGTTCTACCGCGGGCAACCAGGAATTCCAGCTGTTCTTGATTGCGTCAAGTGTGTCGGCACTACCTACGACAATGATGCCCAAGAGGCTCTGAAGGTCAAAACGGGTTCTCTCTAAATCGATGGACGAGATGAGCGTGTCGCCCCTGTAAAAATCAAAAAGCAAATCCCCGGCCCGTTTGCAGAACAACCATTCGATTGAATCTGAATCGCGCAGGCCACCAATTTGGTCAGGTGACTCCGCCAAAACGGCGACTTGAAATTTGGTTTGGGGAAAGGAACTCATAGGTAGGTTAGCATTGTACAGAATTTCCGGCGCAAGATTGTAGCTATTCGTTGTGTACGAAGGTGGGATGGCGAGACGCAGAGTCCTTTCGTTTGTTCCGAGATTCCTCACAGTTTTTCCATAGTGAGGGCACCAACTGAAGAGCAGGAGACCGGGTTATTGTAGAGGCTTGAACACGCATCGGATCAAGATTGGGTTGCATTTCCCGGCTCCTTTCTGATTTTCTGATTTCTTCGCTCGACTCATTTAGACACATCGGGATAGAATGCCAACGTTCTTGTCAGGCTCGAGCCAGACAGCTTGGTGCGCGTGGTGGACGGCGAGCGTGCTTACTCCGCTGCTCGATAAACTGGAAGCGGCGGGACTGCGTCTCACCGCCTTCGAACTTCGAAACGAGTTCAACGCGTTAGCCTTCTAAGGCGATCTGGATGACCCCGGGAGTAAAGCTGATTCAATCCGTTCGAAGTGCCTTTCAACATTTCGTCAGCGATGGGCAACTGGCCGTAATTATCTATTACGATTGGACTGCCGTGCCAGGATAGCCGGACAGTTGGGCCATCTTCCGCTGCGGCGCACTCAGGGAAGCTGGTAAACTGGTTCTAAGCCCTCCTTGAACCAGCTGTCGATAAGCAACCTACGCTCACGTGGCGGTCAAGGCCGCTTTAGCACAACGGCGGTTTGATAGTTGTGGTAGTCTTCCAGAAAAGTCATCTCACTGAAGAACGCACCCCATTTCTTCTTCAAATACGCCCTCGAGAGAAAGGTGTTTATGTTGTAGGCCTCCGCCGACGAGTACTCAAGCACCATGCGCTCCGACAGTGGCTTTTGACATTGCTCAATCAAAAATTCGTCGTTCTTTCCTCGCGAGAGTGATTTGAAGAGCCACTCCCATGCAGGATCTTTCAGCCGGTCCCACACATGATCGTCCAGCACGGTCAGATAGAGATACCCCTCGGGCCTGAGGATTCGACGGAGTTCCAGGAGCCACGGGATCTCGTCTTGATCCAGGTGAGTGAACACGGAGAACGCGGAGATCAGATCGAAATATTTGTCCTCGATCGGAAGCGAAGGCTGAATTCGGTTTTGAAATGCTCGGATCGAGCGGTTGAAGTGCCGATCAATCCATGCAATCCAATTCACATTGATGTCACACAACCAGACCTCGCGACGCGGATCCCGTGTCAAATGCCGCGAGACCCTTCCGGTAGCGCCACCAAAATCAAGATATCGCTCAGGTCCGTGCGGGTTGGATAAGTATGGCTCCAACTTCCGACAATCTGCGTAGCCCGAGATCCAATACTCGATGTGCCGATCGTCATAGTAGTTTTCCCGATCCTCGGTGGCAGGTATGGGCATCTCATCGGAGAGTATTAAATCAACTACTCTCGGCTGATCGTGATACAGCAGGTGCTCGGGAGTTTTGACGATCCCAGGATAGAAATCTCGAGGCAAGCCAGCAATTGGGAAGAGCTGCCGCCGCATGTCGAAGTGCGTCCGGCCGTCAGTCATTTCCGTTTAAATGTCCTTAGGCGCGCCTTCTAACTCAGGGAAGCCATCAGCTTATCAGCTTGCTTACCACGCCCTCGTTAACAACGCATGTTACGGCCCATTGGTTCGCGTAGAAATTCTACGCTGTTGCCGGCTCATTCCAAAGTCGCAAACACCATTGCTCGGGGCCGCCACCGTTATGGTGGGCTAATCGCCAATTTTCCCGCCTCCGTAAGCGCGCCGCATCGGAAGATAGCTTGTGCTTCAAACCCCGACAGTGCAGTCCAGTTGTAGTAGATGACTGCAGCCAGACGCCCCTGGTCTATAAAGGCCTTGAAAGCTTGTCGTTCCGTTTCAATCAGCTTTTTCCGCGTCTCATCATGAATTGGGCAGGAAAGGTCGCGATTGGGGAATCCCCATTCGGTCAGCCAGCAGGGCTTAGCTCGGGTGCAGCGTGCGAAAGCACGTTCGGCGAGCGCGTTGGCGCGCACTGAAGCGGGCACATTGGGATCCAAGTTAGACGGATAGAAATGCACCCCGTAGTCATCAACCAAGTCGTCCAACCCATTTTCGCGCCAGAAATCCAGCGTATCCGGGATACTGACCCCGTCGAGCTTTTGGCCAGAATTCTTTCGGGGGGATCCGCCATCGGCTAGCCCCGCCGAAATGATCGGTGTCGCTCGATTCAGTTTTGAATGATCGCGCACGTCCTTGACCGCCGCCACGATGCGCAGATAGGCGCGATAACTGGCCGCAATCGCTTGACCTTCCGGATCCTTCGGATTCTTGAGGTCGGGTTCTCCAAGCACCCGCCCCGAGGCTTGCTCCGGAAGAAAGTCGCCATTGAAGAACGGTCCGTTGATCTCATTTCCTACTTCGAACCCGGCGAGACGAACACCCGCTGCTTCCAGGGGGTCGAGCCGAGCCGCGAACCACGTCTTGAATTTTCCTGGATCGACACTGGAGATGCACGCTTCCGCCCATTCCAAACCCAGGGGTTTATTCGCCGGCCGCAAGCGTGCATTAGGGTCCCCCTGACTTGGATAGACAATGACCACAGCCTGGATGCCGTTCTGAGATGCATGGATAAGGAAATTGGAGAAGTTGTCACCAATGCCGGTACGCACCAGCTTGACGCCATTGCTTTTCAAGTCTTGTATGAGCGCGTCCTGCTGCTTTTGGTCCAACCGCTGGACGCCGGTCACGTTCACTCCGACAAGAACTTCTCGACCTGCGGCATGCGCTGGCAGAGATGCAATGAGCGTGGAAGCGCAGAAAAGGTAGCCCAAACTGCGAGAGTGAGCGCGGCGTTTCAACAACGGCATATCTAACCTCCCAGGCATATCTAACTCCTATCCCATCAAACGATCCGTGCACTTGAGCTTCCCTACCCTCTACCAGCAAGACGATTCGTTTCCACTAAGACACCGGGACGGTAGGCAATCCCATACCAAAGTTCTTGACGCAACACCAACCCCTCAGAGGCTTCTCTCTCGAAACCGCCAGCCCCGTGTCTGCCTCTGATTTTGTGGCGCAAACCACCCGCGTCGTAGTTCAAGACAATTTACCATCGATCAGTAGGTTTATGAAGTCCCCTCAGTGTGTGCGAGTGTGTGCGGTGAGAGATGCGAACGGAATTTCCGCTTCGTCTTTACAGTAGGGCTCTGAAAGAGAAGCTGCCGGAAAACAGCAGTTCGCGCGGAAATTGTGCGCTATGATGATTTAGCAAGATTCGACTGACTGAACTCCGAGTTTGTCGCTGAGAGTTCGCTCCAATCAGTGTCGATCCAACGGGATAGCGGCGCCAAAGGGAGCCGTATTGTGGACGTCATTCTTTATCGTGCTAGGAAGGCCAGCCCGGTGGTTGCCAGGGAAGTCGATCGCCTTGTGCGAGAGTTGCCGGATCTTAAAACCTTCGTCGTCTGCTACCAGCCCGAGTATGAATCGGCGCGCCACAGCATGCAGGGCTCGGTCTACCGCTACGGCCAGAAAGACCTTCATGCACTGCCATATCCTCAGAAATTGTCCGCTATCGATTGGTCCGATCCAAAGTCGCGACCTCCACTGGAAGCGGACAGCAAGAAGTTCTTCCGCGCCATGGAATGGGGCCACCAAGACCTACCGGTGATGAAGTTCTTTCTCGATCATCCCGAGTTCGACCGTTACTGGGTGATCGAAGATGACGTTCGGTATTCGGGGTCATGGACCGACATCATGGGCGAGTTGGCGCAATCGAGCGCTGACCTCCTTATGACCGTGG
The DNA here is from genome assembly GCA_035511455.1 of Candidatus Sulfotelmatobacter sp. Classification (GTDB taxonomy): domain Bacteria; phylum Acidobacteriota; class Terriglobia; order Terriglobales; family Acidobacteriaceae; genus Sulfotelmatobacter. The sequence goes on along the minus strand of DATKFH010000069.1, from coordinate 204,212 downwards.
TGCAGAATTATTCGGAGTACCCGCAATGGCATTGGTGGAAATTCTTAATCACAGGCGGCGAAGTGCTGCCCATCGAGCGCAGAGTCAGGGGATTTTTCCCGTTTTTTAGGGTTTCTGCTGCCTGCTTGCAATCCATCGATCAGAAATACCGCCAGGGTTGGGGGGGGCATTACGAAGTAAGCTGGCCGAGTATTGCTCGAGCTTCGGGCTTGTCGATTGAGGACATCGGCGGCGAGGGATCTTACACCCCACCCGAACGACGAGGCCGGTTTTATACCTGTACCAGCAGGAATGGAAGTTTGTTTCCTGGAACCTTCATCTACCGCCCGCCTCTGCATGACACAGGCATCAGCGAGTTCGCCAAAGACCTGACTCCGCACGGGATGTTGTGGCATCCTGTGAAATGGTCCGGAGGAGAAGATGATCCGCTGAATTTGGCTTTAGGGAAGCCTGCCTTACAGAGCTCTGTCTCGCCCCGGTATTCTATCGGCCATACTCCGGCCGAGGATGCCAATGGCGGCAACAACGGGGATCTATCCTGCGACTACGGATTTCATACTGCGACCGAGCCCGAGCCCTGGTGGCAGGTCGATCTGGAGGATTTATTTCTCCTCCACCGTGTGGTGATCTTCAATCGGTCGAACCAAGCGCAGCGTTTGAACCACTTCACCGTGCTTGGCTCGAGCGATGGGGTGGAGTGGACGATTCTATTCCGCAAGATCGACGACTATGTCTTCGGCCAAGCTGGCGAGCCCTTCGTCGCCGAAATTCCGGACGAGCCCTCGGTGCGCTTCGTACGCGTGCGACTGGACGGTGAAGCGCCGCTGCATTTTCGCGAATGCCAGGTGTTCGGCGTTCACCCCAACCCCGAAATCCGCGCCCGGATCGGGAGGCGCAGCTATGTGCCGCTGTTGAATCTGGCTTTGCAGAAGCCTGCCCTGCAGAGTTCCGTCTCGCCACGCTTTTCCATCCGCCATACTCCGGCCGAGGATGCCAAGGGCGGGAACAACGGAGAACTGTACTGTGACTATGGATTTCACACGGCGGCGGAGCACGACCCATGGTGGCAGGTCGATCTGGAGGATTCCTTCCTTCTCCACCGGATTCTGATCTTCAACCGTGTGAGCCAAGCGGATCGCCTGCGGCGCTTTACTGTGCTTGGCTCGCATGACGGAGTGGAGTGGAACATTCTCTTCCGCAAGACGGACGATCACGTCTTCGGCCGGGCTAGCGAGCCCCTCATCATCGAATTTGCGGACCAACCTATGGCGCGTTTGGTTCGGATACGGCTGGACGGAAATGCGCCCTTGCATTTTCGTGAATGCCAGATATTCGGCGTTCATCCTGATCCCCAGACCTACACCCGGATGGAGCGGCGCAACTATGTACCGTCCGGGAGGCGAGGCCGGGTCGTCGAGGTCGGCGGTTTCGCATTTTTTGTCGACAGTGAGAACTATAACCAAAGGATCATCGAAGCATTGGAACGGGGAGACTACGAAGGTTTCGAGCGTCAGCTGGTACGCCAATTGATCACACCCGAAGACCGGGTCATCGAAGTGGGAACCGCCATCGGTTCGGTCGCGATGACGGCGGCGAGCATAGTCGGCGCCGAAGGTGTGGTAACTTTCGAAGCTAATCCTGACATAGCCAACGACGCCCGCGCCAATTTCAAGCGGAACGGGTTAGAGGGCATACGCTCCCATGTCGCAATTCTTAAGAACCGGCGGGCGATTACCGATCCGAACGAGATGAAGACGTTTTATATCGACAAGGAATTTTGGGGATCGCGCCTGAACGCTGCGCCCGCCGACACTAATATCATCAAGACAGTACAGGTTCCGATTGCATGTCTGGAAGATGTAATCGAGAGTCACCGTCCCACGGTCTTGATTTGTGACATGGAAGGCGCCGAAGTGGACCTGTTCCAGGGCGCCAAACTTTCCGGCATTCGCCTGATCATCGTGGAGACGCACTACTGGGTCGTGGGCGAGGTGGCCACTGACGAGATGGTGCGAGAGCTTATCAAAGACGGATTCTCGCTGCGTCTCGGTCTGAGCGGATTTTTTCGGGAACGGAACCGAAGGCGCGTTCTGGTTCTGAGTCGACCAAGCGGCGGGAACGGGGCAGAATTGCCGCAGGATATTCGGAATCCCTTCGGGTAAGGGACCAGTGATCCCTTCTTAACCTTTCGCACTTGTGAGTTCAATCAGGGATTTCCGCCGATGGCAAAGGCGTGTTACCAATAGGGACTCTCTGTCGTTAACTGGGGGAGAGCGTAAATGCTGCAAGGTGAGTTTGATTGCCACAATTTCTTATCTCGGCTCTTGACTCGAGAGCTCGACAACCAGTCGTGCGCCGAGTATCAGGCTCCAACCCCAGAAAAGATCAAGCAACAGTTTTCGGAATCGTACGACATCGTCGACATCCAGCAAACGCATCTCCACCCATCGCTCGTCGCTTTGGGGATTTCGCAGGGCTTTCTCGATTTGGCGGTCGACGGGCTAAGAAGTTCTTCAAATTTTTTTATAAGCTGGGCCGGCCCTCGGCTTGGCAATCACCTGACCGCGGAAGTGTCGCCCAGAGTTGTGGACGCATTGCTGACACTCAAGACGGAAAACAAACATTCAGTTTCGCCTTGGACCGGCGACGTTTCGACAACCCGCGACAGTCTAGGCCCCAGCTGGTATCTGTTTGGAAACGATGGTTCCGGGTTCCTGGCTGGCCAGCTCTCCGCACTGCCGTTCCAGACTCACGACACTGTCTGGATATTGCCGGCTATCAAAAAGGTCCTCTTTGTCCCAGCCGGCATTGATCGGCAGGGGATAGTGGATGAGTGTTCACAGACAATTTTCCAGCTAGCAAGGAGAATCCACACTGTTATCCGCTATCTAAATTCGAAGACCAGGAAAGTGCTGATCTACGATTTCCCCTGCGAGCATTTCGGGCACTACGTTTGGAATGTGATCTCAGCGTGGGGCTCCTTTTTCGATCTCGCCCAGCCCAATCAGACGGGAGAAATCGTGTGCGCGAATCCAGCTGGATTCTTCGGACCGGTTACAGACGTGTTCCGCTTGCAGGCCCATGGCTTCACGGAGAAGCAAGTGGGCGGAGTTGATCAACTGTACGATTTGGTATTTCGCGAATCATATTTGCTGTCCTCAATTCATGCCAATTACCTCACGGAGTTTACAGCCGCGAGTGTCGTCGAGCACTCCATGCGCCGTTGCGAGCCGCTCTTCGAGGAACGCCTGCTTGCCTTGAAGAAGGAGCACTGGCCAATTGTGCTGTTTAGCCTGCGACTCGACAACCGTTCCTGGGTCGATCAAATCGAGGGATTTGCTGAACTGGGGACGCAGCTGCGTCAAGATTTCCCCCACATTGGTTTTGTTATCCACGGCATGAGTAAAGGCGTGTCCATGGGATGGACCACTGCATGGATGTCCCTGGACGCGGAAATGCAAGCAGCCGCCGACCTAGAGCGCGCGCTCGGCGGGCCCAACCAGGTTCTGGACGCCGTCGGCTTGAGCATTCATGAGAGTGTCGCCATCTCGAATCTGTGTGACGCTTTTGTCGCACCCCTTGGTTCGGGTATGGCGCTATACAAGTGGCTAACGAATAAGCCTGGAGTCGCGTTCTCTAACTCGTTCTGCCTGGATCCAGAAAATCCCGACCGTTGGGTATTTACCGTCTTCGATCGATACCGAGCTAATACCATTCCCACTACCTATGTTCCTCCATCCGCAGTGACAGACGTGGATCCCTCGCGTCGTGGGACAGCGTCGCGAGCCAATTTCACCTTGAATCGATCGGTTTTGCATGTCACTGTCCGAAATCTCCTATTTTCTCTGCTGAATTTGGCGTTGCGGAAGCCTGCCCTACAAAGCTCCGTCTCGAAGCGGTATTCGATCGGTCGTACCCCGGCCGAGGATGCCAAGGGCGGCAACAATGGAGACCTGTCGTGTGACTACGGATTTCATACGGCGACCGAGCGCGACCCATGGTGGCAGGTCGATCTGGAGGATTCATTCCTTCTCCACCGGATTGTGATCTTCAACCGTTTGAGCCAAGCGGAACGCCTGCAGCACTTTACGGTGCTTGGCTCGCTCGACGGTGTGGAGTGGAAGATCCTATTCCGCAAGACGGACCATCACGTTTTCGGCGAGGCTGGCGAGCCCTTCGTTGCCCAAGTTGCAGACGAACCGCGGGTGCGTTTCGTGCGGGTGCAACTGGACGGCCATGCACCATTGCATTTTCGCGAATGCCAGGTGTTCGGCGTTCATCCCGAGCCCGGGCTCCGCACCCGGATGGAGCGAGTGGAAGAGCAATCCAGGAAGCGTCGTAACTACGTACCGATCGGACGGCAAGGCACGATTGTCCAGGTCGGTCAACTCGTGATTTTCAATGACATGGACAACTATGCCAAAGGCACTATCGAAGCATTGGAGCGAGGTGATTACAAGGCCACCGAGCGTCAGTTCCTGGGACAACTGGTCACGCACAGCGACCGAGTCATCGACGTGGGAACTGGTATCGGCGTCCTCTCGATGACAGCCGCGAGCAAAGCCGGCGCGGAGAGTGTGCTGACGGTGGACCGCAATCCGCACATCCTCAACGACGCCCGCGATAATTTCAAACGGAATGGGTTTGAGAACATCCACTCCCATCCCGGCATCCTCGGCAACCGGCAATCGATCAGGAATGCGCAGGAGACGGGAATCCCTTACATCGACAAAGCGTTTTCGGCATCGCATGTAAGCGCGCCGGCTGTCGAAGCTGACAGTGCCAACACGGGTCAGCTTCCCATCTTGTGCTTGGAGGATATCATCGACAACCACCGTGCCACGACGCTGATATGCGACATCGATGGGGGAGAGGTAGAGTTATTGAACCATGCCGACCTGAGACGTATCCGCTTGATCATCCTCAAGCCGAACCCCTTGACCGCAGGCGAGGAGGCTTCCGACGAGATGGTAAGCCAACTGATCCTGAATGGATTCTCGTTGCATCTGGACCTCAGTCACGACGGCGTGTTGGCGTTGCGTCGGCACAAGCCCCGATAGCGTGAGCGGCTCATCCGTGCGCTGCGACCGATAGCGATAGGTACTCACCGCCACCCGCACCACCCGGCACGCCCGCCGCTGGCTAAAGGCATACTTCTCTCGCACCTGCCCGACGGTCGCCTTCAGCTCCGCGAGCTCCACCTGTTTTTTTCCGTCACCCACTGCAGCGCGTCTTTGTCCAGGCTCAAATCCGCCACCAACTGTTTCAGCCGCGTGTTCTCGTCGCGCAGCTGCTTCACTTTTCTGCGCCTGACTGACATCCAGCCCACCGTACTTCGCCGGTGTTGAGCCCCTTGTGATGCGCCAACCGGATAGCTTGACCTCGCTGTAGGTGTGCAGTTTTGATCGGCCTTGGGAAGGTTAGAGTTAGACCTACGAGCAGTTAGCCCGGAAACCTAGGATTCGCACCTGGCGAAGATGTAAACAGCTTGACCTGGGGATGGAAAGCCGGACAAACCTTGCCTTTACCGGTTTCGTGGCAGTCCATATAAGTGGTTTTCCGTCTCTACCAGGAATTAAACCATCCGGAGTCGTAAAAAGAGTCGCCCATTCCCACCGGTCCAACGACGCAGACGCAACCAGTGGAGCGGCTCTCCCGGCGATCCATTCCGTCTCAGATCGATTGAGAACAACTACTTGTTGCACCCGACACACATCCTCAAGGTCCACACTCCACCAAGGATCGGACTCTTCGCGTGTATGAAAGGCATAGGGCGTTGGTGCGTCGACGGTTAGTGCCCTGCTCGCATCTTCCTCAACGTTGGCGCCAACGGAATGCTCGCTTAACGAGCTTTGCGTTGCGCGCTTGTGCAGCGAAATATCGACAAGAGATTCAGCAATGCTAGATGCTGACTCGGAGAATCCCGGCGGAAGGGGCCTGTAGCCTCGGCGCATGCCAATCTCGATGTAATGCTCTAACGGGCCAGCAAACCACCCTTCGCTGATTTCGAGAGCCGCTTGCATGTATTCAAGCGTATACCAAACTTCGTCGAAATCAATCGTCGGCGTTTCGACCTTAAGAAGCGGAGTTTGAGTGCGCAAGAAATTGACTTGCTGAGGAGAGACTTCCCGGCACAACTCGGTGAGCGCTGTGTGGCACCGTAGAGCTTGGCATTCCGGAAGCCCGTAATGGAGTGGGAACATGAAGAATCGGTATCTGGGGTCGTCTGCGGGCAACAAATCAATACCTTTTCGTCCTCCGAAATGCATTGGATTCAGAAAACCGAGCATGGGAAGGTATATCTGTTGGGCCTGTGAGAGCCAAGCAGCGAGCCACGAGAACGTACTGACCGATATAACAATATGGCTCCCCTGCCGCAGCGTTTGAAAATCCCGGATCGCTCCTTGGCTTTCGAGAAATCTCGCCGTTGGGAATCTTCTCTTCAGTTGCTCACAGTATGCGCTTGGTCCGATTTGCCCCATAAACACCGGCTTTCGTCCCGATATCTTAATGATCCGCTCATAGAAGTCGGCGGGCACGAGCGGATAGTGGCCGAATCCCCAGGCGAGTTCAGCGGAGCGGACATTGATTAGCAGTTCGTCGTCTCTGGGTTGATAGCAGTGGCTATCTGATGAAAAAAGCGAGGCGGATGTCAGTCGATCTGGCAGGCATTCCATGCGTTGCATGTGGTCGGCAATCAGGATTCGTCCGTAGCTTCCAGACCGGATCAAGTCACAAAGAGCCGAAAATGGTATCAACTGCTTATCCCTGTCCAGGATCAGCGTATCCACCTCCGGACTCTCGTCGATCCTTCGATCATCGATGCCCCATTCCGGAAGGTTGGGGTTGAGGATCTGGGTGTCTTCTAATTCTCGCTGCAACTTCCAAGCAGCCAGAAACTGAATCATCTTGTTGGCAAGGGCGCCGACCGGCTTTATGTCTATTACACGGGCCATTCATTACCTTCTCTGCATCTTCGTGCTGTTCTTGATGTCGCCTGATAATCTGCCGACGGTTCTCCGCCGTTAGGGAGGCTTGGCGATGGACGCGCGCTTGTCGGGCAACCCGAAGGCCTTTATCGAGCTTAGCCAGAGCTTCACGCCGACGCGACCGGATCGACTCTCGTTGCGGACCTGCGAGCAATTCAGCGCGAAAAACCCAGGACTCGCACTTGCCGGAGATGCAGCCAAGTTGTTCTACCAACAGACAGCCGGACGAATCTCGCCTTCACCGGTTCCGTGGTCGTCCACACTAGTGGCTTTCCATCCCTTCCAGGAATTAGCCCTTCCGGGGCCGCAAACAGAGGCGACCACTCCCGGCCGTCGAGAGATGTATAGGCAAGCAATGGTGTGAGCCTCTCGGCAAGGTAGTCCGTCTCAGCTCGATTGACGACAACAACCTGTTGCACCGAACATTCGTCCTCAAGGTCAACGCTCCACCAGGGGTTCGCCTCATAGTTAGTATGAAAAGCATAGGGCGTCTGTGCAACGCCAGAAACCGCCCTGCTGGCGTCTTCTTCCACTGTGGTGCCGACGGAATACTGGCTTATCGAACTCTGCGTTGCACACTTATGCAGGGAAAGGTCGAGCAAAGAGCTATCGACGCTCGAAAACAGCTGAGAGAATCCCCCTGGAAGACCATCCTGGAAAGCCTCACGTGGCACCTCGCACAACAGTGAATATGTCCTCTCATCCCATACAAAGCCCTCGTCGACCACCGAGAGACCGCAGATCTGAACCAGCCCTCGCAGGAAGTCGGGGGTGATCAGCCACGACCATGGTTCGTAATGCCAAACCCCATGATAAAACCAGCTCTGGACGGGCGGACCGCTTAAGTGAGGTATGTGGAGGCCAAGCTGCTCCAGATGCCTTCCAGCAATCTTCCGCTGTTTCTCATTCATCAAAGGGACAAAGAGGCAATGGCCTCCGCTCAAATCCAGAACCCCAAACTCATTCTTGATGCGCTCAGGAACTACCATGCTCTGGAGTATCAGGTGACGTGAGGTAATGGACATCAGGTTGCGGACAAAGCTAACCAGATCGGGAACATGGTAGATGACTCCTGAGCAGTGTACGACTTCGAAGCTTCCTACCTTCTGCCCGAGGTTGGGACTTGTTGCATCTGCCGATACACAGTTATATCCGGAGATCCCAAGCTTCTTGCAATAAGTGTCAAAGTCCTTCCAAAGCGAATGCCCAAGAGGGGCAATGTCGAGCATGCTTGCTTCCCGAGCGCCTTCCAGGAGCGCGACCGACACTCTTTCATTCACCGTGCCCCATAGGCCGCCAACATCGGCGAACGACCGCCCTTTCACTGTCTGAGCAATCCAAGTTCGATTGTCGATCTTACGATCGGTTATCGTTCTTAGGTGACTCCAAACGTGGAAATGCTCCTCGAAGACATCTTTGACGATGGCTTCAATTTCGGCGCTGCCATTCGGCTCGGAAATGGTCCAGAACAGTTTGCCGCCGATCGGCAGGTTTACAAAGTCAGGGAAATCGGGGAGACCGGGCTGCAATCGCAGCGGATCGGACACCTCATTCGGAGGCGGACGACGCAAGGCTGGAATAACCGCAATTCCGGTGCGAGGTTCGACAGCGCAAATGAAGCAAACCGGCCCGCGCCCGGCGATGTGGCACCTTGTATCGATCAGATATCGTGCTACGCAAAGACACTTGATCTCAATCTCGGCGTCGAGCGCACAAGACAATGCCCGCACAAGTGATTGCAATAATTTTTCGAGAGACGCCGGCAGCTTCTCGGCAGCGTCGTGACTGTCCGCGCTGAAACCTCGCCAATCCAAAGTCGCGGCGACTTGTTTGAGCCGGCTGGCGCCATTGTAGTTGGAAAGCACGTCACCCGCCCACGCGCTCCAATCGTCAATGGTGCAGTCCGGAGCGGCCTTGCGGATGAACAGAAACTGACCTGCAGCGGCCGACTCAGCCGCCTCGGCAAAGGTCACCCGCTTGGGCGATGCGCCTTCCCACTCGACCGACACAATTTTCCCTCGTCGGATTTCATCAATCATGGGCGATTGTGCCACGATCCATTGGAAGGCGTGCTCATCCGCAACTACTACGTCGTGGAAGACTTCGCGGATTCGGTCTTCATGCTGGACGATAAAGTCAACCAGATCGCTCCTCAGGACATGCCACTGACTGCCTTCGAGCAAAATCGAGCCGTTCCAGTTGTCACGAATACCTTCCGCCAGCATGCCCACTGAGGGCACTTCGACGTATCGGTATCGGATCCTCCTCAGGATATGCCACCACCACCCCTGCGGGGTCATCGAATCTACCTGACTTAGCCCCCCTTCGGGCACCTGAGCCTCGATCATATCCAGCCAGCCAGGCAGATCCCGAACGCTCTCGAAGATCGCGTCGGGATGAAGCAAGGGTATGTGCGTGCCACTGCAGAGTACGACATGAGAAAACTCGCCGACCTGAGCCCGCAAATGCGAATAAGCAGTCAAAGTGGTATCAACAATAGAGAAACCACCCCAGACCATGACCGACCCGGCTTTGACCTGGACGTTGTCACCAAATCGGACCGCCGCATCGGCGGCCTCGACGAAGCGCTGATCTGCTTTGCCATCAATCCACACCAGAAAGGCGTCTTCCGGATTCCAGAGAGACCCGATCAGGCCAAACAGGTTTGCGGGTTCATTGTGCGCAATGATGACGTAGCAGACTCGAGCCAATCCGAACTCCAGACCCACAAAATCGTAGCCAGCATCCGCCGGAAGCAGTGGTCCGCCCTGAATTCGTCGGATTCCAGATCAAGGAATCACTTCATCCCCCAGGGGTCGCATCAGGTCGGCTAATCTCTCTTAGCATGTCCACAAGATCCGCGTTCTCTCTCTGGAGAAATAACGGTCCATTCCTCCGCCAGTGCCCCCGCCACGCCTGCCAATAATAGCAAAACACTTTCGTTTGGAGACAAAAGCCGTTCCTAGTTGCTCGAAGCCGGATCTGTTCAAAGCAAAGGCGGTGCCGCCTTGGTCTTTTGCGATCCGTGCCGGACTAAGGCCGGTCGGCACCGACCCGTCTAGATAGTGGAGCGCCGAAAACTTGAACCCGACGCAGATGCAGGTTCTCGACGCCTAATAGGACGATGCGCACATAACGAGCGGGGGATGGATCAGGAAAGCGCACCCGCCACGGCCAAGCCGGGTTTGACGACACGTTGCGCGGTTGGGCTTGCGCGAACCGGCTCGTCCATGTCTTTCGGTCGCTCGAGGTCTCGATGCGGAAAGTCCGGAATCGCTCCGACATATTGCGTCGGTTCACGATCGCAACCCCTTCGACGATATGCTCCTCGAGCAAGTCGACCATCCACCAGGGATCGGGCTCGCTGCGCGTGTGGAACCCGTAGTCGTCGGACAGCTGTTCACTGTTCGCTCCACACGCATCGCGCTCGGGGTCCTGGTAGCGGGACCAAGGGCTCACTGAACTGCTCACCGCCGGCTTGCAACATGCCACATCATCGGTCGCTATCGTGACAGAGCAGGCGTGACCCATCGCTTCCTCACGCAACAACACGATACCCATATGGTCTCGTTCCTTGACCAACGCGCGTCGCATGGGCTCCACAACCTCCTCGAACGGCATCTGGCTCAGCAACCCTTCACGCAGTTCGCTTCCTTTGCGAAAAAAATCGCGGGGCGGATGCTTGGCGAGCAGAGTCGCAATTAACCTTCTCCCCCCCAGCAGGGAGCCGGGAGCGCTGAGTGTCGCGGTGTCGCTGATCCGCAGACTGGACCGGAACTCCGCAAATGTCGCAGGCTCGTCGACAGGGCTGAGAAACTCGCCGACAATCTCGTCGTAGTGGTCGGCGAGTACGCGTGAATTGGGATCCAGCCCGCGAACCACGACCAGGCCTGTCGGCTGCGCGTTGAATACTTCGACGTTCAGGTCCGGCCTGTATCGCCGAAGAACCGGCAGAACCTTCCATACATCTCCGGTCCACCAGGAAGGGTAGGCTGACAAGTTGCGCCGTTTCGGATCGTTCTCAACCCTCCTCGTCATGTGATAGTCAAAAGGCACGCAATCGTGGAGCACAATCACAGATTGCTTTTGGCAAGCCCGTTCCGTGTGGATGAAGTCACGGAGCAAATACTCCATCAGGTGCATTCCGTCCAGGAAGGCTAGGTCGATCGGCCCTTTCAGAATCGATCGAGGATCATACAACTCGAAGAATCTGTCGCTCGGCGTTTGGAACAGACAAAGCGCCGGCATGGATTCGATCGGTACCCGGCAGTTCAGTTCAAACCTCGGATCCACTGCGATCGCCGCGCATCGCGCCTGTTTCAGACTCTCCCCGTGGCGCGTGCCGATTTCGAGATAAGTGCGAGGCTGCAGAACTGAGTGAAGCTTTCTCAAGCATGAAAGATAGTGCTCTCCCGTCAGTCCTGGGGGCCGGTAGGTGTTCTTTACTTCGGTTTGGAGTTCGCCGTTTTCCATTGCCATCTCGGACAGACGGAAATGCTACAGAAATCGAGTACAGTTTGTCATGTTCAGTCTGCGATTTAGTTTTTGGCATCAGATGGCGCGAGAACCGAGAAGAGTGGAAATCTGGCACGAGGATGAAAATGCGTGTCTTACCTCGCTCTGTGCGATTTTTCGCCTTGAAAATCTCATGCCGCCGGTCTGCGGCCGGATCGATATTGACTGTTTTTCGGCCCAATTCTGTGGTACCGTAGTTTCCCATTTTTGCTCTGGAGAATGCATCGATTGTGAAGGGCACGCAATCGGCTTCTCCAAGAATACTGAGGGAAAAATGAGAATTGCGATATTAGGCGGCGACGGTTACTGCGGGTGGGCGACGGCTCTACACCTTTCCAGCCGGGGACACTCCATCGCGGTCGCGGACAATTTCGTGCGTCGTCAGTGGGACCATGAATTGGGAGCGCAGACGCTGACGCCGATCCGACCGCTTGCCGAGCGCCTCGCCGTGTGGGAGGAACTCAAGGGCAAGCGAATCGAGCCCTTTGTAGGTGACGTCACCGATTACGACTTTTTATCGTCGATGATTGCGGCCTTCAGACCGGAAGCGGTTGTGCATTTCGCTGAACAGCGTTCGGCGCCTTATTCCATGATCGACCGCAAGCACGCCGTCTTCACACAGACCAACAACGTGGTCGGCACCTTGAATCTGCTCTACTCGATTCGAGAACTGGCGCCCGAGTGTCACCTGGTCAAACTCGGCACCATGGGCGAATATGGCACACCGAATATTGACATTGAGGAAGGTTATATCACCATCGAGCACAACGGCCGTAAGGATGAGCTTCCCTTTCCTAAGCAGCCCGGTTCTTTCTATCACTTGTCCAAGGTTCATGACAGCCACAACATCGCCTTCGCCTGTAAAGTGTGGGGAATCCGCGCCACGGACTTGAACCAGGGCGTCGTGTATGGCACCGTCAGCGAGGAAACGGCACTCGACGAAAGGCTTATCAACCGCTTTGACTACGACGAAGTTTTTGGCACCGTCTTGAATCGGTTTTGCGCGCAGGCAGCGTTGGGACATGTGCTGACCGTTTACGGAAAAGGCGGCCAGACCCGCGGGTTTCTCGACATTCGAGACACCGTGCGTTGTGTCGAAATCGCATGTCTCAATCCCGCCAAACCGGGTGAATTCCGCGTGTTCAACCAGTTCACCGAGCAGTTTACCGTCCTGCAACTGGCCGAGATGGTAAAGACGGTTGGCAAGGAGATGGGATTGGAAGTAGAAATCGAACACCTGCCGGACCCCCGCGTAGAAGCCGAGGAGCATTATTACAACGCCAAGCATTCGGCGCTGATCGAGCTCGGGTTGCGGCCCCATCTTCTTTCTGAATCACTGTTGGACTCCCTAATCCACATCGCGGTCAAATATCGCGACCGGATTGATGTATCTCAGTTCATGCCACAAGTGAACTGGCGCAAGGCCAGAAACCTGCGCGCGATGGAGCGGCACCCTGGTCCGGTTCTGGCCAAGGAGGCCGTTTGAGCCCGACCCGAGTTAGTGCTCAATCCCGTATCGCAGCCTCGGCGTGCTTGCAGTAATCCTCATACGGATCATCCACTCCCGTTGCAAGTTCGGAATGCTTCTGGCAGTATTCCCGAACATCGAAGCTAGGAAGAGGGCTGACGAGGCCCCCCTGCCGTCTAGCAAGATAATGCTGCAAAGGATTTGCCTCGGGATCAAGCCCGTGCTGTTCGCGATACCAATTCGGGTCAAAATGCGGGGATGGCCAGGCACCCTCTTTTTCGCCACGCTCGACATAGTCGCACAGTGGATTGCGCCCTCCAGTTTGCAGTTCGGGATATGTTGAGCAATACCACTCGGGGTCGAAATAGAAATTGGGCCTGCGTCCCTCTTTCCATCCGTGATTGCAAAAGTGGAAAAACGCGTCGGCACCGGCTGCCTTCACGTCAGGATATGAAGCCAGATACCATTCCCTATCGAAGAGACCAGACTCTTTAATGATCCGCTCGTCTCGAAAGTAGTCGGCAGGCCTTAAGTGTCTCAGCACTCCCAGCCCTGGCACCGGACTGGCAACGTCTCGAATCTCTTGCCACTTGGCGACAATCTGATCAGGGCTCCATGTGTAGTGCACACCCCAGCTTTGCGCCAGATCTTTGGGCCGGAGCCCCTGCCTGAGTTCGGCGCTGCGTGCAATCGCGTAATCCACTCCCAACTGTTTGTAATGGAGGAGCAAGACCTCAAAGGAGTCCGGCCACAGGACTCGCCCCGCAGGCTTTGCCTCGTGCCGGCCCGCTGTGAAATTAGTTTCGGTGAGCGCCTTCGGATTGAACACGCAGAGTCTGTCGTGGCCGGACGACCGCGTTCCGATCGTCACCTGCTCCAGGAGCGGTTGCGGCCCGGTCGGAAAACTGTCGGAAACCATCTCGTACCCGACCGACTGAATCGCGGTGATTCCCTGATCGGTGCAGCGCTGCAAGTATTCGTTGAAGTGAGGGTGATAAATGTGCTCGTCTATGTCGGTGACAATGACCCAATCGGCGTTGCTTCTGCGCCACATGGTATCGCCCAACCGACGCTCCTCTTCTACAAAGGAGTCGCCAGCAACATCGAAATGCGATATTTCCACCTTTCCGTGGCGCTCCAGCAGGGACAGCGACCCATCGGTTGATCCGTTGTCGAAGATAAAATATTTGTCAACGAGGCTGTCATAATGCCGGAAAAAGAAGGGCAACATCCGCGCGTCATTCCAGCAAAGGCAGTAGAGTTCGGTCCTCAGCCTACCGGGCATGGTACTTCGCCCTCATGGTCGCTCGGGATCCGTCGGACCGGAAGTGAGAGTCACGAATCACCGGCCAGCCAAAAGGGCATGAGCGCTGGCGTGACCTTGTTCCGAGGCTCGTTCCAGCCAAAACCTTGCAGTGGTGGAATTTTTGCGTACACCCAACCCCTTTCGATAACACCTGCCCAGTTGGTACTCAGCTTCAACGTCTCCCTGCTCTGCCGCAAGGTGAAACCAACGCGTGGCAGCAGCGGGATCCGCCCCACACCCGCGACCCTCAAGATAACATTGGGCTACATTGCGCTGAGCAACCGCATTTCCCGCAGACGCTGCCGCCAGCCATAGTCCAAAGATCTCGCCCAGTTTCTCAGGTAACAGGTTCGGCAATTTGCTGAGTGTGTTCGCGAGCATGATTTGAGCACCGACGTGATCCTGGGCCGCCGCTTTGCGATACCACGATTCAGCGCTCTCCTCGTCGGCAGGGCCAATCAGCCCCAGGCGGGAGCAATCTCCCATCCACGCCTGCGCGTAAGCGTCGCCAGCTTCCGCCGCCTGTTCAAACCAGGAATGAGCTGACGCCAAATCCGGTGTTCCCTGCACTCCGGCGGCCAGCAAACGGGCGAGGGCGACCTGAGCTTCGACGTTGCCATCGCGGGCTGCATCTTCCAAGCCAGACAGCGGAAGCTCGCTCTCGAATGGAACGAGGTTGCCCTCCTGATGCCAGTCCGCGACGACATTTGCCGCCGACACGCTGCCTAACTCGACCGCGCGCCCAAGAAAGGCCGCTGCCCGCTCGGAATCGGGCGGAAAGTGCTTACCGTCGGAATGGAGAGAAAACAGCGCCTCGGCCGCCTCGACACATCCCTCGCCGGCTGCCGATTCCAGCAATTCCAGACCTCGCGCCGGATCACTCGCGACTCCTTTCCCCTCGATCAGAAGAAACGCAAGGTTATAACGTGCCAGCGCATGGCCTGCGTCAGCAGCACGCTCGAACCACGAGGCGGCTTCCTTGTAGTCAGGAGCAATCGCATCGTCTCCCGCATGAAGCAGTCCGAGATAGAAGGCGGCGTCTGCACTCCCGAGTTCTGCTGCTTGTTTGTACCAAATCGCAGCCTGCTCCCGATCCTGCGGAACACCCATCCCCAAGCGATAGAGCGAGCCCAGATTGTAATGGGCGGTGACGCTTCCAAGCTTGGCCGCATGTTGAAGCCAATCCGCCGCAGCGGCAAAATTCTGTTTAACGCCGACGCCCTCTGCGTGCAAAGACGCGAGTAAAGTGAACGCCTCCGCCTCGCTTGCCGGGCCGCCGATCTCGAGCCATCGCGCGGCCTCGAGCGGATCCCTTTCCACCCCGGTCCCCAACAGGTATAGCTCCCCGAGTGCTGCCGCCGCACTTCTGTGTCCGGCTTCGGCTGCCTGACGGAGCCAAGTCGCGGCCTCAAGACTTTCGGCGTCACGCTCCAACAGCAATTTGGCAAGAGCACATGCGGCCTCGATGTGACCTCGCGCAGCGGCCCGCCGCAGCAAACTCTCTCCGATGGGCGAATCTTGATTCCCATCCTTTGCGGCCGAGAGCTCCAGGCCAAGCAAATACATCGCATCCAGGTGGTCCTGCGAGACGGCGGATTCAAGGTGCTCGATTGCGGAGGACACGTCGCGTGGCAGGCCTTCGCCCCGAAGTTCCAGTCTCCCCAACCAGTAGAGCGCGGTGGCGTTTCCTGCCTGAGCCGCCTTGACCAACCACTCCACAGCCCTCGCGTAATCTGGCGTAGTGCCATAGCCACCAGCGTACAGAACCCCCAGGCCGACCTCGCCTGCGGGTTCGCCTTGCTCTGCCGCCGAGGTGAACCAACGCTCGGCTTCAGCCTCATTACGGTCCACCCCTTGCCCCAGGGCGAGTTGGTGACCGTACCGCGCCTGCGCCTCGGCCACGCCACCTTCGGCGGCCATGCGATTCCATTTTGCTGCCTCGGCCAGATCTTTTGTGACCGCAAACCCATGCGGGAAAAGCTTTTCCAACATGCTCCCGGCGGGTGGTCCACCCGTCGCCAAGCGTTGATACTCGTCTTCAGTCACGCTGGCGGCTGCGGGCGGATCGATAAAATAAATCAAGCCCAGTCGCGCCTGCGACCGCAGGTGGCCTTGCTCAGCGGCCAAGCGGTACCAATAGACAGCATCGGCCAGGTTCTGGATGACCCCTTCGGCCCGTTCAAACATCTGACCCAGACGATATTGTGCGGCCGCATCACCAGTCTGGGCCATTTGGCGCAGCAGATTATAGGTCTCGTAAGACCAGCCCTGGGAGAGCTTCTGCTCCAACACAGCGAGTTCTTCGCTTGGAGTTCGCCTCCTTAGTGCAGCAACTAGTCTTTGTAGCTTTCCTACCACGCGAAACTCCGTGTGGGTTCAGCCACGATTTGCACTGAACGAGGATGGCGAAACATGATCAAGGCTCGCGCATGGCTTCTGCGCCAGATCTCATCGCTCCGCCGAGAAGATACCACATGATCGTTCGCCTTCCGACGACGATATCGGCTTGCAGAGTCATACCCGGAATCAGGCGCACATTGCGAGGAACGTCGTGGAGGTGCAGGGCCGTCACCGTGATACGCGCGTCAAAATAGGGAGCAGCAGTGCGTGACGCACTGCTATCGGCGGACTTTGTGCTGACTGTGTCTTGGTCGTTTGTCTCCGTGAACGCGTCTTGGCTGATCGTCTTGACTACGCCTTCTGCAGTGCCATGCTCAAGGAATTTGTAGGTTGAGAACTTGATCGTTACCGGATCGCCCACCTTTACGAAACCGCTATCCTGGGCTTCAATGTGAGCGTCCACTTCGATCGGAGCATCGACCGGCATCAGACTGAACAGGGGCTGGGCATCGGTCGCCACTCCGCCCACGGAGAGCGTGGGAACCTTAAGGACCACTGCGTCTCCTGGAGATACCAGGTCCACCAATTCGCTCAACTTCTGCGCCTTAGCCAGATCGTTCACCGCCTGCTCATACTCGTCCCTTACGGTGGACAACTTGTCCAGATTATCGTCGTGCCACTTGTCGAAGTAGACTTTGCGTTGTTCCTTCAGCGATTCGAGCGAGGGTTCGGCCGCAGCGAGAGCGTTCTCCTGGTCGGTGAGTTGATGGACGATTTCCAGCGTCTTGTTTTGCACACCGATCAAATCCAGGTGTGTGGCGATTCCGGCGCTTTCCATCTTGGTGTACATGTCCTCCGTCTCTTTTGCAATCTTGAGCTGAGCCTTGAGGTTGGCGATACTCTGCCGAAATCCGACAATTTGCGCTTCCGAACTATGAATGCGCTGGTCAAAGTCCGTCAACCCGGCCTTGAACTCAGTGAAACGCTTTTCCCAAATGGAAGACTGAAGCAGATCGTGTGATTTCGAGGGGCTGGCATTAAAGCGCTGGCCGGCCTCTTCGGCCTCCATGCGGCGCTTCTGAGCTTCCAGACTGGCGACCTTTTCTTGCAGGGCCGTAAGATCGGCTTGGACAAAGGTCGGATCACAGGTGGCGAGTACCTGGCCTTTCTTCACGACGTCGCCCACCGAGACCAGAATACGGCTGATGATCGCCTTCTCCAAAGGCTGAACCGTCACCGCTCCTCCGGTGGGAACGATCCGCCCCTCCGCCGCTACCACTCGATCGAGGTGCGCAACGGAAATAAACACAAGAATCGACACCACCAAGGCCGCGAGCACATAAATTACGGCGCGCTCTCTCACCGGATAGTGGCGGTTAACGATCTCAGCTGTTGCCGACTCAAACGAGAGCGTCGCCGCGTCCGTGGAATCAGAACGCTTTGGTTGGCTGTATTTCACTATCGACATTTTGAGCTTCCATTTCCAGATGCCGATTCTGCTGGGACCATAGCGAGCGGTAGATGTCGCAGGTGACAACCAGTTTGCGATGATGGCCCACAGCATAGAATCGGCCGCGCTCCAGAACCAAAATCGCGTCGGCCATCGACAGGGCGGACAGCCGGTGGGAGATTATGATGACCGTCCGATTCTGAGCGATCCGCATGAGGTTGGCATTGACAATGGCCTCGCTTTCGGCATCCAGCGCACTAGTAGCTTCGTCCAGAATCAAGATCGGCGGATCCACGATCAAAGCACGTGCAATCGCCAATCTTTGCCGTTGACCGCCGGAGAAATTAGCCGCTCCTTCCTCGACCACCGTTTCATAGCCTTGTGGCAATCGTTCGATGAATTCTTCGGCGCCCGCCAACTGGGCCGCCCGGACAATCTTCTCGAAACTCGCATTCGGACGCGCCGCGTTGATGTTGTCTCGTATCGTGCCGCTAAAGAGGAAGTTCTCCTGGGGCACAACCCCGATGTTGGAACGCAAATGGTCAAGGTCAATCTCGCGCAGATCCATGCCATCAATCTTGATCATGCCCTCATAATCGCGGTTCAAGCCTTGCAGCAGCCGGGTTACGGTAGTCTTGCCCGAACCGCTTCGGCCCATGACACCAAAAATCGTATGCTTCGCGACTTCGAACGACACGCCGTCCAGCGCATAGGCGGCGCCCGGGCTGTAGCGGAAACGAACGTCCTGAAACACTACTTGGCCCGTGATGGGGAGTTTCAATCCGTTTCCCGACCGCCCTTCTTCCGGCGGCACATTCATGACCGACGCGACTTCGGCCATTGCCCCACGGGCATGCTCGAAGCTATTGATCGTCCCCGCCAAGCCCATAATCGGCCCGGCGACCCGGCCGGCAAGCAGCGCGAATGCCATGATGGCTCCCGCGCTCGAGGTAAGAGTCGGGTCCGACAGGATCATGTAAGCTCCAAAAAAGAAACTGCCGGCATAAATCGCTCGCTCGAAAGGAGTGATCATCGTTTGCGGAAGGTTGGCTACACGCTCAAGCGCTTGTTGCGCTTCGATTACCTCGGCAACGTGTACATCGCGCTGGCTGCGCTTCAATCCGTCGAGCGACAAGGACTTAACGGTGCGAATGCCGTGAATGGTTTCCACCTGATGCGACCACATTCGCTGCTCGGCAGTGATCAGCATGCCGGTGTATCGTCGGAGGGCCGGTAAGAACGCGACATAGATGGCAAAAATGCAACATGCCAGAAACAACACAAGAAAGGCGAGTTTCCAATTCAGAATAAACAGCACCGGGAACAAGACCACTAGCGTAACGCTATCCAGCACTGTGCCAAATAACTCGTGGCTCATAAAACTCCGAATGTGCCAGATCTGGCTTATCTTGGCATTCACCAGACCAGTGGGCACGCGCTCGAAGAAAGACATGGGCAAGTTCAGCAGCTTGTCGAAGACGTGCAGATTGAGGCGCGCGTCAATGCGTGAGGTCGTTATCCAGATCAGAGTCCGGCGCAAGTAACCAAAAAGCGTATCGAAGCCGATCATGATCAGCAGCGCGGCCCCGAGGACCTTGAGGGTGGACATGCTGTGGTGAAACAGCACTCGGTCGATCATGATCATCACGGTGATAGGGGTGAAAAGCCCCAGCACGCTCATGACAATCGCGGCGATCCCAATGTCGCGAAACAGCGTTCGCTCCACCAGAAACTGATCGATCAGCCAGCCGAAACCGAAGGGGCGCTCTAAGCCTGGCGCACGCCAACGTGGCTTGATCAGGATTACGTCGCCCGCCCAAATTTCGAATAGGCGCGGTTCGTCATAAAGGGCGCTTAAGCCGGATTCCGACTGTAACTCGTCTATGAGAGCGCAGCTCGCACCGTGACCCCGCTGCACGCGACTGATCACAGCCGCTTTCCCATTCGGGAGCAGAAGGATGGCAGGAACGAATCGCACCAGCTTCCCAAGTTCCCCTCGCTTGATCCTCATGACCTTGCCGCGAAGCCCGGTACTCTCCGCCATCCTTAACAGAAGCGCAACATTCGGTTCGTCTGTCGAGAAAGGATGGGAGCGGATCAACTGCTGGGGGGTAAGTGCCAGGCCGTAGTGCGCAGCCACGCGGACCAGCGCCCGCACCGCCGTGCTGTGCAATTCCCTTCCCTTTTCCACAGCCTGGCTCAGCTCGCGCATCCGCATATGATTGCACAGCTAACTGCGTTTCGCCACACTTTGGACAATAATGGTGTTAACCTACTCCATCGCGACCGCCCAAGGGGGTAGTGCCTTGTTCCTACCGACTCAGTATGTGTTGGCCTATCTTAGTTGAGGGCTGGGCGCGTCTGGCTACGAACCTGCCGAAACCGGTCGTCGGAGCCGCTGAACGCCAAGAGTCGAGCGGCATCTCAGCTCAGAGGCGAAAGGCAAATGAGTGAGATAACTGATGAGAAGCTGAGTAAGCTTGCCGCTTACTCCGGCGATCCGTGGCCACCGGACGATCCATACTTCCCTCTCGCCGAGCCGCACATGATTCCATTGTGGGAGGGTCTCGTGCAGCCGATGATCGAAGGCTGCGACTTCTCCCACACGATCGACCTGGCGGCTGGGCATGGCCGCAACAGCGCTATTCTGTTGACGCTTGCGAAACGCTTGACCGTCATGGACATACAGCCCGGCAACATTGAAGTGTGTAGGCGAAGATTTTCAGGTCGCGAGGGGATCGAGTTTTTGGTGAACAATGGGTTTGACCTGCAACCGGTGCGCGACCGAGACGTGACCCTGGTCTATTGCTTCGACGCTATGGTGCACTTTGACAGCGACGTGGTCCGATTGTACCTTCGCGATACACGTCGCGTTTTGGCCCCAGGGGGTCGGGGTTTCTTTCACCACTCCAACTACACGGGCGGGTGTGACTGGCTTACAAGCCCCTCCGGCCGTAATTTCATGACCAAAGAAATGTTCGCGCACTACGCCAACAAAGAAGGATTGACCGTCCTCGCCCAGAGCATCATCGATTGGTCCGGGCAGCCACATCTTGACTGCTTGACGCTCGTCGAGCGTGCGGGCTAGGGCCTTCGATCGTGACCTTTCATCAGTCGTTCGGCAATGGCAGGGGTCAAAAAATTGCCGAGATGGTGTGGCTTCCCGCCCTCTTAGCGCTGGCGTCCTCTGTTCTCATTTTTCTATTCTTTGGGAATTGGTTTGATGCAAGGCGTGACAGTCCCGTGGCAGTCGCCGTGCCGAGCTTTGCAGCCGAGGTAATTGGGCCGGAGGAAGTGGTCTTCGACACGCAAAACGGTTGCGAGGCGGTTGACATTCCCGACCAGCCAGCCCGTGCTTTTCGCGATGAGCGTGGCATGGTCCACCTCATCGCGTCGCATTTCGTAGCACGCGCCATGGTTGGGCCGAGTTTAAACCAGTTGAAGCGTGATTGCCGAGTCCTCTATCGCTCACCGGAGGATCCCGATCCCTCGCATTTCCAATTCAAGAACTGGCTTTTTTCTTTCTATACTGCGGACGGACGAAGGATCGCCGCCCTTGTTCACAGTGAATATGACGGCGTCGAAATCCCCGGCATGTGTGCCACGCCGGAGGAGCAAAATAATTGTTGGTGGAACACGGTCACCTATGCGGAGTCGCTCGATGGCGGCTTTACCTTCAAAGTGCCGGTGCCACCGCAAAACCTGGTCGCGGCCTTGCCGTATCGCTACGTAGTGGGGAACCGCGCCAGCGCCTACGGCTACAGCGGCCCAACTAACATCATGCGCATGGGCGGGTTTTATTACTCTCTCATCAACGATTGGGGCTACAGGGCGCAGAAAGTCGGTCCCTGTCTCATCCGAACCGCAAGTGTATTTGATCCCCAATCGTGGAGAGCTTGGGACGGCAAGGGTTACAACATTCAATTTGCGGATCCCTACCGGGAGGCGATCCCAAGACCCGAGGAGCGCGTCTGCGAGCCGGTCCTCTCCCTAGGGGTCGACAGCTTGTTGCGCCACGCCCCGAGCGGCAATTTTATCGTCACCGAATTCGTCATCAATGACGGTTTCTACATGCAGGCATCTCGTGATCTTATGCACTGGTCAAGTCCGACATTGCTTGCGAAATTGAGCGACCTGCAGCCGCCGGAAGCACCGCATAATTGGACCTACGGTTACGTGAGCCTGCTCGACCCTACCTCGACAGACGCTAACTTCTCGACGGTTTCCGACACGCCATATCTCTATTATGTCCGAACCAACGCACCTTATGGCAGAACCCTACTTCGTCGTAGGATCAAGCTTCAGTTCAGTAAATAGACATCCTTGCTGGAGCGCTAAGATCATATGTGGTACTGCACGAGCGCGGCGATGGGAACAGGACAATCTCGCCCTCGGCGTCTCGCGGTAGGTACTAGTCGGTCCGCTCCACGAGGGTCAAACAATCGATGTTGGACTCTCCGGACCAATCGATCACGCGCTGAGACAGGACATTCAAGCCCTCTTTGAGGGCATAGTGCGCGAACATCTCTTTGGTCATAAAGTTGCGACCTCCCAGGTTCGTTTGCCAGTCATGACCGCCCGTATAGTTCGAATGGTGGAAGAATCCCCGCCCCCGCGGCGACAAAACACGGCGCGTATCGCATAGGTACGATCGAACCACGTCGCTGTCAAAATGCACCATGGCGTCAAAGCAATAGACCAAGGTCGCGTCTGCGTCACGAACGGGTTGGAAGTCGAACCCATTGTTCACAAAAAACTCGATGCCCTTACGGCCAGACAATCTTTGTTTGCAGACTTCAACGTTGCCCGCCTGTATGTCCATAATGGTCAGCCGTTCTGCCAGGGTCGACAATATCGCACTGTTTCTGCCGTGCCCAGCCGCCAAGTCGATCGTATGAGAGAAGTCGCACCCCTCGATGAAGGGCCATACGAGTCCGTTCCATAGCGGCTCCATGGAGGCTTCCGCATCGGGGAAGTACGGACTGTCCGGTGTCCACGGTTCACCAGAGTAGGTAGCAAGCTTCCGGAGCTGTTCAGCGGTAATCTCACTCATTTGCCGTTTCCTCGTAATTGTTTCGTGCATCCCGGACCGCGGGCTGTCGCCGCCTCGCCTTGGCCCAAGGAGGTTCCAATCCAATTTGCCTTACGCGGAATGAGACCCGCGCTGAGCGCCCGGAGGCTAAAGCTTCTTGGTACGCTTGAAAGCAATCCGCTTTTTGCGATATTTCACGTTGGTTTCATCCCGCCGCGGTCCCGTCCGGTTCGTTCGAAGCTCGGCAAGCCATCGGCGCTTTCCGAGCAGTTCTACGTCATCGGGAATGGATTGCAATCCCAGTCGAATGAGCCAGTCCGCGTCAGCGTGCCTTCCAAGCTCGACCAGCGCCGTCGCCCCCAGCGAGTAGCCTATGCTGATTTGCGGAAACTTCGTGCGGAATGCCTCCCATCGAACCACGGTTTCGGCCCAATCTCGCCGGTGATGCGCGACCAGCGCATAATCGCTGTGGACATCGGAAAAGTCCGGGAATTTTTCCATGGCCAAACGGAGCAACGCGTCGGCCTCATAAAACCGTCCCAGTTCGATTAATGCGACTGCACCCAGCGCAAACCCATTCTCTGAATTAGGAAAACGCTCCCGGTAGACTTCCCAACGTGCCGCCGCCTCCAACCATTTCTTGCCGTTGTGGGCTGCCAACGCCTCTTTTTCAATTGTATCGGCGTCGTCGCACGCTGCAACTTGCGTTGCGGGACCCGGCGCCACCTGTACCCGGCCGTCAAGAAAACGTTGCCGTAGTTTCTCGAATGCCAATCTGACCTCGCCGACTCTCCAAGCGTCTGTGTCAAGCATGCCGAGCAAGAATTGATAGGAGAAATAGGCCCTGAGGTCGCTCTCGGCGGAGTCGAAATATTGCCGGACATCCATGTCATCAAGGCGTGCAAGTTGATGGTCACGAAAAAATGTCACGAAACGATCGATATCGAGCAGCGATACCGCAAATTCAGTGTGCGGAACTCGGGTTTCCCGGTTGACAAAAATTGTCCCCAAGAAAAATGTATCCATGAACATCTCGAATTGCCTGGAGCGGGGTTGCAGGATACTTGCAAAACTTTCGCTGGCCTCTTTTCGTCTGACGAGGAGGAACGTCCTATCCAGCATATTCTTGCCCAGGAGTTCGGTTCCGTGAAAAGCGGATCCCTCCGAGAAAACCAACTCTTTCGCTTTTCGATACACATCCATCTGTGAAGAGAATGGGGCTTCTTCTGGATAAAACACAAAGAATCCTTCTTTGATCAGAAGCTCTTCTATGTAGCGCTCCCCAAGTATCTTGCCGCCGTGAGGGATCTTGCTTTTGGACACATATACCTTGGCAGGATGGGAACGAGATCCATGAACTTGATCCAGTCGCCGAGTAGAAAAGTCTCGCAAAACATCGAGATACCAGGGCGTCGGGTGCCCCTCCAGACTGCTGCCCTGTTCGCAGATAGATAGATTCTCGACGACAGTGTTCTCGTTGAGTACTAGAACCGAACCTCGATCGATTTCGCAAAATTCAAGGACCTCGTGATAAGGGAGGGATAAACCTTCGTATCCTAATATGTCATCATCGATAGTTGTTACCAGTAAGTACTTATCTATATCTGGGAAGAACATCTTTGACGGCACGATCCGGTGGACCATTTCGGCCATGATGTGGCCAAAGTGAGGATACTTGGGCCCGACATAGGCCCACTCGCCTTCGAGATATTTATTAAATGATGCCTGCTGATCAAAGCGGTCGCTGGGACGGTCTGCTCTCTTGTGCCGGAAGTGTGCGAATGCTGGATCTGGAAGAACCGGGCCGCCAGGAAGTACAGGCATCAGAGGTTGCTTAAAGGCCTCAACCCGGAGGTTATTGAACGTCCGATGGTCGAGAGGCTTCGAGGTCGACACCCTGTCCATGGAGCAAGGGGCTTCCTCTGGCTTGTTCGCCAGGCCCGCTGAGACCGCGTGCGGCTCTTGATCAATATCATGGCTCATCGCTCTTATCCCCTCGGGCGCGGCCCTAGGCTATTGCAAATTCTCATCACGGCCGAATACTGTACCATCGTTCGGACCAGTCGAAATGCTCAACTAAGCAGAGATGTTAAGACGGTATCAAGCAAATCAGCTTCCACGTTGAAACTCGAATCGCCCTCCGCCCTTTCCGCACGCCAGGCCATGTCACCGCAGCGTAATTCGTACCAGCGCACGCCGGCGGCTACGCTCAGTTCGAAGAAGAAAATGTCGCCGAACCAATGCGGTGATAACACTAGCACTCGCGTCCCCGCTCGAGCGTAGACCATGTTTGTAAGATCGCTGCCCAGGGTGGTGATGACAAGATCGTGACTCTGCCACAATTCGATCTGCGTGCGCAAAGGCAGACTGTCCGGTCCGTAAACATCGATCCGATGACGCGCCATGACCGCATCGACGGCGCTTTCATTGCCGATTAACCGATGGGTATCGGCTCGACGCTTTATGAATGCGGCTTTGTTTCCAGCTTCCGCGCCGTCGTAGCAGAAGGGGACGCTTCGTAGAAATGGGAGGACTTTCGGGTGCGGGGCCGCAGCCTTGAAATTGAAAAGGAAATCAAGCAAGATCGCTTCCTTAAATCGGTACACGGTAGAGGCCTCAATCCGAGCCAGACGTTCTGTGGGAATGCTGTAGAACGCGAGCGCTTCTCCGTAACCTGGCGCACCTTGCGCGTGCCACGTCGGGATCGCGATTTTGCCAGAGGGGAAAGCATCGAGAAAAAGCAACATCCTTGGTATGCTTTGAATAAGATAGTGCCCCCAGGTGCCACCGCCCTCGTGGTGCGAGATCAGAAGGGTGTCTTCGCGGAATTGATCGTCGACCGGAGCATCCACACTCGCCTTGATCGCCTCGGCGCAGCGCTGAGTGACCGCTGGTAAATAGTACTTTGGCGAGTATTCCAACTCGATGGAGGTATCGAGATACATTCTCTTCTCGTCGAACAGAACCATCTCTTTCGCGAGAAGAGGTGCATCAATTCTGCGGGCCACCGTATCCGCAAATCGAATCTGGCGCGCGGAAAACCTTCGCTTGATCGTATAGCCGGACGCTTTGTCATGCCATACACACCCCCGCAGCGGTTTTCTCAGTTCACTCGTCGCTGGAACCACCACCGTCTTCGGCGCGTATCCAGGATCGATGAACTTGGAGGTTGCCTGCAAGCGCGACGGATCAAAATGATGAATACCACCCGGCATATCAGCCCTACCCGAAGCCTTCTCGAATCTTATCCGCTGCCTTCTCGAGGCTGGGCCCAGATCTACAGACGCGGCAATGCCTATTCATATTGGCGGAGAGTTCGGATGACGCCGTCCACGTCGACCGTCCAGCGCTTTTGCACGGGAGTTTCATCTTCGGAATCCTGCCGGCCGAAGATAAATCCAAAGGGATGACCGAGGGCTCCGAACAGGCACGCATGATTGTGGGCGAAGGTTGCGCTGCTTTCGATGCTGACCACTCTCGTGGCCGGGGGAGAAAAGATGACATTAAACAATGCCGCCCCACCCAGGCCGACGACCAGTTCAGCCTCGGCAAACAGACGGATCTGATCCGGAAAGGGCAGCAATTCAGGTTCGACCACCTCATAACCACGCGACAGAAACGCTTCGACCAATGCGTCCTCGTTGAGAAGCGCTCGATAAGTAAACTCCGATTCCCTGGTAACGGAGCGGCGGGACAAAAAAAGACGCCGACTGGCGTTCACTTTTTCCACGCCGGCAACGTCCCGTGCAACCCGCGCGAACACCTCCATTTCCGTGGGAGTAGGGACCAGATCTATATGGGAGAACTGTCGCAAGACGATCTCGTCGCAGTCGTAGGTACAGCCCAACTCCTGATGGACCAGCTTTGAGTCAGGGATACCTAAGGCGTTCAACAACCGACGTTGCCAATCTCGGCCGACATACGCGAAAAATCTCTCGGCTTGGCGATCCGACAAGAAGTCGGCCACGCTGGGTATCGCCTGCAAAAGCCACATGCCCCAATTGAGTGGCTCAATCGGCGTGCCAAAATACAGAGCTCCATCCAGTTTTTCGGGTATGACTCCGTTACGACTTACTCGATATCCTTGTTTCGTCCTATATATCTGCGGGATCGGCGTGTCCCGCCCGGGGTGATAATGGATGTGGGTGTCAAGCCGCTCTCGCGTCGCCCCGATCTCCTGACAATCGATGCGACCGTCGCGACCCAGTATTCCATGAAAGTGATGATGACCAAATACAAGAACATCTGAAAATCGGTTTCTGTAAGACCCGTGTCGCTGAATCGGTTGTGCGGTAGAAAGGTAGTGTTCGACTCGGCCTCCGGAGAGGTCTACGACAAAATCCGCCGCAGGCCGAGTCCACAATTCGGCAGGCTCCAAGCACTCGATATTCGGACCGGCCAACACCCCCTCGCGGGAGGGTATGATTAGGGGAGCGGAATCCATGTCGATGCTGCCTTCCCTTCCTGCCTCAACAAACAACGAACGACCAGCTGTTCGGTCGCTATCGTCGGGACGCCATTGAGCATCTCGAATTCCTCGGTCTTCCCTAGTCTATCCGGCTTGGCGTTTGTGATAGTTCTCGAATGGGTCCTCTCGCATGCTGAGCACCTCGGGGTGGCTCTGGCAGTACTTCTCGACGTCAAAGTCCGGAAGGGGGCTCACAAGGCCAGTCGTCCGCCTCGTAAGATAATGCCGCAAGGGACTCTCTTCTACCGGGAGTCCGTGCTGCGCACGGTACCAATCTGCGTTGAACAGCGGCGATGGCCAGGCACCCTCCTTCTCGCCACAGGTCACATAGTCATACAGAGGATTCCGTCCGGCAGTGTGCATCTGCGGATAATTTGTGCAATACCATTGGGGATCGAAGTAGAAATTAGGTCGACGGTATTCCTTCCAGCCGTAAGCACAATAATGCGAAAGTGCTTCATCGGAGACTGGCGCACAGAGCCCCCGCTTCACGTCTGGATAAGCGGCCAAATACCATTCGCCATCAAACAGCCCCGACTGCTCAACAACGCGCTGCTCTTCAAAATACTTCGCCGGCTCGACGTTCTTGAGTGCCCCCAGACCTGGCACGGGCCCCGCCGCGGCTCCAACTCCCCGCCACGCTGTTGTAATCTCGGCCGGGCTCCACGTGTAATGCACACCCCATCCTTCCGCCAGGTCCCGCGAACGAAGGCCCTGCCGAAGCTCGCCACTGCGCGCAATCACATACTCCATGCCCAGGCCCTTATAGTGCAGAAGCAGGACTTCTCGGGTAGCGGGCCATACCACGCGTCCAGTGGGCTCCGCAGTATGTCGACCCAGACCGAAGTTGGATTCCTCAATTGCCTTAGGATTGAATATGCAGAGTCGATCGTGGGGAATTGATCGGGCGCCAGTAGTAACGAGATCAAACAAGGGTTGACTGTCAGTGGGAAAACGATCGGACACCATCTCATAACCGATCGACCGAATAGCGGTGATGCCCCGATCTGAGCTTCGTTGCAAGTAGTCGGTCAAGTTGGGGTGATAGAGGTGTTCGTCGATTTCGGTGACGATGACCCAATCGGCGTCGCTATTGCGCCAGATCGTGTCGGCGAGACGACGTTCCTCTTCCACGAAGGAATCGCCAGGGACATCAAAATGTGTGATTTCCACCCTGCCGTGCTGCTCCAGCAGCGACAACGACCCGTCGGTCGACCCGTTGTCATAGACAAAATATCGGTCCACTATGTCGTCGTAGTGTCGGAAAAAATACGGCAACATCCGTGCCTCGTTCCAGCAAAGGCAATACAGATCAATTCTCTGCCTCATTTCTGGCCTTTCATTGGGTCGCGACTATTGGTTGAATGAGCAGTGAAGGATTCTGTTGGTCCTGTCTGGCCTGCTCGGCGGAAGTCGCCAGTGCGGATCTTCTGTGGTATAACGCGAGCAACTGATCGACTGTTTGATCGATCGTCGGTGGGGCGGGTAAACCGGAGCGTAGCTTCTTCCAAAGGGCTGGGTTGCCGGCGCATTCTTCAATGCGGGCCGCCAGGTCGCCGGCGCTATTAACCCGGAAATGGATTCCGTTAACACCGTGGGTTACCTTCTCTGCCATCCCACCAACATTGCTGCAAATGACCGGACGCCCGGCGGCGAAAGCCTCTTGAATGACCAGTGGCGAGTTCTCCCACCATGTGGAAGGGACGATCACCCAACCGCTGTTTCGAACAATCCCGCCGACATCTCCGGATCGATAAGGTCCGCAAAAACTCACCGTGTCCTGCAGTTCATTTAATGCCTTTTCAAACTGAAGCTTGAACTCATCGGCGGCATACTGGGTCGTGCCATGGATCTCAATTCTGATCGTCTTTCGCAGCCGCTTCGGAAGCAACCGAACCGCATCCAGTAAGACCAGCGTGCCCTTAAGATGCGAGAGCTGACCCAACACCACGAATCGGGTCTCAAGCCCGTCTGGATCGGAAGTCCCTTCCACGACATCCGGGTGGCGGCGCGGCTGCCCGTTCTCCAGCACAACCATCTTTTGCCGCGGCAGTCCCCAAGCAACGTAGCGATCGCGCAAGAACTCACTGGGACAAACGAACAGGTCCACAAGGTCGAAGAATGACTTAATAAACAGCTCGCGCATGAAGAAGTCTTGCGAAGAAATGTCGGGAAAGCACATATGGCAATCGAACGGCGCCGCTCGCTGGCAGAGCAGCCCGTTGGTCTTGAGCATCTGGCCTTTTGCATTGCAGATCGCAAGGAATTCGTGCAGGGTCACGATGATGGGAACGCTGGAAGAATACTTTCGGGCTTCGCGAATGAATTCCAGCCCCACAAAAGCGTAGTGTTGAAAATGAACGACGGTCGGCCCGAATCGATCCAGCAACGCTCGGAATTCTTCGTAGACGACACGCCCTTGGGGCTGTGAGTGTCGAAAATGGTTAACCGGTGGCGGGCAGAACAAAACGTCAAAGCCATCCGGCGATCGCGCAAAGAAGATTGCTCCAGCATGTCCGGGAGAGTGGCTGACACGCGAGACCAACATCGCCTCAATACCGCGTCGTCGTAGTTCCGCCCAATGGGCTTGCGCGGCTATTTCGGCACCACCCAAACTAAAATCCGGGTGACCATGGGAGACAATGAGAATGCGTGGTACGCTCATGCCTTGCCCGCGCTCATGTTCTCAATCAGATCTGCCCAGCGGCCATTGTGCAGCAAGCAGTTATAGACGGTGACATTGGTGCGGAATTGCACATCACCGAGCTGATTTTGAGATTGCCGCTCCAGATGATAGAGCTCGATGTCAAGCGCAACATAGCTCGGCCTGCCTGCCGAACTTGCCCGTAAGCAGAGATCGGAATCCTCGAAATCGCCTATGATGTAGTCCTCACAAAATCCCCCCAACTGGCGATAAAGCTCTGCCTCGATGAGAGCACAAGCTGCAGTTACGGCCGGCACTTGTTGCACACCCCGCAATCCCGCAGGACTCTGTCCTTTTAACGGATGGTGATTGATCCACAGATTGTCCCACGCCGGCAAGCGCCGGAAGGCCATGCCGGCGTGCTGTATGCTTCCATCCTCAAAAAGCAGCTTAACGCCGAGCAATCCCGGTGTGGGGAGTGAACTGTAGGCTCGCACCAAGTCACCAAGCCATCCCTTGCGGGTGGGCATTACATCGGAATTCATCAGCAGTAGATACCGCCCGCGGGCGACTTCAGCGCCACAGTTGTTCGCGCCAGCATAGCCGAGATTCGAACCAGGATAGGCGACCACAAAGGGAACCTGGTAAATGCCATACAGATCTGCACACCTGGCATAGAACTCATTAATGATCTGGGGATCGTCGACAACGTAGATGAGTTCGGCCCGCTGGAATTCCGGATCGTCGGCAAAGAGAGCCATCTGATATTCAGCAAAATCATGGCGTCCGTACAGGGGCACAAGAATCGACACTGTGGGGTTGGTCGGCGGCGCTCCGTAGCTGCGAACCTCTGGCGTTTGCCTAGGCCTCTGTCGGGCAGCCCAAACCGCGCCCACCGCAGGTCCAATATGATGCTTCATAAGGGTCCGCAGATCGCCCTTTCCCGAGTCGAAAGGATTAACCAGAGCACGCACCTTCTGCTGGGTGGACTGGTGCTCGGGAATCTTCACCCGCATCCGGCAAACTTCACCCGACCCAGACACGACCGAAAGGTAGTAAGGCGAATCACCATCGCTCAGAGGCACATAGCAGGTATACCCGTGGTCATGGTCGCGGACCATGATTCCCACGCTGGCCAGATGCGAACTCACGTCTAGCCTGCTGTAGCGGACCCAATTGTCGCTAACAACAAACTTCGAAGAGCCGCAGTGGCACACGACCCGCAAGTCTGTGGGGTCCGCATTAAACCAGCCCACCAGGAACACACCCTTGCCGGTAACGAGAGTCGTCTGATCCACATGAAGGGCATACCTGGGGTTCGCATGCTGGATGGAGGTCGCGAGCCGCTGAACGGCATTGTCACGAATCAGCTCGAGCAACGCAGCCACCGATCTTGGTTGTGGACAGTTCTCCAAGAGCGTTCCGATTCGCTCACTCAGCGTGAGTGCCGCATCGGGATCTACTCTGCTTAATAGAGACAGCAACTCTCGCCGCGCATCCAGCGCGATCTGGATGACGGGCCGGCTCACGTGTGTGACCTCGGTTCCAACAGCAACAGAGAAACTCGCTTCGTCTGCGTCCAAGTCCTGCTGTGGTATCGTCTGTGCAAAAATGAACCCGGGAATCCAGGCTGGATCTTGCTTTCGAAAGAGCGTCGGATCGTGGTTGAGGTCAGGACGCGCGACCCAAGCAGAGTCCTGGAGAACGTCGAAGACCGACCCGCCGAGGCGAAACTGGACCGAAGCCAATTCCTTCATTGGGTCTAGGAGCCAGCCCCAGACAATGAGAATTTGATTTTCAAGAACGCAACACAGGTCGACTTCAAATCGGACCGGAGGAGGCAATCCCGCGAGATATTCGGCTTCCGCCTGAGGTCCAAGGGCTGGCTTCGCGAACTCGACCAGGCGTTTAGCCTCTCCTCTCGGTAATTGCGGCAACAGTTCTCTGAGCGTCGTGGCATACGGCCCTATGGTTAGACCTTGGCGGGGGTCACAGGATACGGGCCAAATACTCTCAGCGCTTTCACCCGAAAAAAGATTGACGGACAGCTTCAAACGATCAGTCAAAATCTTGGAGGGCAGATCGATGAGCGCGTAAAAGCCATGTTCGTCTTTGCTGGCTTCCAGTGAGAAATGTTGCGCGACATCGGGTCGCCGCACCGGGATCGCTTGCTTCACTAAGTCAAGTTCAATTTCTCCGAGACTGATCAATGCCCGGTCAACCAGCTTTGTAAAACCCAAGACCCAGCCATAGACGAGGAACTTCTTGCCTACGATCTGGGCGAAATCAACTCGACAAAGGCCAAGGCTATCTTCGGGAGCTTGCACGTCGGGAGTGGTTACATCGTCGGCCCTTGTCGTGGTCAGGTCAGGTAGCGGGCTCCGTGTCATCCGCCCTCCTTGGGCTAGCGTCCGTGGCGAGGGCTAAGATTGTACGACAACGGATTCTTGTTGCCAACCTGAGAACTTCTATCGTCTGACTGAATCGAGAGCATTCCAAATCGTTCCCGCCAGGCCACGTCACGCTACCACCGTTCGCCTCGCACCCTCACGACACGGTCCGGCCTTCTGTGACGGAGCGAGGGATGCTCGCTTTTCAAATGCCTTCCGGGACACGAACTCCAGGAACATCGCTACAACCTCTTCTTGTCCTCCCAGCATATCAACGTCTTGCCAGAATTGCTGCCGCTGTTGTTCTGTTAAAAAGAAGACGAATGACGTTCGGTCGTCCACACGGCGAAGGGCCGTTGGGCCTTTTTTATCACGCCTTGTGGCGTTCATTTTAACTTCGTTCCGATTGGCACGAAGTCCCTGCCTCACTTCGTACCGCCGGATCCATCGATAGGCGCTGGTTTTCGGAATGCCCAACTGTTCCAGCAGTTGTTCAAATCCTTTGCCGCTGCGCGATCCTTGGGCTTTGTATTTGATCTGCCATTGACGACATGCGCAGCCAAACTCAATACCATCGTTAAAATGCTTGATTGTACTTTCCCTGTAGCGCTCCCACGCACTGGCAATCTCGTGCTTCGCTTTCAGGACCGTGAGATTGTCGCCAACTGATTCGCTTAGTGAAAGGAGGGTCGCCATATACACCTCTTACCTTGTACTAACTATTATTGTGCCCATATCTTTTAGGTGTTGCCTATGCTCGGGGTGGAGTCTGTGCCGTTGCGGTTCTGTCGCAGGTAATCAATTGAGACATTGTTTAGCATATCAGCAGGGATTTTGTCATCGATAATTTCGATTTGCGTTTGCTGAACTCTGTTATTGACAATGCGCCGCTTCGCGTTCATAATCGGCGGAATTTAGTGGGCCCCAAAAACTGGTTTTTCCCCCCTTGAGAAGTAGTTGATAACCAATTCCGTGTATCTGGTCGCGCTCCGAAATTGATTTTGGAAGGAGAATGTTATGGTGGTGGGAGCTACGGTTGCTGGCGGAGCTACACATGGGCTGGCTGTCTTAAGCCATGCCGAACGCGAAGCCGCCAAGAACGCACTAGCTAAACTTAAAACTTTGGGGAGCCAGCTCGGTTCGCATCGAGGGGGCTCTACTGAGAGCGCTACTGTGTATGGGGGTGTGTCGGGCAAGCCATTTGGGTTGAACGCATCTACTTTGATCCATGGTCAAGGCAGCGACACGTTCAAAGGCGGTGCCCGCACCGCACCCACACACGCTCTCGCCAACATCGGCAATGACACAGTGGTCAGTGGATCGGCGACTACGCTGCATGGTCGCACTCAAGCTGAACGCTTTGGTGGACGCAGTCCACAACACTTCAACCTGAGCAGCGATACCATCAGCGTGCAAGGCGCAACTGCCGAGGCCATTAAGGCCGCAACACATCACGAAGAGGCTAAGGCGGGCACCCATACAGTCACGCTGGCAGACAAGACAACCGTCACGATTTCTGGGCTCTCGAAGCACGATATTGGCAAGCTGACACACTGATTTTCACTGTGGCGATTTGATAGTGTAACCGTCGCAGGAGTAGGTCGGTTGCTGGATCGGAACAGACAGTGACAGGCGCCGCAGAAGCTAGCGGTTTAAAAGGCAAGGGTAGCCGCCTCGAGGCACTTTTTAGCGATATCTCACGAGCTATCGGCGAGGGTCGACTGGAAACAGCCATTCGATTGGCCGATTGCGCTTGCCGACATGCACCGGAGGACACAACCTGTCTTCTGGTGCATGGCCGCCTGATTGCTTGCACTGGCGTAATCTCGCAGGCTACGTCGAGGCTACGGGGGGGGCAGGACCGAGACGGTTTGCTGGCCTACGCCGAGCTGCTTTGTGCGCAGGGATCCTCTGATGGTGCTTCTGCCGTAAAGGCTCTGCTTTCGCGTTTTGCAGTGAATTCGTTTGAAAACCTGGCGGAGTTAGCCACTGGTCTGTGCCGCCAGCCGAGCGCCAGCTTCCGAGGCTGGGTCGGCATCGACACCGAACTTCAAATTGTCGGCCAGGTACAAAGCGGAAGTCATCTTGCCATTCACCTTGATGACACACCCTTGCATCCGGCAATTGATCCGCTTGCCCGGGACGGCATCAAGTCGTTCAAGTGTAGAGTGCCAATTGGGCGTTGTGGGCGGATTACTGCACGCGACGGAGAATCTGAGCTACTCGGATCCAAGCTCGCGTGGCCCCCTGATTTCAGCCTTTCCGGTTGGGTAGCGGCCGAAGACAAGACCTTGGTGGGCAAGGTCTGTTTGGACTGGGCGCCGGCGCTCCCCGTTACGCTCGCGATTGCACAAAGTGGAATACAACACGTTCGCCATGCTCGTCTGCCGTCTGCCGCGCAGCCGGGGGAATCCCTCTTCTGCGTGCCGTTGGAGGCGATGGAATGTCACGCTTCGCGACTGGAGGTCTCGGCCGTATTACCTGACGGAACGTGCTCGCCGTTAGCTGGCAGTCCGGTCGTAATTGCCGCCGTTTCGCCTACGCCGGTAGGAGGATGGCGCAAACGAACCATTCATACCCTCTCCGACGTCGGTTCGAAGCGGATGATCGATATTGTCGTGCCAGTATTTGCAGGGCGCTACGAAACGCTTGCCTGTCTCAACAGCGTCCTGGCGACCACAACGCGGAGCGAAACCGAATTAGTAGTCATCAACGACGCGAGCCCTGATCCGGAATTGACCGCGGCACTAGCTGATCTGGCCGAAGACGGGCACATTACGCTGTTAACGAATCATTCCAACTTGGGTTTTCCGGCAACGGCCAATCGAGGTATGAGTCTCCACCCCGATCGTGACGTCGTCTTGCTCAACGCAGACACCGAGTTATTCGGCGATTGGCTCGATAGGTTAAAGTTCTCCGCGTACTGCGAGGATGACATAGGAACGGTTACGCCGTTGGGCGAAGCTGCCTCGATCGCGAGCTATTCGGGAGAGCTTCGCGACACCCACAGCGACGCGGACGCCGCCGAGATCGATCGCATTGCTCGGGAGGTAAATGCCCGAAAGGTCGTGGAACTACCAGTTGCGGTCGGCTACTGCCTCTACCTCAAGCGAGCATGCATCCGTGATGCAGGCACGTTCGATGAAATCAGGTTCGGCAAGGGTTATGGCGAGGAAAATGATTTTTGTCTGCGCGCTCGCAGAATGGGTTGGCGTCATGTAGCCGCCACGGATTTGTTCGTCCGGCATCGGGGGGCCCGATCCTATGGACGCATGAAACAGATGCTGATGGAACGGAACAGCCGGGTTCTGAATGCTCTCCACCCCGGCTATGACAAGATGATCGCCGACTTTGTCGCTGCGGATCCTTTGCTTGAGGCTCGACGGTCGATTGACATCGGTCGTCTTCTGAAAGCGGCTACCGATCCGGTGTTGCTGGTAACCTTCGACCTTCCCGGAGGCGTAAAGCGTCACGTTGATGAACGACGGTCCAAACTCGCGGCTGAAGGACGCACGGTCCTGACGCTGCGGCCATCTGAGACGAATGGCCGGCCGAATCAAGTACTTCTCGATGCTCCATTCAGGGGTCTGGATAACCTCGCCTTCAATCTTCCGGACGATTTTCCTGTGTTGCGAGATTTGCTTCTCAAGTTGAAGCTGTCAAAAATCGAGTTGCATCATTTCGCCGGATTTCTTCCCGCCGCCCTCGAATTGGTGACCAGCATCGGGATCGAGTATGACGTGTACGTTCACGACTATTCCTGGATTTGCCCGCGCATGACCCTCGTGGGTGGAGATGGCGTCTATTGCGGCGAGCCGGCGATTGAGGACTGTGAAAACTGCATCCTCATGCATGGAACAGCCCTTGAAAAATGGCTGACGGTTGAGGCGCTACGGATACGAAGTTCTCGAATCCTGAAAGGTGCGAATGCCGTCATCGTGCCGGCTGACGACGTGCGGACCAGGCTTGCTCGATATTTCCCCAACCTTCCCGTGGAGGTAGAGGCGTGGGAAGAGGCGGTCGAGCCGGTGATTCGTGGCCCGGTAGTCGTGTCGCGACCAGTCCGTATCGCGGTCATCGGCGCGATAAGCGTTCCGAAGGGCTACCAGATCCTCTTGAATTGCGCACACGATGCCGCCGAGCGAGGCCTTGATCTAGAATTTGTGGTAATCGGCTTTACGTGTGACGATGAAGCGCTTCTGGCCACCGGGCGAGTATTCATCACCGGCCCCTACGCTGAAAACGAAGTCAGCACTTTACTGGAGCGGGAGCAATGCCACTCCGCCTTCTTTCCGTCAATTGCCCCAGAGACCTGGTGTTACGCGCTCAGCCATGCCTTGGCTCGGGGGCTGCCGATTGTGGCTTTCGACCTGGGCGCGATTGCGGAACGATTGCGCTCGTACGCGGCCGCCGATCTCCTGCCATTGTCTGCACCGATCGCGGCCATCAATGATACCCTGCTGCGAGCGGGGCGAGGAATTAGCACTTTAAAACCAGAGAAGGAGCTTGAAATGGACCCTACTCCAAGCACTGACACGGCATCTGTTTCTGAGGAACTCTCGGCGTCCGTGCAGCTTTTGACTCTTCCTGCCGGCACTTACACCTTCACCGTTCAAGGCGGCGGTGGGACTGGGAATCTGCGTGACAAACTGGTGGTGCCCGCGCTGCAGGTCGGGCTAGCACCCATGCAGTCCGCCGGCGAAGTCGCATTTGTCACGCGCGAAGGCACGTCTGATCGGTGGCTCGCTCGGCGCACCGATATGATTATCGCGAAAGTTTACGGTGAGAGCGCTTCCCTCATGTTAACCTCCGTGCGCTTGCCAGGCAGTCCGGCGCTTGCGATCGATGTCCGGCGGCTCGGCGATGAGTCGGTCTTCGAGAAGTCAGAGATTGCGGCCGGCGAGACATCTGGTGAGTTGCCCGCAAACGTAATTGCCCATATCCAGAATCTTGGCGACATTCCTTTCGCGGATGGTTTGGTGGGCTGCATTGGTGGGTCATTGTGGATTGAGGCATTCGCAATTGTGTCGTGCGGACCAGTGGGGCCAGACCTGATCGAATACCGCGGCATCACCGGGGATGGGTTTCAGACACCATGGCTGGGCAACCAAATGCTTTGTGGCAGCCGTGGCCGACGGATTCCCATGTTGGCGTATGCCATTCGCCTGAAGCCGGAAGTAGCCGATCAATATGATTGCACGTACACGGGTAAGTTTTTGTCCGGCAGTACATTGGGACCGTTCAAGAACGGGGAGCTTTGCCGCTCGGAAGTGCCTGATGATCCGCTTTGGGGCTTTGAGCTTCGCATGACGCCGCACATGCCCAAGTCGGTAAACCCGAGCCCTGATCTAGAGCAATCCAAAGTGGCATAACCTTAGGATGGCGAATCATAAGGATGGCGAATCATGGATGCCTCGCAAAAAGCCGGACGTACGTTCCCGCCGCGTCTTCCTCAATGCAGGATGCGGCACTTCTAACGGCTCGCGGCTTCCAAGGTTTTTTCGTGGCTGGCGGCAGATACGGGTTGACGTTGACCCCAGTCTGGAGCCAGACTTGGTGGCCAGTGTTGCCGATCTTTCAGCTCTTCCCGATGGTTCGGTGAACGCCGTCTGGTCTGCTCACTGCATTGAGCACCTTTTCGCGTACGAAGTGCCGTTGGCGCTCGCCGAATTCCGGAGGGTGTTGTCCAGTCAAGGCTTCGCCTGCATTGTAGTTCCCGATCTGCAAGCGATTGCCCATTGGATCGCCGACGACCGATTGCACGAGACCATCTATCAATCGGCGGCAGGCCCGGTGACCGCGCAGGACATGGTTTGGGGGTTTGGTCCGGCAATCGCTAACGGCAAAACGGCGATGGCGCATCGTTGCGGCTTCACTCCGACAGTGTTTCTTGAGTACCTCAAAGCTGCAGGATTCAGCGAGATAGTCTTACGCCGCCGAAGCGGCACGTTGGAGCTTGCCGGGCTTGCATTGCAAAGGCAATCGAAAAGTTCCAACCAGCGCGAGAAGCTGATGACCGAACTCGGCTTGTGAAACATGATCGTCGTCTTTATCCATCAGAATTTTCCTGCGCAGTACCTGCATATCGCCAGTCGTTTGGCCAAACAACCGGGCAATCAGGTGTATTTCATCACGCAGGAGAACCACAACAAAATACCTGGGATTCGCAAACTCGTGTATCAACCCGACCTGCCAGCCGCTTCAACATGCCACGCCTACACGGTTGCGATTGATGCCGCAGTGCGAACCGGAACCGCTGTAGCCGCCGTGTGTGGCAGTCTGCGCCAACAGGGTATAGTGCCGGATGTGGTCGTCGGACATTGCGGATGGGGAGAAACTCTGTTCGTCAAAGACGTATTTCCTGACGTGCCATTGCTGTCATATTTTGAGTTTTTCTACTATTCCAGGGGGGCTGATGTCGGATTCGATCCCGAATTCGCCCCTCTCAGCGAGGGCGATGGCGCCCGCTTACGGATTCGCAATACCGTGAACCGGTTAAGCTTCGCAGGCAGCGACTGGGGACACACGGCAACCTCCTGGCAGCGTAGCCTCTTTCCAGTAGCAATGCAGGCACGCATCACTTCCGTACACGAGGGCGTCGACACGGAGCGAGTGAGGCCCGACCCAAGCGCCTGGATCCGATTGGCTCGTGAGAACATTGTGCTCTCCCATGAGGATGAAGTGGTGACCTATGTTTCTCGCAACCTGGAGCCTTACCGGGGCTTTCACATGTTCATGCGCGCGCTGCCGGAAATATTACGCCGGCGACCCCGGGCACACGCTCTCATCGTTGGTGGGGATGGATTGAGTTACAGCGAGCCGCCACCCTACGGAGGCACCTACCGCGAGATGCTGCTGGCCGAGGTGGGTAAAAGGCTTGATCTGGATCGCGTCCACTTTCTGGGTCAAGTTCCATACGAAACGTACGCGAACGTACTTCAAGTTTCCTCGGTGCATGTTCATTTGACCTATCCGTTCGTTTTGTCGTGGTCGTTTGTCGAAGCCATGGCGGCGGGCTGCTTGGTCGTCGGTTCAGCCACGCCACCCGTGGCCGAAGCATTGCGGGATCGGGAAAACGGGCTCGCCGTCGACTTCTTCTCAACCGACGAAATCTGCGACCGCGTGGACGAAGTTTTGGACCATCCTGACCGCATGCAAGCGCTCCGTGACGCGGCAAGAGAAACCGCCATCAGAAAATTCGACGCAAATACGGTCACTCTGCCACGTTGGCATCAATTGCTGACCTCGTTAGTTGAGCGCCAGCTTCCACTCGAAGAACCGCCTGATCCAGGTCTGGCCGTAGAGATGAACCAGCGTTGACTATGGACTCCACCCTCTCATTTTATCGCGGGTCCAAGGTCGTGGTCACCGGAGGCCTTGGTTTCATCGGGTCGAATCTCGCCCGGCGCCTGGTAGAAATCGGGGCCGATGTCTTAGTCGTGGATTCGATGCTGCAGAACACGGGCGCAAATTGTGCCAATTTGAAGGGGGTAGAGGATCGGTTGCGAATCCGAGTAGTCGATCTGAGGAAGGGAGAGGAGATTGCATCTCTGCTACCCGGACACAACGTGGTCTTCAATCTCGCCGGAACCGTGTCGCATTTGGACTCAATGAACGACCCATTGTCAGATATGGGTGCGAATGTGCACGCTCAGATCGTGCTGCTCGAGGCGTGTCGCCAACGCATCCCAGAGGCAAGAATCGTCTTCGCATCCACGCGACAGATATACGGCCGCCCCATTTCCTGTCCGGTCAACGAGAGTCATCCCATACGCCCCGTAGATGTCAATGGCATCCACAAGGCGGCGGCCGAGGGTTATCACACTTTGTATCACCAAGTGTATGGGCTACAAACGGTTTCCCTTCGTCTTACCAACACCTATGGCCCGCGAATGCGAGTGAAGGATGCACGCCAGACTTTCCTTGGAGTGTGGATTCGGCGTGTGGTCGAGGGAGGGACCTTCGAGGTCTGGGGAGGCCAGCAGAAGCGCGACCTCACTTACGTGGATGATGCGGTAGACGCCTTCCTTGTGGCGGGGGCGTCGGCAACTGCTCAGGGTCGCGTTTTCAATACTGGGGGAGTCCCCCCCATTACTTTGACTGAGCTCGCGAAGGCTCTGGTTGCAGTAGCAGGCACCGGCAACTATGAGATTCGACAATTCCCCGCTGAGCGCATGCGGATTGATATCGGAGATTATTTTGCAGATGACGAACTTTTCCGCCAGGTCACGGGCTGGGCTCCCAAAGTCACGCTCCAGAGCGGGCTTGCGAGCACGGTAGACTACTTCCGAGATTGCTTGGCAGATTATGTCTGAGGCGACCCACACCCCGACCAAAATCCCGCAGATGCATCCCGGTGCGTTTTTCGAGCAGCACCGAGCCGAAATCATGGCCGCAGTGAATCGCGTCTTCGAAAGTGGCTGGTACATTCTCGGGGAAGAGGTCAAAGCGTTCGAACAGGAGTTCGCCCGGCGGTTTTGTTTTGGCGGTGCGGTTGGAGTGGGAAATGGTACGGACGCAATCGTGCTGGCTCTGCGTGCCCTCGGAGTAGGCGAGGGAGACCGCGTCGCAACGGTCTCACACACCGCTGTCGCCACCGTAGCCGCGATTGAAATGGCGCGTGCGTCACCAGTATTGGTCGACATCAATGCGGATTCCTATACGATGGATCCGGCGAGCCTCTTGCGAACACTTGAGGCCCGGGCTCCCATCAAGGCCGTCATTGCCGTACACCTGTACGGCCATCCCGCGGATATTCATACCATCGTCGAGATTGCGCATCGGTTCAATGCTCCAGTCATTGAGGATTGTGCTCAAGCTCATGGTGCAAAACTCAATGAACGCTTCGTCGGAAACATCGGAGATATCGCGACGTTCAGCTTTTATCCAACCAAGAATCTTGGAGCGTTCGGCGATGGCGGCATGGTTGTTAGCAGCGACCTCGAACGCATCCGGCGAGTGCGGATGTTGCGTGAGTATGGATGGGAGCGCCGCTATATCAGCGACGTCCCGGGCATAAACAGTCGCCTTGACGAGCTGCACGCCGCCACCCTGCGCGTGCGGTTGCCGTATCTGGACGCCGGAAACCAGCGACGGGCTGACATTGCCGCGGCTTATGATGTTGACCTGGCCGATACCGGTTTAATATTGCCTTCGAAGCGCCCCGGCGCCACACATGTTTACCATCAATACGTAGTACGCCATCGGGACCGAGATCGACTGCGGGC
This sequence comes from Candidatus Sulfotelmatobacter sp., assembly GCA_035511455.1. Classification (GTDB taxonomy): domain Bacteria; phylum Acidobacteriota; class Terriglobia; order Terriglobales; family Acidobacteriaceae; genus Sulfotelmatobacter. The sequence goes on along the minus strand of DATKFH010000069.1, from coordinate 162,383 downwards.
CCGACTCAAAGAGAACGGAGTCGGTACGAACATTCACTATCCCGTGCCAGTGCATAGTCAGCCGGCCTATGCCGGGCGCTTAGAAGCCGATCCCGGTGGACTTAATAACACAGATGCAGTTGCGACCCAGATCTTGAGCTTGCCCATGTATCCAGAATTGAGCGATGCAATGGTGGCTAATGTGGTCGATGCCTTGCGGCGTCTGCTATAGTGCGGATGCTTTCCATACCTGTATGCAGGATCTTCAGAATTCTCGTTCACAAACCCAGGAACTTCGCGTTTCCGCATCGGCTGCGAAGGCGGAAACCCTCGACTCGCTCGATGTCACCAGGTGCTTCAATCTGTTCCTAGGCTGCATGCCTCCTAATCTTTCACTTTCTGGCTTGCCAACCGACCTTCCGACGTTACTTCGCGATATTTTCGAAGCAGATGAGTTCAAGACCACTGTCCTTCATTCTGTGCTGCTCCGAGAGGAACTGCCTCACACGAAGTTAGCGGAAGCCCCACCGCTGTACCTGATCGACTGGGCGCAACGGCGTTTGCCCATCAGTTCTTCAACCCGGCGAACAGTCGGCATAGCACGTACTTGGACACAGTTACTGGAGCTCTTGCTCGCGGACTCCCAATTAGTGTCAGTTACAGCTCACTTGGCTGCCGCCGATATTGATCGTGTATTACGCGAGCGGGTCGAGAAGGAATCCTGGTCGTCGGTCCAGCGGTCAGTCATCGGTGCCATCGATGCCGCATCGGGATTCGAAGTCCGCGGGTGGGCCGTCGATCTATGTGACAAGTCCATTCCGGTAACTCTGGAGTTCTTCGCTGACAACCTCTTTATCGGCTCTGTTTCATGCAACGAATTCCGGTCCGATGTGATGGATACCATTGGCGGCGACGGAAAGCACGGTTTCACTTTCCGAATCTCGGCGGCTCATCGCTCCAGCTTTAGTCGTGGGCGCACGCTGACTGCGGTTGATTCGTTATCTCGATCGCCGGTCGGTGCCACCGCCGTGGTTTACAGCGACGCGGTGCAGCACTGGGACATCATTAGTTCGACCCGGCATGAACTGGCTCACTTGCGGCAGGTTCTGGAGAGAATTGAAGCGTCTTTGCCAGAGATTGGCCGCATGGCCAGCGTCCCACTCGACGCCTATGACGAGTATTGGAGCAGATTCTACCGTCATTCACCTGACATCCTTGCAGAGCAAAGTGTCCGCAGTGGAATGTTCACCTACCGTCCTCTGATTTCGGTGGTCGTACCCGCGTGGAACAGTAACACTCGATGGCTCGACGCGGCGATCAATAGCGTTTGCTCGCAAACTTACGATCGCTGGGAACTGGTAGTTACCGATGACGCTTCAGGCCGCGAGGACCCTAAGCTCCTCCAGCGCCGGTACGCGGGCGAACCGCGCGTCCGATGGCTTCGGTCGAGCGTTCGCGAAGGCATCGCCGCCAATACGAATCGTGGGATCGCGGCCGCGCAGGGCGACTATGTCGCGTTCCTTGACCACGACGACGAACTTGCGCCCGATGCCCTGTACTACATTGTTGGCTCGCTGCAGCAGCGCCGGTACGGCTTGCTGTATTCGGACGAAGACCGCATTGAGGAAGACGAATACGGCCGGTGCGTGCATCACACGCCCTTCTTCAAGCCGGGTTTTGATCCAGACCTGCTGCGGGCCCTCAACTATATTTGCCATCTCGTAGTTTTGCGACGCGATGTCGTGGCCGCCATCGGCGCCCTGCGCACTGGATTTGAAGGGGCCCAGGATCACGATCTTCTGCTCCGCGCAGCCGCATATTTGTCCCCAAGCGACATTTCGCATTTGCCGCGCGTGCTCTATCACTGGCGGGTCACGCCCGGGTCAGTTTCGCGCACTCCGGCGGCTGCCCAGGACATTCAGAAGAACATCGTGGCTGCGGTCCAGGATCAACTGCGCAAACAAAACGAGGCGGCCACGGTCGAGACCCATAGGGATCCGCTAGGTTCCGCACGTCAGTTTGCGACGCGCGTCCGCTGGTGCCTGCCGCCATTACCTCCGAATATCTCGATTATCATTCCCACGCGGGACCGAATTGAGTTGTTGCGTCCATGCCTCACCAGTGTCCTGGACTCGCTGGCGGCCTACCCGGGGCCGTGCGAAATCTTACTCGTCGACAACGACAGCACGGAGCGCGAGACCCTCACCTATTTCGAGAGCCTTTCCGGAATACCGCAAGTTAGGTTGATCCCGTTTCGCGGACCGTTCAACTGGTCCGCCATCAATAATGCTGCGGCTCGCGAAGCCAGGGGCGAGGTACTGATTTTTCTAAACAACGATACGGTTGTGCTTACCAAAGACTGGTGTGCGGAAGTCGCCGCCAATGCCCTTCGCAAAGACGTTGGCGCGGTCGGCGCGCGCCTCCTCTATGCCGACGGCACGATCCAGCACGCTGGAGTCGTGCTCGGCGTCGAGGGTGTGGCCGGCCACGAATCCGTTGGAGAGGCGCCGCAGCAGGGTGGATACTTTGGCCGCAGCCAGTTGTTGCGCAGCGCCGCCGCAGTGACCGGTGCTTGCCTTGCAACTAGGCGAAGCTTATTTGAAGAACTCAGTGGATTTGACGAACTGAACTTGAAAGTCGCGTTCAACGACGTTGACTATTGCATGAAAGTGCGGAGGGCCGGCTACCGCGTAGTCTACAATCCCTTTGCCGTTCTGTATCATCTCGAGTCCAAATCACGCGGCCGCGAATTGTCCCAGGCGCAGCAGACTCGTCATCGCACAGAGGCGGCTTTCTTCCGCGAGCGGTGGGGAGGCAGGGTAATCGTCGATCCATACTACAATCTGCATTTCGAGCGATTCGCACGCCCCTTTGACCGGCTGCGGCCACCGCCAGATATTTCAGGTCTAAGCCACCCTGGCGTGCACGGTGCAAGCAGTTGAGGTGAAAGCATGGGACCTCGTGTTCGCGTTGAACGCACAGAACGGGCGGCCAAAGACGGGCTGTTATTGGACGACCTCGCGACCTATCTTCGGTTATCAGAGACGATCCCGGGCTGGACCCGCAACGAAGAGGCCGAAGCCTTGGCGCGGGTGGCCCATGCGCTCGAGGGCGACGCCGTTATCGTCGAGATCGGTTCGTTTTTCGGCGCGAGCACAGTCTTTCTGGCGGGTGCCCGCAAGCTGAGAGGAGCGGGTAAAGTGCATTGCGTCGATCCCTTTGATGGCTCGGGGGATTCCTTTTCAGTCACCCATTACAACGCAATCATCCTGGCGCTGGGAGCGCGGTCCCCGCTCCAGCACTTTGAGAACAATGTATCCGCAGCAGGCCTGTCCGACTGGGTCGAGGCACATCAAGGCACTGCCGAGGAGATCGCTGCGGGCTGGACGCAAGCGATTGACCTCCTGATTCTCGATGGGGACCAATCGCCCGAAGGAGCTCGCGCCGCTTATGAGGCGTGGTCACCCTGGTTGAAAGCGGGCGGTATGATCGCGTTGCATAATTCCAACCCAGGCGGCCCCAGTTCAGGGCATGACGGTCACTGCCTTGTTGCAGCCGAGGAGATTCAGCCGCCCCGCTACATTGAGCGACATTTGATCGGCTCAATCACCTTCGCACGCAAGGCCACCCAGCCATAGGCCACAGCGTCTGCGCTTTGACCATGTTGGCGGTCACGTTCTTGAAGTTCGTCTGTGCAGCTCAAGCTCGCTCTTTGGCACATTCCCGTCGCAAAATAGGCACCCTCGGGTGACGAAAGTACCTAGGGGACAACATTCCGCCTCGCTTCCAGATTGACGTTATCCAGGTGCTCATAACATAATCCAGCAATTATTTTCCCACTTGCGCGACATTCGGCGACGCTTGAGGGTTTGTGACCTTGACGTCGACAGCCTTTGGTCTCCGCCCGCGCAACCTGCCGGGATCGCAGCTTGGGCTAACAACTAACCTCTAACCGCATGAAGGAGTGAAACCATGCACCCTCGTCGATTGACGACTCCCGCTCGAGTTTTTGCGGGGCTGCTGAGTGTCCTGTTGTTTGCAACGTTGGCTATTCCGCTCGGCGCCCAAGTGGCGTCGGAATCCCACGCTGGACGGGGCTTTGGTCTCGGCTACGACGTGGCGCACGAAACTACTCTTACCGGGACGATCCAGGAGGTGGTGACCAAGCGTATCGCCGGCAGTCCGGCTGGAACGCACTTGCTGATCGCCGGACCACAAGGCACAGTCGACGCACATGTCGGGCCGTACTTGACCAAAGACGCGCAAGAAGCCCTGCACTTCGGAACTCCGGTACAAGTCATCGGTGCCATGGAAACGCTCCATGGGAAACATGTTCTTCTGGTCCGCCAACTGATTTTCGGCGGCCGCATTGTCACCATTAGAAGTCCACATGGATTCCTCGTGCGAGCGCAGGCACCTCGCGCTGCCTCCTCCAAGAGCGACAACACAGCTGGGACAGAATCGAACGGAGGCTCGCGATGAGATTTCGCCAATCTGTTTTCTTGCTCAGCGCTCTCGCCATCATTGCAGCGCTCGTTGCCTGCAGTAGCAGCTCGAAAAGCACACCGCCCCCTCCTGTGGTATCGATCGCTGCCAAGAGTGGTTCAGGGCAGAGCGCGGTGGTGGGGGCGAAGTTTGCAGCACCGTTGGTAGCGACGGTCACGACTGGCGGATCGCCAACCAGCGCCGCAACCGTGACGTTCACGGCGCCGGCATCGGGAGCCGGCGGCACCTTCGCCAATGGAACCGCCACCGAAACGGATACGACCAACGTGAGTGGCGTGGCCACCTCCTCGGCGTTCACGGCGAATTCCACAGCTGGAGGCCCTTACACGGTGGCGGCCTCGGTTTCGGGAGCGACGACGACTGCCAGTTTTAGCCTCACCAACACAGCCGCTCCAGTCGAATCCATTGCCGCGACCAGCGGAACACCGCAGATCGCGGCGATCAGCACGGCGTTTGGGGCGCAGCTGGTCGCAACCGTTACCACGGGCGGAACGCCGAACTCTGGCGTGACAGTTACCTTCACGGCGCCAACATCGGGAGCCAGTGGCACCTTCGCCGGCGGGAATACGGCAACAACCGACGCCAACGGCGTGGCCACCTCGCCGGTGTTCACTGCGAATTCTACGATTGGCGCTTACACGGTCACTGCCACAGTTGCCGGAGTATCGACGGCGGCCAACTTTAACTTGACCAACGTGGTCGCCACCGGCTTGGCCAATGGCATTTATGTCTTCTCGCTCAACGGCCTGGACCAGTTTGCCTCCACAGGTGCGTCTTGCGTAAGTGGCAGCACCGACAACTTCGCCTGTAGTCCTTACTTTGTCGCTGGTGCGTTCGTCGTGAGTGGCGGGACAATCACCGGCGGTGAGCAGGACTTTAAGGATCTTGGACTCCACGCAACCGACCCGATCACGCGCGGCAGCGTGACCGCAACGGCCGACGGCAATCTGCAAATCACTCTCACCACCGCCGACACCAACATCGGGGTGAACGGCGTCGAGACTCTCAACGCGACCCTGGCCACCGCGTCCCAGGGCCTCATCACTGAGTTCGACGCTTCTGCAACCTCCAGCGGATTCCTAGCTCAGCAGACCGGGACCGTCGCTGCCCCTTCGGGTGGCTATGCGTTCATCGCGGCCGGCTTAGACGGGAACACCACCTCAGGCCCATTCCCGGTCGATATCGGCGGCGTAATCAACGTAGACGGTTCGGGGACCATCTCGGGAACCGGAAGCGTCTTCGACATCAACGACGACGGTACCGTGAATCGGAGTCAGACCTTTGCCGCCAGTACGGTGTCTGCGCCGGACAGCTTCGGTCGGGTCCAGTTCAGCCTGGTTCCCAGTGCGACGGTCTCACCCATAAATTTAGTGGGCTATATCGTTGGACCTAAACATATCTGGCTGGTGGAGACCAACGATATGTTCGCCGGTACTATGGGCGGGGAGGCGCTCGGCCAGGGCGCGAACACGGGAACCTTCGGCACCACCACCGTCGTCGCTGGCTCCAGCTATGTATTCAGCACCTCCGGGGCGGATGCCAACGGTGTGTACGAGGTGGCGGGAGTTCTAACCCTCAACACCGACGGGACTACGGTGAGCGGCACGCTCAACTTCAACGATCTGAGCGGGACCACCACTCAAAGCACCGTAGCAGTCAGCGGCACCTACACTGTCGATTCCACCGGCCGGGTGACAGTGTCTAACCTTGCGGGTGGCGGCATCACCAACGCCCAAATCTATTTGAGCGGGTTTGGCGATGGGACTGTGGCGTCCATGGACGCTGGCGAAGTTCTCGCTGGTCTCGCCAATCAGCAAACTGGCGGTGGCTCTTTCACTGCGTCGTCCTTCTCCGGACTCTACGCCACGAATGCTAGCGGGTTCGATCTAGCCAACGAACTGGAGTTTGACGCCAACGGACCGGTCTCGGCCGATGGCGTTTCAGCTCTGAGCGGACCGGTCGATCTGAACTTCATGACTCCGCCAGGAACGCAGACGCCCAGCGCTGCAATCTCCGGCGCATTTACCGCCAACGCCAGCGGCGTCTTTACCGGAACGATCACTGGTTTGGACATCGATACTCCCGCAAACAACGACGCATTCACCTTCTACATGATCGACACAACAAAGGGCATCGCGATCGAAACAGATCCCAACCAGTTGACGCTCATCAAATTTGTATTGCAACAGTAGGCCTGTTCAGTTTTTTCTCCCGTGGCGCACTTCGGTGCGCCACTTTTTTCTGCCGCACCCTCACAAACCTCCGAAGACAAGGTATTCTCTTGGACATTAGATGAACGGACGGAGGGGCCATGAACGTTCAGCTTCCAGCTTTGGATGCTTTAGGGCGGAAGTATGGAACTGATAAATCGTCACAGGAGCATGACTACCTGTCCTTCTACGAATTTTTCTTCGAACGCATCCGCCATGAGCGAACTAAGATTCTTGAAATCGGCGTTCTTTTTGGTGCTTCGCTCCGCTTGTGGGAAGAGTACTTTCCTAATGGCGTGGTGATTGGCGCCGACATCGATCCCACAGTTAAATTCCACAGCACTCCCCGGATCCTGACCGAGGTAATTGACCAGTCAAATCTCGAAGACCTGGTTCAACTTGGGGTAAAACATGGCCCGTTCAACATAATTATCGAAGATGGATCACACCTGTGGGAACACCAGATCACCACCCTCAAAACATTGTTTCCTTTCCTGAAGGATGGCGGCTACTACATCGTTGAAGATCTTCACACGAACTACGGGAACATGGCGGCTCAGTATCGGGGCTATTCCAAGATTTCCTTTGTGGAGTATGCCAAAAAACTGCTGGATCTGCGAGTGGGCGATGACCAGATCCCGATTGCAGAGGAGGAAGACCCGTTCCTGAGAACGTACGCGAGGAATATCGAGTTCCTGACGTTTTATAAGAAAGCTTGCGTTTTAAGGAAGAATTACCGGCCCAAGCCGCGGACGATTCTGAGCGAAGTTGCCGGCTCCGAGTCAAATGACGTTGCGGACTCTCCTCTTACAAATCCTCAGGAGACCGATGTGGCAGGACAACTCTCCATTGCCTGCCACATCGGCAAAATCGGAAATCGGCAGAGTTCCACCGGCGCCCTTACGGTGCTCACGGATGGTCTCAACATTCAGGGTTTCGCGCTGTTCGCCCTGGAACCACTTAGCGGTGAACTCGAATATCAGGCGCGCCTGGCGGATGGCACGTGGACGGAGTGGGTTGGATGTGAGCATTTCGTAGGTACGATTGGGATGGCACAGGATCTGACCGGTTTTTCCGCACGCATCTCCAGCCAAAATACCCGCGCCCTGGAGGTCATCGGCTTTTTCAGGGGAGAGACCTCTCCGGTGGTGGTCGAGGGCGGAGGTCAGTGCGTGTCGCAAGGCGGCCCGGGACCGCTTTATGGAATGCAACTGGTAATACGTTCGAAACCCTAGCTCTCGAATCATTGAATTGTGGCTCTCACCGAACCACGATCTCTGCCTTCACTTCCGGCGTGGCAGTCAATCTATCCGGAGCCTCTGGCAGCTGGCATCGCTCTTACTCTCAGCGATTCGCCCTCTGCTCCATCTTTGCTTAAAGGCCAGGATCTCAGCGCGATTGTAAAAGTGCTGCACCACAGGCTCGCCGTAAATCGTGTCGAGCATCTCGTCAGGCAGCCAGAATTGGCGCCGTACTTCCTCAGAGAGCGCGCGGGAGCGGCGCGCGGTACTGGTGTTGATGCTCGGAAATGACACGAGAGTGGTTCCCAGAAACTCGCTTGCGTGCGCCAACAGGCGAGCATAACCAGGTGCTTCCGGCACCATATCCTCAACGCGATAGATAAAAACGTCTGCCGAGGATGTGCTCATTCGTTGCGCGGCGTCGCTTGACCGGAACGAGCCACCGAGGACATCCACCCCAAAAACAGCGCGGAGTTCGGATCCAAACCAGGTTCGGAAAGCATCCGTTAAATACCACAAGAGCCATTCAAACGTTTGGTCAGGCTCTCTGCGTTCGAGTACCCACCTCCAATTTTCCTGCAAATAACTAACAACATAGTCAGCGGACATGGGGGCGCGGGGGCTCAGCGGACATGAGACGTGGCCGTAAAAATCGGCCATGAAAACGATGAGAGAGATGGATCGCGCAATGGGGTCACGCATTCCCGAGACAATCCGGATTTTCTCCTGGCGTTGCAGCGCCGATTGGATCTGTGCCCATCCAGAAGCGCCCGCACGTAACATTTGCCTTGCCATTAACATATTGGCAATCGTCTGCTGAGCGGACGGCAAACCATGTACGGCCTCAATTCGTTCTCGATTGCGTGGAAGCGCAAAATGACAGTGAACCGGAACCGAGTCTTCGCCGACCAGCGCAGGTCTCGCCGCCTCGATCCAGCTCCGGGAAGCCACTTTTGGCATTTGATAGAGGAGAATCACGACCGTACCCGGCGTTCCCCCGCTTTATCGATGTCTGGGGCCAACGTCGTGATGAGCTGGCCGAACGAATCGCAAGCGAGGAAGCGGGCGGGGTCGATCTCGATGCCAAAATCCTCCTCGAGTTCGCCTGCCATGACAACCGCATCGACCGAGTCAAGCCCGTAACTGCTGAACCATTGATCGAGGGTGATCGATTCTCGTACCACGTCGCGAACTTTTGCGACATGATCTCGGACCCATTCCGCCAATGTTTCCTCGGTGGTCATTCGTCTCCTATCCGAAACAGGCTTGCAGTTGAAGAAGCGGCGCGATGTTCCTACGGTCAGTCCAAACCGGCGAATCGGAGGAAAGCCGAATGTGGGGTTTCTCAAGGAGTTTCCTGATGGCAAGCTCGACCTCGAACGTCGCAAGCTGAGCGCCGATGCAACGATAAGGCCCCGCGGCGAAGACGAGCGATTCTGGTCCGTTTCGGTCGAGCACGGGCTCATCCGGGTTGGAGAAGGCCGCCGGATCGCGATTGGCCGCACCCAGCATGAGCACAATCGGCTCGCCTGCCCGAATGAGTTGGCCTTCCAGGCTAACATCGATGCGCAATTGCCGCGCCACCCATTGCACGGGCGTTAACAATCGCAGCATTTCGCCAACCGCATTTGGAAGCTGCGAGGGATCGTGGGACAGCCGCGCGCGCAGGGATTGGCGTTGCAGCAGTATGAGAGCCGCCCCCGATATCGCGGAGGCTGTCGTTTCCTCTGCAGCGACGAAAAAAAATGTGCAATATCCCGCCAACTCCTGGTCGCTGCATCCAAGGTATTCGTCAGCCAGCCTCACAATAAGCGATGTGCCGTCGTCTCCGCTGTTTTGACGTCTCGATGCGATCAGACGCACGAAGTATTCGATTAACGCCGCCGCGGCCTTGTCCAGCTTGATCACCGTGCTTACGGACGGAACAACTCTCTCGAACACGGTAATCAGATCGCGTGCTAGCGCGCCCAACTCCCGAAGATCATCTTCAGGCACGCCAAAGAAAGTGCCAATGACAAAAAGTGCCAACGGACACCCATAACCGGCGGCCAGATCGATGACGCCCTGGCGTTCTCCGGACGCAAGAAGCTGATCGGCGTGCAGTTCCAGCCGTTCCGGCAGATTCATTCGCCAAATTCTGCCGAGAGCCTGAGTGAGCATACGGCGGACCGGCTCGTGCCGCGGCGGACGTGTGAGCAACGAAATTGAGGAGCAGAACTCGATCAGGCTGGTCAAGTCCAAGTTCCCGCGCTGGGAGAGCGCCCGCAGGAACGATGCTAGTTCAAAGGCGAGTGCATCCGGATGGCGGAGTATTGTGCTCACATCCGCATAGCGGGTCAATACCCAGGCGGCAAGAACAGAACTCTTATAAACAGGCATCCGCTCGCGCAGTTCCGCGTAGATCCGTCCGCGACTGGCTGGTCCTAGTTCGGACAGCGGATCGTAGGATAGGGCCGGCATCAGGCGAACTCCTGCGCTTGCGTGCGGCAGCGACCGAGAGCGGGATGCTGGACTGAAGGAAGCGCCGCTAGCTCACCGGCGAGATAGAGTTCTTTACAGAGATTCCGCTGTATCTTCCCGCTGGTCGTCCGTGGCAGCCTCCCTCGAAGTAGCACGACATCGTAGATTGCCAATCCGAATTGGCGGTTTACGGCCGCGACGATCGCGCTTACCAGGAGGTTGATCTCAAGGCTGCTCGCAGCACCGCGCTCGAGCACCATTACGATCCCTTCACCTTGTTCAAGTTCGATCGAAAAAGCCGCGGCCCAGCCTGAAGAAAGCGATGGATGGCTGTCGCAAGCAAGGGCTTCGAGATCAAGAGGGTCATAATTCGCCCCGCGGATCATGATAATTTCCTTGCGTCTCCCGGTCACGACAAGTCCACCAGGGCCCACGAATCCCAAATCCCCCGTGCGCAACCAAAACCCCGAATCGGGCTCATCGGCCAACTTGGCCTGAAAGGTCGCCCTGGTCTCTTCGATCCGGTTCCAATATCCTGCGGCAACGCTCTGACCTTGAAGCCAAATTTCTCCTACGTGCCCGTGCGGCAGACTGTGGCATGATTCTGGATCGACAATCTCCACCCGCTGCCGCCCGCAGACCTGCCCGCAACAGGCTCGCTCCCTGCTCCACGAGTCGACCTTGCCTCCAGCATCGCCGGTCGCGGGCGGAGGTAGACTCGATGTCATCAAACCGGCTCCAAGCGGGGATGCTGTCACGATGAGGGTTGCCTCCGCCAGACCGTAGGAGGGCATCAACGCGTGACGCTGGAAGCCTGCGGGACGGAATGTCTCGGCGAAATTTTCCAACAGCTGCGGCCGAATCGTCTCGCCGCCACATACCGCGCTCCGCCAACTGGAAAGATCGAGACCCGCCTCTTGCTCGGGAACATATCGTTGAGCACAAAGGCCAAAGGCGAAGCAGGGTGCTGGGCTTATACTCCCACGATAGCGACTGATGGCCCTCAACCACCTAATTGGCTTTTGGATGAATGAAAAGGGCGGCATCAAAACGCAGAAGAACCCCGCGTAAACGGCATGGAGAACGCTGCCAATGAGACCCATATCGTGATAGAGCGGCAGCCAATTTACCATAATGTCTTCGTCGCTCGAATCGAGCGCCTCAGTCGCAGCCCGGAGATTATGGATCAGGTTCGAATGACGAATCATGACCCCGCGAGGGTTACCGGTGGAACCCGATGTGTATTGCAGGAACGCGATTCCGCTAGGTTCGACCCGCTGAGGCAGGTGGGCCCTGGTATCTGTAATTTTCCCGGAGGCAACAATCTCGTCGGTCGCAATGAAAAGCGTACCTGGAAGATTCAGGCCCGCAATCTCGGTCGGCTGTTCGGCTTCTCCCCCGATGAGTGATCGCACCGACAGTACTGCCGTGGCCTTCGCGTCCGACCAAATCGCACGGATGCGAGCCGCTGAATTGCCGTAACGGGCGACGGGAACCGGAACGGCAATCGCGCCGGCATAGAAGCAGCCAAAAAGCGCAGCCACATATTCAAGACCGCCGGAATAAGCCAATATGACGCGCCGGCCACCGAGTTCATTTTCTTGTAAGGCGTCAGCGATTGCCAGGGCGCGAAGATGAAGTTCGGCAAAGGTCAAGGAATCCCCCTCGCGCTCCCCACGTTCGAGGTAAAGAAAGGCCCGCTTATCCGGCCGATGCGTCACTTGCCAGATCAGGATCTCGCCCAGTGTCGATGCATCTAGACTTTGCAATGTTTCTCTCAGAATTTATGACGGACTGCGGGAAGTGGAGATCAGCCTATGAGTCTCTTGCGACACCACTCCATTCGCGACGAAGTCCTGTAGGAGTGGCTCGAATAGCCCGCGCACCAGCAAGTCCTTCACACTGTCAGCGTCACTTGACTCAGGAATGCTGGCCAGCGCTACGCCAGGAACGTCCACCATGGCATTGGCGACGTACGCATCGCCAGCACAATCCGCGCCAAATATCAAGGCTACGTTTGGCCGTGGTGACACCTCCAGATACTCCTTGTGAATGTTCTTGTCCTGGATAGGCCGACGCTCGTGAATTGGCCTGACTTGCGCTATCTGCTGCGGCTCCAGATCTCCGAGCAGCCGGAGTTTCGGGCTGATCGCAAGCACACCTTGAGCACCCAAAAACAGCCCATAACGAAGCGCTCCGAGACAACCGATGCAGTTTCCAAGCGTCAGCACGCGCGTAGCGCCATATCGGGCGATCAGCTTTCGAAAACCTTCCACCGTCGACGGGAAATCGTGGCCCAAGCCGATGACGCCGCTGGCATACCAAACCCGTTGCAGGTCCCGACAGTAAATGACGCTCACCCCTGTTTTCCGCAGTATCCTGTGCAGGAGCGAAAACGTTATCCAGAGCCGGTTATTGGTCCCGCCGAATACGATCAGAACTGTATCGGAGCCTGGAACTGGCATCTCATGAAATCCTTGAAGGGATTCCAGCTGGATTTCAGCCGGATCGGAAACTGGCGGTCCGGCCGAAAGAGGTCGGGCAAGGCCCATGCGCTCAATCTGGCGAACTGCCATAAGAAGCTGACGGGCGGCGGGGGAGCGCCCTTCCAGTCTGGAAAGGACCGGCCGGGCGGCCTCAGTTAAGCCGTATTCGACCAGAACCTTTGCCGCCTCAATTTGTGTTCGGACAGGCATGTCGGTCCCGCGCGTGACAGCTAAAGCCTCTTCGATCTCGGTTCGCCAATCGAAAGCTTTCACTGCTGTCAACTTACGGATCTCGCGCTTCGGGCGCTGATCAAGCGGCGCCGCGACCGATGCCTCCTCAAACAAGTCCCGTGCAGCGCTCAGATTGCCTTGCACCTTCGCTACTGTGGCCAGTCCGATCAAGGCCTCTGCGTGGCGTGGCGAGTCGTCCAGGATGCTCTGATAAATTCGTTCAGCCTCCTGCCATCGCGACAGATCGCAATACGTTCGCGCCAGTTCAAGCCGGACCGGAACGTTTTTCGGATCAGACTCCAGGGCGGCCCGAAACTCCTCGATTGCACCGGACCAGTCGTCCTTTTTCCGTGCCAAGGCGCCAAGAGAGGCGCGAACCTGTGTGTTGTTTGGGGCTTGCTTGGCAACTCGCCTGAAGATCAGCTCAGCTTCTTCGAACCGACCCATCTGCAAGTTGAGCTTGCCCAAACTATTCTGCACCTGCGAATCAATCGGGTCCGACTCAGCCGCAGCCGTAAAATGCGCAAGCGCCGCTTCATCGTTGCCGTCCTCCCGTGCCATCCAGCCCATCGCCATATGCGACTGCACATGCTTTGGGTCTATCGAAACAATCTGCTGATAAATTGCGGTCGCATCTTCCGATCGATTCATTCCTCTCAACGCTGTCGCGAGCTGCGACAGGATTGGCAGGTTGTTTGGGTCCGCCGCCGCCGCCGCCCCTAGATGCTCATACGCGACGGTGAAATGTGCTCGAGCGGCGTTATCGTCGCAGCGCGCGCGGGCGATCCAGCCCAGTCCCATGTGCGCCTGCACTTGATCTGGATTTCTGGCGAGAACCTGCTGGTAAAGCGATGCCGCCTCTTCGGGGCGATCCAAATCGCGCAAAACTGCAGCCAACTCAGTCAGGACTTGGAGATTGTCCGGACTCATCTTGGCCGCATCTCGAAGGCGGTCTCTCGCGCCCCAGTGGTCCCCAAGCCTCCGGTCGATACGGCTCAACGCCATCATCGCCCGAAGATTGGTTTCCTCGTGGTCGAGGATTTTGAGATAGATCGCCCTGGCTTCGTCTACGCGCCCATTGCTGAGCACTGCCGCCGCACAAGAATGGAGCATCGCAACGTTGGCTGGCGCGGAGGCCAATGCGCGTTCAAACTCGGGCGTGCCTAGTTTCAGGGGAGGGCTGTCGACACCGTTAGCACCGGCGGCCCTATCTGTTTCCATAGTCTGCCCCAGGTCCGACGCAATTCGCACTAGGTTATCCCAGAAAATAGGGTTTGTCAGGTTGCGTCCACTCTGCTGCTTCCACAACGTGCGGGCACTGCCCCGGTCGTTCTTTTCAGTAATCGAGTCGCTAACGAGCTGCATCGACCGACAATTCGTCTCTGTCATTCCCTGGTAGTAGCTGAGCGCTAACTCAACATCAATGGTCAGATTGTAATGAGGCCACAATTGCTCCCCTGGGACAAAAAACATCGATCTAACATAATTGGCGTCGCTGCCCAGAATTGAGTCAAACATCAGGAAGTTAACGTTGGGTATGCCGTAGCAGATAATCTGCGTGGCGATGCTGCCGGGAGATCGCGACAACACGGCCGTGTGAAAGGCACTTCCCCAACATCCATAGAAGTGATGATGCTGGTTGAAAAGCATGATCTGTTCTGCCAGGTTCATTTCCTCTGGATAGACGATCAGAAAACCTTCTCTCGCGAGAGCATTTTCAAGCGCCTCCTGATTCTGGATCGTACGATCGCTAATGACTCGAGATCGAGATAAGAACACCGGCTGTTCCGAAACTTGTGGGCTACGCTCACGCAGGTGCGCATCAACCACAGCCGAGGCGGGCTTACGATGGACCGAGTACGCTTCGCCTCTGTTGCAAAAAGAAGGCATGGGTATAAAAAGCTTTCTGAACTTGATACACCTGTCAAGAGCGTATCCACCTACACGAATACTCAGACTTAGTGACTTAATAAAGTCCGTCATGTTGTCGTGTACCGGGCGACTTGAGAAGAAGAATCCAGGAATCCTGGCTAGTTCGGGATATTCAAAAAGCGCCCAAAGACGGCTCGTTCCTTCGGTGAGGAAATCCCCCCAATGATCGGGAAGCCATGATAGGTACACCAGGGGCTCACTAACGGTAACGAACTCGGTTGGCAAGGAGACAGTTTCGGGGCCGGCGTGAAAGAACTCGACGAGGCCCTTGCCCCTTCGGATACAGCTCTCCGGAATTCTGACCCCATTTCGGTCGTACAAAGACATCGCACCCGGGACAAAATAGGCGTCTGCAATTTCCACTATGCGGGCCGGAGCGCCGTCAAACACCTGGAACTCTTTTCCGTGTTGGTCGACCGGATAGTGAGGGTCTCCCGCGTAATGATATTTAATGTTTTCGGTGGTTCTGGACGTACAGCCAGTGGCTGAAACAATCGTCACCGGAATAACCTGGCTGTGGAACATGCACTCGCTCGCGTTTCTCTGTGCGGTCCACGGGGCGCACAGGTAAAGATTGCACAGATTGGACATAATACTGGAGTCCTGGAATCCTTTCAGTATCCTCGAGGCACTCAGATGCCGCTCTGCTCTACGATACCCACAACGCGAGCTTCTTGCCCTAGGGTCTCCGGGAAGCGAAGCATTGACGATCCGAACGTCTGACTGTTGGGCGAAACTCTCGACGAGGCAACGAAATAACAGCTGTTGAGTTGCGCAGGTGGTTTGCAGAACAGCGGCTCCATCTCAGGGCACATAGATGAGGGGAGAGACGAAACCGTCCGGTCCGCTCCCTGTAGAACGAGGCTGGATCAACGACCAGACGCCGATTTGGCCGGTTATAAACTTCGACTTTGACTAGAGTGGTTTCGACCACCTGAGTCGTCTTGGGAATAAAGGGGCGGAGAGCCACACGGCCTGCATAGAATATTGGAAAATGGGTCGGCACGCTGTATTCGACGTTGCCGCCCACCATTCCCGGCGGTCTGCCCTCGATTGCACCGGAAATGGTTACTTCAATTGTCGCCAGAATCGAGTGGTTTCAAAACTCGTGAAACCCGCCTTCTGTGCTCATCTTACGGTAGCGCTCTGCCCATTCTTCCGACAAGGCATCAGATTGTTTTGCGGATACAGGAGGAGCTATTCGTTTTTGTTCGCTGTCAATATCCAGGAACTGAAGCGTCCGACGCACCGTCGATTCATAGTTAGCTACTAACTCCTCGTAAAGCACGCAATGCGATGAGATCTTATTCTGTTGAAAAAATTGCTGCCAAGACTCTTCCTGGAGCCAACCCAGACAATACAAAGTGTTAATTTCCGCAAAATCGAAAACAGGAGCCTGTTTTTCGATGACTGCGCTGCTTTTGGACAACGATTGATACCAGATGCCCGACTGCCGTGCACGGAAAAGAGAGACCGCTCGCGCCACCATATTCTGGCGCCTTAGCCAAATCATGCGCAGGTCCGGTACCCATGACTTTAACTGTGTATAGGCAATCGAGAGGGCAGGGTGACTGAAGAATCCCGACCGCAACGAGGCCATTGTGGCCGCGTGGGATCGGGAGTCCGATAATCGCGAGCGCAGCAATTCGTACAAGGCTTTCCGATGTGCGTCTTTCCATTCGCCAGTGATACTCATGCCAAGGTATCGAAAGTGAACCCAATGCACCTTGGCGCCAAACATGCCGTTCGGCGTGGTTGCCGCCTGCACGATTCTCGGCAAGCCACCCACCAGGGTCGAGTCGCCAAGGATCTCCCTCATCCACGGCGTATCCTGTTCGACGGGGTTAAAGTACTCCTTCGGTCGCCCGGCCATGCCGCTTGCAGCCAACGGGTGCAGAAGGAGATTGCTACCGGTCCGTTCTATGCAGCACAGCAGGTAACCCCGCGACGGCATCATAATGGGCAGCACGTCCTTTCAGCCACTGAGACATTTCCGGGCAGTTTAATCTAATCAATGCACCTCGGTCGCGCAACTCCTCCATTCCGGTAGCGCGTGTTGCGCACTTTCCCCCTTCCATGCCAGGATGGGCTGAAATTTGGGAAGATGAGAGGAAGAGCGATGTCTCGGGTCTATCAACGTGCCGACGGCCATTTCATAGACTACGAAGTTTATGAACTCCCCGGTGTTAATGGTGTTTTTCGTGGGCCACCGATTGACAGCGACGAGTACTTGGCTTGCGTGGGTGCAGCGCAGACATTTGGCCGTTTCGTGCAGATGCCTTTTCCGAAATTGATTTCTCGGGCTCTGGGCATCAACGTTCTGAATCTCGGACGTGGGGGAGCGGGCCCAACATTTCCTCTCAGCAATCTAAGACTTATGGAGTACATCAACCGCGCCAAGATCGTGATCGTGCAGGTTCTGTCCGGCCGCAGCCAGTCCAATTCCCTTTTCCGTACCGTGGGCCACGGCATGTATGGTATCAACCTGGTGGATGGCCGCGAGATCTCGGCCGATCAGTTTTACACGTGGCTGCTGTCCCAGGACGCACAACTGGCGCACAAAATCGTCGCTGAAACAAGAGAGAATTATGTCTCAGCGATGACCGAACTCCTCGACGCGATCGAGCCGCCCAAGATCCTTCTGTGGTTCTCTGTCCGCCGCGCAGAGTATGAAGAGCGCTGGGAATTGCCGCTCGAGCGTCTTTGGGGAGAATTTCCGCAGTTCGTTAATCAGGCGATGCTTGACCGATTGCGAAGCCACTCTAATTTATATGTCGAATGCGTTTCACGGCGAGGCTCGCCTCAACCGCTGTTCGATCGAAACGGAAATCCGACGTCCTTCAAGGCTTTTTCCCTGTCATCGGCAGAAGGAGTCATGAAAACCGAAAACCGCTATTACCCTTCCCCGGAAATGCACGAAGACGCGGCCGAGTTGCTGATACCGGCCTGCCGCAAACTGCTCAGAGGTAACGGTGGGTAGGAATACAGCCAGCTTTGTCAAAACGCTTAGCGGCTCGCCTGCTCCAGTCGAAGATCCTGAATACAAATGCCGGCATGATCCGCCGACTCGACATCGTCTGCCAGACGCACGCTGAGGCTCAGGCTTACGTCAGAGGCCTGGGGCTCAAAAGCGAGGTCAACGATTCTCATATCGGAATGGGATAAAGTAAATTCCTGCTCCGCACGACGATCCCGGTCTGCGCCTTCGACCTGAAGGCAAGCAACAGTTCCTGCGCCGAGAGGATGCTCGGCGTATGCAGTTGCGCAGACGCGGTTAAAGGGACGGCCGGGCAGTCCTGAGAGCACGAGACGCGTCTCCCTTCCGCCCGCATCCGGGCACAGCACCAAACCCTTATCGGCAACACGGGATTGCGCTGTCCCGCCGGTGAATTGCAAACGGTAGTTAGCCCGCTCAGATTTCTCAGGGATTGGACCCGATTTGCTTAGTTCACGCAGAATCGGGCCAAGGTTGCACGACAGCAGGGCTCGAGACGGCATGTGCCACAAATTGTTACGCTGTTTGCGCACCTCCGCATAGTGCTCAAACAGAGACGGACAGAGCTTGGCCAAATGGGCACTCTTGCCCCAGGGTTGCGAGAACCGCAGGCGATCGCGCAACACGCCTCCGGTGCGAATATTTCCAGTACCGTACTTCAGCCATTTTTGGATGCCCGGACATGCCGCTGCATTCTCCTGTTCAATTTCGCGATGCGTCCGTCTAAACAAGAGAGCGTCGAAACCGATGTCCCAGCCGATGCGGGCGAAGAAGGCGATTACGCTTTGCGGCGAGAAAACGAAGTCTTCATAATGAATGATGTGATCAAAACCCGTGCGCCCGCGGAAGACCTCTTCCAGCACGGAAAACTTTTCGTCTATCAAACCCGCCTCATTTGCATAGGATTTGCCAAAGAGGCTCTCGTAGGTGTCGACAGGATGCCGCAGGAAAAGCACCGTCACCTCCGGTCGAAAGCGGCGACGATGCACTTCGAGGCTGAACGCTGTGGTCACGACGGCCTTAGCGACGCAATCTCGATCCGTCTCAAGTTCCGGGGCCGCAAACATATTCCAGATATCGACAAACGCCAGGCTGCCTGGCTTCTGTGCAAGCGTGAACGCCAGAATTGACGCTCCGCTCGATTGCATGCCATAAAGAAGGACTTTCATGTGGATAGAGGACTCTGGCCAATGCATCGCGCACCGGGCCGAGACTGAAGCATGGTAGATCAACGGATGGCGTTCGACAAACCGCGACCGGTAAAGCTGGGGAACCAATGAGTCCGGCCGTTAGTATCGATCCTGAATCGTCATTTCGGCATGACTACGACCTCTTCTCGGGGTATGGCGTCGCGAGCAGCCTTATCAATTCCCAGCTGGGTAGGCGGTATCCCACGTTAGAAGGAGGAATTCGTCCCATGCTGCGCTGGATTTCTATCTTCGGAGGCCTGTTTATCGGGATTTGGCGGAATGGCTCACACATACGCCGCCAGAACTTGTGCTCGCCCATTTTCTGCGACCATTGTACGGAGCACGGGAGCCGCGTCAAGCCTCTCCGCTACGCTCCCACCGCTGGGCGGCGCGCCGAGAAACGCGCGGGCTTGACTCATCTCGCTCCTGTCTTCTCTCACAAGGAAAAAATGGGAAGAAATGGACTTGTCCTCGGGAGACTTCGAGGTCGTGCCTTCGTTTTCTAGCGGAGCAATTGGGCAAGCGGGCAAGAGTTCGGTCATAGGTCGAGCGCAGCGAGCCGAAGGAAAACCTTGAGCGGTTTCTTGCACGCTGGCATGCTGCCCGCCCAAAACGAAGCAACCCATCTCATAAGTCCTCTAGCACCCGAAGCCAGGATTCCGCCATATCTCTTCGGTATTTCAGTTCCCGGCTCGCCCGTCATTCGTGCCTCAACCCGACCGAGACCGTGCGACGACACTACCTGCACCCTAGCCTCCCTAGAATGAAATGTGATTGGACTTCTCTGACGCTCCAGCGAGCCGGATGAATATTTGTTACCATAACGAGGCTGTGAGGTGACCATGCCTGAATTTGTAATCGAGCGCGAGATTCCGGGGGCGGGGAATCTGTCGGATGGGGAACTACAGGAGATTGCCAGAAAATCAGTTGGCGTTCTCAACGACATGGGCCCGAAAATCAAGTGGCTGCACAGTTATGTGACTGGCGATAAGGTCTATTGTGTTTACTTTGCCCCGGACGAGGACACGATTCGCGAGCATGGGCGGCGTGGTGGGTTCCCGGTGAATCGGGTGTCCGCAGTTCGTCGAATGATTGATCCCAGCACGGCCGGTTAACGCGGGCTTTGGTCATGACTTGGCAGTGCCCTTCGTGCCAAGTACCTCTTGGACCGCTTCCTCCACCGACATCTCCCATCCTGACGACCATGCCTCCAAGTCGGACGCGTTTTTTAACATGTTGCGCGCAGTTTCCAGCTTCTTTTCTAGTCTGGATTGTTCTGCCGGAATGAGAGGAGCGCCGATGCGCTGACGCAACGCAGCGGCTGCTCCTGCCAAGCGCAAGGATTGTTCGGGCCTGGATTGGGCTGCCGCACTCAGCGCGAAACACTCCAGCACCCTCGCGATACCACGTTTGTGCTCCAAATCCTGGAAGATCTTGATGCTTTCGCCATAAAGGCGTTCGGCGTCCTCATGCTTACTCTGGGCTGCACTAAGCCTAGCCAAGTCGCATAGAGCGCTTGCGATGCCCCAACCATCCCCCAACTGCCGAAAGGCTGAAAGACTCTGCTCGTAATAGGAACGAGAAGCGATGGAATCAACTGATTCCCGTGCGAGGTCGCCCAGGTAGTTCAGGGTCCAAGCGACTGCGGTGCTGTCGCCGACGGCGTGGAAGATAGCCAGGCACTCGTCATACAGTACGTGAGCGCGCTGGTAGTTGCTCTGCAACTGGACCACATTCGCCAGATTGCTGAGTGCGCGAGCTGTGTCGATGGGACTGCCCAGCTCTCTCCAAGTTGCGACGCACTGCTCGAATAGTGAGCATGCAGTATCGAGGTCTCCACGGTCGCGGGCCGTCACCCCTAATGCATTGAGCGACACAGCGACTCCCCGGTAGTCCTGCAGGTCTCGGCAGGCTTTCAGGCTCTCCTTTTGAAGTTTTTGTGCGGAATCGAAGTCGCCCAGTGTACTTGCTAAAATCGCTGTATAAAACAACAGGCGAGCGCGCATTTTAGGCTGGACCGCGCCCGGTACGTGTAGCAACCTCTCCAAGAAGGCCCGACCCTCGGCAAAGTGTTCCCGTGTCTCCCAGAAATGAAACAGAGCGGCTCCGAGGCGCATACCCCAGTCTGCATCGGCGGTTCGGATCAGAAATTCCAACGCTCCCCGAAAGTTTTGGTGCTCGAAATCGAACCGCTCGAGCCACTCGGGATGAGTGCTCAGCTCTTCGCCGCACTCCTCCGCCAGCACAATGTAATAGGCAGCATGGGCGCGCCGAGTTGCAATCTCTTCGCCACTCTCCACTAGACGTTCCAGTGCGTACTCCCGAATTGTCGAGAGCATTAAGGACCGCGGCTCCGCGCCGGGCTGCTCAAGTTGCTGGATCAGGCTTTTATCGACCATCGAGGACATGCCATCGAGCACATCAATGCCAAGGTCGCCCTTCGTGTCGCATACTGCCTCTACAGCTTCCAACGTGCAACCGCCGGTAAATACTGATAGGCGCCGAAACAGGCTTTGCTCTGCGGCATTCAGGAGGCTGTAACTCCAGTTCACGGTCCCGCGAAGCGTTTGCTGTCGCACAGGCAGGTCACGCGCACCTCCAGTGAGCAGATTCAACGAGGATTCCAGGCGGGTGAGCATCGCGGTGGGCGAAAGGAGTTTGACGCGCGATGCGGCCAGCTCAATCGCCAGAGGCAGTCCGTCGAGCCGGCTACAGATGGCAGCAACGGCGGTGGCGTTCTCCTTGTTCAGCGCGAAATCGTGCTTCACAGCTTTGGCGCGTTCTAGAAACAGCGCGACCGCCGCGTAGCGGGAAAGCGCCTCCGGTGCGTGGGGAACAGACCGTAGGTCCGGCGCCGCCAGAGCCGGAACCGGCAGTTCGTGCTCGCCGTAAATATGAAGCAATGCCTGGCTGGTAACCAGCACTTTCAAGTTGGGGTTTAACGTAAGCAATTCGGCAACATCGGAACCGGCAGAGAGCAGGTGCTCGAAGTTGTCGAGCAACAGAAGCAGTGGCTGGGTTAGTCCACGCACATACTCTTTCAAACTCTCTTGTGACGATTGACCGGGCATTTCCCGCAGTCCAATTGATTGAGCTATTGCTCTAGTCATCGACTCGTTACTGCTGACAGCCGAAAGGGAAACGAAACATACACCACCCGTAAAGCCATCACCCATCTCGGTGACTACCTGTACCGCGAGCCGCGTCTTACCAATGCCACCGGGACCCGTCAATGTGACTAGCCGCACATCGCCGCGACTCAGAAGTTGTCGAAGACTAGCCACTTCCCGCTCCCGCCCAATGAAGGCCGTGCGTTGTACGGGCATGTTGCTCGGAGAGCGCACGCTATATCGTGTTTCGGGATCAATGCGCAGATCACGAACTGTGGCGAGATCGCGAGCCAAATCCCGGGTGGAGGAGTAACGCTGATTCGCGTCCTTGGCCATGCACTTTTGAAGTATCCAAAAGAAAGGTGCCGGCGCCAGCATCTTCATGGACAGTTGCGGTTGGTCACGGACAATGGCAGCCATTATCTCCGCCCTGCCTCGGCCCTGAAATGCCGGATGCCCATCGACCATCTCGTAGAGCACCGCGCCAAAAGAAAACTGGTCGGAGCGAAAATCGACATCGTCACCATTGGCCTGTTCCGGCGACATATAACCGACGGTTCCCATCACCGTACCGGGATCGGTGAGTAAGTTGGCCTGAGTCGGGCGCTCCCGATCGAGAGAGTGATCGCGCAGCTTCGCCAGGCCGAAATCGAGAATCTTGGCATTGCCATCTTGGGCGACCATAAGGTTTTCGGGTTTGAGGTCGCGATGGACGAGCCCGGTTTCATGCGCTTTGGCCAGCGCATCAGCAATCTCCGTTGCGATCGCGATGGCCTTGCGATACGGCAGCGGTCCGGACGAAAGCAGGGCACGCAGCGTCTCGCCACAAATCATCTCCATGGCGATATAGTGCGTGCCGTTTAGGTGCCCAAGCTCGTAAATGGTGACGATATTGGGATGATTTAGCGCCGAGGCCGCCTTGGCTTCGCGCTGGAAGCGGCTGAGAGCCTGAGGGTCGTGCGCTACGTCGTCGGGCAAGAATTTAAGAGCAACAAAGCGACCGAGATCGATGTCCTCTGCTTTGTAAACAACCCCCATTCCTCCGCCGCCAAGCTTTTCAATCACGCGGTAATGTGAAACTGTGGCGCCGATGAGGTTCTTCCAAGTCTCTTTGTGGGCCTGATTAGCAAGGATTTTGCCTGCCACCTCCACTGCAGGCGTTTCAATAAAATGTTGAGCCTTCTTCTCGTGAGCCAGCAGCGACTCCACTTCGTGGCGCAACCCATCGTCACTTCCACATGCGGATTGAAGGAACTCGGTGCGTCGGTCTTCATCAAGTTCCAAAGCTTGCTGAAAAAGTTCTTCGACGCGACGCCAAACCTCACGCCTCATGGCTCGCCCTTCCACGGCTCAACTCGCGCAAAAGCCAGACTTTGGCCAATTTCCAGTCCCGCATAACGGTATCACTGGAAACACGCAGGACTTCAGCCGTTTCTTCGACATTCAATCCGCCGAAGAATTTCAGCTCGACAACCTTGCTCTTCCTTTCATCCACTGCAGCCAGTGCTTTCAGAGCATCGTCCAGGGCCACCAGGTTCACGTCAGGTTCATCGCATACTGACGGAGCTTCTTCTAGAGAAATGTGAGGAGTCGCTCCGCCCCGTTTCAAATAATCCCGTGAGCGCGCAAAGTCGATGAGAATGCGGCGCATCAATTGCGCCGACATTGCAAAGAAGTGGGCCCGATCCTGCCAATTCACTCGGCCGCAGTCCACCAGTCGCAAATAAACTTCGTTGACCAATGCTGTCGTCTGCAGTGTGTGGCCAGAGCGTTCCCCCGCCATGTACCGGCGCGCAACCTGGTGCAATTGCCTGTAGACCAATGGCGTGAGCTTTTCCAGAGCCTGTTCGTCTCCGCTACTCCAGGCCTTCAGTAGGCCAGTGACTTCGTGACTAGAAGGCAAATCCATCTATCTCCCACAGGGTCAATACATTACAACGAAAACACGTAAAAACCTAGTCTCGTTGGGCATTGACGGGGGGCATTGACGGTTTTTGGCGTCCGGGTCTTTTAATTCCTCCCTGCGGTTTCTTTCAGTCGATTCCCGCCTTACTAGATAGAGGCGTCCAGTTCGGCTTCAGCAAGAAGCTGAGAAGGCAGCCCCACAATACTTCGCAACGGGAGACAACAAAATGACGACGAAAAAGCACACAGCAACCCTGCTAATCCTGATGTTCGTAGGGTTGACGGGATTGGTACACGCCCAGACGTACACCACGATTAAGGCACAGGTTCCCTTCAACTTCGTTGCGAACGGCGAGAGGATGCCGGCGGGCGAATGCACGATCCAATTTATGGTCAACGGACGAACAACGCTCTCGATCAGCAGCGGGAAGCAGCACGCCTTCGCCTACCCCATTGCGGATGAGTCGTCGAACGGGAGCAAAAAGACGGCTCTTGTGTTTCACCGATACGGCGACCGGTACTTTCTTGCCCGTATCAAGCGCGCAGGAAAAATTGGCTATGAGTTGCCAGCGAGCAAATTAGAAAGCGAACTGCGGGCCGGAAACGTAGTCGAGGAAGTGTTTACGCTTCTCGCATCTGTCGAGTAGACCACTGGAAAGCGTTCGCACTACGAAGTATGGCAGCGCTCGGGGAAAAGACTCAAGAAAGGGATACAGAGTTCAAAATCTGTTCCCCTCCGGCTTCAAGCAACTACACAGCACGCTTGCTTGAGTACCTAACTTGTTGAGCGTAAGAGATCCCCAAATTGGTAACCGTCGTTCTGCTGTGACGTGCTGGCCACGCTTGAATTCGGGTATCGGCTTTTTGTGCAATGCGGTTGTTCGAGGTCAATTCCCGCCTTAGTAAATAGAGGCGTGCAAGATGAGCAGGAACATTTAACCCTTAACGGGTGCTGTTGGCGGTTTACAAACACAATCAGAAAAGTTGAAAAGTAGGAAATGTGCGTCATGGCGCGGTCTTTTTTGGCATTTTCCTCACCAGAAACAAAAGGAGACTCAAAAGATGAAAAATACACTGTTTCTCACGTCGCGTAGATTATTGCTGCTGGTCGCATTGCCTGCGCTTTCCTGGTTTGGTTTCGCTCAGCAAGAAGTACAGTCAGCCGGGCCAGGAGATGAAAGTAAGCTGGTTCGGATGGTTCGCGAGGCAACGAAGCAGTACCTCGATGTCCACAATGCCGTCAAGGACGGATATGGAGCGTTCCTTGGTTGTGTCAGCGGTTCGGATCATGGTGCGATGGGCATCCACTACGTCAATGGCGCACTGCTGAACGGCACGATCGATGTCAACCACCCGCAGGCCCTGATCTATGAGCCCTCGCCAAACGGTCAAATGAAGCTAGTCGGTGTCGAGTTTATTACGGACGCCGCGACATGGCTTAAGAACAACAATAATCAATCTCCGGTCTTGGAGGGTCAGGTCTTTCTGCTCGTCGACAGCCCGAACCGGTATGCCATCCCCAACCCGTTCTACGAACTCCACGTCTGGGCGTGGAGGGACAATCCACATGGCGCATTCGTGGATTGGAACGACCACGTGACTTGCGCACACAATGAGTAGATTGCCGGGAGACGTCAGCTGATGATGGACGTCTCCCGTGCTTTCTCCGAACGCTGTGAAGAAGGGAGACTCCCTGGGCTCTACCAGTGAATGCGCATATAATGACCCGGATTTGAGAGGAACTTAATGGATATCAGATCGCTACAGCGGCCTTTGAAAGACACATATCGGCAAGCTCCGGCCAGTTCCAGGATTACTTTGGTGGCCCACGGTAGAAAAACGGACGTGCCAATCTCTTGCTCGATTGACCTGGGCCGGGCGATCTATGACGCTCAGGCGCACGAAGGCGTCGGAGGGGCGGGTACCGGCGCCTGCTCCGGCGATCTGCTGCTAGGTGCATTAGCCGCTTGCGCACAGATCACTTGCCAGATGGTCGCCGCCGCGATGGGAATACCGACTGATAATGTCGAGGTGACGGTTGAGGGAGACCTGGATTTGCAGGGGACACTCGGCATGTCGAAAACGGTGCCGGTCGGATTTGAAAGCATCAGGGTCAATTTTGATGTCCACGCGCCGCAGGCAACGGACGAGCAGTTGGCAGCTCTTCAACAAAAAACCGAGCAGTATTGCGTTGTAATGCAAACATTGCTGCACCCTCCCCAAATCAAGAGCGTGTGGGTAAGCGCGCAGTCAACCAATGCTTAATGCAGTTGCTGGTGCAACTCCGAAGTCTCGGC
The DNA here is from genome assembly GCA_035511455.1 of Candidatus Sulfotelmatobacter sp. GTDB lineage: Bacteria > Acidobacteriota > Terriglobia > Terriglobales > Acidobacteriaceae > Sulfotelmatobacter. Next base: position 135,841 of record DATKFH010000069.1, on the reverse strand, counting down.
ACAAGAACTTGCAGCCTTCCATAATTATCGCCTGCAGAAAAAGCTCCGCCGCGTTTATGAGGTGGGGATATGGCGTGGCACGGACTGTTCGTTTGCGCGCCCCGCAACGAATACTCCGGTGATCAGAAACCAATCTGGTTCGTGGATTGCCGGCCATCCGAAGTAGTTGTACCGATCGTTGCCAGCTAAGCATTTGTGAGATGGGTAGATGGATTCTAGCCAGGATGTCGCGGTTCGTACGCTTTGGGTTTGCGTGCCGCCGCGGCTCTCAACCTCCCGACCTCGGCGCTTGTTTAGAAGCTCTTGAGCCTTCGCTGCTTTGCGGGTTTGAACCTGTCGAAACACTGCATCAACTTGGTGATTCCCGCGGAAGTCACGGCGTTTTTGAAATCGTCGAGCGCTTTCTTTTTGTCCGCATCCGTTTCCTTGTTGACTGGAACGCCGCCCTCGGTCTTAAAAAATGCGAACACTGGCCTGCCGAGATTTTGTGCGAGCTCGAACTCCGCACGCGTGTACGTCAGTTCTGGACTTTCGGGAATCAGCGACCCGGCCATGAGGCCTATGATCAAAATCACCGCATCAGAAAGCTGCACCTGCTCCAAGCAGACGTCGAGCGGTTTCGACGGTTCAGACACAAATAGTTCCATCCCCCAGGGAACCAATTCCGAGCGGCGGAGCGATTCCTGGGCAGACTCTCGCTCAGGGAGGAAGATCTCTAAACGTCGAGCTGACAAAAATACGCATTCGACTTACTGTAGCGCACTATTCCAGACGAGATGCTGTGGCACTGCGCGTACGCCCGCGCCACGCCCTAAACAATCATCCGCGCCATATCGAGATCAGCTTCGCTTTTGCTTTGAGTGGGAAATAGGCATAAATGGGTGTAAATGGATATTCGTTGCCTTCGGATAGCAATTGGGCAACAATGGGTATAAATGGATATCCGCGCCCACGAGATCAGGAATATCACCATCACGCCTGAAATCCTGAAGCTTATCGCTGAGATCGATGAGTTCAAGGGGCGCTGGAAGGTGATGGAGTCCCTTGCCCCTGAAAAGCTGACCACCCTGAGGCGGATCGCCACAATCGAGAGCGTTGGCTCTTCAACCCGCATTGAAGGGGCAAAACTCAGCGATCGGGAAGTAGAGAAACTACTCTCCGGCGTGAAGGCAAAGTCGTTCGCGAGCCGGGACGAGCAGGAAGTGGCTGGCTACGCTGATGCGATGGACATGGTTTTCGAGAGTTTCGAGTCCATAACGATCACCGAAAACCATACCAAGCAACTTCACGGCGTTCTTCTCAAATACAGGAGCAAGGATCAGGAGCATCGGGGACATTACAAGAAAGTGCCGAACCATGTCGAAGCCTTTGGTCCCGATGGCAAAAGTCTGGGCGTTGTGTTTGAAACAGCGACGCCATTCGAAACGCCCGGCTGGATGAAGGAACTTGTCGATTGGTTCAATGAGTCGGTCAGCGAAGAGACGCAGCATCCGTTGATACTCGTTGGGATTTTCATTGTAGTGTTCCTGGCGATCCATCCCTTCAAAGACGGCAACGGCAGGCTGTCGCGCGTCCTCACGACTCTCTTGCTGCTGCGTGCCGGGTACGGGTACGTCCCTTACAGCTCGATGGAAAGTGTAATCGAGGCGAACAAGGACAACTACTACCCGGCGTTGCGGCGTACCCAGCAGACCATCCGCAGGGGGAAGCAGAACTGGGAATACTGGCTCGTGTTTTTCCTGAGAACGATGGTCAAGCAGAAGAACAACCTTGCGGCGAAGGTTAAAGAAGAACAAGCCCTGCGCTCGTCCTTGCCGGCGCTGTCACGCCAGATATTGGAACTCGCCAAGACGCGCGGAGAAATCACGGTCAAAGAAATCGAAGAATCCACTAGTGCAAACCGCAACACCATCAAACTGCATTTGCGAAGGCTGGCCAGCGACAACTACCTGGCGCAGGTCGGCAAGGGGCGTGGCGCACGGTACATACTGAAATAGCCGTTTACTTGCTTTTCTCCTCTCTACCGAAAGTGTTGTGTTGAGAGACGAACTCTGAATGTACGCAACCCCCTTGCTTCCGGGGCTGCTGGGTTCAGATGTCTTGAACCTCCAACCAGTGGCGTCCGCAGTGTTTGAACGCTTCGACTCCACTCTTCCGTAAAATGCTCGAAGATAGTTTTGGTGTCAAAGTGATTAGCAGTTCCATCGCCTTTCGGAACTATCAACCGATAACCTACTAACGCGATGTGTGAGCCATCGAACAAACAGACCATGAGCATACGGAGCGTGCTCACGGTATTAGTGAGTTTGGGTACGCTTTTAGTTGTAGAGGGGGCGCAGGGCACTCGGTCGCGGCGCAACAGGTCACCACAATCAAGCCGCGCGACCTCCAGCCGGTGCCAGACCGGCAACTTTCAACTGGCGAACGTCTCGCGCAGCTTCATAAGGCCCTGTCATCGCCCGGCGATCCTCACGATGTCATTCTCGAGATTCGGGCAATCGGAGACCCCACATCCGTTCCGTTCTTGATCGAGGCATTGGCGAAAATGGGGACGGTGTCGCGAGAAGGACTGTATGGCGCTATTGATACTCGCTTTCACGTGCTCGACGCCCTTCAAGAAATCACGAATCACGATGCCGGCCGTAATGCCGAAGACTTGCGACAGTGGCAGCAGCCATCGTGGTGATGGCTTGCGTCTGTTAAAGATGCCAGAGGCGCTCAAGCAGCGACTCAGCGTTCGCTGACTAATTGCGATGATCAAGAATCAACTTACCGAGCCAGTTCCAGCGTACAAAACGTGCCAAAAAGAGTGTGCCGTGAGTGTGCCGTACCCTTCGATTCGTTATGCGCTAAATGGAGCCTTTTCGCTACTTCTCAAAAGTGCTACCGTGCGGGCGTATTCTGGAGATAAGTGATTGATTTGATTTGGCTGCCCCCCAGGGATTCGAACCCCGATATGCTGATCCAGAGTCAGCTGTCCTGCCGTTGAACGAGGGGGCAGTTTTTGGATTGTCAGAACCGAGTGCTGCTGACTTCTCCTTGATTCTATGGTTCTGAGCGAAGCGCGGTCAACCGGCAACGCGGCAGGGCCGCGACGCCAGTGACGGCTTGAACAGAATAGGAGGCGGGAGATGGGGCATCGCGTTAGAATTTTCCACAGCGTAGAAAGAGAGCGGATCGAGCGCCGACTGCGGACATCCGCTCGAAGAGCGCTCATCTCGTCGAGCAACCGAAAGGACGTTATGATATGGCGACCATGATTGAGAACGCAGCCGCAGATCAAGCCGAGGTCGCACGGCGCGCGCTCGAGGCCGAACGTTGCGCGCTGGTGGTGATCGACATTCAGGAGAAGCTGCTGGCGCCGATCTTTCAAAAAGAACAACTGCTGCGGAACTCGCAACTGTTGATTCGCGCGGCAGGAATTCTGAAGATTCCTACCCTGGCTAGCACACAATACGCGAAGGGCCTCGGCCAGACTGTGCCGGAGATCGCTTCCCTGCTGTCTGGGACCGAGGCGATCGATAAAACGATGTTTTCGTGCTTCGGCAGCGAGGCATTCTGCACCTTACTCAAGCGCTTGCCCGGCTCGCGCAATACGCTGCTGTTGTGCGGCATGGAGAGCCATATCTGCGTCACGCAGACCGCGCTGGCGGCGCTGCGGGAAGGATACCTGATCCATGTCGCCTCCGACGCGGTCAGTTCGCGGACCGAGTGGAACTGGAAGATCGGGCTGGAGCGGATGCGCGCGGCGGGCGCGGTCGTCTCGTCGACGGAAATGATAATCTACGAACTGATGCGCGCGTCATCATCGGCGGCCTTCAAGGAGGTGCTGCCGCATTTGAGGGGATGAGCGAGAGTCGCGGCCGCCGGAGATCCCTGGCGCTCAATCCTTTTTCTTTACCCGGACCACGGTGATCTTGGCAAATCCCTCTTCAAACGCTGGCGGCTTCAGCTTCGCAGCCATGCGGCGCATCACGTCTTCGGGGACAACGCGATCGCGGCGCTGATGGCGTTCGACGCAGACTTCCAGCGGGACGTCGAAGAAAACGGCATGGACTTCATAGTTGTAATCTTTAGCCAGCTTGATCCAGTGCTGGCGCTCCTGGGGAGTGAGGTTGGTGGCGTCCACATAATTCATGGGACGCTTGGCGATGAGTCGTGCTTTAAGCATGGAGCGAAGGTTGGAGAACACGAGATCCTGAAAACGCTGCTCGCGCACGTCGTCGAACAAAAGCGAGCGCACCATGTCGCTGGAGAGTGGCACGACGTTGTGGCGCTTGAACCAGGAACTCTTGCCGGAACCGGGCAAGCCGATGGCAAGAACAACAATGCCTTTCGGCGGGCGCGGTGCCGGCACGGGCACGGACACGGGAGCCCTCGGCGCGTTGACCACAGGCTCGACCACAGGGAGAACGGCTTCGAGTTCGCTCTCGGGCCCCGCCTCTGCTCCGGCCTCGTCCGCGGTTTCGACCTGCACTTCGGGAATGACCCCCTTCGCAGCGGCAGGAGTAAATGCCTGCGCGACTGCCTGTTCCCGGCCACGCCCGCCGCGGCCACGTCCACCGCGACGGCGGCGACCGCGAGTCCGCGAGGAGTCTCCGGTTGCGGCCGGTCGCGTTGGCGGCTGATCAGCCGTGTCCGCTCCGGCCGCCTCTATAGTGTCGGATGGGGCGTCGGGCCGCAGTTCGACTTCGGGCTCGGGGGCTGCGGGAGCTTTCATTTCGGGGTGTGCGGCGTCGGTCGCGGGCGGCGAAGTCTCGTCCTGATCAAAATATGCCGGCTGCAAGGGTGGAGGCGCCGGTTGAGCGGCTGACTCCGGGGCTTTCTTTTTGCGTCGCTGCAAGCGATCGCGCATCCATTTACGCATGTTCAGGCTTGTAACACAGATGCGGTGACGGTAGCAATCAGCGGTGGTGGTTTCGGAACCAGAGATGACGGGGGAAATGCCAGAACCAACCGAGGACACAGGATTCTGCGGACCTCAACGCTTAGGATAAGACTATGCCCAGCCAAGTTCCCGCGCCCGTTCGCAGTCAGAAATATATTTTGCTGAAAACGTTTCGCAAAAATGGAGTGGGCGTTGCCACTCCGGTGTGGTTTGGAGAAGAAGACGGCAAGCTCTACGTAATGACCAGACACGACTTGGGAAAGGCGAAGCGCATTCGCAACAATGCGCAGGTGCGCGTGGCGCCTTGCACGATTCGCGGGAAGGTGACGGGGCCGGAATTCCCCGCCACAGCGCGCATTCTGCCGCCCGAAGATCATGCGCGTGCCCGGCAAACCATCGACCGAAAATACTGGATGGCGCGGCTGCCGTTGCTTTGGTCTCGTACGGACACTTATTTTGAGTTGAGTTTTTCCTGAGTTGCTCACCCGGGCAATGATCAGTACCGTCAATCTCGCCGAGGTTCAGGGCAAGCTGTCGAATTGGGAGTGGCTCGCTGAGAATGCTAGATGCCACGGGATCAGTGGGGGAAATTGTCCCGTTCACCACCGATCATGCGAAGGTTGCAGGCCGCCTGAATTGCCGAGACTCGCAGGGTCGGCTTGTCCCTTGGCGATCGGGCCTGTCTGGCCTGGGCCTCGCTCTTCAGGCGCCCGTTTACACGGCGGACCGCACGTGGAAGAACCTGAAAGTGGGAGTTCGAATTCACGTCATCCGCTGAGAGGTTCCGGCGGTACGTCCGAGGTCCCTTCTGGCTTGAAGATCACGCCCCGGCTGGTCTTGCTGTTCATCACGATGCGCAATGGTTCGCTGAATTGCAGGCGGCGAACGCAGCCTTGCTCCTCGACGGCCGGCTGTTCGGCGAGCCATTGCCAATCGATGGAGCCTTCGCCGGCATCCGGGTTCACGGTGAGATATCCCGCTTGAAACGCGGTCAGGTTCTGGAAGAAGTGACTGCCTTGCGACGGAGTGACGCGGAAGTCGCGGAAGCCGGCTTCCACGATGGCGCGAGCGCCTGAGATCTCGTCCCACTCCACCGGGATGCCGAGCCAGGGATCGTTCGACCCCCAGCGGCCTACGCCGATCAGCAAGTACGGGCGGTTCTCCGCGCTCAAGGCGGCGTTGAAATGAGCGACCGCCCGGGCGACTTCCTGACTGCGGCTGCGTTCGAAGCGGTGCGAATCGACCATGACGATGTCGTGGAGATTGTCGATACGGCCATTGCCCAGCACCTTCGAGCTTTCGCAGATCAGGCGGGACGGGTCCACCTCGCCGATGGTGAGGTCCTGGTTGTCGCGAGCCAGGGTGAGCGGGCGGATCTGGAGGAATCCAAACTCTGCCGCTTCTTCGGCGACCGGAAGGCGAACAGCGAACTCGATCTCGACCGGATTGCCTAACGCGTCTTCGCCGGCTCGCACCAGCAGTTCCAGAATGGCGGCGATCGGAAAGATCTCATGCTTAAGCATGGGAGCGAAGGTCACAACCCGGGCTCCGGGACGACTTAAACCGTCGTAGATGGCGTGGTTGTCGGCGGAATAGGTCGAGGCTACTGCCGGGAGGGTACCGTCGACTTCAGCAACGTCGAGCCCAAAGCGCATCTCGCGCAGGTGGCCGGGGCCTCCGCCGTGCGGCACGCCAGCGAGTTCGAGCGCGCAGAATTCCGTTTGCGTATTGGCCAGGATGTCTTCGACCGACGAAAACTGCAGAAGATTCCGCGGGTAGCGCGGACAGAAGCTCAGGCACTTGCCCCCGTCGACCACCGTGCGGCCGAGACCGAGGGCCACGGCGGCGATGCCGTCGGAGAAAGTCATGGGCTCAACCGGATAGAAGTTGTGCGAACGTACGACGCCGGAGAAATCCGGATAGTAGCGCTGGCCATGCACCGTGCCCACCACTTGCTGCAGGATGACCGCCATCTTCTCTTCTTCCAAGCGGTAGGGCGTGGCACGCACGTACGCCTTGGCGTGCTGGCTGAACGTCGAAGCGTAAACGCGCTTGATGGCTTCCAATAGCTCGGCGAGGCGTGTGCTCGCATCGGGTTGCTGGTTGCCCAGCATGAAGGTTTCATAGACACCGGTGAAGGGCTGATACTGCGAATCTTCTAGAAGGCTGGAGGAGCGCACCGCCACTGGGTAGCGGATTTCTTCTAAATAAGCCTTTAGGTCCTCCTGCAGAGGCCCCGGCAGGGGCGAGTCAAGGAAGCGCTGCTGGATTTCGGTGTCGTCGTCGCAATGCAGGGCAAAGTCGCTCAGATTATTCTCGGCGAGGAACTGGTCGAACAAGTCGGTGGCAATGACAACGGCGGGGGGAACTGAAATTCGCACTCCGGGAAAGCGGCGCGCGATGCGGCGCGTGCGCAGCAGATGGCGAACGAACGCTAGTCCGCGGGCTTTACCACCCAACGAGCCGGACCCAATTCTGAGGAAGCTCGACTCGGATGGTTTGAACGTGTCGGGCTTGAAATCTCCGATCAGTACTTCGTTCTGTTCCCGGCGATAGTCGTTGATGGAGGCGATGAGATCGCGGCGCAGGTGCTCGGGACCATTGAAGTCGGAAACCTTGCGCGGCCTCAGCTTGGCCGCGAGAGCGAATTCGGTGCGTGCCATCAGCCAGTGCGAGAAGTGATTGCGCTGCGCGTGGTACATGAGGCTATCGGCGGGTAGTGTCTGGAGCGTCTCTTCGAGTTCGTTGAGATCCTTGGCGCGTCCGACTTCGCGCTGGTCGGGCAAGCGGAAGACGAAGTCGCCGAACCCAAAAAAGTCGGTCAGGATGCGGCGCAGGTCTTTCAGCAGCGTGGGCGAGCGCTTGCGCAGGAACGAGTAGCCTTCGGCTTGAGCGCGCGGGCGAAACTCCGGGCGGCTGGTCTGCAGCACCACAGGCACGTCGGGGGTCAGGCTCTTGACCATGCGGGCGAGTTCGAAGCCGGCCTCGGCGCTGAGCTTACCGTCCCAAGGGAACTCGACGTCCGACACCAGGCCGAAGATGTAGTCGCGGTATTCCTGTACCAGTTGCGCCGCATCCTCGAAATTCGAGACGAGCAGGATTTTCGGGCGGGCCTGCATGCGCACCAGCTTGTGCGCCACGTTGATGCCCTCCTGAATGACGCGCCGCGACTGCTTGATCAGCTCGGTGTAGATGACCGGAAGAAATGAGGAATAGTAACGGATGTTGTCTTCGACGACGAGCAGCACAGGGACACCCATGGCGCGGGTGTCGTGCAGCACGTTGCGCTTGTCTTCGATGTACTTGACGATCGCGATCAGGATGCGGGCGGTGCCCTGCCAGAGGAAGACGCGGTCAACGTCGGTAAGGGGATTGCGGGCGACGAAGTTCTTGATCTCGCGGTAATCGTAGCCGAGCACGACGACGGGAACATCAAGGCCGGCGCGGCGGACTTCGCGGGCGAGTTGTGCCGCGTCGGTATCGCCTACCGTGAGGTTGGTCACGATCAGATTGAACTGCGGATTCTCGCGGGCCAGATCGAGCGCCTCGGCACAACTGGAAACGTGGGTGATGCCGGGGATCTGGCGCAGGTTCAGTTCAAGCGACTCGTCGATGAGGAGTTCGTTGAGACGTCCGTCTTCGCGCAGGATGAAGGAGTCGTAGAGGCTCGAGACCAGAAGGATGTTCTGGACGCGGAAAGGCATCAGGTTCTCGAAGCCTTCGAAACGCTCTTCGGCGTCGAGGATGGGCTCGGCGATGGGGCGGACGATCATGCGATGTGTCCGACTGGCTTAGCCATTGTTGTCCAACGAATGCGAAGTTGACATTATCGGTCCCTTTTTGTAAAAGAGCCGCCAGGACAGAGCCGCGGCAATTGCTGCGAGCACTTCCAGTTCGCATAGGGCACTGATCGCCTCGGCGGTGGGTCTGCAGCAGTAAATGTTTAGGGAAAACGCCCATGGTGCCAAGCCTACGATTGCGGTTGGTGTCGCGTGATTCCTGCTCAATGAACCAACGAATAGCCCGATGACAACTGCACGGCACGGATTGAGAAGGTGATTGGCAAGCCAAGACAGTTGGTGCTCGTTGGCCTGTGCGGAGAACCGGTAAAGGAAGTCGCCACCGAGAGCAGTCAGGGCAAAACCGACGATGACCGCCATCACGAACAACAGAATCTTTCGTGCCATTATGCCTCTTGTGTTTGTACGCAATTAAACAGCTATTTCTCGCCGCCGTTTGGCGTCTTCAACGCGAACGACGAGACGTTTTCCTAGGGCCTTCGCCGCCCGGCTCATCGTGTCGAGGGTCACGGCCGCGTTCCGGGGATCCAGGAGACGATCCAGTTGCGACCTGCTGGTGTGCAGCTGCGCGGCCATAGCTTTCTTGGTTTTTTGTTGCTTTTTCATAGCCTGTGCCAGTTGCCAGGCTAGCACCCGCTTGATCGCCACTGCCTCCACCTCCTCTCGAATTCCTTCTTCTTCAAGAAGACTGTCCAAGGTCGAGCCGCCGTGGTCGACTCCCTTTCCATTCCTTGCTGTCTTCATTGCAGTCCCCCTTGATGCTTGCTCTTGTTGCTTCTGGCCAGGTTCAGATCTCCGTCCGGCGTCTTGCGCATCGTCTTGATGAAACTGTGGAGCAGCATCATTCGCGCCTTTTGATCAATGTAGAAAAACACTCTTGCAATGCGCTTCTGCGATAGCGTCGTGCGCACCTCGTGAATGCCGCCAGCCAACGGCCTGCAAATCGGCATCCCAAGGAGCCATCCGAACTCTACGGTCTTGATGTCTTCTCCGATGCGCTTTCGGTCTTCAGACGAAAGCTCCTTCAAGCAGTCCCGCACCGGCTCTCTTCCCACGTCCGTGCGGAAGAAGATCGCCGGAATTCGCTTGCCTTGTTTTTGCGGAGCGTCAACGGCTGGCACTCTCTTTACAGGAGGTTGGGACTTCACACCACCTCACAACTGTACTATAAGTGGTACACAGCGACAGGCAAACATTCAAGCGACAGTGCCTCAGCTTCAAACGAAGGCGATGGCGTTCAAAGCAATGCGGGGTGGATGATCTCCACCCCGCACTCTATCGTCACAACACCGGCCGGGCTTCGCCCGGCGCACGGACCTTTCGACGGCGCTCAGGGCAGGCTTGGCGACCGTCCCCACGAATCCCTATACAAGGCCCTGGTCCAGCATGGCGTTGGCTACCTTCAGGAAGCCGCCGATGTTGGCGCCGTTTACAAGGTTGCCGGGCGTCCCGTATTTTTCGGCCGTTTCATAGCAGTTCTGGTGGATGGCGATCATGATCTTGTGCAGACGGTCGTCCACTTCGTCGCGGGTCCAGCTCAGGCGGGCGCTGTTCTGCGCCATTTCGAGGCCTGACGTCGCCACGCCGCCAGCATTGGCCGCCTTGGCTGGTCCGTACAGGACCTTCGCTTCCAGGAACATCTTGGTGGCTTCGAGCGTGGACGGCATGTTCGCGCCCTCGGCAACCAGCTTGATGCCGTTCTGGATCAGGTTCGCCGCGTCTTTTGCGGTGATTTCGTTCTGCGTGGCGCTCGGGAAGGCGCAGTCGGCTTTGATATTCCAAAGCGGATTGTGCTCCAGCTTGATGTCGGTGGGCATGAAGATAGCTTTCTTGAATGTGTCGGCATAGTCGCGGATGCGTCCACGCTTCACATTCTTCAGCTCCATGACATAAGCCAGCTTCTCGCGGTCGATGCCATCGGGATCGTAGATCACGCCGTTCGAATCCGACACCGTCACAGGTTTGGCGCGCAGATCAAGCAGCTTCTCGATGGTGTACTGCGAAACGTTGCCGCTGCCCGAAACCAGGCAGATCTTGCCTTCGAAGCTTTCTCGCTTGGTCCGCAACATTTCGTTGGCGAAGTAGACGCAGCCGTAGCCGGTGGCTTCGGGGCGAATCAGTGAACCGCCCCAGCCCAGGCCCTTGCCGGTCAGGACGCCGGTGAATTCATTGCGCAGCCGTTTATATTGGCCAAACAGGAAACCGATCTCACGACCGCCCACGCCGATGTCGCCGGCCGGGACGTCGGTGTCTGGTCCAATGTGCCGCTGCAGTTCGGACATGAAGCTCTGGCAGAAGCGCATCACTTCGTTGTCACTCTTGCCCTTGGGATCGAAATCGGAACCGCCCTTGCCGCCGCCCATGGGCAGCGTGGTGAGCGAGTTCTTGAAGACCTGTTCGAACGCCAGGAACTTCAGGATGCCGAGGTTGACCGAGGGATGGAAGCGGAGTCCGCCCTTGTAGGGGCCGATGGCACTGTTCATCTCGATGCGGAAACCACGGTTGACTTGAATGTTGCCCGGGTCATCGAACCACGGCACGCGGAACATGATGACGCGCTCGGGCTCGACAATTCTTTCGAGCAAACGCGCCGACTGGTACTCGGGATGTTTCGCCAGCACTAACCGTAGAGAATCGAACACTTCTGCTACCGCCTGATGGAACTCAGGCTCCGCGGGGTTTTTGGCTCTCACACTGATCATCACGGATTCAATGTAATCCCCGGGAGCCTTGACTCCAGGGTGCGTCAACACAGACATAGTCCTACCTCCGTAGGTACTGCCTAGACATTCTGCCGTTCTTCATTGTCACCTTCCATAGGAAGGCAGCAGTGATAATTCTTACGGGTGGGGGGGATTGCGGTCACGTGGGGTGTAGGTGGTGCGGAATGAGGGGATCGCGAGGCCGCGCGGATAGTGGTTTCACGGCACCTCCTACTCTCGATATTCTGAACGCGGCAGTGGCAGGTATGCAATGGCTGGCGCGGTTCGCTCAAGCTGATCTTTGGATCTTGTCCTTAAATAGGAAAAAGACGGGATGAGTCCGTGCCATGGAAATCGATACAGCCCGATTTCCACTTTCGCACCGCCCCGGCGGCGGCGACATTCACCTTCCTCGCAAGAGGTACGACCCTGTTGAAAGATCACAGCCAACCCCGATCTTTATCTTAATTTTGAAATGAAACGCTCTGCTTGGCCGTATCACCATGTCGACGCAGGCCCTATGTCGTCAGGTCTGGACAGCGGAGAATATAACTGTAAGGGAGTCGATGTGGAACGCTACATGTACAGAGCACCGGACTGGAACCGCGAGTTCCGGCACGTTGCGACCGGGTGGGAGGAGTATCAGAACCTGGCCAGAAAGTTCACCTTCATCGAAGAATCGCGCACGTTCGATTCAATCACCCTCTTGGACTCGACTCGCAATATCCGGGTGCTGCTGCCCATCGGCGGCGGCCAGGTGTTCTTTCGTCTGGGCCCGGCCACGGCGTGGACATCGGCTCGTGAATATCGATGGTGCTCATTGCAGCCTCCCGGACGACCCCGCCCTCGCGTCTTGGCGTTTGGCGGTACTTGAGACCTGGCCCCCGCGGCCATATCCCGCGCTGTCCTTAACCATCTTCCCCGAAGGCTTGGAACGGGCAAATGGAGGTCATCACGGTTCTCCGGGATCGGAATCACCATTTTGATGTTCACCGCAACCCAAGGAATGAAGACAGATGGGGAATGTCGAGGCTGAATTGTTGCGTGCCATCCCTGGCCTTCCCGATACGAAGAAGAAGCAAAAGGAGGGAGCCGCGTCCCGAAGCCGGGTCCTTGGACCTGCTCTGCGGCTCCGAACCCTCGAAAGTTCCCGCAACCAGAACCCTCAGTTGTTGGACTGAGCTGTGAGGCGTTCTGCTAGGTGCGCGGCGTAGAGTCCTGCGATGAGACCCGTAAAAACATCCATGGTGTAGTGAGCCCGAAGCACGAGCACCACCGCGGCTTCGAAACATACAATCGTGACCCCACCCGCCGTGAGCCAGCGCCGGCCAAAACGCGCCAACTCGCAGGCTCCAAGCACGGCGATCGCGGTATGTCCGGAAAAGAAATAGTCATGGGCCACGCCGTAGGTGACGAGCAGTGAGGGAACTCCCGGGTTGTGCCAGATCGCACCGGGCGGAGCGGGCAGGGCGACGCAGGCCTGCATGATCTGGCGCAGGCCAAGCACCATGACCAGGCTGGCGAAGGGGCGTAGCTCGCCGCGGAAAACCCACATTGACAATAGAAAAATGCCGTGCAGATCGATGATCGCGGAGCTGAAGATGAGCAGCGCATTGGCCGCAGCTGGATGATTGTGGAGAAACAGGTTGAGCGGAGCGGTGGCCGCATGGATACCGTCTCCGATACCGGAATCCGCCAGGCCTCGCGCTCCGATGAGTGACTGCGTCCAGAACCAGATCGCTAGCGCAGCAACCGTCAGCACCACCCGGATGGCTAATGATCGGAGATTGAATATTTGTTTACCGAACGGTTGCCCGCCTGGCGCAGGGAGCATAAGTGCCGGGAATTATATCCTTCGAAACGCTCTTGTCCGTGGGGGCCATGCTTCGCGGTGAAAGACGACCGCAGGAAGAGTGGACAAACCAGCAGTTCCACTCTTCCCGCGGCCATTGGAACCCGTTCTACTCTACGGGTTGCTTGTTTTCAGTTGCGCTCCGACGGAAGGGATTAGTCGTCTCCGCCGCCGTCGCCGCCGCCACTGGTTCTAACCGTGCAACGAACCACCGTCGACTTTCCGTCCGATGATGCGACACAACTGTAGCGTTTTGGCGGAATCGCGCTCGCCGGAACACAGTTGATGGCGAATCCAGTTGAATTTGGAGCGAGCGAACATGCAGCACCCGATTGCGAGACGGTCACGTTGGCCGAGGCGAACTTCGTCGGATCGCTGACGGAAGTCGCCTTGACTACGCCCATCCCCACTTTTGTAGCAGTGAACAGTCCGTTGGCATCGATCGTGCCGACTGCGCCGGTGGCTGTCCAGGTGACTCCGGAAGACGAGCCGGAAACCTTGGCGGTGAACTGTTGTTTCCCTCCAACACTGAGAGTCATGCTGGCGGGGCTGACCGAAACAGACACCCCTCCACCGCCGCCGCTGCTGGTCACGGTGACCTGGGCGGTTGCTTTTTTCGTCGGATCTTCGACAGAAGTGGCCGTAACCGTCCCGGTTCCGGCGGAGACAGCAGTGTAAAGGCCGCTGGTGTCGATCTTACCCACGCTGGTTGCGGTCCACGTTACGCCCTTCGTGGAGCCGGTGACAGTCGCGGTGAAGGTTTGCTGCTGTCCTGCGGTCAAGGTAGCGGTGGTGGGCGAGATGGCCACGCTGATGGCTGAGGCCACGAGGTTGCCGACCAGGTAGGTGGCTTCCTCCGATACTGCTCCCGAGGAATGGTTTACCCCATTGAAGGCGGCGGTGGCATCCTTTCCGCAATATGGGGTGATCGGTCCGGGGCCGGCGGGATGAAGTGAAAGAAACGCCGTGACGTTGTAGACTTCCGTGTTGTTCAGAATAATCCAGCAATCCGTCGAACTGTTGTGGGTGGCCACTTGCGCCAATGTGTAATTGGGCAACTGGGCCGCCACTGATATGGAGAACGTCAACATCAACAACAAAGCTGCGAACAGTGCCTTCTTCATAACGTAACTCAACTCCTCGAGGGGATTAAGCGCAGGGATCTCCCTGAGCTGCGAGCAGCGCGCAAAAACGGGACTGCACGTGTTTCTAGACCAATGTTTATTGGGATCCCGCACGGTTTCCAGTACCAGCGGGACGCAGGGTTATGTGTTCGGTACCACGCTTGCTCCTTTCTTCGGAATCGCACTTGCGCGAAACCGAAGGGGGACGAAGGATTTGTGGCCCAGGCGTTTAATGCCCGGTTGATACAACAAGTAGTGCCGGAGGAAGTGGCTATTCGGACCAGATTGAAACTTAAGTGAAGATATCGTTAATCTGGGAGCCACCGCAAGTCACGACGGTACAGGTACTATCAAGAGTCAACCCTGCGGTCGAGTTCGCCAACCTTCGAGTCGACCAGGAATGCTTTCTCTCCTGCGAAATGAAATTGAAGAGCGCATCGAGCCTGATACTCGCAACGGTCATGCACACAATTTCGTTTGAGGATCTGAGAAATCGTACCGGGGGAACTAATGGAGCGGGAGATGGAAATCGAACCCACGGCATCCCGCTTGGGAAGCTAGCGTTCTACTTCCATGAGATTCAGAACTCTTTGAAATTCAGCCGGTTGCAAATAATAGCAATCATTTCAATGTCTTACGATCCTCGCATCCCTCGCACTGACTTGCATGGCACGCATCCTTTGAGCAGGTTCCCATACTTTTATGGACAGTATGAAATTCATGCGCGCCTCCCAGTGACAGCTGCCCTGGTGGTACATCGAGATGACCAGAGAAAAACTGGAGCGGGAGACGGGGATCGAACCCGCAACCAACGGCTTGGGAAGCCGCTACTCTACCATTGAGCTACTCCCGCTCTGCTAGCAGAGTATATCGTAGCACTTCTATCGCCGATGCCGGTTGGCAGAGAAGGCAGTGAAGGATCGTCGCCGGCCGCCTTCTCACAGCGACAAGGTTCAGTGAACCTCTACTGCCCAGTATGTTTCCAGTGCCCTGGGGACTCAAGTGGATTGCTGAGATGCGCAGCGGCCTACCAGCATCCTTTGACTCTGCGCTTTCGACGGCCCGCCAACAGCAGAGCACACGCTTCAAGCATTGGGTCGACGGTTGGTGGGAGAAGGCTCGAATTCGACTAGCGAGTTCTTAGCATTAGTTGTAGCCGCTGCGATTTTTTCGCCAAGGCAATTGAGAACTTTTACCCCTGAACGGGATCATCGTTGCAAAAATAAGCCCCAAGTATTTCGACAGATGTGATCTTAGGAAGATCAGACATCGAGAATCAAAGGCACACCTGGAAACCAAGGGGGCAGTCTGCGGAATCCTGGAGAAGCGATGTTCGGTAAACCGAGCCCAGAGCTTTTCGCGCGCAAGTCTTTGAAACGATGGCGTCCCCGACGGGATTTAAACCCGCGTTTGCGCTCTGAAAGGGCGACAACAGATCGGATCACGTTGTAATTACAAGGCAGCGGTCGCTCTGCAATGTCCTGTAAGGAACAGCTAGAAACTTTAAGGCACAGGCTTTGGTTGTACAGTCCTTGTACGCGAGTTTGGGGTTTAGAGACTCTCAAAAACGGGAGATCAACGATTCCAAAAAGGAGGTCAGGTATACAGCGGCCGCAACTATCCTGCGTTTAGGCCCACCGTCGGAAGGCCCGCCCAGGCCCGCCAAGAAGGACGATTCGAATCAGGGCACGCTTTCAGCGATGCCGACAGTGGGCACGACGGCTAAAGCCGACTCTTTCTTTCACGCTGGTGCGGCCCGCCTGAAGGCATGCCCGATACAAATCTCTTGCATGATATTAATACGAATCTCTTGCGAAGACCTACATTAGCTCAATCAGTGAATGCGGGCGGCGATCCGTGTTTAAATAGTCGGCCTGTGGGTTGAATCCTCTTCTGAACTCTGGGAGATTATGCGCCATCGTGAATCGAAACCCTCGCGCCGTGCCTTCGTCCGAAATGTGCTGACAACCGGCGCAGTTGCTACGATCTATCCTGCACTCAGCGCGGGCCGGGAGGTGGCATCCTCCGCAGAGCCTGCCCCGCCTGAGGTCAAGCCGTTCGAACTGGATGAGAGCACGATCACCGAACTGCAGGACGGTATGAAATCGGGTAAGTTTACGGCGCGGTCGCTGGTTGAGAAATACACCACGCGCATCGAGGAGGTGGACAAGCGCGGCCCCGCGGTCAACGCGATTATCGAAATGAATCCTGACGCCCCCTCGATTGCAGAGGCCCTCGACCGGGAGCGCAAGGCCAAAGGCCCGCGTGGACCTCTGCACGGCATTCCGGTGCTGATCAAGGACAATATCGACACGGCGGACCACATGATGACCACGGCGGGGTCGCTGGCGCTGATGGGCTCGAAGCCGCCCAAAGATTCTTTTGTCGCGCAGCGGTTGCGCGCGGCGGGCGCGGTGATTCTGGGCAAGACGAATCTGAGCGAGTGGGCGAATATTCGCTCCAGCCACTCCACCAGCGGATGGAGCGGACGCGGAGGGTTGACGAAAAATCCGTATGCGCTGGATCGAAATCCGTGCGGGTCGAGTTCGGGCACGGGCGCGGGAATCTCGGCGAATCTGGCCGCAGTTGGCATCGGCACCGAAACTGATGGATCGATCGTTTGCCCGTCGTCGTCGAACGGGTTGGCCGGGATCAAGCCTACCGTAGGGCTGGTTAGCCGAGGCGGAATCATCCCCATCTCTCACAGTCAGGATGGCGCCGGGCCAATGTGCCGCACCGTACGCGATGCCGCCATCTTGCTGGGAGCCTTGACCGGGGTTGATCCTGACGATCCAGCCACAACTGCCAGCGCGGGCAAAGCGCAGACCGACTACGCGCAGTACTGCGATCCCGACGGGCTTAAGGGCGCGCGCATCGGAGTCGCAAGAAAGTATTTTGGCTTCAATGACTCGGTCGACGCGTTGATGGAGCGATCCCTTGACGTGCTTAAGAAGGCAGGTGCGATCCTGGTGGACCCCGCCGACATTGAAACGCTGGGCAAATTCGATGACACAGAGTTGCTCATATTTATGTATGAACTGAAGGCGGACCTGAATGCGTATCTGGCGCGACTGGGCCCGGACGCACCCCTGCGAACGCTGAAAGACATCATTGACTTCAATGATCGTAACCGCCAGAAGGAGATGCCCTACTTCGGGCAGGACTTATTCATAAAGGCAGAATCGAAAGGACCGCTTACCGAGAAGGAATATGTGGATGCGCTGGCGAAGAATCACCAACTGGCCCGGAGCGAGGGCATCGACGCGCTCATGGATAAGAACCATCTTGACGCCATCGTGGCCCCGACAGGAAGTCCGGCGTGGCTCACCGATCTAGTCAACGGAGATCATGTGGCCGGAGGCAGCTCGAATGCAGCGGCGGTGGCGGGTTACCCTAACATTAATGTGACCGCGGGTTACCTTGCGGGTTTGCCGGTTGGAATCTCTTTCTTTGGGCGGGCGTGGAGCGAACCGGTCCTGATTAAGCTGGCTTATTCGTTCGAACTGGCGACCAAGGCGCGCCAGACACCGCGGTTTCTACCCACGATCGGACCGGGATAGAATCAGAACTAGGAGCCGGAGCTAAGTTATGGCCAAGCTCGTTTCTTGCCAATCTGCATTTCGCGTTCTGACTAAGTGGGTGGTGTTGGGTGTTGGACTTGCTTGCGTCGCTTATGGGCAAGTCTTCAACACCGACCTGGAAGTCAAGGTCAACGGACTGCCGGCACTTATGGCGCGGTCGCACGACGCAACCGACGTCCTGCCAACCGCGCTCGATACCATCTTTCACGACCGCAGGGTTTGCTGCGGGAAGGATTCTGCCCTCGAAGACAGCGTGGCCGCGGCAGATCCCCAGTCTCTCAAGGATCTGGCCTCCAAACTACAGGGAAGACATCTGCTCAGCGACGGCCGTCCGATCCAGGTCACGGCCGAGTTCTGGCCGCCGGATGCCATCAATTCTGGAAAAACGATAAGCGCACTCACTGACAAACAAGCCCTGCTTATGATGTGGGACTCTCACCTGTATGTGCTTTACGGGGCCGTCTACCGGTGGGTCTGGGTTGGGGGCACAACAGAAGGAGGTGCGACCGCAATGACGGTGATCCGTAAGTTCCTGTTGCTAGATACGCGGTTCTCCGATTCGCGCCGCGAAGTCGTCTTCACGCGTGGCGCTGATGACGCAGACAAAGTACAAGGCTTGTTGTTCCTGCAAACCAAGCCACAATAGCTGCGCTTCCATCGTGGGTTTTTTGTCTAATTATTCTTTCTAATAATTCTTGAAGCGATCTTTTTCTTCTCAGTCCGAACATTTTCCCGTGTTAGTCTTGTCTCGAACACCAATGAGGGGGTGGTAATGGCTAACTTGAACACAGTGGTAGCCTCCTTACGCGTTGAGTATTCCCGTCTCGAAAAAGAGATGGGACGCGTGGGGAAGGCGCTCGCCGCGCTCGGCCATGCGAACGGGAACAAGCTCAGGAAAGTCAAACGCACCTTGAGCAAGGAAGCCCGTAATCGCATTGCCGCAGCGCAAAGACTACGCTGGGCAAAAGTGCGGAAACAAGCTGCCAAGCTAGTCAAATCATAAGTAGCAGTAAACTTCGCAAGCACCGCAGGCGGCCTCGTTCGTAACTTCTGCTGGAATGCGCGGGCGAGGCCTTAGCGGGGCGTAGTTAGCGAACCGGCCTAAGTCCAGCGGAACCACTTCAGCGCCAGCACGAACGAAATCCCTCCCCAGAGAAGCATCACCAGCAAGCGCGGCCACTGTTGGAGGAGTGGCGTGCCCTCCAGGATGCTGGCCCGTAGCGCATCATTGAGCGCGGTCAAAGGCAGCGCCTTGATCAGCGGATGGATCACCGACGGGAATCGCTCGTAGGAGAAGAAGACGCCGGAAAAAATCCACATCGGCATCATCACCAGATTGATGAGGCCGCTCACCGACTCGATTTTCTGCGCGCGACTCGCGGTCAGCAAGCCCACGCCGCCAAACGTGAGGGATCCGATAGCCGCAAGCAGGGCAATAGCAGCGATCGACCCTAGAACCCGCATGTGAAAGAAAAGCACGCCAAAGATCAGCAGCAATCCTACTTCGATGACCATCAGGATCAGGCGGCTCGAGGCTAGAGCCAGCAGGAAATCTGTGCGGCGCATGGGCGTGCCCACAAAGCGCTTGAGCAGTTTGCGCTGGCGCATGTCGACCAGGGCAAAACCAATGCCCCACATGCCGGAGTTCATCAGGTTCATACCGAGGAGGCCGGGGATCAGGAAATCGATGTAGCGCGACCCAGGCTCGGACGACGTGACGACGGCCGTGGCGACAACGTCTTTGCGGCCGGCCGCGGCTTGCAGTGCGTCGTTGACTTCCGTTTTGGCCAACACGCTCTCGGGCCGGGCAGGATCGTAGCGGTACTGGAAGCCTCCATTGGCGCCGGGTTCGATGACGAGATCGAATTTGCCGAGACGGAATCCCTGGCGAGCGGCGGCGGCGCTCAGGTTTCGGGCCTTGAACCGTTCGTGCTGCGGCGAGCGCGCCAGCATGGCGGGCGCGTCCTCCGTGCCCGCGCCTGCCACGACCGCAACTGAGATGGCGTCGCCGGGCTTGTTGCGGAACGCGATGCCCAGGCCGAGCGCGAGCAGCAATGGAAAGATGAACACCCAGAAGACAACTTCCGGCTCGCGCTTCAGTTCGAGCATGCGCGCCATCAGCAGATGGCGGTAGCCGGACCAGCGGCCGTTCGGTCGCGGTGGTGCGGGCGAGGATTTCGCCAGTGTGACTGGTGGTTCCTGGACAACGCTCATAAGTACCTTCAACGATGACTAACGAGGTTGAGTTTGTGCCGTCCCTACGGGACTCGCTTCGTCTTTCCGACTGTCCAGCCGGCACTTCCGTGCCGGGCTTTTACGTTTCGCAACTACTCTGCTGGGGGCCGTCGCTGTGTGCCGTATTGTTGACCATCATTTCGTTCAGGCACACAGGCGCGGGTTGGATCTGATTTCGCGTTTCATCGATACCCCTTTACCCGGCGGTTTTACTCATCCCGCAGGTGGCGGCCTGTCAGCCGCACAAATACATCCTCCAGGCTTGCCTGCCGCGTGGTCAGGTGCTGTAACGCAGTGCCCTGCTTTTCGATTGCCTCGAGCAGCGCGGGGATCGTCAGATGCGGCTCTTTCACGTTGAGGGCAACGAGGCCATCGTCCTCGCGGACGGATTCGACGCTGGGCAGCGCGCGCCACGCGGCTTTCTCTGCGTGGGACTCCGGCTTCCCAGTCGGTCCGTGGGAGTTGCCGCTTACGGAAAACTCCACCACGTGATGGCCGCCGAGGCGGTTGATCAAATCGCCGGGCGAGCCCTCGGCGATGATTTGACCTTGGTCGACGATGGCCAGACGATCGCACAGACGCTCGGCTTCGTCCATGTAGTGCGTGGTCAGGAGCACCGTGCCGCCAGCGCGCTGGAAGGCACGAATAATGTCCCACAGCTGGCGGCGGCTTTGCGGA
Organism: Candidatus Sulfotelmatobacter sp.; assembly: GCA_035511455.1. GTDB lineage: Bacteria > Acidobacteriota > Terriglobia > Terriglobales > Acidobacteriaceae > Sulfotelmatobacter. The sequence goes on along the minus strand of DATKFH010000069.1, from coordinate 114,981 downwards.
TCCAGCCCGGTCGTGGGTTCGTCGAGAAAAAGAATTCTTGGATTGCATACCAGGGCAGTCGCCACCGCCAGCCGCTGGCGCTGGCCGCCGGAAAGCTTGCCGACCCAGGCGTCAGCCTTCTCGGTGAGTTCCAGTTCCTCCAGCACATCGTGGGACGAGCGCGGTTCGCGGTAGAAGCTGGCGAATAGTTCGATAGTCTCGCGCACGCTAAGCTTTTCCGACAGGCGCGTTTCCTGCAGAGAGATGCCGAGCCACTCGCGCATTTCGCGCTCGTTTTCCCGCCAGGTATGGCCAAAGATGGACACCTGGCCCGAGGTAGGCTGCAAGAGGCCTTCGAGGATTTCGATGGTCGTTGTCTTCCCTGCCCCATTTGGCCCGAGCAGGCCGAAACATTCTCCAGGCTGGATTTCCAGGTTCAGCCCGCGCACGGCCTCGACCTTGCCGTCATAAGTTTTGCGCAGCTCGCGGCACTGGATGGCGGGGGTCATGTTTTGCATTCTACCGTGCAGGTATAATCTTCGCACCCTATGACCCTGGCCGCTGGCACGAAGTTGGGCCCGTATGAAGTTGTCTCGCTGATTGGCGCTGGCGGAATGGGGGAAGTGTATCGCGCCCGCGATGCGCGCCTGGGTCGCGATGTCGCCCTGAAGATACTATCGGAATCGTTCGCGCTCGACCCGGAGCGCCTGCGCCGTTTTGAACAGGAAGCGCGCGCCGTTGCGGCTCTGAACCATCCCAACATTCTGGGGCTCTATGACATCGGGTCGCAGAATGGCAACCCCTACCTGGTTTCTGAGCTTCTCGAAGGCCAGAGCCTGCGAGAAATGCTGCGTGGCGGGCCGGTGCTCGCGCGCAAGGCGGGGGATTATGCAGTTCAGATTGCGTCGGGTCTAGCGGCCGCGCACGAAAAAGGGATTGTCCACCGCGATCTCAAGCCGGAAAACCTTTTCATCACGAAAGACGGGCGGGCGAAGATTCTCGACTTCGGGCTGGCGAAACTGACTCTAGCTCCTCCGCCCGGGCCGGCTGATTCCAACGGGCTGACCGTCACCGGTTCTCCCACGCTGGCTGGGGTGGTGATGGGCACCGCCGGCTACATGTCCCCGGAACAGGTGAGAGGCGAAGCGGTCGATCATCGCACCGACATCTTCGCCTTCGGAGCGGTGCTGTACGAAATGATCTCGGGCCAGCGGGCGTTCCACCGCGACACCGCGGCCGAGACCATGACGGCGATCTTGAAAGAAGATCCGCAAGATTTTAGCAACGATGCAAAGGTGATTTCCCCTGCGTTGGACCGTATCGTTCGCCGTTGCCTCGAAAAACGGCCAGAACAGCGCTTTCAATCTGCTCAAGACCTGGCTTTTGCGCTGGGCGCACTTGCGGGTACCGACGCCAGCGGCGCCACCCGTACAACGCAGGCTCAAGCACCGCGTACCAGCCGACGCTGGCTATGGGCGATCGCGGCCTTGCTCCTCTTGGGCGTTTCCGACGTCGTCTGGCTTGCCTCCCGCAGTACCCTACCTGCCCGCCGCATGCAATTCGCGCTGCCGGTTCCGGGCGAGGTGAGCCAGGTGGCGCTCTCCGCCGACGGACAGATGCTTGCGCTCGTTTCACCCGACGACAAGACAGGCGTACCCACGATCTGGGTGCAGCGAGTCGGATCAGCCATCGCAGTGGAGTTGGCCGGAACCGGAGACGCGAACTATCCCTTCTGGTCGCCGGATGATGCCTACGTCGGCTTCTTTGCCAAGGGCAAATTGATGAAGGTGGCTGCTGCCGGCGGCTCACCCCAAGCCGTGGCTGTCGCCAGCGTGGCCCGGGGTGGCACTTGGGGCGCCAGGAATGTCATCGTGTACACTCCCGAACCCCAGGGTGGTCTCTGGCGAGTGAATGCAGACGGGACTGGCGCGGCGCCCTTGACGTCCCTCGGCAAGAATGAGCAGTCTCACCGTTGGCCTGTTTTTCTGCCCGATGGGGACCATTTTTTGGTCTGGGCGGGAAATTTCGTGAATAACCGCGACGACCGCGTCAGCGGTGTCTACGAAAGTTCCCTCTCGGACAAGGGGAAGAAACTGGTAGTTCTGGCGCACTCCAATGTTGGGGTAGGCCACGGCCAGATTTACTACGCGAATGACAAGCGCCAGCTGGTCTCTTCCGCATTCGACATGTCGAAGGCAACTCTCTCCGGAGAGCCCCAGATCGTCGCGGAATCAATCGGATTTCAGCCTTCGGTGATCTGGGGTGCATTTTCCACCGCCGCCAACGGGAACCTGGTCTATTCCACCAGTACCCAGACAACCGTGTCGGCGTTGACTTGGGTGGACCGGACCGGCAAGGAAGTCGGCCGGGTCGGAGAGCCGGGAACACTGTCGAATCCCACTCTCTCTCCTGATGGCAAACGGGTCGCGGTCGACATTGCCGACTTAAGGGAAAACAACGTCGATGTCTGGCTCGAAAGCCTCGAAGGCGGCTCCAATACCAGATTCACATTCGGCGCCAGCGAGGAAGTCGTAGGCGTATGGTCGCGCGATGGAAAGACCCTGGCTTATCGCGACGTGGGGGAACGCGTCAAGCTGCTATCCAAGTCGGTGTCGGGCTTGGAGCCGGAAAAGACCCTCTACTCCGGAGAAATCGCCGGGGACGTTTTGCCCAATTCCTGGACCCTGGATGACACGAAGATCCTGTGCACGATGTTTTTCCCGACGCGGGTTGGAGACCGCGTCACGGGTCTGGTAATAATGCCCGCTGCGGGCGGGCAGCCGGTTCCGTTCCTGGAAACCAAAGGCTCGGAACAGAATGGCCAGATTTCGCCCGACGGAAAGTGGGCAGCGTATGCCTCCAACGAATCGGGCGATTGGGACGTCTACGTCACCACGTTCCCGGGAGCGGCGGGAAAGTGGCAGATCTCGCGGGGCGGCGGCACCGAGCCTCGGTGGCGCGGCGATGGCAAAGAACTTTTCTACATCGGGCAGTCGGGAATCCTGATGGCGGTACCGGTGGAGACCGAAGGAAGTTTCGCCAGTGGTACGCCCGTCCCGCTGTTCCAGATTCGTGGCCGCTCTCACGTCTCGGCGACCGATGAATTCACTTACGATGTCAGCCGCGATGGAAAACAATTCCTGGTTAATCGCTACCTCAAGGCCGATCATCCGAACCCGCTGACGATTGTGCTCAACGCAACCGCGGAAACAGAAAAATAGGCCGATTCGCGAAGAGCGCAAAACAAGCTCTGCTAAAATACCGCACACCGGAATCTCTTCCGGCATTTCATCGCATGCGCAACTCGCAACCCGGCTTCACTTGACGGCGCTCCTGCTAAGACGCCCGTGTGTCGTTTCCAAAACCTGGTTGTCAGCTCTGGTTGTCAGCTCTGGTTCTCAGCTCTGGTTCTGAGTTCTCAGAACCGCAACAAGGATACGGTTTATGCTGCGGAAGACTTGCGTATTACTGCCGCTGTTGGTCCTGTCTATGGCCGCCGTCGCCCAGGATTCCCGCCACTTTACATTTCACTATGCCTTCACGGTGAAGAATCTGCCGACGGGCAAAAAAGTTCGCGTCTGGATTCCTGCCGCGCAGTCGGATGCTTATCAGGAGGTGAAAATCATCTCCGCAAAGGGAGATCTGCCTTTGAAGACGACCAGCGAGTCGAAGTATGGCAACGAGATCTATTTCGCCGAAGCTCGGAGTGCCGCCCAGTCAGAGCTCCACTTCGACGTGGAATACGACGTCCTGCGTCACGAGCGAGTAGCGCTCCACCCTGCTGCGCACATGCTCGCCACCTCCTTGACCAGCAAAGAGCGGCAGGAGGATCTGCAACCGGACGCGCTGGTCCCGGTCACGGGACTTCCCGCCGACCTGGCGGTCAAAGTCACCGAAGGCAAAACGCAGCCCCTAGACAAGGCGCGCGCTATCTACGACTACGTCTTCACCACCATGAAATACGACAAGACCGGCACGGGCTGGGGACATGGCGACGTGCTATACGCCTGCGACGCCAAGAAGAGCAACTGTACCGACTTTCATTCCCTTTTTATTGCCATGGCGCGATCGCAGGGCATTCCCGCGCGGTTTGAGATCGGGTTCCCGCTACCGCCCGACAAGCATTCGGCCGAAATCGCCGGCTACCATTGTTGGTCCGATTTCTACATTGACGGCAAGGGCTGGATTCCCGTGGACATCTCCGAAGCCTGGAAGCATCCGGACAAACGCGACTACTTTTTCGGATCGCATGATGTGGATCGCGTGCAGTTCAGCATGGGCCGCGATCTGCGCCTGAATCCTGCGCAGGACGGCAAGCCGCTGAATTACTTTGTGTATCCCTACGTGGAAGTCGACGGCCAGGAATCTCCGAACGTCTCGCTCGCGTTCTCGTTTGCGGATGTAGGGGCGGCAGTGGCCAATAAGTGAGTACGAACACTCCGGCCTCTCGAGCGCAGTCGGAGGAAGGTGTCACCTGCTGTCGGCGACGATCCCCGCCCCAGGACCGGGAGCTTGTGGCGGAGCGGGAGGAGGCATTAGCGGCGGCGGGGCTTTTCCGTCGGAGGGCTTGGGAGCGTCTTCCGGGTCCTCTCCAGGGCGGCGCAGGGTGGGGGCGTTGGCGGGCCGCTCTTCCTCTTCTTTCTTGGCCTCGGCCTCTTTGTCGGGACGCTCCAGAATGACTTCCTTTTCGGTGCGCAAGATCTTCTGGCCGCCAACTTTCATGGTCTCCACGCGCACGACTTCATCAGCGATGATTCGCACGAAGTCCACGTCTTGCGGTGGCTCGCCATAGATCCATTCTTCGTAGTCGGAGTCCCCGTCTCTCTCCCGCACTTTTTTCGGCGGTTTGCCCCTGGCGTGCAGCACCATTTCCGTGTTCATCCCGACCAGAACATAGTGCGCCTGGATGGCCTGCTTGACTTTCGGCGGGACCGTATCCAGATAGGCCTCTTCTTTATTCCGCGCAGTAAAATCGAGCACGGGATAAAGCAGGTCGCGCAACTGCTGCGCAGTCATTTCCGGCACGTACTTGTCGAAGTAAACTTCCAGGTAGGTTCCATGCGGATTTGGCTGGGATTCAGTCGGCGATAGGGGAACCGAATTGCCGTTGGCGCCGGAAACCTGAATGTGCTGATACCACTTCTTGCGATGGACGGGGCCGCCGTTGATATCGAAGTGAATGTGGTCGTCTTTAATCTGAACGTAGGAGATGTGAGCGGGATCGCCGGGCCGCACCGCGGGTCCCCACAAGGCCAGCGCCTGCTGCAGTTGCTGGCCGTTGGGAGTGGTCACGCCATCTTTCAGTTGCAGCCCCTTGGCTCCCATCGGGAAAGCGGCGCGGGCGTAAAAGATCTGGGTCTCAAAAAGGCGAATGATTTCCAGCCGCGTCTGCTTCGACATGCGGGAAGCGTTGCTGGCAATGGGGGGAGCCGCATGGCCCGGCACGGGCCGGGCCGCAGCGTCGGTCGCCGGGTTTGGCGGCTGACCCGGAAGGGACGGGCCGCTAGCGACTGGGGCTTGAGTCGATTGACCCTGAGACGTCGGACCCTGAGATGACGGCACTTGTGGCAGGCTCGGCTCGGTACTCTGCGCACGGAGGATTGCGGGGGAGATCAAGAGAAGAAAAAGAAGGGATGTACCGCGAAGACGATCCATAAGAACCCCGGGACAACTCTGATCGCAATTATAGCTCCGCCCGATGCGTCAAGGAATACGAAATGGGGATGGACACAGAGCAAACCCACGGGAATACTGCCCTTCCAGCGCAAGAGCTGAACTTTTTTCCATTGACAGCTATATTTTTTTGCGACAAACTCAGACACAATCGCGCCATTGTCTAGTTGCTCGCGTTCGCTTCGTCCCTGGCCATTGTTGATGGGGTTTCAGGACGTGCCATGGGTGATGCCGTGTCAACCAGCTTGCCGGGTCCCGAACTACAGAGTGAAGACCAACCGCTGAGCGCTATCGCATCGGAGGCAGCGGAGTCGCCGGCCTCGGTTGATCTCCTTGTCGTGCTACGTCAAAGCCTCGCGGAAGGCTCGAAAACACCTGCGTCGATCATGGATGCTACGACCGAGGTCGCACGAGTCATGACCGGAGCGGATGGGGTCGCTCTGGCGCTGCGAACCAAGGGTCTGATCGTCTGCAGAGCGCGGAGCGGTGAGCCGACGCCGGCGCTGGGCGCCCCCCTCAACACAGACTCGGGAATTTCTGGCGAGTGCATGCGCGCAGCTTCGATCATGCTTTGTCGCGATACGGCCAACGATCCTCGCGTAGATCCGGAAGTCTGCCGGGCGATGGGGATCGGCTCCATCGTAGTTGTGCCGTTGCGAGGGCCGTCAGGGGTGGCTGGAATTTTGGAGGCGTTCTCCACTCGCGCTCACGCCTTCGGTGACGAGCAGATCAACTCGCTTCGCGCATTGGCCGAAATTGTAGAGGCGGCGTATGACCGCGAGTACCGCGCACAACAGGACGCGGCTTTCGCCTCACTAAGATCGGCACGCAACCGGGTGTCCGCGCCGGCGGCGTCCGTTTCTGGAAAGATCACGGAAAAGCAGGTTTTCGACGAGCCATCTCCGGCTCGACGGTATTGGGTTGTAGGGAGCGCCGCAGTGGCGCTGTTGCTGGTCGCCGGGGTCTGGCTGAGCGGGCGGGAATCCACCCCGGAAACGGCCGCAGCCCACTCGCCGGCACAGGTTCATGGGGCAGTGACGGAGTCCGTAGCCATTACCCCGGAGCTGGTGCTACCCCCGAAACCGAAGGCCGGAATCGCACGCTCGCAGGGCAATGCGGCCGGAGTGCTTAAAAATGCGGCCCAGATCGAAGATACCTCGCCCTCGCCTACGGAGGTAGCGGCCAACCTCACGCCTGCTCCACCGGTCGAAACGAAAGCGCCATCTGCAATCACCGAGCCCAGCCCGGAGCCACCTCCGGTCATGATCGCATCCTCCACCCTGGGACCTTCGGTAAACACTCCAATCGCGGGATTGGCCACTGGCGGGGGCAATCTGCCCACCCTGGACGCCAAAGTCTCTCAAGGCGTCACCGAAGGCAAACTGATTCGCAAGGTGGAACCGAACTATCCGATGCAAGCGCGGGCCCAGCACATCGCGGGAACTGTGGCCCTGGAGATTACTATCGCCGAGGATGGAACCGTCCGCAACATCAAGGAGATTAGCGGATCATCGGTCCTGGCCGCCGCAGCCCGCAGCGCGTTACAAGGCTGGCGGTACAGCCCGTTCTTGCTTAACGGCAAGCCCGTCGCAATTCAGAAGCAGATCACTTTCATCTTTAGGCTTCCGTAAGGAATGCCACGGGTAAGCAAAACGCAATCCATGAGAAGCTCATGGCGTCTAGCTAAGGTTCAGAGCCTTCTTGATGGTGCCGCGTTCCTTCTGAATTTTTTCCTGCAACAAAGTGATGGCGTAGATCAGTTGCTCAGGACGCGGCGGGCAACCGGGCACGTAGATGTCGACAGGAATCACCTGGTTGACGCTCTGCACCAGAGCGTAGTTTTGAAAGACGCCGCCTGAAGTTGCGCACGCTCCCATCGAAAGCACCCACTTGGGCTCCGGCATCTGCTCCCACAACTGGCGGATTACGGGTGCCATCTTGTTCGAGACCCGGCCGGCGATGATCATGAGGTCGCTTTGTCGGGGCGAGGGACGAAAGACTTCGGCGCCGAAGCGGGCAATGTCGAACCGCGAAGCGCCCATCGACATCATCTCGATGGCGCAGCAAGCCAGGCCAAACGTCATGGGCCAGATCGAGCTCTTGCGCATCCAGTTCACGGCCGAGTCGAGCGTGGTCAGCACCACTCCCTCCGGCGTGGGATTGCCGAAGGTCAGGTCTTTGACGACCCTTTTGCCGTTTTCAAAGTCGACATACGGGCCAAAGTTCAGTTCGCGGGACATAAGGATATTTTAAACCACAGACGCGAGACCCTGTGCAGCGGCTACGGATTCACCACAATCTTTCCGAACATCTGGCTGTTCTCGAGCAGTTCATGGGCTGCTCTCAGATCCTTGAGCGGAAACACACGGTCGACCACCGGCTTCAGGCGTCCAGCAAACACATGACCGAGAACTTCGTGCAACTCGCCCATGGTTCCCATGTAGGCCCCCAGCAGCGACAACTGTCGCGCGAACAGGTGGCGCAGATCGATTCCCACGCTGGGTCCGGTGGTGGCGCCGCAGGTCACCAGTGTGCCTCCGCTCTTGAGGGACTTCACACTCTCGTCCCAGGTCGCGGCGCCGACGTGCTCGACTACGATATCCACGCCTTCTTTGTTCGTGATTTTGCGCACCTCTTCAGAAATCTTCTGCTTGTAATGGTTGATTCCGAAGTCTGCGCCCAGAGCGCGTCCCTTCTCGAGCTTCGCCTCGTCGCCGGCGGTCGTGATCACGCGACAATGAAAGAGCTTCGCGATCTGGATCGCGGCAATGCCCACTCCTGAGCTTGCTCCCAATACAAGCACGGTTTGTCCCGGGCGGACGCCGGCGCGGCCGACCAGCATATGCCAGGCCGTCACAAACACCAAGGGCGCGCTTGACGCCTGGTTGAAATCGAGTGAGTCGGGAATTGGCATCACCGTTGCCGCTGGAACGGCGATTAATTCGCAATTGCCACCATCGACTCCATTGCCGAGAACGGTAAACTCGCGGCACTGATTCTGTACTCCGGCAACGCATTTCGCGCAGTGTCCACAGAAATGCATGGGCGCAACCAGCACCCGCTGGCCGGTTTTGAACCCGCTGATGTACTCGCCGATCTCAGCCACCTCACCGGCAATGTCGCTTCCCAGAATGTGCGGCAGCTTCACTCCCGGCAGTCCTTTGCGTACCCAAACGTCCAGATGATTGAGGGAACATGCCTTGACCCGGATCAGTACCTGGTCTTTGCGGGGCTGCGGATCGGGCACGTCCTCGTAAGTCAAAACTTCGGGTCCACCGAATTGATAAATGCGGACGGCTTTCATAGAGGTCACCTTCTCGTAGCGACCAGATTCGAGATTCCAAAACTACCATATTGCGCCGGTCGCTCTCGCCCCCCAGTCAAGCTGCGGGCAAAGATCCAGTGTAAAATCGCGCACGTGTGAGGATCGTTATGCTTGGTGGCACACAGGTCGATGCGGGGGTGAAATCCTGAAGCTCGATGGCAGGTTGATGGACGACACGGAGTTGCCAGCAGACGTGCAGACGGCGCTCGGAAACCAGCACCGGTGAAGCCGAAGACGCCAGCTTGGCGCTTGAGCGAACCTGGTCGCGGATTGATAAAATAGTAAGGGCAGGTCGATTTGAGTTCATGGACATCTACGAACAGATCGTGCAACTTCGTCGCGAAGGGCGGCGCGGGGCCGTCGCTACCATCGTCAACGTGCGCGGATCGATTCCGTCGTTCCGCACCGCGAAGATGCTGGTCCGCGACGATGGGTCGATCGCCGGCACGATCGGCGGCGGCTGCGTCGAGGCCGACGTGTGGCAAGCCGCGCGCGAAGTCATGGAGTCGGAAAGGCCCCGGACATTGACATTCGATCTGAATCAGGACCCGAAATACGACACGGGGCTGGTCTGCGGCGGGACGCTCGAGGTTTTCATCGAGCCCGTTTTGCCTCCAGCGTTACTTTATATTTTCGGTGCAGGCCACGTTTCGTTAAGCCTTTGTCAGACCGCCGCTAATGCCGGTTTTGATGTCGTGGTGACTGACGATCGCTCCTCCTACGCGACCAGGGAACGCTTTCCGGCCGCCAGCCAGGTTCACGTGCTTGATTTCGATGAGGCTACGAAAAAGCTCGACCCGAACGAATCTTGCTACATCGTGATCGTGACGCGCGGCCATCGCGACGACATGCGCATCCTGCGCTGGGCGGTGCAGACGCGCGCCCGCTATGTCGGCATGATCGGCTCGAAGCGTAAAGTGATACAAATCTTCAAGGCGCTGCGGGAAGAAGGTATACCGGAGCATCTTTTCGACCGCGTGCACGCACCGATTGGCTTGGACATTGGCGCCACCACGCCGGAGGAGATCGCTATCGCCATCACTGCCGAGCTGATCGCGGTCCACCGGCAGGCGACCGGTGCCCTGCCGCATCTGAGCTGGTTCAAGGGAGTCCGTTCGGAGGCTAGCTCGGACTCGACCGCGGAGACGCTGGAGAAGGGCGATCCCGCTCACTGACTTTCTCTCCGCTTTCTGCTATCTTCCGCACATGTCCCGGTCTTTGAGCTTCGCCGGAGTGATTCTGGCCGCGGGCGAGTCCTCGCGCATGGGCACGGACAAGGCACTGCTTCCCTGGCCTCCACCGGCAGCCGGGCAGCCGGCGGCGAAAGATAGTTTCCTCTCGGCAGCAATCCGGTCGTTCGCGCTTTCGACGGACTTTGTAGTCATCGTGACCGGCAGGAATGAAGCCGCACTGGCGCCGGTCGCGTACGCCAATGGAGCATCGATCGTTACCAATCCGGATCCGGACCAGGGACAGTTCAGTTCCCTGCAGTTAGGTCTGCACGAAGTGCTCAATCGCGGCCGCGATGCCGCCGTGATTACTCTGGTCGACCGGCCGCCGGTCGCTCCGGCCACGATTGAATTCCTGCGCTCGGCCTTTGAAGCCGCGCCGGCGAATATCTGGGCGGTAGTGCCTGAGTTTTCCGGTAAGCACGGCCATCCTTTTATCGCCGGCCGCGAATTGATCGAGGCCTTCCTGCGGGCTCCCGCCACCGATACCGCGCGCGATGTCGACCGCCGCCATCAGGAGCATATTCAGTACGTAAGGGTGGACGATCCTTGTGTGGCATTGAACATCAATACTCCCGAAGATTACGCGGCACTGCTGGCCAAAACCTCGTAGCTTGTTCCCTCTCGCCAAAATTGCGCAATCCGCTTCGGCGCGTTATCGTCGAAGAGATGGAAACGAACGCTCCTGCCACGCACCTCGTCAGCCGGGATTTTCTCGACTCCGTTCTCCGGCTAGCGCCGCGGGTAGCGGCCTTCGATTGCGATGGCACGCTCTGGTCAGGCGATGCCGGAGAAACATTCTTTGACTGGGAAATCAAGAACGCCGTCGTCCCAGCTGACGTCGGTCGCATCATGCGCGCCCGCTACGCCGAATACAAGGCGGGTAAAGTCAGCGAATACGACATGTGTGGCGAGATGGTCACCATGCATAAAGGAATTCCGGAAGACGTCATGATGCGGGCGGCTTCCGACTTTATGGCCCATCTGTTTCCGGGACAGATCTTCCCGGAGATGCGCGACCTGGTCCATCGGCTGCATGAGGCCGGTTGCGAGGTCTGGGCGGTCTCGTCCTCGAACCAATGGGTCATCCGCGCCGGCCTGAAGGCCTTCGCCATTTCCGACGATCGCATCCTGGCCACGAAGCCTGTCATTGAGAGTGGAATTGTGACCGACCGCCTGGTCCGCATGCCATCGGGTCCGGGCAAGGCACAGGCTCTGCGCGAGATCGTCCATAAGGAAGTTGATGCAGCGTTCGGCAATTCCCGATGGGACACCGAAATGCTGGCGTTGGCCAGGCATCCCTTCGCGATCAATCCCAATCCCGATCTGGAAGCGATCTCGCGGCAGCGCGGATGGACGGTCTACTTTCCCGAGGGGACGCGACCGAGCTAAGCGGCACGGCCGCACTCGCCGTTAGAATTGAAGCATGTACTCCGCGCAAGTGCTCGACCACTTCCAGAACCCGCGTCATGCAGGCGACATTTCAGCAGCCGACGCCATGGCTGAGATTGAAAATCCGGTGTGTGGGGACATGCTTCGCCTTAGCATAAAGATCAGCGCCGGGCGCATTGTGGAAATCGGATTCAAGGCCAAGGGATGCGTCCCGTCGATGGCGTGCGCGTCCGCGCTGACAGAATTGGTTCACGGCAAGACCTTCGATGAAGCCCGCGCCATCAACCGCGCCAGCTTGATCGCGGCCGTCGGCGGTCTACCGCAGGCCTCCACCCACGCCGCCCAACTCGCTCTCGACGCCCTTGCCACAGCCCTGAAGCAGATCGACTCTCAGAAGCAATAGCGATCAAGGCAACTGATTCAGATAGCAGGAACCACTGGTTGTCTGAACCGGAGGTGTCGGAGGCGTCATCCAGGGTGGAAAATTAAAGTTGAAGAACTGAGTCATGTTGATCTGAGCCGCATCCCGCTTGGTGAGCGCCGGCAGGTTGAACCGCGTTTCGATCAGTTTCAGAATAGCAGTGAAGTCTGCCACGTTGTGGTTCACATAATGTTTTCTAGCGTAAGGAGACACCACGATAAGGGGCAGGCGGTATCCGGTATATGTGAAATCGCAATTCGGCCCCGTCGTTCTGGTGCAAATGTCTCCCGACAGCAGATCGCGTGGCTTGATGCCGTCCGGGCTCACTGCCGGCTGCGCCGCCACATGGTCGTAGAGACCACCCACTTCGTCAAACGTGAGAATGAACGCCGAATTCTTCCAGGACGCGCTGGTCATCAAGGCATCGATCAGGGACGAGACATACCTCGCCCCTAACTGAATATTAATTGGGTATTGATCTGAATCCGATCCGTGTTCGTCCAATCCAGCGCTCGATGCCGGCTCGATCTGCGCAACCTGGGGTAAGGTTCCATTCTTCAGGTCGGTAAAGAACTGCGAGATGGGAACCAGGTGCTGCGGGTAGTTGGCTGGAATGGTCTGGCCCCACTGGAAGTTCTGGACATAACTCAATTTCAGCAAGCACTGAGGAGTCGGGTTCGAGGCGCACGGAGTATTTTCCGGATTCACATAGATCTTCCACGTGATGCCCGCGTTCTGGAGTTCCTGAAAAATTGTCGCCGCGGTCAGCAGCGACTGATCCGCACTGTCAGTTCCGATCGGATACACGTATCCCTGAGACGTGGCCGCGATCAGGTAGTCGCGGTTCGACGATGTCCGCGTCATCACCGGAGCAAACCAGCGATCCGATGTGGCGAACTCCGAGGCCATCAAGTAGTAGTAGTTCAAATCGGTATCGTCGTAATAGCCCATGGAGCGGATGCCGTCGATGTCGTGAAATGGCGGGTTATTCAGGCGAGCGTCATGGGCGCCGGTGTAGACGTAGCCATTCAGGGATGGGGTCGCTGAAACAGGATTGCTTAAGTTCCACTCCACATGGCCCTCGTTCCACGACGGGCTGGGATTCTCGATGCATTGCGTGATCAGGTGATAGGAGGCCACCTTCGGACTCTTGCTATCTACGACGCAGTCATTCGGTGGTGGATAAGCCGCGTCGCATCCCGGGTTGGTCGGAGGCGGGCTATAGAGCGGGGGGATCCCGGACGACGGATTGAATTGCGGCAGTCCATCGAAGGATTGGTCGGAAAACTTGTTCGCCGCCCAGAACGCGCGCAGCGCTCCAAAATAATGATCGAGCCCGCGGTTTTCCTGCGCCATGAAAATGATGTGCTTCAGAACATTCACGGTTTGAGTAACCCGGAAGGTAGCGGTGACCGCCAGACTACTGTTCATCGTGACTTGGCAGGTGTTGCTCGTCCCTTTGCAAGCCCCGCTCCATCCCGCGAAGTAGGATCCCTTTTCCGCCAATGCGGTCAGCTTCACCGACGTTCCGGCCGCGAGCGACGCTGTGCATGTCGGCTGGCAACTGATTCCCGCCGGACTGCCGGTCACCGTTCCGCTGCCACCAAGGCTCACCATGAGTTGATAGCTAGTAGCGGGAGCGCTCTGGCTTGCGGACGAAACGTTCCAAGCGAGCACGCCGCACAAACCTATAAGTATGGTCTTCCACCTGGGCACTCAGAGCATCTCCAGGAGCTAGTCGGTAAGGGTGCATTTCTGATGCCGGTGGCGAACCGGCGGTTGTCGGGAAAACATCTACGGTTTCGGCCCATCCCTGGGCCCATCCCGGGACCGCTATGTTTCGCATGAGACTTGCGATCTCGACCAATTTTGCAACCACTCTACGAAGCGATCAGCGGGGTGCCCACTCGGCGCAGAAGACTCTGGGCCTGGCGCATCCCGAACCGTTCCCCGGCTAGAAAGGAATCCGGCGAATTACCGATGTTCCAGCTTTCACAGTGTCGAATTCGAGAGCGTGAGTTAAGATTTCACCTATGCCCGTAGCCGACAGAGTTGGAGAGGTTCGCAAAGACCTCAGCGAATTGGCGGAGGCGGTCCCTACCGCCCACCACCTCATGCGGAAGATGGTGAAGCTGCTGCACGATCGCATGTTGAAATACAACTGGGTGGGCTTCTACATGCTCGAACCGGGAGCGCAGCCGCCCATGCTCGTTCTCGGTGCTTTTGAGGGAGCCATGACACCCCATACCCGCATCCCGCTCAACCAGGGAATTTGCGGCGCGGCCGCCTCGAGCGGGCAGACCGTGGTGGTCGACGACGTAGGCAAAGATCCGCGCTACCTCGCTTGTTCGCTGGAGACCAAGTCCGAGATCGTCGTGCCTATTTTTGTCCACGGCAAGGTGGTGGGCGAACTGGACATAGACAGCCACTTCCCGGCTGCGTTCACGCCGGAAAACCAGGAACTGGTTCAGTACTGCGCCATGCTAGTAGGCAAGAAACTGGAAACCTCCGGCCGATGAAGCGGGTGGTCGCAGCTCTGATCGAGAAAGAAGGCAAGCTGCTGGTGTGCCAGCGCACGCGCCACCAGACCATGCCGCTCAAGTGGGAGTTTCCCGGCGGCAAGATCGAGGAGCGCGAGCAGCCGCGCGATGCCCTGCATCGCGAACTGGAAGAAGAGCTTGGCATTCTGGCCACGATTGGGGACGAGGTTGCTCGCATTCGCCACGAGTACCCCAATGGCGGCATGGTGGAGCTTCGCTTCTTCGTCGTGCGCGAGTACCAGGGTGAAATCGAGAACCGAATCTTCAAGGACATCCAGTGGGCCCAGCCCAAGGATCTCCCCAAATACGACTTTCTGGAGGCGGATCTGACGCTGGTTCGAGACCTGGCTGCGGGTAAGCTGATCTAGCCTCAGCGGTCACCAGATCCGGCAGGGTTCGGCGTTGACCATCTTGTCGCCCTTCTTGCATTGGTAGGCCTGGGCAAAAGCCGGCATATTGCTCACCACGCCGTTCACGCGAAATTTTCCCGGAGAGTGCGCATCGTTGCGCGCGAGTTCCCGCGCTCGTTCGTCGGTAATGTTCATGCATCGCCATTGCGCCCAGGCCAGAAAAAATCTCTGCTCGGGAGTGTACCCATCCATGGCGGCAGTCGATTGCGGCCGGCTCGCGAAGGCCATGTGTGCCAGCTGCAGACCGCCATTGTCGGCGATGTTTTCTCCCAGTGTGAGTTGTCCGTTCACGCGCACATCGTCGATGATTGTGTAAGAAGAATACTGGCGCACGAAGCAGGCGGCACGATCGTCGTAGTGGGCGGCATCTTCCGCGGTCCACCAGTTTCGCATGTTCCCTTCCCCGTCGAACTTGTGGCCCGAGTCGTCGAAGGCGTGGCTCAACTCGTGGCCCAGGACCGCCGCGGCCAGCCCGAAGTTCACGGCATCGTCCATCTGCGGATCGAAAAACGGCGGCTGCAATATGCCCGCGGTAAAGACAACTACATTCAGCGGGTTGTCATGATAGCCCTCCACCGACTGCGGCAACTCATAGAACTCGTCCCGGTCGACCGGCCTTCCGATCTTCGCCAGTTGCCGGCCGAATTCAAACTCCTGGGCGCGAAACAGATTCCCCAGCGCATCGCCGCGCTTGATCGTTAATTGGGAGTAATTCCGCCAGTGCTCGGGGAATCCGATCATCAGCCGGATCATACCCAGCTTCCGAAGCGCCTCGGTCCGGGTACGGGCGCTCATCCACGGAGCCTGCTCCATGTCGGATCGCAGGGCGGCTCTTACCTGCTCGGCCATTCGCAGCACCTGCGCCTTGCTGGAGGATGGAAAGTAGTGCTCGACGTACTCTCTGCCCACAGCCTCGCCGAGATCGCGGTTGGTTAAGTCCGTGCACTGCTGTTCGCGTGACGACTCGCTCTTGACTCCGCGCAGACTGTGTTCGTAGAAGTCAAACTCCGTCTCTCGAAACCGCTTCGGCAGCGCCGGAGTCGCCACTCGCACCGACTCCCAGCGCAAGTAGTCCTTCCAGGCATCGATGGGCAGCGTACTCAGTAGGGTATTCACGGCCTGCATGTACTTGGGAACCGCGACATTAACTACCGCGTGTGGATCGATTTGGATGGCTGCAAAGTACGCTTTCCAAGGCAAGGCAGGCGCGAGTTCCTGCAACTGAGCCAGTGTGATTTCGTGATACCAGAGTTTGCGGTCACGGCGCTCAACCGGCGTAAGCTCCGCTCCTGCGAGTGCGACTTCGATCTTGAGTACGTTGCCGGCTGCAGCTTGCGCGCGCTCGAGAGACTCCCCGATCAGTTCGAATTCGGTTTGCAGGTGGGCACGGTATCCGGCACGCGCCTTCGCGTTTTCGGCGTCATCGGATGTGTAGTAACCCGGTTCGGGCAGATTCAATCCGCTCTGGTCGAAATAGGCGATCACCTGATTTGCATCTTCCAGCTTTTGGTCCGCTCCGATGCTAAACAGTGCATCCGAACCCAGCGAATGGATGTGAGCTAATTCTTCTGCCAGGTCAACTGAGTTCTTGAGCGTATCGATCCTGTCGAACTCGGCCCGCAACGACTTGAGGCCTGTGTCTTCCAGAGCCGACTGGTCGAGGCAAGAGCTGTAGTAGTCGCCGATCCGCTGCTCGTCCTTGGAGCCCGGCTCGTGTGCTGCATGTTCCAGAATGGCCGCCACGCGCCTTTGGTTGAGGTCGCGCATTTGCTGAAAAACCGCCCAGTAAGAACGGTCGGCGGGAATGGGATTGCGCTTGAGCCAGCCGCCGCAGGCGTACTGGTAGAAGTCCGCACACGGATCGGCGCTGCGGTCGACCGCCTGGACATCAAACCGGAGCGTATTCGTTGATTGTGCGCTGCAGCCCAGAGAGGCAAAGAAAAGAAGGAAAAGATGGAGCGAGATCCGCACAGCGTGGACGTTCATAGCAGCCCATTCTAGCGGGCACTGGCTTGCGGGCCCAAGCAGGGTGCCCGCTGCCTTTTAACCGGCCCCCGATCTCAGAGTCCAGAACCAGGCCGCCGTAAGGCCGATCATTACGACCGTGGTGGCCCAGGCGACCACGTTGAACAGGCGCGTGTTGACATAGTCGCCCATAAGCTCTTTCTTGTTGATCAGCAGCAGCATGAAGATCAGAACAAACGGCAGCACCACACCGTTCACTACCTGAGATAGTACGGCGATCTTCACCAGGGGCAAGCCCGGGATGAGCACAAACGCTCCGCCCGCTGCAATTAGCAGGGTGTAGAGCCAATAAAACACCGGCGCCTCGCCAAATTTCCTTCCCACGCCAGACTCAAAGCCCAGGCCTTCGCACACGGTGTAGGCGGTCGAAAGCGGCAGAATCGAAGCAGCGAACAGAGACGCGTTGAACAGGCCCACGGCAAAGAGAATATAGGCGTAGTCTCCCGCCAGCGGCCGCAACGCCTGCGCTGCGTCCGCCGCGTACTTGATGTCGCGATAGCCGTGGACGTACAGCGTGGCGGCGCAGGCTACGATAATGAACCAAGCCACGATGTCGGTAAAAATACATCCGGTCACAACGTCGAGCCGCGAGGCCTTGAACCCACGCTTGGTGACTCCCTTTTCCACAATCGACGACTGCAGATAAAACTGCATCCACGGCGCAATCGTTGTACCCACCACTCCGATCACCATATACAGATAAGCCTGGTCGCGGAACGCATGCAGCCCGGGCGGCTTGATGGTCGCGATCGAGGCCTCAATCCATGCGGGTTTGGCCAGCACTCCGGCAAAGATGTAGGTCACATAGAAAAATGACGCGGCTAGGAAAACCTTCTCAACGCTCTTGTATTGTCCTTTCACCACGATGAGCCACACGATCACGCAGCACACGGGCACCGTGACGAACCGCGACAGCCCAAACAATTCCAAGCTGGTGGCAATGCCGATAAACTCCGTCACTACGTTGCCAAAGTTGGTGATCAGAATGCCGATCATCATGAAGAACGTAATCCGGAAGCCGAATTCCTCGCGGATCAGGTCACTCAAGCCCTTGCCGGTGACCGCGCCCATGCGGGCACACATTTCCTGCACCACGATCAGGGCGAGCGTGACCGGGATCATCGTCCACAGCAGAAGATGTCCGAATTGCGCCCCGGCGGACGAGTAGGTCAGGATGCCGCCGGCATCATTGTCGACGTTCGCGGTAATGAACCCCGGCCCAACTACGGCGAGGAACAGCAGGATCCGGGTCTTCCAACGCCTTAGGAACTTCATGCGCACATTTCGCAGACATAGGGGTAAAACAGACGGCAGCTACAAACGACCGAACAGGATAAACGCAGTTGCGGAATCTGGCCAAAGGAAAAGTGGCAGGACTTGATGAATTGCCGTTAATCTTGGAGGATCAGGCCGCGCGAGACTCCCTCACGCGCAGAAACCGCCCGACTGCGGGCCAACGGGCAACGAGTGAAACGTAAATTCTACAGTTTCGCCCGCAACATGCTGATCACGTCGTCCGATGTGATGATGCCGGTGAGTTTGTTTTGCTCGTTCACGACAGGAAGGGTCAGCAGGTTGTATTTGTCGAACAATTCGGCCACTTCGTTGTCATCGACGCCTTCGTGGCTGAGGATTAAGGGCTCCTGGGTTAGGGAGAGCATCGGCGTCGAAGGCGGCACCAGCACAATTCTTGCCAGCGGCACGGCTCCCACCAACGTTCCGTGAGAGTCGACCAGGTAGATCGTGCTCACGGCTTCGACTCCGCCCTCGAATTCGCGCATCGAATCGATGGCATTCTGCACCGTGGCCGCAACCGGGAGGGCTAGAAACTCCGTGGTCATACGGCCGGCGGCGGTTTCTTCTTTGTGCTCGAGCAGTTCGACCATGTCCTGCTGCGCTTCTGGCTTCATTTGGACCAGGATCTGCTCAGTGCGCTCTTCCGGCAGATCGGCCAGCAGGTCGGCGGCCGCGTCAGGGTTCATCTCCTCGACGATGTCAGCCGCACGCTCGGAATCGAGCGATTCGACGATCGCTTTCTGAACCTTGGGTTCGACCTCTTCCAGGGCCTCGGCCGCTACTTCTTCATCCAGGGTCTGGAAGACCGCCTGGCGCTCATCCGGCGCCAGATCTTCGACGATGTCGGCAATGTCGGCGGGATGCAGTTTGGCCAGGCCCTCATGCGAAATCTTCAGCTTCACCCGGCGGGCCGGATCGGTCTCGATGACGTCGACGAAGTTCCACGGAATCGTGCGCGGAGGAATCTTGACCAGCAGCGCCTGCAAGGCTGCCTTAGGCGCGATGCCGCGCAAAAGGCGCCGGATCGCGCCGCGCGCCCCGACATCGACCGAAAACACGCGCAGAACGGGACGTTCGGGGATCAACCCCTTTTGAGGCTCTACGTGCAGGTCGACATCGTTAACCCGGACCACTTTTCGGCCGTTGATGTCGATTACCTGCTGATCCAGCAGATCGCGCTCCAGTAGAAACAGCCCTTCCGCGCCGTTGGCCGCCGGCCATTCCGCCGCCGCCGTGTTGGCCCGGACGCCTCCGTTGATCGCTGACACGGCAGTAAAGGACAGCACCCGGTTGCCCGACCTAGTCCTGACGATCAGGGATGTGATACGCGAGCGGTCTTCCTGCGGCGTCATGGTGACTTCGCGCACACGTCCGCTCGCCGCGCCGGATGGGTCATACACGGTCGCGCCCAACAGTTCGCTGAGGGCAATTGTCGTCATCCCGCTAGAGAATAACCAAAGTTGCGCCTGATTCGGAATCAAAATCTGGAGTTTCAGTAGTCACGAGTCAGTACAATCCCAACCCGTATAATTCATAAAGAGTGCGCCACGTCTTCGACATCTTCGGTCAGACCCTCCGCACCCTCTGGGCGCACAAACTCCGGTCTTTCCTGACCATGTTTGGCATTGCCTGGGGCGTCGGTTCCCTGCTCTTGCTGGTCGGTTTGGGAGAAGGATTTCGCTCCGGCAACCGCAAACAGTTCGACTCCTTGGGCGAAAACGTGATGTTTATCTGGTCCGGTCGGGCGCCGATGATGCAGGGCAGCTTCACGGCGCTGCGGCAGTACTACCTGACCTACCGCGACTATGAGGACATCCTGCGCGAATGCCACAGTGTGGGAGCGGCTACGCCACTCATCCAGCGCAACGATATCCGCGCGGTCAGCGACTTCTACCAGGCCAGCGGACAGATTATCGGCGCGCACCCCGAATTCAATAAGATCCGGTACATGCCTCTCAAGGAAGGCCGCTGGATCAACGAAATGGATGATCAGCAGAAGCGTCCCGTGATTGTGCTCGGCGATGAGACCCGTCGCACACTTTTTCTGGGCCGTCCTGCGGTCGGCAGCACAATTCTTCTCAGTGGCATACGCTTCACAGTCATCGGTACGTTAGAACGAATCGGCCATGGAGACAACATGGCCCTGAATCTAAAGAGCATCGTGCCATTCAACACCATGCGGGAATATTTCCGCCTGACTAACGTCGGCATTGACCCTGACGTTATATCCGTCATCGACTATCAACCTAAGGCACGCGCGCTGCACCAGGCCGCAGAGCAGGAAGTCCACGAAATCATCGCTCGTAACCATGGCTTCGATCCCAATAATCCCGACTCCTTCGACGAATGGGACACGGTGAAGACCGTCGACCAGATTGGCAAGATTTTCGACGCCATGAATATGTTCCTGGGGAGTGTGGGGCTGGTAACGTTGGCCCTGGGCGCAATCGGCATCGTCAATATCATGCTGGTGGCGGTTGCCGACCGCACCCGCGAGATCGGCCTGCGCAAGGCGGTAGGCGCCACCAATGCCAGCATCATGTTTCAGTTTTTCGTGGAAGGCGCCTTCCTGACTCTGCTCAGCGGCGGAATCGGCATCGCAGGGGCCGCCGGGCTGATGGCGCCATTCTCCGGAGTAGAACTGGGGCCGGGATTCGACGCCCCGAAACTGGTCCCTGCGACGGCAGCTCTGGCCGTTCTGTCGCTGGCCATTGCCGGCATCGCGGCCGGCCTTTATCCGGCGCGCCGGGCCGCGGCGCTGGAACCGGTTGAGGCACTGCGCAAGGAATAATTCGCAAGGACGGACATGGACCAATTGCCAAACCGGATGCCGGACGCGGGAGGGCTCGCTGGCATTCAAGACGCCCACGCCGGTGAAAAGCCGCACCTCCGCAAAGCAGTCGGCACTCCGGTTCTGGTCGCTTACCGCGATCTTCTACGCCAAGCCGTTTCCGCCATGCGCCACAACCTGCGCCGCACTCTGCTCACGATGGCGGGCATGGCATGGGGCATTGCCACGGTGGTTCTGCTACTCTCCTATGGCGACGGCTTCGGGCGCGCCATCCAGAATATTTTCGAAAGCTTCGGAGCCACCGCGGTTGGCGTCTTTCCCGGCCGCACTTCGCAGCAGGCGGGAGGCAATAAGGCCGGCGTGCTGGTGCGCTTCACCAACGACGACGTCGACCTGCTGCGCAACAACGTTCCACTCTGCCGCCACATTGCGCGCATGCTGCGAAAAGATTCGACCGTGCAGAACGACAACCGGTCCTTCACTTTTCCCGTAACCGGCATTGACCCCGCCATGCTCGATATCTGGAATCTCGAACTCGAGGAAGGGCGATTCCTCAACGACGCCGACAACATGCAGCACGGGCTCTATGCCGTCCTTGCCTCCGAAGCTCGCGACAAGCTGTTTTCCGGCATGCCTGCTGTTGGCCAGACAATTCGAATTGATGGTGTAACTTTTGAGGTCATCGGCGTGGGCAAGCCGCGCATGCAGGAAGGCGACAACGATGACAACCGCGTCGTCTATATTCCGTACAACTCGATGGATGTGATCAAGGATAATCACTATCTGGACGGAATCTGGCTCGACTCCGCCGGCCTGAACCATGAAAAGATGGAAAAGACGATCCGCGAAACCATCGCTACCGCTCACAACTTCAAGCCCGACGATCACCGCGCCCTGTTTGTCTTTGACGCGCAGAAACAACTCTCGCAGTTCGGCATTATCAGCATGGCTCTGAAGGTTTTGCTGGCGTTTATCGGCACCATCACGTTAGGGATCGGTGGCGTGGGCCTGATGAACATCATGCTGGTTTCCGTGACCCAGCGCACCCGCGAGATCGGCGTAGAAAAAGCTCTGGGCGCCCGGCGGCGTGACATTCTTGTCCAGTTTCTGGCCGAAGCCATGGTCATCACGGCGTTTGGTGGCGTGCTGGGCATTCTGCTTTCTTATATCGTCTCTTTGTCTGTGGGGCGCCTGACCTTGTATAGCGCGATGGCCGAGCACGCTGAAGCAGGAGATATCCGCCTCATCGTCTCGCCCATGATTCTTGTCGTGGCAACGTCCATCCTCGCAGTGGTCGGCGTGATCAGCGGCATGGTCCCGGCCGTGCGCGCCGCAAACCTGGATCCGATTGAAGCGCTGCGCTACGAATAGACGCAACCAGCGCGCGCGGACAAGAGCCAGGAATCGGCCACGGATTAACACTGATTCTCCCGGATCATGGTTTTGTCTTTGTTCGATCCCGTATCTATCCGCGGAATCCGTGTCAATCCGTGGCCACTCTAATGTTTTCCCGTAAGGTCACGGATCAGATCTGCTTCCGCCTGACGGTAGGGCGTACCGTCGGGATGGAGCACCTCGTGAAACCAAACCGGCGGCGGTTCCTTGACATAAGGATGCCGCCACGACTCCCAAGGCATATTGGTCTGGGTTTTACCCACCACGAATCCCCAGTTGATCGCTCCTACGTGCTCTTGCTTCGCAATCGGCAGGATCGTATCGAAGGTGCTGCCGACCGAGCGCGCCATGAATTCAGTGCAGATCAGCGGCCGGTTGTACTTCTTCAACCACTCGATTTCGCGCCGAAAATTCTCCGGCCAGCTGTAGTTGTGAAAGGTGAGGATGTCGGACTCGCGCAACTGAATGCGCTGCAGTTCGTCCAGGGCAGACTCCTCTTTCCTGGTATCGACCTCCCACACGCCGCTGGTGAGAGGCTGCGAAGGCTTGGCTTCCCGCGCCCACTCGAACGCCTGCGGCAAGAGGGCCGCAACCCGGGCATGTTTCTCTTTCTTGTTCAGCTCTGTCTTGGGATAGTTTCCGGTATTGTCAGAGCCAGGCTCGTTCCAAACGTCCCAGGCCAAAATGCGGTCGTCGTTCGCAAATGCTCCCACGACTCCCTGCACGTACGCCTTCAGGCGCCGATACTGGGCGGGGTCGGACAACCCCTTCGCACCGGGACTCTGTACCCATCCCGAATTGTGCACACCCGGAACCGGGGCATGCTGCACACCCAACTGGGGGACCGGATCCCAGCAGGAGTCGAAGATGACCAGGATTGGGCGGATGTGGTGTTTTGCCGCGATTGTCAGGAACTGCTCGATGCGTTTCCGAAAGCCTGGAGCATCCTGCTGCCAAAGCAAGTCATGAAGAAACACGCGCATCGTATTCATCCCAAGCGCCTCCGCCCATCCCAGTTCCGTATCGATCTGGGCCGGATCAAAGGTCGCCTCCTGCCACATCTCCAATTCGTTAATGGCAGACTTTGGGATGTAGTTACTGCCCACCAACCAAGGCTGCTGTGCGTACCAGTCATTGGCCTTCTGCTCGGTCCACCGCGAGGTTTGCGCCCTCGCGAATGGGGCACAGGCACTGAACACAATCAGGACCACCGCCATACAAAGGCATTTAGGTCGATTCACGATGTGAACTCCGCTTAGCATTTATATGCCAGGGACGCGGGCGGATCAATAGTTCCGGGGCCAAAAGCGAGCCTAGTTTAAAAGGGCAGGCCTTCCTGCCGCGCCGCGACTTGGTGAAATTACGGACGTTGCCCCAACGGGGGAAATGAAGCTCTTCTTTCCTCACTATCCAGAAAGGAGATTGACAACGTGCGATACACAGGACCGAATCAGAAACTGGCGACCCTCGACGGTTCAACCTCTCACAACAACCCTGTCCCGATTCGCATGGTGATCAGAAATTTTCCTAGATATGCAAAACATCTTAACTCTCTGCCGATCCTCGAGAACATCCGCCTGGTAGTGGTAGCGGATTTCATCGCTGAAAGTTACAAGCCGGGTTTTCTGCCCATTCTCGGAGTTCGGCTCATCGGTCATGCTGACAGAGACTTTCAGCGGGGACCTCTGTTCGAGGAGCAGATCAGCGAAGAGCGCGCCAAGACTGTGGAAACAAGGCTGCGCAACGACGTTGGAATTCGGACCTTCACCTTCAGCATCGTGCAAACAGTACCGAATCCCAACGTCCCCAGGCCCTCGGCCATTCAGTGGGTCAGCGCGGGAGTGGGAGCGTCGGAACCCGATGAGGAGAACGTGCGTCTGCACAAGACGCCGGCAAATATGAACGAGGAAGATCGCAAATGGAACCGGCGAGTGGAAATCATTCTCGAGCCGGGAGATATCCCGGTTCCAGACGAAGACGCCGATCTCATCGTCCGCAAGGTGCTGGACGATTGGGGAAGACCTCATTTGCCCCCGCCTCCTCCAGGTACTCCGCCTCCATCCATGCCGAACTTCTACTGGCACTTTGTCGTGCCGCCCAAGCCCGATGAGTGGAAGAAACTCAAGAAAAAAATCAAAGAGGCCTTGAAGAATTTCGACGTGGAAACGGCCCTCGAGACGATTAAGGACAAACTGCTTCCGGATGCACCTTCGGGTGGATGGCAGGATGATCTCCGTTCCCTGGTTGACGAATTGGAGAAAGCCCGGCGAGAGGGCCTAAAGGAATGGTGGAAGGACGACGACGACTAGGCGACTGGAGCTCTGGCTATTGCTGAGCCCATCCAGTCAAGCCATTGCCTCAGAGTGGGCTCTTGCTGCATTTGCCGGTCACTCCAGGCCCAGACTCGCCAGAGCGTCTTCGAGCAGCGCGGTGTCGATGGTCAACCGGCGCCCATCCTTCTTCATGTCTTCGAGTTCATCGAAAGCGCGGAACAGGCGGAGCTTGACGGCGGCATACTGCTCGGCATCGTTCAGCGAGCGGCCGTGCTCTTTACTCCAGGCCGCCAGCGGGCCTTCGGAAAGAAACACACTCACCGAGTACGTCAGCTTGCGGTCGGAACTCACATCGAAGACAAATTCCGTTGCCGGCGCAAGGGGGTCGTCGGCCAATGCCGCGCGTTTCCCGACGAAGTAATACTGGTAGACGTATCCTTGGCCACCCGTGTAGGTCTTCAGACGCCGAACCGTCATGGCAACATTATGGAACGCCGACCGGCCGCGTGTCGTGTCCCTTGCGGCGCCCACCGGATTTTGATCGTATGCTATTTCCATGGCCAATAAGCTTTTCGCCCTGACCGCGGTCTTGTGGGCGAGTGCGTTCGCTGTCGCCCAAAACACAACTCCGACCGCACGCCCCCGCGCCTCAGACTTGGGGCTGAAGGTGGGCATCCTGCCAACCGGGGCGCTCGATGCGATCACGGATGTCGGCGGCGTCGAAGTCGGGCATACGACCATTATTCGTGGCGACAATGTCCGCACCGGCGTCACCGCCGTCCTGCCGCATTCCGGCAACCTCTATCGCGAGAAGGTGCCGGGCGCGATTTTCGTGGGCAACGGTTTCGGGAAGCTGGCGGGCTCCACGCAGGTCGAGGAAATGGGAGACATCGAAACGCCCATCTTGCTAACCTCCACCACGAGCGTGCCCCGCGTAGCTGACGCGCTGATCGGCTACATGTTGTCGCTGCCGGGCAACGAGGATGTGCTATCGATCAACCCTGTGGTCGGAGAAACCAATGACGGATACTTGAACGACATTCGGGGCCGCCACATCACGCCCGACGACGTGGTCGCCGCCGTCAAGAATGCTAAGGGCGGTCCGGTCGAGGAAGGCGCTGTCGGCGCGGGCACCGGGACGGTGGTCTTTGGCTGGAAAGGCGGCATTGGGACCTCATCGCGCCGATTGCCTGCCAGTCTCGGTGGGTACGCCGTTGGTGTCCTGGTGCAAACGAATTTCGGCGGCGTCCTCACAATTGCTGGCGCTCCCGTGGGACAGGAACTGGGCCAGTACTACCTGCGTAAGGAGCTACAGCAGGCCGGCAGCGGGAAAGACAAGGCAGATGGATCGTGCATGGTCGTCGTGGCCACGGACGCGCCGCTGGACGCGCGCAACCTGAAGCGGCTGGCCGCGAGGGCGTTGCTGGGCCTTGCGCGTACGGGAAGTTCGGCGTCAAACGGCAGCGGAGACTATGCCATCGCATTCTCGACTGCGCAGCACGTGCGCATCCATGCCAACGACAAAGCGCTGACTCGGAACGTGGAAGTGATGACCAACGACGCCATGTCGCCGCTGTTTCTGGCCGCAATCGAAGCCACCGAGGAGGCAGTGTACAACTCGATGTTTAAGGCGACGACGATGACCAGCAACGGACACACGGTTGAGGCTCTGCCGATCGAAAAGACCGTGGAGGTACTGAAAGAACACCGAATAATTAAGTAAGGCCGCACCCGTGTTGATGCCAGTCAGCCAACCACCCGGGATCAGTCCGCAGAGCAAGTCAAAAGCAATCTCGTTCGACGCCAGTCGGGATGTCCTCCAGACTGACTCCGTTCGAGGTTCGATGACTACTTGTCCCTGAGCGGCACTTTACGTTGCAGCTCGTCGATGAAATTTTCTAGAAAAATCACGTGGCCGGAGTCTGGTTGGGTTGAGCCTCCGGCGTAGGTGCACACGGCGATGCGCTTCCCATCAGGGGAAACGTCGTACTGGGCTCCAACCGCGCCGCCCATCGTCAGAGCTACACTCTGCCCCGACCACTGGCGCGGCTTTTCTCCCACAAACGAGTCGCCTTTTGCCGAGTAGTTGGCGACCATAATCCGATCGGCGGGGACATCAAAGAAAAACAGCTCCTTGCCGTTTCGAGAGAAGATGGGCGATGTTCCGCCGTCGCTTGAGACTTGCCAGTGACCGCCTTTGTCGGGAAACGCGCGCACATAAACCTGGGAAACTCCCGACTCGTTGGAGCTGTATGCCAGCCAGCGTCCGTCGGGAGAGAAGCTCGCACCCCGGTTCCCAAAATTCGTGCGCTGGAACAACTCCGGCTTTCCCGCTTTCGATTGCGCTCCTTCGCGTTCCACCGGTACGGTCCAGAGTTCGAACCCTTGTGGCCCGCTCCGATAAAAGGCCAGGTGTTTGCCATCGGGTGCGAAAGCAGAGGGATATTGAAATTCCTTGCTCTCGGTCAGAGGCTCGGGCCTGCTGCCGCCGTCGGCGCGCGCGAACGAGATCCCATCCGCGGCCTGATAAGCAATGTATTGGCCGTCGGGTGTCCATACCGGGTGAGTTCCATTCCGTTCGCCGGTCAACGGCGACAAGGTGTCGCGCCGAATGTCGTAGATCCAAATCCCGGAATGCACGTCGTCGTTTGCCACCGCCAGGCGCGCGCCGTCGGGAGAGAAGTGGGGATTTACGAAGAGGCCAGGCTTGTCGAGCAGCGGTTGCGACTTGCCATCCGCAGTCAACCATTGGATGACTACACGCGAGGTGTCGATGTCGCGGCTCCGGTACACCAGCGTCCCCGTCCGCGAAAAGCCCACCTTGGCTGAGCCGAACATCGAGGAATAAGAAACCTGCTGCAACACGGGCTTGGGCGTGCCAGAGGTCTCCAGTTTCTCCTGATCGAAAGGAACTGCGAACAGCGTTCCCCGGTTCACATAGACGAGGTAGCCCTTGCCGCCTGACACAGGCAGATAACGCCCGTACGTTCCTCCGCGCTGCAGGGTCTTCCTGCGGTGGTCCGCCAGGGTTAAGACTTCAATTCTGGCGTCATCAAAACCGATGGTGGAATTTTCGACGGTGAAGAGAATCTCTTTGCCGCCGGGCAGGATCTGCGGCCACCGATGCGTGCGTTCTTCTCCCACAAGCTCGGTGACCGGGGTGGGAGTGCCGCCAGCGGAGGAAACCTGTGACAGTCCGCCGGAGATGCGCAGACTCGCGATAATGTTGCCGTCTTCGCCCCAATCGGCGCCAGTGTAAGAAGACGAGGCGTCGCACAGAACGACCTCGGCGCCGCCATCCACCGAGATTTTTCTCAGTTTTCCGCTGGCCGCAAAACCAATCCACTGACCATCAGGGGAAAAGAATGGGCTGGTCGCGCCTGGCGTGATCGGCAGTTCGGTGGCGCCTGGTTGGTCGAGCTTGCGGGTGAAGAGGCGGTTCCGGGAAAGGTAGGCAATACGCGTGCCGTCGGACGAAAGAATGATGTCGGACCCGCCCAACGCGTTCAAATAGACGTCGCGACCCAGATCCACTTCCAGCCGCACGAGCGGCTTCAACTCCGCCGGGCGCGTGGAGTGGTAGGCGACCCATGAAGTGGCCAGCGCGACGAGGGCGAGCACTCCCGCCGCAACCCAGGGCAGCCAGGTGGAACGTGCAGGCGGAGCCGCTGCAGTGCCTCCGCCGCTTGGTGCTTGTGCAATCCACTCCAGCTCGGCTCTGAGGTCCCGAGCGCTTTGCCAGCGGTTCTCGGGATCCTTCTCCAAACACCGCTTGAGGGCCCGGTCCAACGCTGGCGGCGCCACGTCGCCAATGGACGGCGCCGGGCGTTCCATGATGGCAGCGATTACGGTGGCAGGAGAAGCACCATCAAATGCGCGTTTTCCCGTCAGCATTTCGTAGAGCACCAAGCCAAAAGAAAAGATGTCGCTGCGAGCGTCAACCTCCTGCCCCGTGCCCTGTGCCTGCAACTGCTCCGGTGACATGTAATAGAGCGTGCCCACAATTTCGTTCTTGCCGGTGAGCGCCATCGTGAGGGTGGCGTCGACAGGGCGATCGGCGGAATGTCCGCTCTTTGTCGCGCTGGACTTTGCCAGGACGATCTTGGCCAGGCCGAAGTCCAGCAGCTTGACGCCGCTCTTGGTGACGAGAATGTTCGCCGGCTTAAGGTCGCGATGGACAATGCCCTTCTTGTGGGCAGCGTCGAGGGCATCCGAGATCTGCACCGCGTAGTTAAGCGCTTGAGCGAGCGGCAACGGACCGCGGAGGACGGAGCCCTCGACGTACTCCATGACCAGGTAGTTCGGCCCGATATCATGCAACGTACAAACGTGGGAGTGATTCAGCGAGGCTACGGCATGCGCTTCGCGTTCGAAGCGCTCGGAGAACTGTTCGTTCGAAACCTTGACCGCGACAATCCGATCCAGCCGTGTATCGCGAGCTTTGTAGACTTCGCCCATTCCTCCGGCGCCAAGCAGCGCGAGGATTTCATAAGGCCCCAACCGAGTTGCGGGTGCCAGCGGCATTGGAATCCAGTAATTGTACCGTCTTGCCGACTACACCGCCTCGAGACCCCCGGAATCGCTATTCCACCGCAGAAAAGGCCGTGTTAAGGTGCCTCGGAACAGATTTTCTTGCCAGAGAGGGAAACCGATGCGGAGACGAACATTCCTGAACATGACGGCCGGCGCCGCGACCGCGCTGGCCGTGAAACCTTGGGCGCGGGCTGAGGAGCAGGCGCAGAAAAATCCAGTGGTCTATCCCGATCCTGCGGTTGAAGCAGTTGATCCGCGCTTCGCAAAATACAAAGTTATCAACGCCGCGGTCGAGCGCTTGCATACCGGCACGCGATGGGCGGAGGGGCCGGTATGGGTTGCCGATGGCCGGTATCTGCTTTTCAGTGACATCCCCAACAACCGAATGCTGCGATGGCTTGAGGACACCGGAGAGGTCAGCGTTTTCCGCAGCCCTTCGAACTACAGCAACGGCAACTTCCGCGACCGCCAGGGCCGGCTGCTCACCTGCGAGCACGACACGCGCCGGGTCACGCGAACCGAGTCGGACGGCACCATCACCGTGCTCATGGATCATTTTCAGGGCAAGTTGCTCAACGCGCCAAATGATCTGGTGGTGCACTCGGACGGGGCGATCTGGTTCAGCGATCCGGGTTACGGCATCATGACGAATTACGAAGGCCACAAGGCCCCTTTCGAGCTTCCCGCCAACGTGTACCGGCTCGACCCTAAGTCGGGCCAGGCGACCGTCGTGGCCGACGACATGGATAAACCCAACGGCCTGTGTTTCTCTCCCGACGAGAAAAAGCTCTACATCGTGGATACGGGAATTCCAAAGTATCCCGGCGACCCGCGTCCGATTCGCGTCTATGACGTCGTGGATGGTGAGCGACTGAAGAACGGCCGGCGTTTTGTGAACATGGCGCCGGGATCATCCGATGGAATCCGATGCGATGTGGACGGCAACGTCTGGTCCGCCGCCGGATGGGCCGGCGAAGGCTACAACGGAGTCCACGTGTTCGCCCCCGACGGCACCCTCATCGGCAAGATCCATCTTCCGGAAACCTGCGCCAACCTCTGCTTCGGCGGCGCCAAGAAAAATAGGCTATTCATGGCCGCGAGCCAGTCTCTGTATGCAGTCTACGTCGAGACCCAGGGCGCCCAAACGCCTTGACCGGGGTGGTTGCTGGGGAATTTGTTGAAGAGGCAAAGTCCTTTTGATAGGGACATCGCACAGCCGGGAATGTTCCTACACCCCACCTTAGAACTGGAGAGCGGTTCTGGTCGGAGTTCGCTGCACGGGGCAGGGTTCGTATGTGTGCGCCTGCGCGCGCGGGGATCTGAGTGCCAACGCTGGTTAACAACGGTTGCTAAGCCACAAGCAACGGGATAGCAAATCTCTCCGCCACTTCCGTAGGGCTGTCAATTCGTCCAACGAGCGTAGTCCGTCCACGAAGCCTGACCCACCGGAATCAAACGACTTCGGATTTTCGGACACCTCATCTGCATTCGGTACAAGACGGCGAACCCGTAGTGCTTCATCCACCGTCCGTTCCCTATTGACATGAAAATGGGGTCAACTTGTGCGTGTACGCTCATGGAGCATGGTCGGCGAAAGTCTGTTTTACACTCTGGATGAAGTGAGGCCGTTTTTAAGTTTGATCGGGAACGCGCGTTTTGAACCAATCTGTGTCGCGCCACTCCTGCGCTGGGTGTGGGGTGGGGCACCGGGCGAAGTCGGATTCCCGGACACCCCACACCTAAATGAAGAGGGGGATCAATACTTGAGAGTTACCTGCTTCGGCAATGATCCGCCGTAGCCGCATTGTGGAGTCAATCCCGAGGATAGGTTGGTTACGGACCAGGCCGGGTTGGCGATCTTGACAAAGCTGTCGTTGAAGAGCCCCAGGTTATAGAAAGCGATTGAGCCATTGGAGGGGTAATCGCCGCACCGGGCGATGTTATAGACCTCCAGGGCGCCGGCAAAAGCCCAATTGAAGGTCTGCCCCTGACTTGAGGTATTGAGCAGCTCAGAGAAATTTCCCGACGTCAGATCCCAGGTAACGATGTCCCATGTGGGGCAGGACAGTGTTCCCGCGGCACACGTGTCGAACATATAGCCGAGGATCACGTCCCCGGAATTGACTCTTGTCGGCGGGGCTTCAAAGACAGTGCCACTCGCGCAGCAATTCCAACTGGCGATGCCCCACGCTGAGGCGTAATCGGAGTTCCACCCCAAGACCGGCTGAACGATCGTCACAACATCCTTGTAGTCCTCCAGGCCAGGGAACAGGTACACGGTCTGGCCGTCGTTGGTGCTCGGCGCCGGGGGCACGTTCCAGTAGGCAGACAGTTCGCCATAGGAGGACGTCGTGGTGGTGCTCGCATATTCGACCCAGGCATGGCCGATCGTGGGCTGCTTCACGTCCCGCTCATCCCCGATGACCTTTTCTCCGTCGGCTTTGAAATGGGGATAGGCGCACACATGGATGTTCTCGGAGGTTCCATTCGCGTGTCGGATGGCGTTTTCATCGTGCCGCACTTCATCCCCTTTAGCCAAGTGCGCGACGCAGCTGGGATGGAAGTAGCCGAATGGCGTGATGACAAAATCTGCCGGAACTGGCGCTGGGCGCTTTGGTCCAGCGGGAGTTAGAGCTTGGGCTGCGGTCAGGCCAGCAACAAGCATGATGAGGGCGATCGACTTGAGAAGTCTGGAGTACGCTGAGATACAGAACATCGTTTTACTCTCCTGTGGGGGACAGGGCTTTGGCATGCGGTGCTTGCCGAGGGAGAATCCGTCGAGCGAATTCGCCCGCCCCGTCCACTTTCCGCTCTGATAGTGTGGCGCCACCGGAATTCGTATCACCCCATCGAGGAAAACAACCGGCTCACTTGGCGACCGTTGCGACCGCCGATTCTGTAATTGCTGAGCATACAGGAAGGGAAATCCCCTTCACAGTCCTCAGCAGAGGCTACTGACGACAAATTCGAATCTATCTACGAGGGGGCATCACGGTGGGTGGCGGACCTTCTGGGTGGTCGCGCAAATACTGCTGGAATGGTTCGTTGCGTAGCATAAAGCGGAATCCTCTCCGCGTGTTTGTATCAACGGTCGTTTGCAAATCCAATGCGTCGAAAGGAACCACGTGTTCCGTTGGTTTCGCACCATTCTCTTCAATCATCGCGAAATGAAGCTGGTCGTCGACGACCCAGTAATCGGTCACGCTGAGAATCGTCCCGTCTTTCAAGAACAGCTGCGGTAGGTCGGTTCTCTCTTCACCGTAGACGTACACCGGAGTCTCGTTCACCTGCGAAATATAGTTTGTTGGACCAGGGGAGGAGACCGTGGTCGAACCGAGCGTCCAAAACCAGAAGAGGTCACAGGTCGCCGCCCCACAGGAGTTCAATCCCCAGAATGGTCCGCCGAAAAGAAAGGGGGGTTCGTAAACGACCAACACTGGCGGAAATCGGCGAATCGGACGCCGAGGAGGGAGAAAGATAGCCGTGCCGGGTGCCCCCGCAGATGGGGCTATCGAACTCCGAGGAGTGGAAATCGGTGCGTAGATAATCGGCGCGTGCATAATCGGCGCTGAAGAAATCGGAACGTGGGGAATCGGCGGGGCCGATATATGAACCACTCCTCCCGTGCGGGCGGCGGAGTGCTGTGCCAAAGCCGGCGATGTGGAGACGCAAACAACGAGAGGGCAGGAAACGACGATAAGGAATTTCTTGAGGATCCGGCGGCGAACTAAGGGCGACATAGCCTCACCCTCCTAACAGTCTGCGCGGATGGCGCTGACTCATTACTGACAAGTGTAATCCCTTAACCGCCCGGTTGCTATTTTTGGGCGAGGGCTGGGGGGAGAGATCATGGCTGCGGCTCGTGAGGTTGGAGCGAAAGACGCAACTCACGCCACGAGAAACCAATTCGCACGAGCGGTCGCTGTTCGAAACTCGCGTGATCATCAACCACGGGTCAAAATAGTTTCCCCGCACACTTGTGATGAGGCCTGGTTACGCCAGCTGATCCCCGGTGGCATCCCCAGACGTGTTGAAGTCGAGTCGCATCTCATTGGTGGGCCTGAATCCAAGTCGTTCATATAAAGGACGTCCGTCATCGCTCGCGTGCAGCGCAACACTTGAGAACTGGTTCTCTCGACACCACGCAATCATTCTCTTCATCAGCTCATGCGCCACGCCGCGCCGTCGGTGATCGCGCTCCACATATAGGTTGAGAATCATCGCCCTTTGTGGGTGAAGCTGCCCAAGGACCCCGGGCCAGGGACTGATGACGATCCCGCCACCACCGATCACGTTCCCGCTCGCATCGACTGCAAGAAAGCCACGATAGGAACCTCGCGGCAGCGCCTGTGAGAAATATTCGGTCGCTGCCCTTTCCATCAGGTCGAGCGCAGCCTCGTCGCGTCGCCCCATATCCCACCACATCAGGCGCCGGTGCCGCAGCAATACAGGTATATCTGAACTCGTTGTTTCACGGATCAACACCTGAGCCATTTACTCGGTCTCCCATTTCGTCTGCTTAAAGATTATGAACAATCGCCTCATCCCTACAAAGACCCTAAATGAGTGTAAACGCCTCGATCACATCAACAACGGAAGTTGGGATTATCGAGAATCAACTCGGTCTGATTCGCGTTGTCAGGAACACACCGGGAAGAAAAGAATAAGACGGCACAGATAACGTGCCCATCGCTGTAAACTCAGCTGGATTGTCAACCAGCCGAATCTTACTCGGATTCGAGAGCTTGTAGAGGATGGCAATCTGCTGGCCTCAGTGAGGCTGCTTGGCCTCCTCATGTTGCGGCTTCTTGACAAAAACGTGGTAGGTAACGGCGTCCCAGGCGTTGTGAATGCCTGTGAAGAGCAACAACAGCGCCGCCGCTGCGATGCCAAACATGGGCTCGTAAGAATGGGCGCGAGCCGCGTATGCTGATACGGCCAGCATGGCGTACGCCGCCAAGGGCAGCAGAGCATGAAACAACCAGTCTTCGAAGACGGGCTGATACGCGGTTTGCACTCGCAGACGCCGAGCCACGATGATGGCATATGCAAGTCCACCGAAGCCTAGCAGGAAACAAATTACCGAGGCTCCGACAATGCCGTGCCAGGGAGCGCTCAGGACGGCCGAGAGTAGCAGCACGGATCCGAAATGAACGATGGTGGGCGTCGCATATGCGCCGCCAGCCTGCTCCTGGCCTGGTGTGTGAGGCATGGTGGCGACCAGAGTGATGACTACGAACTGCAAGCCGATCAGAGCTCCGGCCGAGGATCCCACGATTACGAAGAAGTTCACCCAGCGCGAGAGTTCGGTCATTTCATCCCCAATTCAGTTCGAGTGCCTCGCGGGTAAAGATACTGCAATCGACGAAATTGGATCACGCCCACAGTCGAGTCTGTTGACGCAATCTGGCGATGTCTCTGGTGGGCGGACTTCCGAAAAAGCGGCTGTATTCGCGACTGAACTGCGAAGAGCTTAGATAGCCCACGCGCTGACTCGCAGTGCCCGCGTCCATCATGGTCGACAACATCAGACGCCTCGCCTCCTGCAGGCGCAGCACCTTCTGATAGTGCAGTGGGCTCATCGAAGTGACGGACTTAAAATGCTCGTGGAAAGAGGACACACTCATGTGCACCAGCCCGGCCAACGTTTCCACCTTCACGGGTTGAGAGTAGTTCTCACGCAGCCAGGAAATCGCCTTCGCAACTCGCTGCACGCTGGACTCGGCAAAACCCATTTGAGCCACGCGGACACCGATGGGGCTGCGGAGGAGCCGGATCAGAATCTCATCCATCACCAGCGGGGCGAGAAGTTTAGCATCGCCTGACTCTGCCAGGCATTCCATCAACCTGGTAGCGGCGTTGATAATGCTCTCATCGACCGGAGTCACATAAAC
Source organism: Candidatus Sulfotelmatobacter sp. (assembly GCA_035511455.1). Taxonomy (GTDB): domain Bacteria; phylum Acidobacteriota; class Terriglobia; order Terriglobales; family Acidobacteriaceae; genus Sulfotelmatobacter. The sequence continues at coordinate 79,805 of DATKFH010000069.1, read as the reverse complement.
CCCGCTTCTCTCCTGAGCAGGAGGCAAGCCGTGAGGAAAGACCCGCAAGACCAGCGTGGCAATCTTGTGCGGGTCGAGGTCCAGCCTGAGGGCGAGGTACGGTTCACAATGGCTGGCCTGCGTGACCTGGGCCGCGACTGGCACAGCCACCGAAAAGACGATCATGCGCGAGCCGTCGTACTCGTACACGTCCTGCCCCACGATAACGGTCTTTGCTCCTCGTGCGGCGATGCACAACGAGGGCAAGCCGAGGGCATGCACACACTCGCTGTTGACTCGGGAATAGCGGCTGGCGTGCAAGCCGGGGAGGCGCAATTCAAAACTGCCGTCGTGGGGGGCATAGGCGGCGATTAAACGGGCCAACTTGGCTAAGGCTGGTTGGCTCGGCCCGTCAACTTTGGCGGGCTTGGGGAACGACGCGATTTTTCCGTTGCTTTTCACGCCTTCGAGAATACTTGGTTTTGTAATCATAATGGTGCGCAGATCTCAAACGCTTACGTCTTCAAAAGCGCTTGCACATAAGCGGGCTTCATTGGAAGCCGCCGAATGACCTTTCCGGTTGCGTCGTGGAGCGCCGCTGCGATGGCTGGCGCAGCGAGTGCATTCGCAGCTTCCGAACCTCCGCCGTACGCGCCGACTTTCGGATTGTTGAGCAGCACGACTTTGATTTCAGGTATGTCGGCCATCGTTAGGATGGGATAGCTATTCCAATCATCCTGCGTGATTCCGCTTTCATCAAACATCAGCTCTTCGAGCAGCGCATGGCTGATTCCCATGACCGCACCGCCTTCGACATTCCGCTTCAACTGCATCGGGTTCACTACAATGCCGGGATCGACAGCGATCGTGTACTTCTCAACGACGATCGCACCGGTACTGGGAGTGACGGCGATCTGACAAACGCAGGCCCAGTAGGTTCCACTGCGCAACATTAGCGAGACTCCACGACCCCGCGCGGGCGTTGATCCGGTGGACACAGCATCGGGTTGCGGGGAGGGACGCGTGTCCCATCCGGAAGCGTCACGGACTGCTTTCAACACGCCGATGGCCCGCTCTTCGCTTGCGTGGTCGATGCGGAACTGGAGGGCGTCCGCTCCCGCAAGCGCTGCGGCCTCGCTCATTGCCAGCTCCCGTGGATAGTTCTGCTGGAACTGCCCTGGCGTGCGCATGCTGTGGTCGCGAAGACCGACGGCGAGAGGCGAGGCTTTCTGTCCCACCTGGAACGTGCCATGGCCGCGCTCCATCACATTCGGTACTGGTGCATAAACCCACGGATCTTCAAGGCCGTTGACGGTGGAAGTTACGCCATCAGAATGCACCTGAGGGGCAGCCATGGTGGGCAGCCCCGCCAGGAGAGCGCCTAGCGGCCGATCATCCTGCATGGCGGGCATGTAGTGGTCGATTTGATACGCAGCCAGTTTTCCTTTTTCATCGATGGCAATCTGAACGTCGGAAAACGAAACCGCGGCTTGCGTGGACCACTGCATATCGTCAGCGCGCATCCACTGGACGCGGACGGGTTTGCCGACGGCTTGTGACAGGAGAACGGCCTCGTCTTCAGCGCCTGCGTTTCCTCCGTTCGACCTGCCGTAATGGCCGGGTCCGGGATACGAATGCACGATCAGATGATCAAGCGTGGTGCCGAGCATCAGCGCAATTTCGCCCCGAAGCGCCTGTGGATTCTGATTGTGCGTGTAGATGTGCACCGTGCCGTCAGGCTTGACATCGCCAACGGCCATGGTCGGGCCAATCGGCGCGTGCTTCATGTAGGACAACTGATAGGTGGCGGAAAGCTTCTTGTATGCCGACTCGAGCGCGGGGCCGACATCGCCCTTGGAAGTCTTACTCTTCTCGACAGGTGCGGAGGTCCAATCTGCCTCCTCCCGAAGGTGCTGGTAGAGATTCGCGTTGCCGGGCAGGCCCTTCCACTCGGTCCACTTCGTGCCGCCGGCTACCTGGTCGGCCGCCTGGATCGCTTCCCACTCCGTGGGCGCCACCACTCCGACGAGATTACCCTTCACGACGACTTGCGAATTCGGGAACTTGGTTTTGTCTAGTTGACCGGCGGACACGAGTGTCGAGCCCAGTGTCTTCGGATGTACCACCCGCGCGTGCAACATGCCCGGCAGGCGCACATCGGTTGCCCAGGTTTCCTTGGCCGCCACTTTCGAACTGATGATGGAATTCTTGAACGACTTGCCGATGACTGTATACTCGCTAACCGGTTTCATCGGCGGATTGCCCTCGATGGTCAACCCAAAGATGCTGGTGAGGTCTCCCTTCACCGGGATTGTCAGCTTCAGCTGCTGATTCTTGACTAGGTCGCCATAGGAAATGCTCTTGCCGCCTCCCGCCACGACGCCGTCCTTGACGGAAAACTTGTCTTTCGGCACGCCGAGTTTTTCTGACGCGAGGTCGAGCAGAGCCTGATAGGTATACGCGGCCGCTTTTCGGATGTTCGGCGTTCCATGGCCGAGGAAATCGAAGGCGCCGCTGCCATCCGGCGTGCGATCGGTATCTCCGGCTACGACCGTAGTGATCGCTTCGACGGGCACGCTCAACTCTTCGGCAACAATTTGCCGGTACGCGGTAAAAGTTGAGCCCTGACCGAAGTCGCTCTTTCCGGTGCGAATCAGGACCGTGTTGTCCGGGTGAATCTCAACCCAGGAACTGAGGAGAGTGGGATCGAGCGAGTTCTTGAATACCGCAGCTTTCGCGGTATCGCCCTTCAGAAGCTCCGGGCCAACGAAGCTGAATCCTACCACAAGGACGCCACCCGCTTTTATGAATTGACGGCGCGATAGCGTTGGTCCGAAAACATTTGCTGGTTTTTCGCTCATGGTTGCCATCGCTTACCTCCCCTTCGCCATGATCGCGGCAGCATGTTGTACGGCATCAATGATGGCTACGTAGGTTCCGCAGCGGCAAAGATTCGGCGACGGCCCAGACGTGGTAAAGGTCTCTTTGATTTGGGCCAGCGTCGGATGTGGATTGCTTTCGAGCAATTCGGTGGCCTTTATCATCATCCCGTTCTGGCAAAATCCGCACTGCGGAGTTTGCTCTTCGATCCAGGCTTGCTGGACGGGGTGAAGCGTGCTTTTCGCTTCCTGGGCCGAGAGACCCTTTTGCTTGGCCCACCGCGCGGGCAGACCTTCGAGCGTGATAATTTCCTGGTTGGCGACGCTTGCGACCGGAGTAACGCAAGAACGCGCTTCCTTGCCATTGACCAGAACGGCGCAGGCTCCGCACTGTGCCAGTCCGCACCCGAACTGCGGGCCGATCAGTTCAAGATCGTTGCGCAAGACGTAGAGTAGTGGCGTGTCGTCGGGCGCTCGGACCTCTTGCTTGACTCCATTCACATTGAGCGTGACCATAGAGAACTCCCTTCCCAAAAACCACATTCCGACTCGGAGGTTCTTTTGTTGAAAAACCCCGCGGTCCCCAGTCCGCCGGTGCAAGCGGATACCTTCACCTGTCTATACGCCCAGGCTGCACTCGGTGCAAGCGGCAGCGCCACGCTTCCTTATTTCGCGATCAGCTTCGATCACGGCATCTGGGCAACAACAGCAGTATCGAACTTTGAATAATACTTCTTCACATCGCTGGCGCCGTGCTTCTTGCGGAACTTCTCGATCACGGACGCAACCTGTGCGGCGTCGGTAACGGGAACCGCCCGAAATTCAGCCTCCGCAGCCCCCGACTTGACCCGAATCGTCGGATTCTTGAGGACGTTCTTGTACCACTCCGTGTCTGCCCCACGCACCGGCAGGAGGTAAAGTTTGTCGTCCTCCCACACGAACCAGACCGGGTTTGAGATGGTGCGTCCTGACTTCCTGCCGATCACACTGATATTGATTTCGCGTGATCGCGAAAGACGTTCCTTTAGTGAATTGTTATGCGTCGGCATGTGCACTCCTGCAGGTCTTAGCTTAAACTTCTTGGTTTAGGATTTAGAGAACACCTCTTTCGCGACCATGATGGCACTCATTGCATTAGGGCAACCTGAATAAAACGCCAGGTGCGTGATGACCTCAACCAATTCTTCCTTCTTCATTCCACTGTGCACGGCATAACTCAGGTGAAACCGCAACCGATCCGGACGGTCCATCGCAACCAGTGCGGCCACCGTTGCGAGACTACGATCGCGCAGGAAAGCTCCGGACGTCCCCACACGTCGCCGAAAAGGACACGTCGGCTCCGCATCACGCAAGCGCCCCTTCGTCGGTCTGCTCAGACCTGAGAGAAGCCATATCGATCGAGAAACGGTACTTCACATCGGACTTAAGCAATCTCTCGTAGGCCTCGTTGACCTTCTGGATTGGGATCACTTCCACATCGGCGGTGATGTTGTGCTGCCCGCAAAAGTCGAGCATCTCCTGGGTTTCGGCGATACCGCCGATGGCCGAGCCGGAGAGGCTGCGGCGGCGCATGATCAGCCCGAACCCGGAAACGGCGAAAGGCTTCTCCGGCGCGCCGACCAGGGTAATGTTGCCATCACGGCGCAGCAAATTGATGTATGCGTTAAGGTCGTGATCAGCGGAGACAGCATCGAGAAGGAAGTCGAGGCTGCCCTCGTGCTTTTGCATCTCGTTCGCATTCTTCGAAATGACAACCTCGTCTGCGCCCAGGCGACGCGCGTCTTCCCTCTTGTTCGGTGAAGTCGTGAAGACAACAATGTGGGCTCCGAGCGCATGCGCAATCTTCACTCCCATGTGGCCCAATCCGCCTAGTCCGATCACACCAACTTTCTTGCCCTTAGTGATCCCCCAGTGGCGCATGGGCGAGTAAGTCGTGATTCCGGCGCAAAGTAAAGGGGCAGCGCCGGCAAGGTTCAGATTGGAAGGGACGCGCAGAACAAACCTCTGGTCGACGACAATGCTGTCGGAGTAGCCCCCATAGGTGACCCCTCCCAGATGCTTGTCGGGAAGGTTGTACGTTAAGGTCAAATTCGGACAGAACTGCTCGAGGCCCGCCCGGCATTCGGGGCAAGTGCCGTCCGAGTCGACCATGCAGCCGACCGCCGCGAGATCGCCGGGCTTGAACTTGGAGACCGCTGAACCGACCTTGGTGACCCGGCCAACGATTTCGTGGCCGGGAACACAGGGGTAGACGGTCGGCATCACGCCGCTCCACTCGTTGCGGACTTGGTGGAGATCCGAGTGACAGATGCCGCAAAAAAGGATCTCGATCTGTACATCGTTTTCCGTCGGATCACGACGTGAGATGGTAGTGGAGGCCAGCGGCGATGTAGCACCGGCAGCGGAGTATGCTTGCGCTTTGTACATAGACTGCGACCTTATTTTCATAGACCGGTCATCTTCTCCAGGCGTTCCGGATATCGAGCCCCTTCTACCTTGATCTTTGAGGCGGCGCGATCGATGTCGCGGAGGTCCTCGGGCGTCAGTTCGGCCGCCGCTGCTCCAATGTTCTCTTCGAGGCGGTTTAGTTTGGTCGTGCCCGGGATTGGAACAATCCACGGTTTTTGCGCAAGCAGCCAGGCGAGTGCGATCTGAGCAGGCGTCGCATTCTTTCGCCTGCCGATGCTTCCGAGCAATTCAATCAGTGCCTGATTCGCCTTGAGGGCCTCCGGCATAAAGCGAGGGAGAGTGCTGCGGAAGTCGGAACTGTCGAAGGTCGTGCTCTCCTTGATCGCTCCCGTCAGAAATCCCTTGCCAAGGGGGCTATACGGCACGAGTCCAATCCCGAGTTCTTCGAGGGTTGGTATCACTTCCTTCTCGGGGGTTCGTGTCCACAGGGAGTACTCGCTTTGGAGAGCGGTGAGCGGCTGGACTGCGTGTGCGCGACGAATCGTCTTCGCACCTGCCTCGGAAAGACCGAAGTGCTTTACCTTGCCGGCTTGAATCAGTTCCTTCACGGCGCCGGCGACCTCCTCGATCGGCACGTTCGGGTCGACGCGGTGCTGGTAGTACAGGTCGATCACGTTGGTCTTCAACCGCTTGAGTGACCCTTCGACGGCCTGCTTGATGTGCTCGGGCCGGCTATTCAGACCTGCAGCTCCTGGCCGATTATCGCTGCCACTCAGATCGAACCCGAACTTGGTAGCAATCACCACTTGCGTACGAAAGGGCGCGAGGGCTTCGCCCACAAGCTCTTCGTTCAAGTACGGGCCGTAGACTTCGGCCGTGTCAAAGAATGTTATGCCGTGTTGTACGGCGGCACGGAGAAGAGAGGTCATCTCCTGCTTGTCCTTAGGCGGCCCATAGGAAAAGCTCATTCCCATACAGCCTAGGCCGAGAACCGAAACTTCCAGGTTGCTTTTTCCAAGTTTGCGCTGCAGCATTGTTTCTCCTTCGCTGCGAACTCCATCCGCCTCCAGGGCACCACAAGCCTAAGCATAGTTTCCGGGACCTTGGGGGGCTTGCCTATTTCGATGAAGTTCTTGCCAGATTCTCCGAAGTTCTCCACCCATGGTTCCCCCTCAGAATGCAGTTTGGGCTGAGAGAGCCAACGTCGGAAGTAGATTGTTGAGATCAACGTTGCGCGGAATGACGACTTGCGATGGCGGCCCACTCAGTTCGTCTCGTTGAGCTAACAAAAGTCTCGGCGAAGCGATAAGATGCACCTTGACCATTCCGGAGGGGCATGAGCAAGGAGATTTCTCGCAGACAGTTTCTTGAGAATATCGGGTTGGGAACTGCGGCCGGTACAAGCCTCTTGCTACTGAACAATGTTGCCAGCGCCAGCCCGGGCACCGATCTTATTACCTCGCGGACTCTGGGACGAACCGGCGCCAAGGTGTCGATTCTTGCTTTCGGCTGCGGCAGCCGCTTCCTTATGTACAAGGACGAAGAGAGTGCCACGGCGATCCTCAATCACGCGATTGATCTGGGCATCACATATCTGGACACGGCTTACGCTTACGGAGACGGCCAAAGCGAAGCTCGCGTTGGCGGAGTGATGGCTTTGCGCCGCCAAGAAGTTTGGCTGGCAACGAAGATTCCCGATCGCTCCCGCGACGAATTCCTGCGCCGCCTCGAGGCAAGCCTGAAACGGCTGAGGACCGACCACGTGGATCTGGTTCACATCCACAGCCTGGGACAGGCCGACGATCTGGCGAAAATCGAGGCCCCGGACGGTGCGCTTCGGGGTTTGATGGAAGCGCGCGAGCAGAAAATGGCGCGCTTTGTCGGCATGACGAGCCACACGAACGGAGAGGTGCTTGCCAAGGCTATCGAGCGACACGACCTTGACTGCGTGCAGATGGCTCTCAACGCTTCGCGTAATGGCCGGTTTGAAGAACTCGCCCTTCCCGCTGCGAACGCCAAGAACCTTGGCGTGATCGCCATGAAGGTGACCGGTCAGGAGTTTCTTGTGGGCGAAGGTCCAGGAAAGGCAGATATGAGCTCGCTGCTCCGTTATTCCATAAGCCTGCCCGTGACGACTGCGGTCGTGGGAATGCCCCACCCCGAAATGCTGGCCCACAACGTCGAGACCGCGCGGAGTTTTTCACCGCTTAACGATCAGGAGAAAGAGCGCCTAAGGCAGCAACTCAAGCCCTCCCGGGAGGGACTGGAAAGGCGACTGGTCGGGCATCTGGACGGACCGACAGCGAACCCGGAAATGTTCCTAGCGTAGGCATACATTTTTGAGGTGTGCTTTTCGCGTCTGCCATGATTTGACGTTGTCCAGAAGCGTGTTTGGTCCACTCCTCGCAGAGTGCCCAGACGTCCTAAGAACACCCTCATTTCGTTATCGATTGGATGAATAAGAAATCAGGAAAGGAATTCGAGAGATCGGTTATGCCGAGCTCCCGCTGCGCAACTCGCTGCGGGCATGAGCTCATTTCGCTCGCGGATGGGTCTGATCGTAAACCTGAAGGACGTGCTTCATGGAGAGCTGTGTGTAGCGCTGCGTCGTCGCCAGACGTTCGTGGCCCAGCAACTCCTGGATCGCACGCAGGTCCGCACCTTCCTCCAGCATGTGGGTGCCGAAGGCATGCCGCAGCGTGTGTGGATGCACATCCGGGGACAGCCCTTTTGCCACCGCAATCCTCTTAATGATCCGACCCACGCTCCGGGTGGTCAGCCGACCTCCGCGCCGGTTGATCAGCAAGGCAGCCGAGTTCTTGTGCAGCTCCGCCAGAGCGGCCTGCCGTGCGGGAAGATACGCGACCAGCGCGCCTTTCGCCGAGCCGCCAAACGGAACGTAGCGTTCCTTCTTTCCTTTTCCCCGAATCAGGATCGCCTCCGCGCTCAGCCGGATATCGTCGAGGTTGATTCCGGTCAATTCGGAGTTGCGGATACCGCAGCCGTAAAGCAGTTCCAACATCAGCAGGTCCCGCTCCGGAAATGCGGCCACCTCCGGCATTTTCCCATCGAGAACCGAGTTCATTTCTTCGATGGTCGGTACCCGCGGCAACCTCTTCGGCAGCTTGGGAGTGGCCACCAGTTTGGCGGGATTCTGTTCGACCACGCCTTCCTGCGCCAGCCAGCGATAAAGCGATCGGACCGCCGCCAGCGCCCGCGCGACCGATGTCTTTCCGAGGCCTTTTTCATAAAGTTGCGAGAGAAATCCCCGGATCGCAATGTGATCGATGTCGGCCCATCCCCGCGACCCGGCGTAAGCGGAAAATTCATCGAGATCCCCACTATAAGCCTTGATCGTGTGCGGCGAAGCATTCCGCTCGCGCAGATGGCGAAGAAAATCCGCCACGGCCTTCTCGACGATCGTGCGCGCTGTCGGCATAAACTATTTCAGATTCAAGGTCGCAGGGTGCAGATTTGAGATTCGCCGCCTTCAATCTGCAATCCGAAATCGCCTACCTCGTCTTCGCCCTCGGATGATGCTTCTGATAAACAGTCCGCAACCGGTCCAGCGCCAAATGCGTATACACCTGCGTCGTCGAGATGTCGGCATGGCCGAGGATAGTCTGCACCGTCCGCAAGTCCGCGCCATTCTCCACCATGTGCGTGGCGCAAGAGTGCCGCAACATGTGCGGCGAAGCGTGTCGTCCCGCGGCCACCGACGCCGCCCCGACCATCTGCCAAACCCGCTGTCGCGTCAGTCTTCGCGCTCCGCGCGTAATAAACAGCATAGGTGAATTCGCGGGTGCTCCATTTCTCACGCGTTCTTTGCGCCAGAAGGCCCGCCCTGAGGCCGTCGAAAGGTGGGGATTTTCGATAGAGCTAGGCGCAACGTGCGGACTTTTCGTCGCCCTCATCCCAGCCAGAATCGGCCGCGCCTCGGCCAGATATTGCGACAACGCATCCTGGGCCGACTTTCCTAACGGCACCACTCGCTCCTTATCACCCTTCCCGCGAACCAGCATGTACCCCGACTCAAGCTTCAAATCCTCAAGCTTGGCGTTGATCACCTCCGAAACGCGCAGCGCCCCGGCATAAAAGACCTCTAGCATCGCCCGATCCCGAACCGCGAGCGCCGCAGACTGTGGGGTCTGTCGATGTGCGCCAGAGCTCCGCGCCAGAGGAGCCGCCAGCGTAGTTTCCATCTCCTCCCGGGCCAACGCCTTGGGCAAAACCTTCCACTGCCGTGGCGATTCAATATTCAGCGTCGGATCGTGAGCGATCCTCTTGTCCAGCAGCAAATATCGATAAAGATGCCGCAACGCCGAAAGTTTCCGCCCCACGCTGCGCCCGTCCACCTGATGGGAAAACAGTTCCTGCAGAAACTCGCGCACGTCGCTTCGCCGCCCAGTCAGCAGCAGCCGCTTCCGTTTTTCCAGAAACTCGGCGAACTGGCAGATGTCGGTCGTATAGGCGCCGATCGAAAGCACCGCCAGCCCCTTCTCGATCCGCAGGTAGTCGAGAAACCCGGAAAGCACGCGCGCATTGGGCTCAGAAGCCATAAGCAGATAGCTTGAGTATGCACGTTATCGGACGCGAGGAGAAGTGGTGTCGCGGGTGCGTTCTGGACGTTGCTGGCCGCTTTCGACGCAGCCGGCACTACGAAGCGAACTTGCCGATCCGGACCGGGCATCGGCGGATCACAAGTTTACTAATACGAAACTGGGTTTTATTATTGAGAAATTATGGCGGGTCTCAGTGACGCGATTTCGGAAGGCTTGGGACGGTACTCGATCGGCGAAAAGCTGCGCACGCTGCGATTGCGCAAGAGCATGGGGTTGGTCGAACTGGGCAAGCACACTGCACTCTCGGCGGCCTTGCTCTCGAAGCTTGAGCGCGGAAAGCTGTTTCCGACCCTTCCCACTCTGCTGCGCATTGCGATGGTGTTCGGGGTGGGGCTGGATTACTTTTTCACCGACGATCGCAAGCGGCCTGTGGTAGGAGTGGTGCGACGGCAGGAACGAGTACGCTTCCCGGAGCGTCCGGGGATGCAGGACGTCCCTTATTACTTCGAGTGCCTGGATTATCGGGCGACCGAACGCAAGCTCAGCGCCTATCTGGCCGACTTTCAAGAAGTGCCGGCGGCCATGCAAAAACCACATCAGCACGCCGGAGTGGAATTCCTTTATCTTCTCAAGGGATCGCTGGCGCTGAAGGTTGCCAGCGACGAATTTGTGCTGGAGGCTGACGACGCGATTTACTTCGACTCGGGTATTCTACACAGCTACATCCGGCGCGGCGCCAAGCCGTGCGTGGGGGTGATTGTCACCGTTCCCTAGCCTGGTTGCGCTGGCCGGCGAAGGGCCTAACCCAAAAATTGTCCTGCGATAACGACGCCAAGAACTCCGAGAGATCCAGGTGTGGCGGTTTTTGGAAGGTATTCGTATCAGGGCATGACTTAAGGGCATGCCGCCGCGTGAAGCACGCACTCGCCCGGCTTTAACTGCTGCCTCTGTCGCGGACAAAACTCGAGCGGCTAAACCCGTCAGAGTCTCACGCCCTTTGGCAGCTGAAGCGGTTGCCCTGATACGAATCTTTCTTCGCAAACTGGACTGCGGTCGATCTAGGTCGATCTAGTCGATCTAGTCCGAAGCTGGGGATTGTTCTTCGGGGATGATAATATGGACGATTCCCAGCGATGGGGATGGAAGTGATCTGCCCCGGGGTCGATCGGGTTCAATCTGAACGACAAAGGGCTGAAAATCCCGAGGCCGAGATTTTCGGTCGATACCTGATTCTGCGCAAGGACGAGGCGGGCAGCCTTTATGTCGGCTCCTGAATCGAAGCTACTTGAACCGAAAACCTGCTCATGTTGAGATTTGAGTCGTTGTCATCCATCTGGAGATTGCGTAACCCATACTGCGTCGTCCTGGTTTCATTGGTATTAGTCCTTTTCCTGGAGATACCGTCAGCGTCAGGGCAGGCGGGATTCACCCTGCAGATGACTACGTTTTCTGGCAAAGGCACGGTCGACCCGGGCGGCGAGGCCACGTCGAGCCTCGCGCTGGGAACGACGAATGGGTTCAGTGGAACAGTCGATCTCTCGTGCCAGGCGACATCGAAAGAGACGGTGACGATTTTTCCGACGTGCGTGGTGAGTCCGGCTTCGGTAGCACCGCCGGCTAGCGCGACGGCCATCGTCAATACGGTCACCAATGCGGGAACGGCAACTCCCGGCCTCTACTTAATCACCGTCACGGGTACAGCCTCCGCGGCCACCCCCAACACCGTCACGGCCCAAGCTTTCCTGACGGTGCAGTCGGTGGCGCCGGGATTTACCATCACCGTCCAGACTGCCGTAGCGCCGGGCAGTGTACACGCGGGTAACGCGGCCGAGGGCGTAATCAGCGTGAATCCCATTAACGGGTACAGCGGAACCGTGACGCTCTCGTGCGCTTCGATCACGCCCCTGGTGACGATTCCTCCGATTTGCTCGTTCAGCTATCCTTCGGGATCAAAGGGCTTAGGGGTGAACGGAGTCCCGGCCACAGCAACGATAAACATCAGCACTTATCCGCTGCCTACGGCGTCCCTCGGCCGAAGCAGGGGATTCTATGCGCTATGGCTTCCCTTGCCTCTACTGGCGCTGGCGGGCGTGGGTACGGCGGCGGGCGGAAAACGATCACGAAAAGCCTGGGGCGTGCTCGCTCTGTTCGTACTGGGGGGGACGCTACTCCTGTTGCCGGGTTGCGGAAGCAACACCCCCGTCTCGCCGTCTCCTACGACCAGCGTGACGCCGAAGAACACTTACACTTTCACCATAGCCGGAGTCGACACAGCCGGAAATGTCTCGAGCAATACCGGCACTGGCACGACGAACACCGCTCCTACCGTCACTCTGACGGTGGACTAACTAAGATAGAAACACTCATGTGCCAGCCCAAGGGTCGCGACCGGCATGGGCGGAGGTTTGCCTCTGCGGCCATGGTTGCTGCGCTCCTGCTGGGAGGGTCCTTCCTGCTCTGCCCGGCGCCACTGCGAGCCGAACCCGGGAAAGATAAGCCTAAGATTCCCGCCGTGCGCTGGGATGAGGAGCATCCCGGCTGCACGTTTTCGTTCGGCGACGATGGCAGATTTCGCTACGGATTGTGGTCGGACGATGTGGGCGTAACGCTGTCGGTCGATTCCCAGGAACTGGAAAAAGTTCACCGCCGGCACGAACCGTTCTTCGCCGTGTTGCTGGACGTGCGCTATCGCGGCCAGGGGGCGCTGGAACTTGCCACGGATGCGATCTCGCTCGAGTTTGTGAATCATTTCCGAGTTGTGCAAACGCCACTGGATCCAGAAGGGTTTGCGCAAAAAGTACAGGACGACGCCGACGCGTTGGATCATGAGGCCGCGCGCGAAGGCCAAAAACATCCGGAGCGAAAAGAAGAGAAGGAGGCCTACGTGCGGGCCTTTCAGAAGGATTCGGCGGAGTTGCTGGAGTTTGTCAGCAAGAACAGCCTGCGGCCCACGCGATTGGGACCGGGGCATGCGGAGACCAGCGGGTGGGTTTTATTCAGCACCCAGAACAAGTGGATCGGTGGATGGAAGAAGCAGGAGGAATTCATCCTGCGGCTTCCGGTAGACGGAAAAATCTTAGAATTCCCGTTCAAATTGCCCCCTAAGCCGGGGGAAGTCCTGCTGCGGAAACGGGAGTGACGAGCACGCACGGTTTTCCGTCGGGCTGGAAGCCGCGCTCTTCAAACCACGAAACGTAGTCCGAGTTTTTCCGCACACCGCTACGAGGCGGCGCGGCGCGTCTGGCGCTCGATTTCGGCCGACTGACGCATCAGGATGTCCCGCAGCGAGACCAGTCCCCTCAATTCTTTTCCGTCGACAATGGGGAGATGACGGAATCCAAACTCCCGCATGATGAAGAGGCACTCCTCTACGCTTTCGTCGGCTGCGACCGCGCGCGGGTTCGCGGTCATGACCTCAGACACGGCGGTGGTTCCCGGGGTTCGTCCAACCGCCACCACCCGGTTCATGATGTCGCGCTCTGACAGGATACCCGCCAGTTCTCCGTTGCGAAGGACCGGCACGGCGCCGACATTGTGTTCCATCATGTAACGCGCCGCCTCGAGCACACTGCGAGTGGCTTCAACGGAGTAGACTTTGCGGTCTTTCACGAGGTCGCGGAGGGTGGTCATGGATCGCTCCTTTAGCGGTTGGTAAACCTGGGCGGACGCGGCCAGCCCCACGGCCAGCCTCTTGGTGGCCAATACTCTATCACAGGCAAGGCTTTGCACGCGGCGACAGGGGTTTAAGCGGGTTTAAGCGTTGCGGAACGAGATCGCCGTCTTCTACCTGGGCATCGCGCTCCAGAACATCCGGCCAAGGCTCTGGAGTATTCGAGAGAAACAGTGCCGCTACAGCGTTGGCCGCAGCTTCTTGACAAGGCACACGCTCGGCGTACTGCAACAGCGGGAGGAATGGGATCATCAGCAGAAACAGCACGCCCATCACCCAAAAAGTTTCGACAAAAGCGAGCATGGCGGCGTCCTGCAGCACCGTCCCATAAAGCGCGCCGAGAGCCTTGCGCGCGGCGGTGACGCTGTCGGCGCCTTGCGCGTTGAAGTGAGTACGCAGACCTTGCAGGTATCTCAGCGTTTGCGAATCGCCGGCTCGAACATTGGCCACGAGATGGTTCTGGTGAAGCTGGGTGGGCCAGGAACGTGGTCATGATGGCGATGCCCCCGCTGCCGCCGATATTGCGCATCAGATTGAAGATGCTGGTCGAGTTGCCCATTTTCTCGGCCGGGATGCGTGCCATGGCGTGGCCGAGTCGTTCTTTGGGAAAAGTTTCTAGCAGAATCGCCTGGGCCGGCGGCTGCAGGCCGCGGCCAGTCAGCCCTTGCAAAATGCGGAAAGTAATCCACTGCGGCAGTGAAGTCGCAAAGCCGCGCAGCAGCGACGTGAGGGTGAATCCGGCGACACAGGTCAGCAGCAGGCGCTTTGCGGCCCATATAGTTCGCCAACCAGCCTAAAATCGGTAGTACGACGGCGTTTGAAACCGGATAGGACGTGACCACCCACGTGCCTTCTTCGTTGGTGGAGGCCAAATTGCCGGCAAAGTGCGGTATCGATACGCTGACGACGGTAGTGTCGAGAACTTCGATGAAGGTCGCCAGCATCACAGCGAAAGTGACGACCCACGGATTCACCATGCGTTGTGGATGGTTGCCCACTGGACTGATTTCTGGCGGACGATTTCCGCCCTGCAGACTCTTCACTATCGAGGAGGCGCAAAACTCCCGCCGTGACAGCGGTCACACGAGAACGTGATGGGGTTGTTGGACCCGGTAGGAGGCGGCTAGAAAGAAGATGTGCTGAAAAAACTGGCGGCCTGTAACGGGCCGCCAGTGAGCACCCGGTTTTCGCGAGATCAAAAACGGAACTGGGGTCCGAAGGTCACGCGCAGGTTGTTGTGGGCTCCGCTGATGAAGTAAATGTCGTCACCCACTTCGGCACGAATACCGATCGGGCCAGCGAAGGCTTCAAACCCTCCCCCGGGATAGACGGCGAAGGCGGTCTTGCCGGTGGTAAGGCCGACCGTGTTCACAAAACCTGTAGTTGCACCCTGGTTGTTAATGCTGAAATTATCGAATCCGACCTTGCCGGTGACGAACACCCGAAAGGGGCCGGAGCCTGTCTGGAATTTGGGCCCGAAAAATCCATGTAGCGTGCGGAATGACGTATTGACCACCTCGGTCGTCACGCCGTTCCTGAAAGTATTGGTGAAGTTCCGCTTGAAGTCGTAGGCCATCTCGGCTTCGATCTGAACGCTGGGTCGAACGTTAAATGCCGCCCGGCCTCCGACTCCGACGAAGTTCCTGACGGGCGAGGCGTTGCTAAAGCGAAAATAATCGAAGAACGCACCGACTTCAAGGTGATCGCTGTCCTGCTGCGCCATCAGTATAGGTGCTGCCGCGAAGAATAGCGAAGCTGTGATTAGTAATAAGGAACGTTTCATGTTGGTTGACTCCGTTGATGGTTTGGTTTCGCACACACGCCTCCCTTGCTTAAGAAGAGAGACAGAGCGGAGGGCAGAGTGACGTTCACTTGCTTTCGATGCTTGACCGTATGGTGGGGTTGGAGGACATCACCCTCAAGCGGGGGCTGCAGAAATTGCTGTAGTAAGTCTCAGCAAACAATTCAAAACGGCGCGGTTACTGAACCCGCGCCGTTTGTTTTGTGTTGTCTCCTACATGGTTTACGGCAGGTGATTGAGCCGTGATGGAGCGGCATCCGCGGTGCTGCTATCGGAACGCGGAGTCATCGAGAAGACGAGATATTTCCGCTCTTTGCCGTCGAGATCTTCCACGCGCAAGTGCATTTTGTCCGTCTCCAGGCGAGGTTACTTCGTCGATGGTGCGTTTGGGTCCTGTTCCTCGAGAGCACTGAAGGCTAGGCTGACTTAACAGTTAATGTATCCCATCGCGATCGGTATCCCGGGGGCAGCGAGGGATCTTGATGTTTGCTGGCCGCACTCGGGATGACACTGAGTTCTACTCGCTAGGCATAAAAATGGACTAACGTTCGATTACCTCTTCAAGCGCTTGGAAGAAGGCTGGGTAGGAGATTGCAGCCGATTCAGCACCGCGAATGAGCGTTTCACCCCGGGCGCGCAAAGCTGCCACAGCGAAAGCCATGGCGATGCGATGATCGCCAACTGAATCGAGTTCAGCTCCACTGAGCGTCTGGCTCCCAGGAATCTTCAGACCGTCCTCCCGCTCTTCAACCTGCGCGCCCATCAAGCGGAGGTTCGCCGCTACGGCCGCAATCCGATCGGATTCTTTCACGCGCAGTTCTTTGGCGTCGCGCACTTCGATGCCCAGCTCGGTGTAAGGTGAGATGGCCGCCAGCACAGGAATCTCATCGATGAGCGCAGCGGAGTCCCCGCCCGCGATTGTGAAGCCTTTCAATTTACCCCCTTCAATCTGGAGCGATCCGATCAGCTCCCCATGAATCTCTTCGATCTGCGTGACCGTGATGCGGAGTCCCATCTGTACAAGGATGTCGAGCAGGCGCGCGCGCGTGGGGTTCATGAGCAGATTCGGGATCGTCAATTGCGACCCGGGAAAAAGCGCCGCCGCGCACAGAAAAAATGCAGCGCTGGAGAGATCGCCCGGGATCCGGGCTTCGATGCCGCACAAGCGTTGACCACCGCGGATACGGACTTCGTTTCCGTTCACGCCGCTGCCTTTGCGGCCGAGGTGTGCCCCAAAAGCGCGCAGCGCCACTTCTCCGTGGTCGCGCGTGCGCAAGGGTTCTACGATTCGAGTCTCGCCGTCCGCAAACAAACCTGCGAACAACAGGCAGGACTTCACCTGCGCGCTGGCAACCGGCATTTCATAGTCGATTGCTCTTAGGGACGCCCCAGAAATGCGCAACGGAGGCTTCCCTTCCAGCGAGTCGATTCGCGCGCCCATGGCGGAGAGCGGCTTGATCACTCGTTCCATGGGGCGACGCGAGAGCGACTCATCCCCGATCATTTCGCTGGTGAACTTCTGACCGGCGACGATGCCGCTGAGCATCCGCATCGTTGAACCGGAGTTACCGCAGTCGAGCGCACCATCAGGAGCGGCTAGGGACAGGTCCCGTCCCTGCACTTCGATGAGGTTGCCGGAGTCCGCCTTGCGCTCCCACCTGACTCCTAGCGAACGCATACAGCCGAGAGTGCTGGCGCAGTCCGCACCAGTCGAGTAATTCTCGAGGCGCGAAGGACCTTCTGCGATTCCCGCCAGCATCGCGTATCGGTGAGAAATGGATTTGTCGCCGGGCAGTTGAACGCTGCCGCGGACGTTGCGCGCCGGGCGCACGATGACTTGGGACTCGGATTTCATGCTGAAGTTAATATAGCGGACGGGAGGGGCAACAATTCCTAAGCTAATGCCTTCGCCTCGGCGCGGGCTTCGTTCAGAATGTTGGCCGGGATCCATTTCATGCTGACGCCGAATTCGAACATGGGCGTCTCCGTACCGCGGCCCCAGCGCGCGACCTCCCAATGGGCGCGCACGAATTTCACCTGCCGATGCGCGTTCAGATCGAGCACCAACTGGGTCTCGCCGCAGTAAAACTTTTGCGGAAAGGCCGCGATCGATTTCGGCTCCCATGCCGCACCATCGGCCGAGCCGTAGATGCTGACGTCGAGCGATTCCTGCTCGATGATTTTCGTGATGGTGAGGGTCACGAGAAACGCGCGAGTGGTGGCGTTGTTGACATCAACGGTGGGACCATCGCTTTTGGCGGTGGCCACGGTGTTGGCGGGAACAAGAACGGCATCTGTCGTTGTCATTGCGAAAGGATTCTAACAAATCTGGTCCACCCAGGCTTCTCAGGCGCGCAGTACCTGTCTTTTGTATGACGGCGACAACTGCCGCAACCGGGCAACGATCTCAGGCACCAGGGCGAGCGCGAAATCGATGTCCGCCGCGGTTGTCTGTTTGCCGAGGCTAAAACGGATGCTCGCGTGCGCCCGATCCGGTCGCAACCCCATGCTCACCAGGACGTGCGACGGCTCAATCGCGCCCGACGAACAGGCAGATCCGGCGGAAACGGCGAGGCCCTTCAGATCCAGCGAGATCACGAGTGCTTCGCCTTCGATGTGGTCGAAATAAATGT
This sequence comes from Candidatus Sulfotelmatobacter sp., assembly GCA_035511455.1. Classification (GTDB taxonomy): domain Bacteria; phylum Acidobacteriota; class Terriglobia; order Terriglobales; family Acidobacteriaceae; genus Sulfotelmatobacter. The sequence continues at coordinate 61,872 of DATKFH010000069.1, read as the reverse complement.
TGGTCGTGTTCGGCACGCGCGGCGTAAGTTCGCCGTTCACTCCCGCTTCCTGAATCTGAGTCAGGATGCCCTTTTGCAAGCGGTCTCGCAGTGCGGCGATTTTCTGGTCATCGCCGCGATCCAGGCCCTCCTTGGCCAGTTGTGTAGCCTTGCCGAGAGCAACGATTCCCGGAACATTCTCCGTGCCAGCCCGGCGTGAGCGCTCATGGCGCCCGCCATAAAATAGCGGCTGGATTGCGGTGCCTTTCCGCACATAGAGCGCTCCCACTCCCTGAGGCGCATGGATCTTGTGACCGGAGATCGAGAGCAGGTGGCAACCAATTTGCCCCACGTTAATGGCGACTTTGCCCCCGGCCTGCACTGCGTCGGAATGGAAATAGACGCCGGCCTCCGCCGCGATCCTGCCAATCTCCTCGACCGGTTGCAGCACCCCGGTCTCGTTGTTCGCCATCATGATAGAGACCAGTTTCGTGTTGGCCCGCAGAGCGCGGCGCACATCGTCGGGATCGACGAGGCCGTGAGCATCCACCGGCAGCGCGGACACTTCGCAGCCCAGTTCTTCGGCGTGCTTGCAGGCATGGAGCACCGCGTCATGCTCGATGCTCGATGTAATCAGGTGATCACCTGCTGTCACCAGACCGAAAATCGCCAGGTTGTCGGCTTCGGTGCCTCCACTGGTGAAAACAATCTCCGATGCGTGACAGCCGAGCAGCGTCGCCACCGACTCGCGCGCATTTTCGACCGCTGCACGGGCGTCCTGTCCGTGACCGTGGATCGATGAGGCATTTCCGAAGCGTTCCCCGAAATAAGGGCGCATGGCCTCAAACACCTCGGGCAGGATTGGCGTGGTGGCGTTGTTGTCGAGGTAGACTCGGCGCATATTAGATCTATTTTACGCTGTGAAGCCGCCGCGGAGACGTTGCTTCGAACCTCTCTCACCATCATCCGGCATGCCGCCCGCACAGCAACGTCCCTACGATCACGAGCGCTGATCGATCGGTACGTAGGGGGCGGGATATTCCGGACCCAGGTAATCCGCTCGGGGACGGATCAGGCGGTTATCGTCGAGTTGCTCGATCACGTGAGCGGCCCACCCGCTGATGCGGGAGACGGCGAAGATGGGGGTGAATAGATCCACGTCGATACCGAGCGTGTGATAAGTAGAAGCAGAGTAAAAGTCGACGTTGGCGTTCAGTTTCTTGTCGGCCTTCACGAACTCTTCGATTTTATGGGAAGTCTCGAACCACTTGGCTTGTCCGCTGGAGTTGCCCAACTCGCGGGACATGGCACGCAAGTGCGTCGCCCGCGGGTCTTCAGTGTGGTAAACGCGATGGCCAAAGCCGGGCACTTTTTTCTTCTGCGCCAACATATCCTTGACGAACTCGATGGGATCGGCGCCGGAGGAGTCGATCGCTTCGAGAATGCGAAAGACCGCTTCGTTCGCGCCTCCGTGCAAGGGCCCCTTGAGGGCGCCGATGGCAGAAGTAATGGCCGAGTGCATGTCGGACAAGGTCGCGGCCGTCACCCGGGCCGCAAAAGTGGAGGCATTGAGCTCGTGGTCGGCGTGCAGGATCAGCGCGATGTCGAGGGCTCTCTCGGCCGTCGCACTCGGATTCTTACCGTTAAGCAGGAGCAGAAAGTTAGCAGCATGGGACAACGTACGGTCGGGCTCGACCACGGGTTGTCCTTTGCGGATGCGGTCATAAGTCGCGACAATCATGGCGATCTGCGAGGTCAGGCGGATCGCCTTGTCGATATTGGCCGTACGATCGTTATTCTTCTGTTGCGGATCGTAGAAAGACAGCGCCGAAACCGCGGTGCGCAGCACATCCATGGGGAGCGCGTGACGCGGGGCCGCACGCAGCAAAGAAATTATGGAGGCGTCGAGCTTGCGCTCTTCCGCCAGGCGATCATGCAACTCGCGCAACTCGCGGCTTGTGGGCAGCTTGCCGAACCAGAGCAGGTAGCAGGTCTCTTCGAAATTTGACTGGTGCGCGAGTTCGTGGATGTCGATGCCACGGTATGCAAGGACGCCGCGATCTCCGTCGATGTAGCAAATCCGGGAGGTGGTGGCAACGACGCCCTCAAGTCCCTTGGGGGCAAGATTTGTGGTGACGCTCGACATTCGTTTTTCGCCTAGGAGCTGGAGTCTGGTTGCCGGACGGCCCGACCCGCAACGTCCGGGTGTAATTATCTTTTATACCTGAAATCCGCACGACTCTCCAAGCGCCCAACGGTCACTTGTCTCGTAACACCGGCGGGAAGCCGAGGTAGATGTAAGGAAGCAGCCGAACTCAGGCTGGCCAGATCCCTAGCGCGGTTTTGCTAAGAATCTGCCGCTGGACGTCATCAGGCAAAGCAAGCGCGCGGAATTCGTCGAGATTTTTCTTGATGTCAGGCACGCCGGGACCTGGCCAGTCTGTGCCGAACAGCGTCTTGTGAGCGATTTCGCCCAGACGTGGAAAATACCTGAGCAGGGTCTTGGGCGGAATGCCACTGATATCGAGATAAACGTGAGGGTGCCGGCGCACGAGAAAGAACGCGGTCTGCATCCACAGCGGGCGGCCGCCGTGGGCCAGCAAGATCTTCAGCTTGGGGAAATCGACCGCGACATCGTCCACGTAGATCGGATCGCCATACTTGTTGCGGGCTCCCGGAAAAATAGAGGTTCCGGTGTGGAACATTACGGGCACACCATTGGCCTCCGCCGCGCGGTAGATGATCTCGAGCTCTTTGACGCCACTGAGATAGTCATTGGGAAACAGCAATTGGTGCGGCGGATGAATCTTGATCATCTTCAGCCCCAGCCGCAAGATCTGCTCCACATCGGCCAGGACGTTGGTGGTGTGCCGCGGATGCAGGCTGCCGCAGGAGAGCAGCCGGGTTGGATCTTCCTTGACATAGTCGGCGACGAACTGATTCACGCCGTTGGTGAAGCCGATTACTTCCGGCGCCACATAGTTGATCAGCATCGCTCGGTCGATGCCGCTCGCGTCCAGAAACTTGAGGAAGGCCTTGGGTGAACGGCAGAACTCGACGATCTGGTCGAAGTTCGACCGCTTCCGTTTCATGAGCTCCAGCGCGTCGGCCTTGAACATCTCCATGGGCTGGATATGGATGTGGCAGTCGGTGATCACAAGTGGTTGGGGTTCGGTGTCTCAGGCCGGAATTCTATCAGTCTGCCATCGTATTCGCCGCAACTTGCCCACCCACCGGTTAGGCCGCTGGACAAGGCTGAAACGACAACCAGTCGATGGCCTGCTGAAAGCGCTCGTCCGGCTGAAAAGTCGTTTTGAAGGTAAAAGCGAACTCCGTTGGCCCGTGCTTTTCCAGGTGGGCAAGACGCTTCCTCGCCTCGTCGATCCCGGGACGATGACCGGCGGGCACCCACCACAGAGCGGTGTACGCGCCCGTGAACGTTTCGAACCATTCGTGCCGGTGCCGAAGTATCTCTGCATGCGCGGTCTGGTAGACGTAGTGCCGGAGTGCGTCAATCGTCGCCCAGACTGACATGTTCATCAGGATTCGGTCGTCATCATAAGGCCGAAAGTAGGTCGCGTTTCCTTCCGATGTTTGGAGACGCCAGACAAATCCGGGACTGTGATCCGCAAGCGTGTTGAGATCGTCCAACCGCGCGACAAATCCAGCCATCAACGGGTCCCCGATCGGGGCTCTGACTCGCCCAATATTAACCTGAGCGATATGGTAACGAGGCATGCTTCTCTCCTTCACGAAAACTAATTTCGATCAGTTCCGACCGGCTAGCTGGGCGCACGCCATCACTGCCCTCTTGGTAAATACGCGAATCATCTCGCGGCGGTACTCGGGCGTGAGGGCAGAAGTAGTGAGCGGCTTGGCGGTCTTCGCCGCCAAGTCTCCAGCGGCTTGGGCGAGGATTTCGTCGACGACCTTGCCTGCGAGCAGCTCGCCTGCTCCCTTCACCAGCACAGGAGCGGGATTGACCGCAGTAATGCCGATGCGTGCATCGGCTACATGGCCATTCGAGCGCTTCATGACCACGGCAACTCCGGCCAGTGGGTAGTCGATCGATCCGCGAACCCGTAGCTTACGGTACACACCGCAGTAGTCGGCAGATGACGCAGAAAGAAAAACGCGCGTAACAATCTCGTCAGGCTGCAACCTGCGATAGTTGTCGCCCATGCCGGTGTAGAACTCGTTCAGCGGTACGCGGCGCAGCCCAGAGGCGCTCGCGATTTCGATCTCGGCATTCAGGCACAGCAGCGCAGCAGGCGTGTCGCCGGAAAATGCGGCCCAGCACTTGGTTCCACCCGGTGCAACATGGCAGAGGTCGCCGTCTTTCTTGATGCAGAAGCCGCATCCCTTGCGCCAGGTAAGCGACTGGTTGTACCAGAGACAGCGCGTGTCGAGACAGATGTTGCCGCCAATCGTCCCCATGTTGCGCAACACGGGTGAGGCAACAGTGGCGGCGGCTTCCGCGAGAACGGCATAGTGCTCGCGCAGGAATGCTGAGCGTTCGATGGCGCGCAGCGTGGTCAACGCCCCGATTTCGACGCCACCATTGGGGAGCGCAGAAATTCCGCGTAACGCGGTGATTCTGGACAGGTCGAGAACGTACGCTGGCTCAAACAGTTTTTGCCGCATCGAGGGGATCAGGTCAGTGCCGCCGGCCAGCACGCGAGCGTTTCCCAGGTGCGTTCCGAGACAGCCGATGGCCTCCTCCACCCACCGCGGGCGCAGCAGCTTGAACTGTGGCAAGCTCAATCCCCGCCTCCCTTGGATGCCGCACACCTGGAAGGGTCGAGCGCGTGACGCTGTGGTCCTTTGCCGTCGAAACAGAGCGATCCCCCATGTTCCCGAAAACGGGCGGGCGCAGTCGGGTCAACCCCCTCGGTCAGGTCTAACGCCTTGGCATTCTTTTTGGCGCGCAGGGCCGCCAGCACTCGTTCCGGGGTGAACGGCGACTCATGCAAGCGCACTCCCACTGCATCGTAGATGGCATTGGCGATAGCAGGAATAGTGGCGGCCAGCGATCCCTCGCTGCACTCCTTCGCGCCGAAAGGACCCTCGGGATCGATGCTTTCGACCATGATCGGTTCGACCGTCGGGGACTCCACCGACGAAGGGCTGCGATATTCGAGCAGCCCGGGATTCATGAGCATGCCGTCCTTCCAGACCATTTCTTCAGTGAGCGCCTGCCCCATGCCCATCCAGACGGAGCCAATGATCTGGCCTTCGACGGAAACCGGATTCAAAGCCCGGCCGCAGTCGTGCGCGGCCCAGACTCTGTGTACCGTGACTTCTCCGGTTTCCTGATCGACGCTGACCTCGGCGACCTGGGCCGAGTAAGAGTACGCCGGCGAAGGTCCTACGCCTCCGCCCTTGTATTTGCCGCCGCGAGCTTCCGCCGGAGGAGCATACGATCCGGTTCCTGTGAGCGCTCCATGAAAATCGATCGCCGCAACGACTGCCTCTTCGAAAGTCATCCAGTCTTTGGGCCCTTCTTCCTTGCGTTTCTGCTGCAGCGATCCGCGCAGAATCTGGCCTTCGACGCGCCCACTGACCGAGGCTTGGTGTTGTGTGGGGCGGACACTCATCTCCGCCAACTCTGTCCCAACAGATGCTGCCGCATTTTTTCTGAAAACTCGATCGCTGCGGAAAATCAGATCCTCGGGCGTGCAGCCCATCCTCTTCCCTGCCGCAGCCGCGATCAGCTTCTTCACTTCCCCAGCCGCACGCAGGGTAGCGTTCCCCGCCATGAACGTAACGCGGCTGGAGTAGGAACCGATGTCAATGGGTGTCAGATCCGTGTCGGCGGCGATGACGCGGACGCGAGAAAGCGAACATCCCAAAGCTTCGGCCGCGATCTGAGCCGTCATGGTATCCGAGCCCTGGCCAATTTCTGAGGCGCCGGTGTAAACCACAACCCCACCGTCGCGGTCGATCTTAATGTTGACGGTCGAGTGCGGCATGTCGGAGCGAATAATGGAATTTGCGGCGCCACTGACGTAATGACTGCAGGCGATGCCCAGACCGCGTCCTGCGGGCAGTTTGCCGCGGCGCTGCTTCCAGCGCGAGCGCTCGACCGTTTTCTCAATGCACTCAGGCAAGCCGTAGCTCTGCACGCGCAGGCCGTTGACGGTGATGCACGGTGGCTGCAACAAATTACGCCGCCGAATTTCGGCGGGGTCCATGCCAATCGTGGCTGCGATTTCGTCGAGCTGCGATTCGAACGCGAAGCGCACGTTCACCGTGCCGTGGCCGCGCATCGCACCACAGGCGGGTTTGTTGGTCAACACGCGGTATCCGTCGTACTGAATGTTTGGAATATCGTAGAGCGCGCCGAGCAGCGCGCCGGAATAGAGAATCGTCACCACACCGTAGGAGCAGTAGGCGCCGCCATCCTGCACCACGCGAGCGTTCACGGCGGTGATGCGGCCGTCTTTCTTCACCCCGGTTCTAAGATCGATGATGGTGCGCGGACGTCCTCGATGTGCCCAAAACACTTCCTCGCGCGTGTAAGTGATCTTGACCGGAGCCTGGGCTTTGCGCGCAGCCACCGCGGCAATGATTTCGAGCGGAATGACTTCGCTCTTCCCGCCGAAACCGCCGCCGACTAGCGGCTTGATCACTCGAATCTGCGCCATTGGCATTTCGAGTACGAGAGAAAGTTTGTGCTGAAGGTAGTAAGGGACTTGCGTCGACGACCAGACGGTGAGGCGTCCGGGCTTTCCGGTGTGCGGATCAATTTCGAACGAGGCCAGGGTGGAATGCGGCTCCATGGCCGCGTGCGTGACCTCATTCGCGATGAAGCGGGCTTCGGAGACGTGATCGGCGTCCCTGAAACCGCGATTGGGATCGCCGAAGACGTGGTGATAGTCCTTCTCTATGTTGCCCCGCTTGTTGTCGTGGATGAGGTCGGTTGTGGCCTTCATCGCCTCTTCTGGATCAAAGTAGGCGGGAAGGACCTCATAGCCGACTTCGATGAGTTCCAGGGCTCTTTCGGCGACCGCTTCGGAAACAGCAACCACGCAGGCAACGTTGTCGCCCACATAGCGAACTTTGTCGAGCGCAAGAGCATGCTCGTCGTGGCCGACAGGAAGAATACCGTACGGGTTAGGCGCGTCTTTGCCGACGACAACGGCGACTACTCCTTCGAGTTTCTCGGCGCGGCTGGTGTCAATGCGTCTCAGCCGGGCATGGGGATAAGGCGAATGCAGAATCTTACCGACCAGCATGCCGGGCAGGCTCAGGTCGTCGGTGTACTTGCCAGCGCCGGTCGTCTTTTCCGCGGCGTCGATCATGGCCGTGGGCTTGCCGATAATGGAGAAGGGGTCTCTCATTTCACCTGTGTCATTCCGACCCTGAGCGAAGCGAAGGAGAGGAATCTGCTTTTGGCTTGCTGGTCGAAATTACTTCGCCCCGACCAACTCCTTCCGCTCCGCTGCAATCGCTGCGCGGATCGCTTCATACATCTGGTTGTAGCCGGTGCAGCGGCACAAATTACTGCTGAGCGCGGCGCGAACGTCGTCTTCCGATGGCTTCGGGTTCTCCGCCAGCAACGACCTTACCGTCATGATGAAACCCGGCGTGCAGTATCCGCATTGCGCGCCACCCCAATCTCCGTATGCTTTTTGAATCGCCGCCAGGCTGCCGTTCTCACTGACTCCTTCGACGGTCGTGACCTCCCGCCCTTCGCAGCTTGCTGCCAGGAGAGCGCAGGACATCATGGCAACCCCATCGACCAGTACCGTACAAGCGCCGCACGACGAATCATCGCAGCCGCGTTTGGTGCCCGTTAGTTGCAACTCCTGCCGCAACACATCGAGCAGCAGAGCGCTCGACTCGATGGCGAGTTCATGGGTAAGGCCGTTGATTTTCAGTTCGACGAGTTCTTTTTTCACTATGCGGCTCTCAGCTCTTAGCTCCTAGCTGTTCCTCGGCCAAAGTAAAAGCGCGCTTAATACATTGGAACTTTCCCGTCTACACGAAGCGACCAGGCATCGATGCCGCCCCGCAGGGACTGCGCTTTTTCGAAACCTTGCTGGCGGAGCCAGACCGTTACGTTCATGGAACGGACGCCATGATGGCAGACCACCACGATCGGTTCCTCGGGATCGAGTTCCTGGTGCGCCCTGGAAGGCACATCCCCCATGGGGATCAACTTCGCGCCGTCGATACGGGCGGTTTCGAATTCCCACGGTTCTCGAACATCGAGCAGGACAAACTCCTCTCCCGCGTTGAGTTTAGACTTCACTTCTTCGGGAGTAATTTCGTAATCCATAGGTTGCGCTGCGTTATTTCCCGGTCCAACTGGGCGCGCGCTTCTCCATAAACGCGCGAACGCCTTCCTGCGCGTCTGCGGTCTTCATTAGCTCTTCGAAATAGATTTTCTCTGCCCGAGCGAGGCCTTTGTCGAAGTGCATGGAGTCCCAGGTATAAGAGGCCTTCTTGGCGATTGCCAGGGCCGCCGGGCTTAGGCTGAGCAAATGCGCCACACACTGCTCGACGGCGGCGGTCAATTCGTTCTCGGGCACGGCACGAGTCGCCAAGCCGATGTCTGCGCACTCCTTGCCGCCGATCGTGCGCCCGGTAAGAATCAGTTCTGCCGCCCGCTTCTGGCCGACGAGCGCCGCGAGCGCGGTGCACGCCACCGGAGGATAGCAACCAAGCTTGATTTCCGGGAATCCCCACTGGGCCGACTCAGTGGTGAACGCCATATCACAAACCATCGCCAACTCTGCCCCGCCACCCAGGCAGGGCCCATGAACCCTCGCGACCGTTACCTTCTTCGTTGCCAGCAGAGCCCGGACCATGGCGTGGAACTTCGTCAGCATCCCCTCAACATTGTCAGGGGTATGCGCGGCCACGTCCACGCCCGCTGAAAATGCTCTTCCCTCGCCGCTCAGAACGATCACGGAAACCTCTGGCCGAGAGTCAATCTCCCCCAGAAAGAGCGCCAATTCCTCCATCATCGGAATGTCGATGACATTCAGCGGGGGATTGTGCAGCCTGATCCGAGCCACGGGAGCGGCCACGTTGACTGCAAGACGGGACACGGCGGTGGGCGTCAACGGCATAAAGTCAGAGTTCCTTGCACACAGCCTCAAGCCGTGCTCTTGCCAAACATTCCATGCAACCCGCTACAGGTTGATCGCAGACTTCCGCACTTCTCCGATGGTGGATAGCGGGTCGCGGGCCCCGGTCTTTTCGGCAATCCATTTCTTCTCAGCGTCGATGATGTCGAGCAGCAACTTTTTATCTTCGGCGGACGGCATGGATTCTTTGAAATGTTGTTCGTAGTCGCGATCGTCCAGCGCTTCGCCAGTCTGGGCGTGGAATTGCTGCCCTGCCCAGCGGCCAATCGCACGGTTGAATTTGATATGCGGCGCGTAGAGTTTCGGCACTTCGGGAGCGAGAGAAGAGTTGAAACGTTCGATCAGTCCGGAGACTTCCTCCCGATAAAGGTTGCGGTTGTAGTCATTCAGGTCGTCGAGATCCGGAGACTGGTCATTCTTGGCTTCGTCATAGCGGCCTTTCACGCCCCAAACATAGGCCCAGTGCGCCGAAGAAGAATGGTCGGTCCCGAACAGATCGTACGAACACGAAATCCATTTGTTGAGATACTTCTGAATCAACCACGGCGGGATCACGCCCGCCTCCACAATGCGGCGGAGTCCATCGTTGCCGGCGCCCATGTGGAAGGCCTCTTCCCGCAACATGTATGACATGGAGCGGCCAAGCGGCGCGAAGGCCGAGTACTTCAGCATCTGCAACTGGAACTTGCCGTCGCGGTCTACGAAATCGGTATAAGTAAAAAAATCCATCCAGTTGTCGACGTCCACATTGAATGCCCCGAGCAGTCGCTGATTGTCAAAGGCCCGCCGCTCGAGCATTTTCTGCGCTTCCACCTTGCCGGAGTACCCGAAGTGGTCAACTAGCAGGGCGCACATCTGCCAACCGTGACGCATCTCTTCGATCATCACGCGGGCGATGGCGCGACGATCCCAGTCGGTCGGGGCATTCTCCAACAGGTTGCGCTGCTGTTCGACGCTGGCAAATTCGGTGTCGCCCTGGTAGACGATCATGTTCATCAACGCATCGCGCATTTGCTGCGTCGGAATCTGGCGCAGGCTCTCCCACTTGCGCCGGCCTTTGTAGGAGCCGAACTCGATCTCTTCCGTCTCGATCGCGCCGTAAAGCGTGTCGAAGTGGAAGGCTTCGATATCAGCGGTATTGACGCCGATTTCTTTACGCCAGTCGTTGAACAAACCGATCCATTCACTAAACGTTCCGATTTTTGCGACTTTACCCGGCATAGTAAAAAACCTCTCTAACCACAAAAGGACAACAGCCTCGATCGGTCCGCCCCTCTGCTAACTCCGTGATGCATGCATTTACGACATGTTCAACCAAACTGTTTTCAGTTCGGTGTAATGCTCCATCGCGTGCGCGCCCAACTCGCGGCCGAAACCAGAGCTCTTGTATCCGCCGAACGGGAGCGACGCGTCCATCAGGCCGTACGTGTTGATCCATACGGTGCCTGCCTTTAGCCGGCGCGAGACGGTGTGCGCTTTTTTCACGTCGCGCGTCCAGACCGCCGCGGCGAGGCCGTAAGGGTTACTATTTGCCTGCTCCACGACTTCGTCCAAGTCGTCGAAGGTCAGCACGGAAAGTACCGGACCGAAGATTTCTTCGCGGGCAATCTGCATGTCGTTCTTCACGTCGCCGAAGATTGTTGGCTCGATGAAGAATCCATTGCTACTGTCGACCGCGACTCGGTTCCCGCCTGAGACCAACTTGGCGCCGTCGTGCCTGCCGGCCTCGATGTAGCCGAGCACGGTTTGCATTTGCTCTTGACTGACGATGGCTCCAAGACGCGTCTTCGGATCGAGCGGATCGGCGGGGCGCATCTTCGAAGCGCGCGCAACAAGCTTCTCGGTGAATTCATCTTTAAGCCTGCTCTCAAGAAATAGCCGCGAGCCAGCATTGCAGACTTCGCCCTTCCCGTAGAAAATGCCGTTGATCGCACCCTTGACCGCGCCGTCGACGTCGGAGTCAGCGAACACGATATTCGGTGACTTGCCTCCGAGTTCCAGCGTCACGCGCTTCAGCGTAACGGCCGCACCGCGCATGATTTCTTTGCCAACCGCGGTTGAGCCGGTGAAAGCGATCTTGTCGATACCGGGATGCGCGACGATTGCCTTGCCCGTCTCCGGGCCGCCGGTCAGGATGTTCACCACGCCTGGCGCAAAACCGGCCTCGACGACAAGTTCTCCAAATCTCAGCGTCGTGAGCGGCGTCTGTTCGGCAGGCTTGAGAACAATCGTATTGCCACACGCCAGAGCCGGTCCGACCTTCCATGATGCGAGCAAAAGCGGGAAATTCCACGGAACAATCAGACCAACTACACCGACCGGCTCGCGGAGCGTGTACGTAAACGCGGTCTCAAGGGCGTTGACGGTCTCACCGTGAATTTTCGTCGCCAGGCCTGCGTAATAGCGCAGGACATCGATCACCATCGGCAGGTCAACATAGCGCGATTCGAAAATCGGCTTGCCGTTGTCGAGAGTTTCCAGTTCGGCCAACTCGTCGATGTGTTTCTCCACGAGATCGGCAAGCTTCCAGATCAGCCGGCCGCGCTCGCTGGCCGAGAGTTTCCGCCAGGGGCCGCCGCGATCTTCGAACGCGCGGCGGGCGGCATCGACGGCACGGTCCACGTCAGCGGGCGAGGCTTCCGCGATTTGCGTGAGCACTTCGCCCGTAGCAGGATTGATGGTGTCGAAGGTCTTCTCTCCCTCGACCCACACGCCGTCGATGAGTAGCCGGCCAGGCTTCAGATTAACTTTGGTCGCCGCAAGCATCGTTCATCCTCATCAGAGCCGGGCGTCGTTCCGGGGAGGAGCAGGAGTGCCCGTCCCCAAACGAGCAACCTATTTCGCCTTGAAGTTCGCTGGCCGTTTCTCTACGTAAGCAGCCAGCCCCTCCTTCGCGTCCTCGCTCTGGAAAAGCAGTTGCTGGTTCTCGCGTTCGACCGCCAGCGCCGATTCCATCGGAATCTCCCAGCCGGTCTGTACCGCGCGCTTGATCCGTCCGACGGCCTTCGAGGCCTTGTTGGGCGGACAGAACTGTTGGGCGTACTCCATGATGTTCTCCATGAAGCCGTCGCGCTCGAAGATGTCGTTGACGATGCCGAGTTCCTGCGCCTCCTCGAACGAAAACGTGTTGCCGGTGACCATCAGCTCAATGGCCTTGCTCTTCCCCACCATCCGCGAGAGGCGCTGCGTGCCGCCGGTGCCGGGAAGTACGCCCAGGTTCACTTCCGGCAGGCCGATCTTACCGGCATCTTTGCGCGCAATGCGAATGTCCGCTGCCATCGCGATCTCCAGCCCGCCACCCACACAGTGGCCGTTGATTGCGGCAATCACCAACTTGGGCGTGTGTTCCAGACGCAGCAGCATCTCGTTGGCATGCAGGCAGAAGTAGTACTTGAACGTCGGATCGACGCTGGCAAGCATCTTGATGTTGGCGCCGGCGGAGAAGAACTTGTCTCCCGCGCCCGTCAGCAGGATCACGTGGACGTCGTTGTCCATGCGCGCTCTGAGGATTGCGTCATCGAGCTGGCGATTCATTTCATAGGTGTAAGTGTTGGCGGGCGGATCGCACATCTCGATCACGCCGACGCCGCCATCGGTGCGGTAGTTGATCAGTTGCTTCGTGGTTTCGCCGGTCGCGGGCTGCATTGTGGTCGCCATGTCAAAGACTCCTTGATCGAAATGTCAGATATCGAATTGATGCCCGGTTCGCCTCACCGCTCTTTGTCCTTGCGGGCCTTCGCGGGCGTCACTACGCCGCGCAAAAAAATGTCGGCCATCTCGCGGGCCACGGAGACAGCGTCGGCATCCACGCGCGGGTTATGCCAGGTGTAGATCCAGTTCATCATGCCAAACAAGCTGAGCACGGCGATGCGAGTCGAAAACTGCAAGTCCCGCTCGCCCTTCAGGTCGTCGAGCAGGCCCACGCAAATGCGATAGTACTCGCGTTTGATAGCGGCCACTTCCGCCGCGAATCCGTTCTTCAGTACCTCGGCCTCGTGTGAGAGGACCTTCATAGCCGCCTGGTTGGCTAGGAAATATTCGAGGTGGTTGAGGATGAAAATTCGGATGCGTTCTTCCGCATCACTCACGCCTTCCAGCCGCGCCTTGAGTCTCTCTACGATCGTCGTAAAAGTGTGCTTCTGGATCACGAACAGGAGCCGCTCTTTGGATTCGAAGTAATAGTAGAGGCCGGCAAGCGACATGCCACTGGCACGGGAAAGGTCGCGCATCGAGGCGCCCTCGTATCCCTTCTTGCAAAAGACCTCCGTGGCGTGAGTCAGGATTTCCGCCAGGCGCCGGTCGTAGCGGGTGGCGGGAGCAAGCACCGCCGGCTGACGGCGCCGGGAAATTCGTCTAGCGGTCGAAAGCGTGGCCATAACCAATTAATTCGAACGTTCGTTCGAATGAAGTATACGCCGGATGTGATTCGGATCACAAGCCCCCGGCAACTACCGTGATTTCTTAGTCTTGCCCGCCGCTTGGTAAGCTCGGGAGAGCCACTCGAGGCCCCCGTGCAGGTCCGCGTCGGAGGAGAGTTCAAACGTGAACCAGCGCGCCTTCTGCATCCGGGTAGAACCGATGCGGAAATCCTTTTCCAGCAGATTCCGAGGCGCACTCTCGAATTTGAACCCGAATGAGTTGGCCGTTCCCATCCCGCGAGTGCGGGGCAACACGGCGAAGATTTTGTCTTTGCGATAAAGGGCGGTGAGTCCGAAGAAGGCTCTCGACGCGACCTGTGGCCAGCCGCTGATCTCGCTCGCTAAAGCGGCGGACCAGGCTTTCATCTGCTCCGATACATTAGGAAGCGACGGGCGCTGGCCCTTTGTGGGCTTCACGGCCTTGCCTGGACCATCATCTCACAGACTTGGGTTCTCTCATTTTGGTTGAACTACCTGTGCCGGTTGTAAGATCGCGGGACGCTCCCGCATGACCCGCTCCACGAGCATCGGGCGCCGCCAAGCTAGTTCCTTATGTCCGCCATCGCCCGCTCTATTTCCGCTTTCAGGTCGGCGGTCAGGGGAAGGAATGGTAGCCGCGATGGGCCACCGAAATAACCGTTGAAGTCCATACCGTGCTTCACGCCCGGTATGCCAAGGTCGCTGGCGACGCGCACGGCCGCCTTGGCGATACGCTCCTGCTTGAGACGCGCCAGTTCTGCATCGCCTTCCTTCCACGCAGCGTAGATCTCGTAGCAGGCCGTGGGCGCCGGGCAGGCGAAAGCGAGGATCGCTCCCACCGCGCCGGCATCGAGTGAAGCTTGAAGCTTCTGCGCGGCGCCTACCAGCACTTGGAACCCGACTTCCTTTTGGCGCGTTTTCAACTTGCCTACAACTGTAACCGACGACGAAGACGGCTTGGTGGCGGACACTCCCGATAATGCGCCAACTGGCACCAGTTCCCCGCCCTCACTGGCTCCCGAAGCCGCGGCCGCCAGCATGCGCGGCGTGACCGCTTCGAACGTCTCGGTGACAGTGGCGCCGCGCTTGATGTGGTGGGTGCCTTCCACGATCTTGCGGACTTTTCCCACATCGCCGCTCGATTCCTTGATGCCGATCAGGTTCGGGTGCTCGGCTAGTTCGATCACGACTTCTGCGGGCATGTCATATCCGGTGGCCTGCGGGAAGTTGTAGATGATGACGGGCAGCGGCGAGCGGTCGGCCACAGTGCGATAGAACGCGAGAAGGTTCGCCGTCTGCATCTGCTTTTTGTAGTAGTGCGGCGTCCGGACCATAGCCACGTCGTAGCCGAGTTCGGCGGCGTACTCGGTGAGCCGCAGCGTCTCCAAGGCCGATTCGATCCCCGTGCCCGCGATCAGAACTTTGTTCGCTGCTGCCGCCTCCCGCGCGGCCTTCAGCACCTCACGCCGCTCCTGGTCGGAGAGCAGGATGGCCTCACCGGTCGAACCGAGAACAACGATCCCGCTAACTGGCGTGCGCGAATAGCGCTCCACGTTCGATTCGAGCTTTTTGAAGTAAACCTTGCCGTCGGGATAGAACGGAGTCGTGAGGGGAGGAAGAATGCCGTCGAGGAGCATGCACAATTTTACCTCGGCAATGCGCATAGCGTGAAATCCCCTAACCGAACTTCGCTAGGAAAACCAGCCAAACCCGGCGCGGCCAGTAGGATTCGAAGGAAGCTGCATCATAGCGGCGGTAGCAAAAAAGAACCTACTTGATCACAAATTCGACAGCCAGGCGCGACAATTCCGGTCCAAGCCAAAACGGTTGTGGTCTTTCTCGTTCCTGTTCCGCTGCGTCCCGGCCGAGCCCCAATCGGAACGGAAATCGTGCGTGCGCCATCCAGTGCCTCCCCCAGGCATGGTCGTTACACCCCCATTTTTGTTGGTGGGAATGCTAGCACGGATGAGGCTTCGACGGAATCGACTTCGAGTCGACCCATCTTCGGCTCTTCTAGCGCCGGACCCCTGCGCCGCGTTCAGCGTGCAAATGCTGCAGGGCCTTCACGTTGACTTCCCCGCGCTGGAGTGCGGCGATGCCTTCGGCTGCCGCACGCGCGGCAGCCAGAGTTGTAATTGTAGGAATGCGCGCCGTCACTGCCGCGCGGCGGATCGCTTTTTCATCGAACCAGGGCTCCAGCCCTGTGGGCGTGTTGATGATGAGCTGAATGCGCTGGCCTTTAATGAAGTCGACCACGTTGGGCCGTCCTTCTTTCACTTTGTACACACGTTCCACGTTCATGCCTGCAGCCTCGATCACGTCGGCAGTGCCGGCGGTGGCGACGAGCTTGAAACCCATGTTCACGAACTTGCGCGCGACCGGCGCGACGTGCGGCTTGTCGTGATCGGTCACACTGATGAAGACGGCGCCCGTGGTCGGAAGCTTCTGACCCGCCGCCAACTGAGCTTTGGCGAAAGCTTCGCCAAAATTGTCGGCCACGCCCATGACTTCTCCGGTGGATTTCATCTCCGGCCCCAGCACGGTATCGACGCCCGGGAATTTATTCCACGGAAATACCGGGCTTTTCACGTAATAACAACTTCCAGTATCGAGATCGGCGCGGCGCTCGATGTTCTCGAGCAGAAATTCGCGCAGCTTGCGGCCGGTCATCAGGCGGGCCGCGATCTTCGCCATTGGAATTCCCGTCGCCTTCGAGACGTAGGGCACGGTGCGCGAGGCGCGCGGGTTGACCTCGAGAACATACACTTTGCCACCTTCCGCGCCGTTGGCCGAGTGGCCATCTCCCCGCGGGATGGCGAACTGAATGTTCATCAGCCCGACCACTTTCAACGCGCGCGCCAGCTTGAAAGTGTAATCGCGCATGCGCTCAAGCAGCGGCTGCGGGATATCGACTGCGGGCAGCACGCACGAAGAATCGCCGGAATGAATGCCGGCTTCTTCGATGTGCTGCATGATGCCGCCGATGACGACGTCTTCTCCGTCGGAGAGTGCGTCAACGTCGACCTCGATCGCGTTTTCCAGGAAGTGGTCAATCAGCACCGGGCGATCGTGCGAGTATTCGACCGCCTCTTTCATGTAGCGAGTGATCATCTCTTCGTCGTAGGCGATCACCATGGCTCGCCCGCCCAGCACATACGAGGGCCGTACCAGCACGGGATATCCAATGCGCTTTGCGCCTTCGACGGCTTCCTCGATCGAGGTCGCCATGGCCCCGGGCGCCTGCGGAATCTCCAACTCTTCGAGCAGTTTGTTGAATTGCTTGCGGTCTTCCGCAAGATCGATCGACTCGGGCGAAGTGCCGATGATGCTGACTCCTGCAGTCTTCAGCGGCAGTGCCAGGTTCAGCGGCGTCTGCCCGCCGAACTGAACAATCACGCCGACGGGCGCGCCCTTGGAGGTCTCATGCTGGTAGATCGCCCACACGTCTTCGAAGGTGAGCGGCTCGAAGTAGAGGCGGTCACTGGTATCGTAGTCGGTCGAGACGGTTTCGGGATTGCAGTTGATCATGATCGTCTCGTAGCCGTCTTCGTGCAGCGCGAAGGAAGCGTGGCAGCAGCAGTAGTCGAATTCAATTCCCTGCCCGATGCGGTTGGGGCCGCTGCCCAGAATGATGACTTTCTTTTTCTCGGTAGGTGCCGCCTCGTCCTCTTCTTCGTAGGTCGAGTACAGGTAGGGCGTGAAGCTCTCGAACTCGGCCGCACACGTGTCGACGCGCTTGTAAACCGGCATGATGCCATGTTTTTTGCGCAGGTGGCGGACCTTCTCCTGGCCCTCCAGCCGCCAGACTGCCGCCAGTCGCCCGTCGGAAAAACCCATGCGTTTCGATTCGCGCAGTACCTCGGTGGGGATCGACTCCATCGGATGCTTCTCCAGTTCGAGTTGCTGGTCATTAATTTCCTTGAGTTGATAAAGGAACCACGGGTCCATGGAGGTCATAGTCGCGACCTGCTTCACCGTGTGTCCCTGGCGCAGGGCGTACTGCACGTAGGCCAGGCGATCCGGATGCGGCGTGACCAGGCGCTGCGTCAGAATCTTCGGCTCGATCTTGACCGAGCCCACGCGTTTGCCGGTGTCGAGCGAGCGGATGCCCTTCATCAGGGCTTCCTTGAACGTGCGCCCGATGGCCATCACCTCGCCGACGGACTTCATCTGCGGGCCCAGAGTGTCGTCGGCTCCGGGAAATTTCTCGAATTGCCACTTGGGAATCTTTACGACCACGTAGTCGAGTGTCGGCTCGAAACACGCCGGAGTCTTGCGCGTGATGTCGTTGGGGATTTCATCGAGCGTATAACCCACAGCCAGTTTCGCGGCAATCTTTGCGATCGGGAATCCGGTGGCTTTCGAGGCCAGCGCCGACGAGCGCGAGACCCGCGGGTTCATCTCGATCACGACCATGCGTCCGGTGGCGGGATTGACTCCGAATTGAATATTCGATCCGCCGGTATCGACGCCGATTTCGCGGATAACAGCGATCGAAGCGTCGCGCATGGCCTGGTACTCGCGGTCGGTGAGCGTTTGCGCCGGGGCTACGGTGATCGAGTCCCCGGTGTGCACGCCCATGGGGTCGAAGTTTTCGATCGAGCAGATGATGATGACATTGTCTTTGGTGTCACGCATCACCTCGAGTTCGAATTCCTTCCACCCCAGCACGGACTCTTCAATCAGGGCCTCGCGCACCGGCGAAAAGTCGAGGCCGCGGCCGAGGACATCGATCATTTCTTCCCGGTTGTACGCAATGCCGCCACCGGAGCCACCCAGGGTGAAGGATGGCCGCACGATCACGGGGAATCCGATCTTGCCGGCGAACTCGATGCCGTCTTTCACGTTGTTGACCAGCGCCGACTTGGGCACGTCGAGTCCGATGCGTTGCATCGCGTCTTTAAAGAAGAGGCGGTCTTCGGCTTTCTTAATGGCGGCGACGTTGGCGCCGATCAGGATCGCGTTGTATTTTTCGAGCACGCCGCCGTCGGAGAGTTCAATCGCCAGATTCAGCGCGGTCTGACCGCCGACGGTGGGAAGCACGGCAAATCCCGCACCCGGCGCCATTTCTCTCTCGATGCGAATGATCTCTTCCAGATACTCCAGCGTGAGGGGCTCGATGTACGTGCGGTCGGCGAACTCCGGGTCGGTCATGATGGTGGCCGGATTCGAGTTCGCCAGCACCACTTCGTAGCCCTCCGACTTGAGCGCCTTGCAGGCCTGCGTGCCAGAGTAGTCGAACTCCGCCGATTGCCCGATGATGATGGGGCCGGAGCCGAGGATCAGGATTTTCGAGATGTCAGTGCGTTTGGGCATCTAGCTCGATTCTCATTCCGCGTGCGAGGTTGGATTTAGGCTTTCCACGGCAACGTCGGGACCACCGTCGTCGTGGTAGTACTTCAACCATAATCGCTTCTGCGGAGCGTCCGCGGCTGGTCTGGTTACCTCGACAGCAATCGAGTCGCTGAGCGACTCTCCGGTAACGCTCCAGCACCGGCCTGGGTTAACCTCGCCAATACTTAGCATCCCGAGTGAATCCGTAATCGCAGACCCTAGGCTCTTCTTGTCGTACGCGCCGACTGTCCGGGCTTCGTTCCGGTCGAATGTAATTGCTTTGTGCAGCTCAAATTTCATACCTCTTGCACCTTATCGTTATCTGTCGCCCGAAGGTTCAATGAGTGTGTTCCCAGCACGGCTGACGGTTGTTCAATCTGCCAACATGCAAACACGACCGTCGCGAAGCAGATTGATATCAGAATGCAAAGGAGCGCTGTCTTCAACCCTTCCACTCCTGCATCATCTTGGTGAACTCTTTGAACAGATAGTGCGAATCATGCGGGCCCGGCGCGGCTTCGGGGTGATACTGAACGCTGAACAGCGGCAGATTCCGGTGGCGCAGGCCTTCGAGCGTCTGATCGTTCAGGTCGACGTGGGTCAACTCGACTTCGCTGGCGGGGAGCGAATTGGGATCGACGGCGAAGTTATGGTTGTGCGCCGTGATCTCGATCTTCCCGGTCTTCAATTGCTTCACCGGATGATTTCCGCCGTGATGTCCAAACTTCAGCTTGAAGGTTTTGCCGCCTAGAGCGATTCCGGTCAACTGATGTCCCAAACAGATGCCAAAGATCGGTTGTCGTCCCATCAACCGCCGGATCGCATCGACCGCGTAGGTACACGGCTCTGGGTCGCCCGGACCATTTGACAGGAAAACTCCGTCGGGCTTTAACGCCAGCACATCCTCGGGCGGCGTCTGGGCGGGCACCACGGTCACCTTGCAGCCTTCGCCGCGCAGCTTGCGCAAAATGTTCTGCTTGATTCCGAAATCGTAGGCCACGACATGGAAGCGCGGCGGTTCGTCTTTCACTCCGACCACAGCCACCGGCTCATGCGAGCGCTCGCCGACTTCCCACACATACGGCCGCTTCGTGCAGACGACCTTGGCCAGGTCCATGCCGTCCATCTTCGGAATCGCGCGCGCCTTGGCAATCAGTTTCTCGGGATCGCTCTCCAGCGTCGAAACCACCCCCCGCATCACCCCGTGATCGCGCAGATGCCGCACCAGCGCTCGCGTATCGATATCTGACAGCACCGGCACCTTGAACTGCTCAAGATATTCTTCGGCCACTTGCTGCGAACGCCAGTTTGAGCTGACGCGCGAGAACTCGCGCACGATCAGGCCCTCGATCCACGGCCGGGTGGCTTCGTTGTCTTCCTGGTTGGTGCCGTAATTTCCGATTTCCGGGTTGGTCAGAACGACGATCTGCCCGGAATAAGAGGGATCGGTGAAGATTTCCTGGTAGCCGGTAATGGAAGTATTAAAAACGACTTCGCCGTAGCATTCGCCTTTGGCGCCGTAGCCTTTGCCTCGGAAGACGCGACCGTCTTCGAGTGCAAGGATAGCTTGCATTCTCGCTCCCGGGAGTGGATTTTCAAGATTTTATCAGGGAATGGAGCAGCGGCCAAGAAAAGAACGCGGTCGCAGCAAAGAAAATCTTGCTGACGAAAATTCGCAACGTTGCAGGCGAAGTCTAGGGCCCGACCGCATGCAGAATGAAATCAGTCAGCAGTTTCTCTGTCTGCTCGTGCATCCCGCGCGTGTTGTAGTTCGTGCTGGTGATCACGACAACCAAATCCAGTCCGGGGAATACGGCGACTTTGTTTCCGCCATTGCCGCTCATGTAAAACGCGGGATACCCCTTTTCTCCGGATTTGAACGTCTTCAGCCACCACAGGTAGCCATACTCGGTCTGGTCGTCGATCTGAGCATGGGGCTGGGTCGACGCTTTCACCCAGGCTTCCTCGACGAGGCGTCCTCCCCTCCACATTCCACCAGATCGATACAACTCCGCGATCTTCACCAGATCACGGCTGGTCAAGCGCAATCCGCCACCGGTTTGGGGGATGTTGAGCGGCGAGTAAACCCATTGCGCGTCGCCGATACCGAGCGGCCCAAACAGTTTTTCCTGCGCATAATGATCGGTGCGCTGGCCCGTCGCCTTCTGCAATACCTCACTCAGGACGAACACTCCACCGGTGCAATAGCTGAAATAACGGCCGTATTTCGCCGGTTCCTCCCGGTCGCCGAGATGCATGTGTCCGCGCACGGGCAAGTCGAGAATGAACTGTGCCCAGTCCTCGATCACGTACATGCGTTCTTCGTTGCCGCGAGAGGCGTCATTCCAGTCGTCGCACTCCAGCGGCGACGACATGGTCAGGAAGTCTTCCACCGTAATCTTGTCTTTACGCGCATCGGGGTTCTGCAACTTTCGCGCGCGCTCAGGGAGCAAATCCAACACGCGCGCGTCGACGCCACTTAGTTTCTGCTCCTGGATCGCAATTCCCACCAGCACGTCGGTGATGCTCTTGGTCGCCGAGCGGGTGTCACGCAATGTGGCCGCATCTCCCTCAAAATATCCTTCGTACACCAGCTTCCCGTGCCGAGCCAGGACCACGCTGCCGATCTTCTTGAAGTCCCCAGCGTGAATCGCGGCTTCCATGTCACGCAACGGCATAGTCGTGACGCCAGCAGACTCTGGAGCAGCTGTTACCCAGCCATCCTTTCGGTCGTCTGGAGCCGCGGAGCCAGCCTGGGCTCGTCCCAACAAAGATCCGCCCACAGTCACAAGGATTCCCAGGCTAATCGCGAAGATTTTTGTCATGAGGTCCCCCGCATTCAGACGGGCGAGTAGAGAAAAGGTCGGGAGGTTTTACCGCACACGCCCCAGCTTATCCATGGGCCAGTAGCCGAATACGGCTTTGCCATAGATGTAGCTCTGATTCACTGGGCCAAAATCGCGGCTGTCGTTCGACATCGAGCGATGGTCGCCAAGCACGAAGTAACAATGTGGTGGTACCTCGGTGTCAGGGTACGACCGGGCGTCCGTGTAAGCAGGGGGCACGTAGTCTTCGTCGAGCGCCTCGTCATTCACATACACTTGGCCGCCGTCGATGCGAATGCGGTCTCCCTCCATTCCGATCACGCGCTTGATGTAACTCTTGGAGGGATCGCGTGGGTAACGAAAAACCACAACATCCCCACGCTCAATCGGTTCCAGACGATATACGAACTTATTCACGAAGATGCGTTCCTGATCCTCGAGCGAGGGCATCATGCTCGTGCCCTCCACTTTCACGGGCTGGTAAAGGAAGATAATGATGAAGGCAGAAATGCCCAGGGAGATCATGAGGTCACGCACCCAGACCGCAAAGCCGGTTCTGAGTCGAGTGCGGGCCCCTGGCTCCGGCACAGCGTCGGCGGGCGCCATGCTTACCGATGTCGGATTCTGAACGGGACTACCCTCTGGCATGTTTTCCTATTGTATACAGAACTCGCCGGAGTGGCGCGGGGTTATGTGTCTAAAGGTCACCGCGCCTCACGGGCGGAACTTCCGGCTCCCCACACCGGCAGGTTACAATAACCAAACTGAGGAAACCTATGACTGTCCGCCTGCAGCAGCACAAGAGCGTCTACCGCAGCCTTACCTTGGCCTTCCTCTTCCTGGTTACACTGAGCATGTCGGCTCAGTGGGCCGCGCCGCAAAAAGAAGAAGGGGTTCCCGCTTTTAATTCCGCTCCTCCGCCGAAGAGGACCAAGCTGCCAGCGATCCTGACCAAGGTCGATCTGTGGGGCGCCGACGCACAATACCCGTATCAGACGCATGCCTACGAACTAGCGGCCAAGATTCCCAATGTTCTACACCAGCAGCCGTGCTACTGCTATTGCGACCGCATGGGCCATAACAGCCTGCACAGCTGCTTCGAAAACACGCACGGAGCGCAGTGCGATACCTGCTTGAAGGAGCTTTATTACTCCTATGAGCAGCACAAGAAGGGCAAGACCGCAACCCAGATTCGCGCTGGTATCGTCAAAGGTGAGTGGAAGCAAATCGATCTGCAGTCGGCCGCGGAGATCAATTAGACACAGTTACTAGTTGCCAGTCATGCCAAAAGCGTTTTTTTGGATACTGGGTGCTGACGTTGCCCTCCAGCCTCCCTTTGAGTGATACTTTACTGCTCGGACACTGCACGAGACCGCAAGGAGTCCCCTATTACCAAGAGCACAGGAAGAATTTTGCACATGGCTCAAAAACCCACAGCGAAGAAGTCCATGACCGAGGACCCGCGCTACACCCAGGCGCTCCAAAGTTATGAGGTCGGCCTGCGCGCGATGCAGGAGCATAAGTTCGATAAGGCGAAACCGCATTTTCAGAAGGTCGTAGCCGGGCCAAGCAAGGAATTGGCCGACCGCGCCAGCGTTCATCTCAATGCCTGCAACCAGCATCTGGAACGCTCCACAGCGGCGCAGTTCAAGACGGTCGAAGAACATTTCGACTATGCGGTTTCCCTCATGAACCTGGGCAATTACGTCACCGCCCGCGAGCATCTGGACAAGCTGCACAAGCAGAGTCCCAAAGCCGACTACGTGATCTATGGAATCGCCGCTCTGGACTGTCTCACCGGACACGTTGAGGATTCTCTGAAGCGGCTCGATGAGGCCCTGCACCTGAATCCCCAGCTCCGCTTCCAGGCGCGCAACGATTCGGACTTCCAGAACCTGGCAGAAGATCCGCGCTTCACGGAACTGCTGTATCCAGATCCCGGGGCCGACCTCGGTTCCTCTGACGAAGATCTCCACGAAACCGAGCCTGTGTAGGCCGCCTGCCGAGGACCTCGTGATGGAACCCAAGACCGCCGAACTTCTGCCCCCGGAAAAGACCGTGCGCGAACGCGGTCTGCGGGTCGTTGCCATTGGCGGGGGGACTGGTCTTTCCACACTGCTGACAGGACTGAAGCGGTTCGTCCTTTTGCCCGCGGAGATCCGCGCGGCACAGGCAGACTTGCCGGTCATCCGCGAGCTTTGCGCCGTGGTCACCGTGAGTGACGACGGCGGATCGAGCGGCCGTCTTCGCAAGGAATTCAACATGCTCCCGCCCGGCGACATCCGTAACTGCATCGTCGCTCTCAGCGAAGACGAAGCCTTGCTCTCGAAATTATTTCGCCACCGCTTCGACAAAGGGTCGGGACTCGAAGGCCACAGCTTCGGCAATCTTTTTCTGGCCGCGCTCACCTCGCTTACCTCGGACTTTTCAGAAGCCGTGCGCCTCTCCTCGGAAATCCTGCTGACCCGCGGCCACATCTATCCGGCAACCACATCGAACATCGAACTCGAAGCGCTGTTTGAGGACGGATCACGGGTTCGCGGCGAGACCAAAATCACCGCCAGTAAAGGACGCATCCGAGAACTCTTTCTCGTGCCGCCTGACGTCGGTCCCATGCCGCAGACTTTGGAAGCCATCGCCGGCGCTGATGTCATCACCATCGGGCCGGGATCGCTGTTCACCAGCCTGATCCCGAACCTGTTAGTGCGTGGAATCTCGGAGGCGATATTGACCTCTTCGGCCACAAAGGTGTACATCTGCAACCTGATGACGCAGGCGAATGAAAGCTTAGGCCTCACGGCGGCAGACCACATCCGCGCCCTCGGCCGCCATGCGCAGAAACAACTCTTCGACTACGCACTCATCAACCGCACTCCTGCCTCCGACGATCTGAGGGCCAAGTATGCGAGCGAAGGTGCCTGCCAGATCGTCAACGATCTCGATGAAGTCGAAGCCCTTGGCGTGATCCCGGTGCTCGGCGATTACCTGGAAGAAGCCGGCGTAGCCCGCCACAACACCGCCCGCGTCGCTCGCGACCTGCTGGAACTCGTCGCGCACCACCCCGCGCATGTCAGAGCTTAGGCAAGCAGTGCTCTCATCGGATTCTTCTTGTTATGAGGAAATTCTCTGATTCCGACCCTGAGCGAAGCGAAGGGGAGGAATCTGCTTTCTGCCGGCATTCGCCCAATCGTCGTTTGTCGCCGTTCAGCCGCATCCTGTATTGTGATTCTTCCGCCTCGAGGATTTGCCGTTTTCGAAGCGAATCACATCATGCGCTCTTCCCTGTTCATTCTTTGCATTCTCCTAATTGCTTCAGCCGTTTGCCCCGCTCAAGCCGCGCCTGAAGCAGGTGGCCACGAACTCCAGATCTGGGCAGGCGGCGGCCACTCCGTCCCTGGCGGCACCAAGAACACGGGTGCCTTCAACGCCGGCCTGCGTTACGGATGGATCCTGACCCGCCCGCACCTTCGCGGCTTTCTCCGCGGACGCTTCGAATATGCGGTCGACGCCGTGCCCGTCTTCTTCCTCTTCCAGCCCGCGAATACCGCGTTCGGCGTTGGTTTCGACCCGCTCGGCCTGAAGTGGAATTTCCAGCGCCACCGCCGCCTCTCTCCATATCTCGAACTGTGTGGAGGCACCCTATTCACCAACCACAACGTTCCGACGGGTACGAACACGGTGAACTTCACCCCCCAGGCAGCATTCGGCATGCACATCCTCGGCGCGAAACACAACGTTAGTCTTGAACTCCGCTACATGCACATATCGAACGCAGGATTGGCCACGCCGAATCCCGGAATCAACACAGTGCAGGTGCGCCTAGGCGTGGGAGAGTTTTTCAACCGCGCGAAGCACTAACTGGCGAAATC
The DNA here is from genome assembly GCA_035511455.1 of Candidatus Sulfotelmatobacter sp. Taxonomy (GTDB): domain Bacteria; phylum Acidobacteriota; class Terriglobia; order Terriglobales; family Acidobacteriaceae; genus Sulfotelmatobacter. The sequence goes on along the minus strand of DATKFH010000069.1, from coordinate 36,370 downwards.
ATTCGCTCTGCGAGCCTTGCACCCCGCTCTGCCCCCCGGTATGCTCTTCCGTTATGTCCACGCTGGTCGAATGCGTCCCGAATTTCTCTGAAGGTCGCGACCAAACCAAAGTTGACGCCATCATTGGCGCGATGAAGATGCCCGGCGTCTTCCTCCTCGACCGCGAAAGCGACTTCGACCACAACCGCTCGGTCATCACCCTGGTCGGGGAGCGCGAGGCGATTCAGGAAGCGGCCATCCGAGGCGTGGGCAAGGCCGCGGAGTTGATCGATCTCAACGTCCACTCCGGCGCGCATCCGCGCATGGGCGCGGCCGACGTGGTGCCGTTCATCCCCATCGATGGCGTCACGATCGAAGACTGCGTCGCCATGGCCGCCCACGTCGGTGAGGAAATCTGGAAGCGTTATCAGATTCCCGTGTATCTCTACGAGGCCGCCGCAAGAATTCCCGAGCGCCAGGGTCTGGAAAACATTCGCCGCGGCCAGTTCGAGGGCATCCGTGCGGAAATTGCGACCAGCCAAGCCCGCCGCCCGGATTTCGGCGAACCGCGCGTGCACCCGACGGCGGGCGCGACAGTTGTGGGCGCGCGCAAATTTCTCATTGCCTACAATGTTTTTCTCAACACCCCGGACGTCGACATCGCCAAGAAGATCGCCAAGGCGGTACGTTTCTCGAACGGCGGAATGCGCTTCGTAAAAGGCGCGGGATTTCTGGTGCGCGGTCTGGCCCAGGTGTCGATGAACCTCACCGACTTCGAGCAGACACCCGTCCACCGCGTCTTCGAACTGGTCAAGCGGGAAGCCGCACGCTATGGTGTCATGCCGGCATCCAGCGAAATTGTGGGATTGATCCCCAAGAAGGCTTTAGAGCAAGCCGCCGAATGGTTTCTGCAAGTAGAGAACTTCGACTCGTCGCTGATTCTGGAAAACCGCCTCGCCGCCGTGATGAGCGGAAAGATGGCGGTCGGCCGCTTGCGCGCCGGAGTCGAGCCCTTCGTTGAACAACTCGCCGCCCCCACGGCTACACCCGGAGGCGGCAGCGCCTCTGCCGCCGCCGCCGCGATGGCCGCTGGCCTCGCAGCCATGGTCGCCTCCATGTCGCGCGGCAAGAAGGCTTACCTGCAATACGAGCCACAACTCAGTTCCGCCATCGCCCGCCTGACTCCACTGCGAGAAGAACTGAAGGCTGCGATCGACGCCGACGCCGAGTCTTACAACGCCGTCATGAAAGCCTACAAGCAGGCCAAGGCCGCGGCCGACGAACAATCCTCCGACGCGCTGATCGAGGCGGCCTTGAAAGAAGCGACCTCGGTCCCCCTCTCCGTCGCCGAGAAAGCTCACTCGATCGCGCAAATCGCACAGTCGCTCGCGTCCATGACCAATCCCAACATGAAATCCGACTTGACGACAGCGGTCGCGCTGGCCCAGGCCGCCATCACCGGCGCCCTGGCCAACGTGGAAATCAATCTGACCTCGTTGAAAGATCCGGCCTTCGCCGCCCACGTGCGTCAGCGTACGGCGGTTTTCCTGACCAGGCCGCCAATCGGGTCCTAACGAGCTCGTGGCAACACCACGGGCACGTCCCAGCGTTGCTCCCCCAAAAAAATCCCGAGTGGAATTCCTTGGGTTGGGGTTGAGGCAACTAATGTTCGACTTTGCGGTCAATCGGGAGATTGTTCATGGGTCGAGCCGCATTCTTGTCCCTCTCGTTCTTGCTGCTTTCGGCAAGTGCCTTGCTGCTGAGCTTGAATGGCTGCGGCGCGAGCAAAACCCACAGCACGATTGTTCCAGGCAAACTGCAGCATATCGTCCTCATTTTCCAGGAAAACCGCACCCCCGATAACTTGTTCCACGATCCGGTGCTGATGGCCAAGGGCGCTGACATCGCCAACAACGGGATCAATTCTGCAGGCCAGACGATTCCTCTGATGCCCACCTCGCTGGGTGTCGACTACGATCTCGACCACAGTCACAAGACGTTCCTGGCGATGTATGACGGAGGCAAGATGGACGGCGCCGACAAGGTCAGGATCTCTTGCGCCAAAGGAGCGCCGAACTGCCCGCCACCGAACGCTCAGTTCCAGTATGTGCAGGCTTCCGACGCGGGCCCTTATTTCCAGTTGGCCGAACAATACACGTTCGGCGATCGCATGTTTCAAACCAACCAGGGACCCAGCTTCCCTGCGCATCAGTTCATTATCTCCGGGACATCGGCACCGACGGCGACCAGCAATATGTTTGTCGCCGAGAATGCGATCTATAATTTGAACGGCGTAGACACGGGCTGCACCTCTCCTCCGAAGGAATATGTCTATCTGATTGATCCCAGCGCCAACGAATCATCCACGATGTATCCCTGCACCGACCATCCCGCTCTCACCGACGAACTCAACCGAAAAAGCATCAGTTGGCGCTATTACACGCCTTCGGCCGGATCGCTGTGGACCGGACCCAACGCCATTCAGCACATGTGCGGGCCGAATAACCTGCCTCCGAATGCAACCGCCTGTACCGGACCGGATTGGGTCCACAATGTCGTGCTCGAAGAGAAACAGGTTCTGACCGACATCACGAGCGGAAAGCTAGCCCAGGTAACTTGGGTCATCCCTCGTGGCGCAAATTCCGATCACGCCGGGTCGACGGCTACAACGGGCGGCCCCTCCTGGGTCGCTTCCGTCGTCGATGCCATCGGGAACAGTTCCTATTGGGCCAATACCGCCATCGTCATCACCTGGGATGACTGGGGAGGATGGTACGATCACGTTCCGCCGATGAGACTTATCAACAACCGCAGCAATTGGGGCTCAGGCTACGTCTATGGGTTTCGTGTCCCTTTAATTGTGGTATCGCCGTATGCCCGGGCAGGCTACATCTCACACACAAATCACGATTTCGGGAGCATCCTTAACCTGATCGAGAAATCGTTCGGCTTGCCGTCGCTCGGATATGCCGACGCCTACGCCGACGATCTCTCCGACTGCTTCAACTTCAGTCAGACGCCATTGTCGTTCAAAACCATCAATGCATCCTTGAACGCCGCCCACTTTCTAAACGACACGAGTCCCAAGACCGATCCTGACGACGAGTAGAGCCGGTCTGTTTTCAGCGGAAGCGGTGGTCTGAACCTTACCGCCCGACTCCGACCGGTCAATGGGGATTGTACTTTTGTTCCGGACTCCGGGGCTGCAAGTAAAATAGAATAAAGCGTTCCACCGACAGCGGCGGATCGTGCATCCAAACTAGGGTGCACGCCATCGTTATGATTCTGTTACTTTCGAGGGCTTATGAGACTTTTTAAAATTTGCCTGGCTTCGGCCTTGCTGGTAAGCATGGCTTACGCCATGCCGCTGAATTCCTCCGCCCGCACCTGCATTCCCGCCGATCTGCTGCAGTTGATCTCGGTCGACTACCGCACGCTCAAAGACTCGCCCACGGCCATGGCCCTAAAGCAGCAGTTGATGCCGGACAACATCAAGCAGTTCGAGGCCGCCCTGAAGAACATCGGCATCGATCCCGACAAGGATGTCGATACTCTCGCTTTTGCCTCGTTCCACAGCGGGAAACAGGGCGTAAAGGGTATTGGCGTCGCCAGCGGCCCCTTCAACATGAAGGCCGTTCTTAAGAAGATGAAGCTCGAGAAGTTCACGCCGAAAAAATATGGCACAGCCAATGTTTATCCCATGGATGGCGGCTTCATCATGACCTTCCTCGACGACAGCACGCTGCTGTTCGGCGATTCGACCGCGCTGCATGCCGCCCTCGACACCCGGGACGGCAAGATTTTGAGCCTCGACACCAACGGCGATATGGCCGACATGATGACCAACGTCGACTCCGCTCCAGTCTGGAGCATCCTCGACCAGCAAGGCACGCAGAACATGATGCGCTCAGCACTCGGCGATGCCTCCCGGATCGCTGACTATGACACCCTCAAAAAGCGCCTGCTAGGATCGCGTTACACCATGAGCTTCACCAGCGGCGTGAACTTTGATCTCTCGGTCCTTACCTCGGACTCGGTGACCGCGGCAACCCTGTCCTCACTGGTTAAGGCTGGTATCCTTTACAAGAAGATGAGCGCCACGCCCGCCGAGAAGGTCGCAGTCGATAACACCACGGTCGACTCCGACAGTTCCAACCTGCAACTGCATTTCAAGGCCAGCGACCAGCAGTTTCAGTCCTTGATGCATTCGGACTTATTCGCGGCAGTCTCGCATTAAAGTGGCGATGGTGATGCAGTTTTGTTTCTGTTTCTCATGAGGGCATCGTCTTGAGCGTAGCCGTTTTTCGGGCGGAGGGAAGGATCTCCCAGACCGGCAGGGTGTCTCGCAGCAAGACCCCTCGCCCGGCTGAACGCGCCGGGCTCGGGATGACACATCCAACAGCAGCGACCTGGATCCAAACTGTTACCTGGATTTACGCCCTGTCCGTTTTTCCCGCGCCCAGCCTTCTTTCACGATCTGCCGCGCGCGGCCGACCGCCAGCGCATCCTCCGGAACGTCATCGGTGATACAGGATGCCGCTCCAACATACGCACCTTTGCCCACGCGGACCGGTGCCACCAGCGTGCTGTCGCTGCCGATGAACACTCCATCGTCGATTACGGTCAGGTGTTTGTGGAAGCCATCGTAGTTGCACGTGATCGTCCCCGCGCCGATGTTGACGCCGGCGCCAATCTCGGCGTCGCCAAGATATGTCAGATGATTCGCCTTCGATCCCTTGCCCAGTTTGATCTTCTTCGTCTCGACGAAATTTCCCACATGTGCGCCTTCGCCGATTTCGCTTCCCGGACGAAGATGCGAATAGGGTCCCACGATTGCGCCGGCACTCACGCTCGCTCCTTCCATCACGCACCCAGGGCGCACGATCACCCCATCCCCGATTTCCGAATCGCGAATGACACAAAATGATCGTACGCGGCTGGCGGTGCCGATCCGCGTTTTCCCCAGAAGTTGCACGTACGGCTCGATGACGGTATCAGGCCCGACCCCCACGTCGCCATCAATCACGCAGGTTGAAGGATAGAACACCGTGACCCCGTCCGCCATCAATTGCCGGCACTTCGCCATCCGCAAAAAAAGATCGATGTCGGCCAGTTCGGCGCGGGTATTCCCTCCCCGAACCTCGGTCGCGTTCGCCGTCTTCCATGTCACGACGCGTTGCCGCGCCTTGCGCAGCACTTCCGCCATATCGGTGAGGTAGTACTCGGTGTGCGCATTATCGGTCGAAAGTTTCCCAATGTGTGCAAAGAGTTCCGTGACCGCAAAAACGTAGAAACCAGAATTGATTTCGCGGATCTTCTTCTGCACCCCATTCGCCGCCTTCTCTTCGACGATCGCCTGTACCTGGCTGCTGCGTGCTCCTTTCCTCACGACGCGGCCGTATCCGGTCGGATTCTCCAGGTCGGCGCTCAACAGTGTCATCGCCGCCTGCTCCTCCAGGTGGAAGTTGCGCAGGTGGCCAATGGTCTCGGGAGTAATGAGGGGGGCGTCGCCGGAAAGCACAATGACGTGGTCGTATCCCGCCAGCGCCTCGCGTGCCACCATGAGCGCATGGCCGGTGCCCCGCTGCTCGGGTTGGAGGACAAAGTTCACACCCGTGTGCTGCGTTGCGGCCTCTACACGCTCGGCTTCGTGCCCAACGATCGCGTAAACATCCTTCGCGGGCACGATACTTACTGCGGCCTGAATGACATGTTCCAGCAGCGGCTTGCCGCCCACTTCATGTAACACTTTAGGAAGTTGCGATTTGAGCCTGGTGCCTCTACCCGCTGCCATAATGGCGATGGCGACGCGAGGCCCTGCGGAAATGGTTTGGGGCGCCGCTTGCGACCCCAAAGGCGCGGCTCGAAACGGAACGACTTTCGATTTCCTCATCCGCCCCAATATACCGCGCTCCTTCCATGATGGCTATTTTCCGCGCCTTGTCCTAGAATCTTTCCTCGCTGCATGGGCCCTGCACCTTAAGCGTGCTCACAGGAGGACCAATGCCGAAATACGTGATCGAGCGTGACATCCCCAACATCGGCGATGTCACGCCAGAGCAAGCCATCGCGATTTCTCAGAAGTCGTGCAGTGTCCTCAACAAACTGGGTCCGCAAATCCAGTGGCTGCATAGCTATGTTACCCAGGACAAGATCTACTGCGTCTATATCGCGCCCAACGAAGAGATGGTACGGGAACATGCCCGGCAGGGTGGCTTTCCGGCCAATCGTGTCTCGGAGGTCAAGCAAGTGATCGATCCGACCTCGGCTGAGGCGTAACCTGCCCCTACAATCCGAGCCCTCCGTCCACCGCGAGAATTTGTCCGGTAATGAACTGCGGCGCGGTGGCGAAGAACAAGACCACTTGGGCAATCTCTTCTCCCCGCCCGTTGCGCCGCATTGGCGTCTGTTTCGCCATCCGGCGCATGAATGCGGCCGCGGCCTTCTCCCCCAGGTCAATCATTCCCGGGGCCACGGCGTTCACCGCGATTTCCGGCGCCAGCGCCTTGGCCATGACTTTCGTCAGCATGTGCAGGGCGGCTTTCGAGGAGCAGTAATGGGCGTGGGTCGCCCATGGCCTCAACCCGCCAAGCGATCCCATATTGATGATCTTCGCCTCGATGGGACCCTTGCCGCGTTTGCGCCGCATCCACTTCAACGCCTCCCGCGAAACCAGAAACGGACCGCGCGTGTTCGACGCGAAAATTGCGTCCCATTGCCGCGTCGTCAGCCTCTCAAACTCAGCCGTTTCGTAGTTTGCGGCATTGTTGACCAGGATATCGATCCGCCCCAGTTCGCGCCCCGCTTCTTTCATCATGGTGCGCACGCTGGCCTCATCGGTAACATCACAGCGCAGGGCGAACGACCGCACGCCGTGCGCCGACAAATCCACCACGGTCTCGCGAGCCTCCCGCGCGGAGTCGCGAAAGGTGATCGCAACATCCGCGCCCGCGCGAGCCAGGGCCAGCGCCGAGGCCCTCCCTAAACGACGGGCTGCGCCTGTGACCAGTGCGGTTTTCCCCTGAAGAGATTTTGCTTGCGGGTTCGGCATGAAGACGATTCTACCGCCTGCGACTCATAGGGGGGCGCTATGGGCCGTTGACTCGGCAGGCGGTGACTCATCCAAAGACCCTAGATCTTCACCAGGCTTCGTAGCGCCCATCGAGAGCTTGGGTCTCTCTCTGACTTCAAAACCACCGCGTCAGCCTGCGCCGTTGCAGCTCGAGCCAAGCTGCTCGCGTCCCCGACCAGCATAAGGGTGGGCACAGCCGGGCGCAGTCGCTTCATCTCAGCCGCGATCAGCGCGGACTCCGACCCATCATGGTCCAGATCAAGGACAACCACATCAACCGTTTCCTGACCGAACTGGGTGGTTCCGTCGTGCCCAGTGCCCGAACTCAGCACACGCCAACCGTGCTCGCGGAGAAGCGCACAGCGCAGACTTAGATTTACCAAGTCGTTCCCGACACAGAGAACGGCCTTACCGCCTATCTTTCTCGCCGGCATCCCCCGCTCTCAGAGCCAGGCGTACACTCCTGAGTGCCGGCCGCTAGATACTACCTTGCTATAGGTATCACATTGTATAAGTGACGCGCCGGGATTGCCCGCACGTGCCTTTCGGAGGTCCAGTCAGGCCTTTTCCTACCGGTTCCAGAGAACCCTGCATCGGCTACGGACGGTCCGTTCTTCTTGCTGGAAAAACTCCAACTTGCCGCGCTAGAATCTACCCGCATGCCAGATCCCCGAACCGTCGTGGTCTACTCTCGCAAGGGATGCCACTTGTGTGAAGTCGTCAAAGAAAGCCTCCACAAGCTGTCGCGCCGCGGCGGCTTCATCTGGCAGGAGGTCGACGTCGACGCCGACGCCGCTCTCCGCCGAGAGTTCAACGACCAAGTCCCCGTGGTCTTTATTGATGGGCGAAAAGCCTTCAAGTACCATATGGACGAGCAGGAATTCCTCCGTAAACTCGCCAGCTGAACTTCCCACTCAGAAACCGCCCTTGCTTCCGCTACAATCTCTCCCGGCATGTTGCGCACGCGACTCTACTCCGATCCACACAACCTCTTCCTTCACGATCTGGTGCTCGACTCCTGCCGCCGTCAACCCGGGAAAACCGCTCTGGTGGATGCTTCCTGCGGTCGCCGCTTTACCTACGCGGAGTACGGAGAGGGGATTGAATCCCTCGCCCGCGGACTGATTACCGCCGGCGTGGAGCGAGGCGACGTCGTCGCCATCTTCCTGGCCAATTCCTGGGAATTTTGCGTGGCTTTTCACGCGACCCAGCTCGCGGGAGCCATCCCTACCCTGCTCAATCCCACCTACCGCGAGCGCGAGGTCCGCTATCAGCTGGAAAATTCCGGAGCCGTCCTGCTAATTACGGACGGCGCGAACCTCGAAGGCATTTGCCTCGACGGATTGCCCAATCTGCGCCGCGTCTACACCACGCGCCAGCCGGCTTCGGGAACCGAGACTTTCACCAGCCTCCTCAAACCGGGGCTGGCAGTCTATCCCAAACCCGACCAGTCGTCCGGACAAACTCTTGCCGCGCTTCCCTATTCGAGCGGGACCACCGGCCTACCCAAGGGCGTCATGCTCACACACTACAACCTGGTCGCGAACGTTTACCAGCTCATTGGTCCGAACGCAACCTCGCTCAACGGCAACGACAATATTCTCTGTTGCCTTCCGCTCTATCACATCTACGGTCTGAACGTGATTCTCAATCCCGCTCTGATGCTGGGCGCGACGCTCATCCTGGTTCCGCGCTTTAGTGTCGATCAGCTCACCCGGCTGTTGATCGGCGAAAGCGTTACCATGATGCCCCTCGTTCCGCCCGCGATAAACGCTCTCTGCCAGGCGGCCGAGGCAGGACTTTTCCCGCGCGACCACCAGGTGCGCTGGGTCAAGTCCGGAGCGGCGCCGTTGGCTCCCGAACTGCCCCGGCGCTTCACTGCCCTCACCAACATTCTCGTCTGTCAAGGCTACGGAATGACCGAAGCCTCTCCGGTGACTCACGTTGGATTCCTCGAGCCTGCGCTCTATCATCCGGATTCCATCGGCCATCCACTCGCAGAAACCGACTGCCGCGTGCTTTCCCAACCGGAAGTCGATCCCTCCGAGACCGTTGACGACCTGACCGAAGCTCCGTCAGACCAACCGGGCGAACTGGTCATGCGCGGACCGCAAATCATGCTCGGCTACTGGAACGAGCCAAAAGCCACTGCCGCGGTCTTGCGCGACGGCTGGTATTGGTCGGGCGACATTGTCACCCGGGATCGCGAAGGTTTCTACCGCGTCGTTGATCGCCGCAAGGAGATGATCAAATACAAAGGCTTCGCCGTCGCCCCTGCCGAAGTCGAAGCCGTGTTACTGGAGCATCCCGCAGTCAAGGAGTGTGGAGTGGTTGGTCGTACGGATGCGGCCGCGGGAGAAGTTCCAGTGGCTTTCATCGCTTTGCGTGATGGATTCGTTGACAGCACCAAGCTCGGCGAAGAACTCTGCGCTTTTGTGGCCGACCGCCTTACCCACTACAAACAGCCGCGCGACGTTCGCTTCGTCGACGCAGTCCCCAAGACCGCCTCGGGAAAGATCCTCCGCCGAGAACTCCGGAAGGCCATCTAAGCTGAATCCACAGTCCGGTCCCCCGCCGGATTGCAAGTCTCTCATTGTTATTGAGATGTGACACCGTTTTGACAACTTTCTGACAATTCCCGGACCTCATCGCCTCACACTGCCTTCGGTAAGCGTGATGGTCACGCAACCGGGAGTGCCCTCAATGCCCCGTCCTTTCTGCCGTTGGCGGGCCCGGAGCACCAGATCTGGTAATTGCCAACACCCCACAGGAGGATTGTCATGACTTCGTCGCAGATGAAAACGTTGGCCGCCTCAGTCTTACTCGTTGTGGCCAGCTCCCTCGCAGCTCACGCCCAGGGAGATCACTTCAACACCCGCGGCAACATCCTGATTTCCGACCAATACAACAACCGAGTTCTGGAAGTGAACCCGATGAATCACAAAATCGTGTGGCACTTCGGAAATGGATCCAGCGTGGCCGGACCGCATTCGGTGGTCGGCGTCAATGATTCCCAGCGCGTTGGTCCCTTTACGCTTGTGGCCGGGACCGGCGTTCCCCCGGGGGCCGAACCCACCTGCCCGAGCGGCTGCGCCGACAATCGCGTAATGCTAGTCGATCCCGCCGGCCAGATCTTGTGGCAATACGGGAAAGCCGGCGTGACGGGATCCGGTCCCAATCAACTCAACACCCCGGTACAGAACACTTGGTTGCCCAACTTCGACATTCTTGTTACCGACCAGGTGAACGAGCGCATCATTGAGATCACCCTCGACAGGAAAATTGTCTGGCAGTATGGCCAGACCGGCGTCAGCGGGGCCGGAGCCGACCAGCTCAATAACCCCAACAGCGCCGAACTGCTCAGGAACGGGCACATCCTCATCGCCGACGAAAACAATAACCGAGTCATTGAAGTCACCCGCAACCACAAAATCGTCTGGAGCTATGGATGCGCCACCTGCACGCAACTCAGCGGTGCCGCCTTTGCCAGCCGCTTGCGCAACGGAGACACGCTCATCACCGACTCCAACAACAATCGCATCCTCGAAGTCGATCCCACCAAAAACGTGGTCTGGTCGTATGTCACGAACACGCGCCCGGGCAGCGTGTCGTCTCCACTGCCCACCCGCGCGGTGCGGCTGCGAAACGGCAATACGCTGATCAGCGATCAGAACAACATGCAGGTAATTGAGGTCAACCCGAAGGGGAACATCGTCTTCACCCAAGGCAAGATCGCAGTCGCGGGGACCGGTTTCGATATGCTCAACGGGCCCTACGACGCCAAAGTAATTGGCGACTATACCGGCCTCACGCCGCCGTTCTGTTTCGATGACGATTGCGAATAGGCAATGGCGCTGATCGTGGAACGCAAAAGCCCTCCGCCAAGCGCGGGGGGCTTTCTTTTTCGATAACGTGCGGAGGGTTTCATCTCTTTTCTTCGCTTCCTCCGTGCAACTTTCGGGTCACCAGGAAACTCCAGATGACTTCGTTGGCATTCAAATCCTGACTGGTTTTGCCAACGGTATTCTCGGCTTCGTATTGTTCGCCCCCCGGCCACGTATTGCCCGCGCCTTTGATGCTGTAGAGCATGACCTCGGCGCTCTGTTGGCAGCCGCCGTAGGTATCGGTTTTTGTTTCCATCCCGCCCTTGGAGTGCTCAGGCACCTTGGCGCGAACCGGCTTTTCTTCACAGCGATCGATCCTGGCCCAGGCCTTGGCAGTGTCTTCGACCGAAATCGTTGTCAGATTCAAGTTGTGCTCGGTGCCGCCGCCGTAAGGCACCACCGGATCCGAGGTACCGTTGATCATGAGCAGCGGCACCGGACGGGAAGGCAGGCAGATCATGGTCTTCGGCATGGCCGCGCCCACGCTAGCCACCGCCGCTATGCGATCGCTCAGCGCACATCCGAGTCGTAGACTCATGAATCCACCCTCAGACAGTCCGGCCGCGTAGATTCTCGACGTGTCCGCCGAAAACTTGGACCCAAGTTGGTCGAGCATCTGGTTGAAAAAGGCGATGTCGTCCGCCGGAGCGGGTCTGTCCTCCTCAGGTTCGCGATTGCGAGGCTGCTGCCCCCCGCCCCCACGTGGATAACCACCCCCACCCCCTGGATAACCGCCGCCACCCCCTGGATAGCCCCCGCCCGGGTACCCTCCTCCACCGTGGTGCCCACCTCTGCCCGGCCCCATCGTCATGGGGCGGCGCTCCTGCGCCCGCACCCCCACGTTCCACCGCCCATGCAGCGCCACGGGAAAGACCGCGATGATCCCGTCTTTATCGGCCAGTTCGTTGAAGCGGGTCAACCGCTCCATGTCAAAGGCATCCTGATTCATGCCGTGGAGAAGAATCACGACAGGATAGTGCTGCTCCGCGTTGTACCCCTGCGGCAACCGCACCACGAAGGTTCGGTCCACGTCGTCGACTGTGACCTTTTCCCTGGTTTCCTGTGCCCAGAGCGACGGTGCCATGAGCAGCAGGGACACCATCGCGATCCCGGCGGAACTTGCCGCGCAACATTTCACGATTTTCATTAGGTTTCCAGAACGACGACCCGAAAGGCACCCAAGCGGAGGTTCCCTTTGTTAGAAGCGTTACCGGCGACCGGAGTTGGCCGGAACGGAACTTTCCGTCGACTGCCTACGTATCTTCCACTGACACCGAATAAGGCCCGGCTGGACAGTCCGAGCGGCTTGGGGAAGGAGAACTGCCATGGAAGGACTCACCGGCATCGTAGCAATCGTGATGATTTTCGGAATGCCCACGGCCGCGATAGCCATGTACACCTTTTACCGCGTGCGCAAATTGCGCACCGAAGAGCGCCTGGCGGCGATGCAGCGTGGGGTGACCGTCCCCATGGAAGCGGAACTTTCCGAGGGCGCACGCTCCCGCCGCCACGGCATTTTGTGCATCGCGGGCGCGGTCGGCTACATGCTGACCTTCAGCATCATTGCCCGACTTGAGCCCGACGCCCTGATCGCCGCGGCATTCGGCGCCATCCCCTTCACACTGGGATTAGGCTTCCTGCTCGATTCAGTTCTGATTCGCCGCGACGCCCGCGCGGCGTAGCAGGCAGTCTTCCCCCGCAGTGGGTGCCCCAGGTGTGGAGCGGACACCCTGTCCGCGGCTGATGGTGGTCTTCGAGTTTGGGGCTCGCCGCCGCTTCCACACCAAAATCAGAAGCGACGGACAGGAATGTCCGTCCCATACGGAGAGAGCCGGCCATGAGCTTGCCGAAGGCCGCGACTTTCGACGTCTTATCCGCCGGTCAGGAACTTGAACTGCGCCTCGTTCAGCGGCACCACACTCAGCCTTCCCTGCCGCACCAGCGGCGACTCCGAAAACAAATTATTGCCCTTGGCCTCGGCCAGAGTAACCGGCTTTGCATTCGCCTTGCCCACTTTAATCTTCACCTGTGGATTCCTCGCGTCCGACGCGTCGACCGACACCACGGTCGCCGTGCCTACTGCACTCTTCTCATTCCCCGTGTGGTAAATCACCAGCCGTTCGCCCGGTTTCATCGCCCGCAGATTCTTCAACGCCACTGGATTTGAGACGCCATCCCAAATCGTCGTTCCCTCGCGCTGCAAGTCCGCGAAGGAATAAGTTGACGGCTCCGTCTTCAGCAAATAGTCCATGGTCTTCCTGTTTCTGAATTGATCTCCGCTGTTAGTCCGGCTTCTTGTCTTTCTGCTCCGGTGGAGGCGCCTCCGATTTCGGCGCGTTCGGGTCTTTCGCGTGATCCTCATAGATGGAGTATTGCCCCTGCGGCCGCTTGAGCTTGATGGTAAAGTCCATCTTCGGCTTCTCCACGTCGAAGTCTTCGCCATAAGTCTGATACCCCTGCGCCAGCACCTGCACGCGCAGCATCCCGTACGGGATCCCGTCGAAATTCGCCTTCCCTTCCGGATCGGTCTTCAGTTCCATGCCGCCTCGTCCCTGCTTGCCCTTGGGATTCACTGCATGCATGATCACTGCGGCATTGCGCACCGGCTTGCCGTTGTCATCCTTGACGACCAGAAAATTCACCACCGACGTAGGCTCGTCATCTTTGTCTTTTTGCGCCAGTGCCGGACTCGCCATCGCCACCACCGCCAGCACGGCCCCGGCAATAAGGATCGTTTTCATGAGAGCATTTTATGCAGTCGGATGGGCGGATGTCATCTTTTGCAGAACGGGTTCGTGTCTTAAATAGCAAGCCGCTGTCAACGGCTTTCGATAGCAGCACGGTTGAAGAGTTGTGTCGTTTGAAAGATCGGCGATTTGAGAAAAACGCTTCGTACCAGGGCATCAGTTTAGAAGCTGCTGAAAAACATAGGATTCGTATCAGGCTAATGCCTTCAGCCATAGCATAAGTTGCGGCTGATGAATCACGCCTTCAGGCGCTGCGGCGCCGAATGCGATTTTTCCGCGGCCTGTTTAGCGATGCCGTCATGAGCCCGAGATTTCTGACTGCTTTGGCCGCCGTCGTAGGTCGGATAAGCCAGTGGGTAAAGCCGGATACATGGCGCGCACCAGTTTCGGGATGCCTGAAGCCATCCCGCAAATACGAATCTCTTTGCTTCGCAACCCAGAGCGCCCGCGCCGAGACTGGTCTGCCCTACAATGCAGGGGTGAAGACGTGGGACGTAATCGTCATCGGCGGCGGCATCATCGGCCTCTCCCTAGCGATTGCGTTGCGCAAGCGCGGGGCGACGGTTCTGGTAGTCGAACGTGGCGAACCCGGCCGCGAAGCATCACATGCGGCCGGTGGAATGCTCGTCGACTGCCTGTTAGAAACGTCGACCGCTCTCGAACCGCTGGCGAGGGCCAGCGCCCACATGTACCCCGAGTTCGCCTATGAACTGGAGGTCGAGTCGGGAACGAAGGTCGACCTCCGGGATCAAGGGACGATTCTCTTCTTGTCGAGGCAGCATATCCGTCATCCCCAACTGAGAAACATGGCCCTATGTCCGGCGGACTTGGCCGAGTTGGAGCCGGCCTGGGCCAAGCTCACTCCTGATCGGGAGTTCGATCTGAAGCAGGAGAGCTTCGATGCCGAGAGCATCGCGATGGTCGCCGACGCAATGCATCCGAAAGCGGTCTACCTGAAGGAGCGCAGCGTCGATCCACGAGCACTCACCGCTGCTGCCCTTAAGACTGCAAAGAATCGTGCGGTGGATTTTTCCTCGGGTGACCCAGCCACCGCAGTGAATCAGTCGGAAGGCCGCGCAACTGGCGTCACCACGGCGAAGACCTCATTCCGAGCGCAGAAGGTAGTGAATTGCGCCGGCGCATGGTCTGGCCATATCCCACCCCACGCCTTCCCTACTCGCCCGGTCAAAGGCCAGATGCTCTGTCTGGCGATGCCCTCCCGCACGCTATTGAAGCATGTCATCCGCTCACCCGAAGCGTATCTGATCCCGCGAAGCGACGGCCGCCTCCTCGTCGGCGCCACCGTCGAAGAAGCTGGATTTGACAAGCGCACCGACGCCGCAACGATTCAGCGCCTTCATCGAGCCGCTCTGAATCTCGTGCCTCAGCTTGCCAATGCCAGGATTCTGGAAGACTGGGCGGGCCTCCGCCCCGGCACTCCCGACGCGCTGCCTATTCTCGGCCAGACCGCAACTCCGGGTTATTACGTCGCCACCGGCCACTTCCGCGACGGCATCCTGCTGGCGCCAATCACAGCACAAGTAATGGCCGACATAGTCACAGATACGAAGCCCAATTACGACCTAGCCCCATTCTCACCTTCCCGCTTTGGGTCGTAGAGCCGTAGCTTGCTACGTCTTGCTGGGAGCATTCGAAATGCTGGCGAGAGAGACGTTGCAAGCAACGTCTCTATGGCCAACCGCAGACAACCCCCTCCGCGCTATACTGATTCGTTTCCTCGGATTTCCGACCCGCACTCATGCGTTGTCCGCCGGGATCCAGATCGTCGAATGAAGAAAGGACTCACCATGGCCTCTCCGGCAGTGGATTTTGCCCGTAGCAATCAGCAGCGTTTCCTGAATGAACTCAAAGCTCTTCTACGCATTCCCAGCGTCAGCACTCTCGAAGAACACAAGCCCGACATCCAAAAAGCCGCCGATTATGTGGCCAGCGAACTGGGCCGCATCGGCATGGAAAACGTCGAGATCATTCCCACCCAGGGACATCCGTTGATCTACGCCGACTGGCTCCACGCGTCCGGCAAGCCCACGGTGCTGTGTTACGCCCATTACGACGTCCAGCCCGCCGAACCGCTCGACGAATGGAAGTCTCCACCGTTCGAGCCCACCGAGCGCAACAACAACATCTACGCCCGCGGCGCCGTCGACGACAAAGGCCAGCTTTGGATGGAAGTCAAAGCCCTCGAAGCCCTCATGCAGAGCGGCGGTGGCAAGCTGCCGCTCAACGTGAAAATCATTTTCGAAGGCGAAGAGGAAGTTGGCGGTGAATCGATCGCCGAATATATCCGCAAGCAGAAGGCCAAGCTGAAAGCTGATTTCGCGCTGGTCTGCGACACCGAATTATTTGCCCCCGATCTCCCCACCCTCTGCGTCGGCCTGCGCGGCCTAGTCTACACCGAAATCGAAGCCTACGGCGCCAAGACCGATCTGCACTCCGGTATGTACGGAGGCGCCGCCCCAAATCCGTTCTTCGCCCTGATCGAAATGATCAGCAAGATGAAAGATTCCAAGGGTAAAGTCCTGATCCCCGGCTTCTACAAAGGCGTGAAGGCTCCGACCGCCGCTGAACTCAAAGCCTGGAAGCGACTGCCCTTCAACGAAGAGCACTACCGCAAGACCGAAGTCGGCTCGAAAATCCTGACCGGCGAGCCCGGATACTCCGTTCTCTATCGCACCTGGGCGCGCCCGACGCTGGAAGTCCACGGCATGCCCGGAGGCTTCATCGCGGATGGCGCCAAGACCGTCATTCCGGCAAAAGCGAAGGCGAAGGTCTCCATGCGGCTGGTGCCCAATCAGGATCCAGACGACATCCTCAAGAAGTATCTGGCGTTCGTGAAGAAGGCCACGCCCAAGGGGATCGAAACCAAGGTCAAGATCTGGAGCAAAGGCCCGGCCTGCGTCGTGAGCACCGACAACGAGTACATCGAAGCCGCCACCGCAGCGCTCCACGACACGTTCAAGAAAGACACGGTCTTCATCCGCAGCGGCGGGTCGATTCCCATCGTCACCGACTTCCAGGACGTACTGAGGATTCCCAGCGTGATGATGGGCTTCGGCCTCCCCGACGACAACCTCCACGCCCCCAACGAGAAGTTCCACATCCCAAACTTCTACCGCGGGATCGAAACCATCTGCCGCTTCTTCGAGAAGCTGGGAGGTTAGCAATCACCTCGGAACATGTGGGGACGGGCGCCTTCGCCCGTCCCGCCGAGCAAAGCGAGGCGACTGAAGTGTGGGGCCGGGTCTCTGACCCGGTTAGGCCGAGCAAAAGCTCGGCTGCTCTGTCGTGGCTCGAATCCCCTATTCCCCCAGCGCCCGAATCACCACCTCAGCCGTCTCCAATCCCGAAAAATTCTGCTGTCCCGTGATCAAATTCCCATCGCGAACCGCAAACCCTCGCCATCGCCCCGCCTGGATATAGTTCGCCCCGATCTTCTTCATCTCGTCTTCAATCCGCCAAGGCATCACATGCTTATCCCGCGACAACAGATTCATACCCCAAACCGCATTGTCCGCAAAATCCTCTTCCGCGTTCGTGAACCCAGTCACAGTCTTGCCCTTGGCCAGATATTCTCCACTGCTCAGCTTGGCATAACGCAGGATGGCGACCCCGTGGCACAGCACCCCCGCAATCTTCCCCGCCTCGTAAAACTCGACGAACTTTCTATGCAGGCCGGTGGCTTTCTCGAAGGTAAACATCGGGCTCTGTCCGCCTGCAACCACGACCGCGTCAAATCGCTTGACATCGATTTCTGCAGCCTTCTTCGTCGCCTCAACCATAGCCGCCAACGGGGGAGTCGCGATAAAACCCATGCTGATCAGATCGCTGGCCGAATACCCGCTAGGGTCGCGAGGATCGCTCATCGCATCCGCCTCGCACTTCCCCCCCTCCGGACTGAAGATTTCGACCTCATACCCCTTTTCGGTAAAAGCAAAATATGAATGGGACAACTCGCTCCACCAAAACCCCACGGGCCAGCCAGTGGTGGTTGAAACGGTAGGATTCGCGATTACGATGGCCACGCGCTTTGGCTTCAGCGCATTCGTTCGGTTGACGTCCTTTAGACTCACTTCTTCGTCCTCCCTGACGGGCCTTGGAATTTCGATCGTAGGCGCCGTTCCTCCCCTTGTATCAGTACACTCGTTGGTAGTGCTACGCACCTGGAGGTATCGTACGTACTCAGGGGTAAGCGATGGCGAAGATCCTCGACATGCACCTGCGAGCCCTGCAGTCCCGCGATGCGATCGAATTACTCTCCGATAAGTGGCGCATCCTGCTCCTCCACGTCCTGGCCCCCGCCTCTCTCCGGTCGAACCAACTGCAAAAGGCTATCCCCGAGATCTCTCCGAAAGTTCTCACCCAGACCCTTTGTGAAATCGCTACGAAAATTCACTGTGCTGATCGAGCGCGACGAAGAGGGCTACTACGTCGCCACTGTCGCGGCGCTCAGGGGTTGCCACACTCAGGCCCAGAATCTCGACAGGTGGATGAAACCCGTTCGGGAAGTCCTTGCGCTGTCCTTGGAGGGCAGTCGCAACGACCCATCCCTTCCTGCGCGAGGTTGAGCTAGGGGTAGAAGATCCGCTCAGTAACCGGTAGACTCGATAGACTCGATTTCCCCAAAGACTCGATTTCCCCATTGATTCCCCTCACCACTTCAGCTAGCCTTGTCCTGCTCTCGCGGTTCTCCCACCTCTTTCTCTCTTCATGCGTAAACCATCCGTCTGCTGCAATGTGTGTGCAACCCAACGCGGTCCGCGATAAGGCCATACCATATATGGTGTTATATTGCTTGACCCCGCCCCGATTTCACCGTTACAGTAGCTTAACTTTGTGTCCGCCCTGTCCAGCCTGGGGTGAGAATTGGTGGCGCATTGGCCGGAGCATGCATCGAATCGACGAGAGGAATCCCGTTAGTAAACACCTGTGCCTAGGCAATCGGCTGCGGCACGCGAGGCCCGCCGACTGGCCACTGACAACTTGGCTACTGGTCCCAAGGAGTTCACGTTGCTCAAACTGAAGAAGCTTCAGATTCTGGGGTTCAAGTCGTTCTGTGACCGCACCGAACTCAAGTTTCACGGGGACGGCGTAGCGGCTATCATCGGCCCCAACGGCTGCGGCAAGTCCAACATCGCCGATGCCATCTCGTGGGTGCTGGGCGAGCAGTCGGCCAAGACCCTGCGCGGCTCGCGCATGGAAGACGTCATCTTCGCCGGCACTCGCGACCGCAAGCCGACAGGTATGGCCGAAGTTTCCCTCACCCTGATTGACCCCGAGATCTATGCCGGTTCCGACGCAAACGCGCCCACAGAGATCGACATTCAAGACGATATGCCGGGAAGCGCAAAAGCAGACGCTGCCCCATCCTTGTCCCGCCCTCCTTGGGCGGGACAGGATGGGGATTCTGACCTTGATGAGACGCACCTCACCGACGACTGGGACGAAGCCTCCATCCGCTCCCGCGCCGCCGCCGACACGGAACGCGCCGTCGAAGACGCTCAACCGGGCAAGACCGAAGAAGTGGAAGTACCGCGCTCGAAGATCAACACCATCGCAGTCGCCTTCCCCGACGACGAGCCGATCTTCGCCCTACCCGTCCACAATGTAACTGCTCCCGCGACCGCCGCCTCGGTCGGAACGCCTGCCCCGCACGTCGTACTCAAGATTCGCCGCCGCAAGTTCAACCAACAGCAATTCCGCCACGGAGAGATCGTGGTTACGCGCCGCCTGTTCCGCTCCGGCGACAGCGAATATCTGTTGAACAGCAAGCTCTGCCGCCTGCGCGACATTCAGGAACTGTTCATGGGCACCGGCCTTGGCCCGGAATCTTACGCCCTCATCGAGCAGGGACGCATCGGCCAGATCCTCAGCAGCCGCCCCACCGATCGCCGCGCGATCTTGGAAGAGGCTGCGGGAATTACGAAATTCAAAACCAAGAAGCGCCTCGCCGAAGCGCGCCTCGAAGACGCCAAGCTGAACCTGGCTCGCGTCAACGACATCTTCGACGAAGTCACGCGTCAGATGAATTCGCTGAAGCGTCAGGCCTCCAAAGCCGAGCGTTATGCCCGCCTGCGGGAGGAAATGCGCGCCAAACTGCGCCTGGTTCTGGCCAGCAAGTTCGCCGCCATCGAGCAGGAGAGCGCCGAACTCGACTCCCAACTCAACGCTCTCGCCGAAGAACTCGAGCAGCGTACCGAAGCGGTGCAGCAACTCGAATCCGAACACGCCGAGCGAACTCAGCGCGGCTACGCCATTGAGACTGAGTTACGTGAGAACCGCGAGCGCATCAGCCAGATCGCGCTTGAGATCGACCGCGCCGCCGCCCGCCGCCGCCACAACGAAGAACGCTGCGCTGAACTGCTGGTCCGCTCCGCCTCGCACGAAGCCGAACTGGCGCAGGCTCGCCATCGTCTGACCGCGCTCGAGGCCGAACGCGAGTCCAACCGCCAGACGCTTGAATTCGCCGCCGCGGACCTGGCAGCCGCCCAAAGTGCTCTTGCCCAGTGCCAACAAGAATCGGCCGCCGCAGCCGCGAACCTGGCTGGTATCGAACGCCAGCTGGAAGAGTCCCGCGTCGCCATCTTCGACACGGTCTCGTCGGCATCCCGGCTGCGCAACCAACTGGCGCAGGCCGAAGAACGGCTCGCCGGCGCCGATCGCGAAGCCCGCCGCCTCGAAGCCGAGATCACGAATGCCAACGTCCAGATCGAAACCTTCGGCGGACAGCGCGGCCAGCTCGCTCTCGAATTCGAAACCGTCACCCAGCGCGTCACTGGCGTCACCGAGGAAATCAGCAAGATTCGCCGTCTGATCGAATCCAAGAAACTGGAAGAAGCCAGATCCAAGACGAACCTCGATGTTCTCCGCGCCGAATACGCCACCGCCCTGGGCAAAAAAGGATCTCTCGAAGTCGTCATTGCCGAGCACGGATACTCGACCGAATCGGTCCGCCGTCTCTTTCAGTCCGGTGTAATGCAAAGCGGTCTTGCGCCAGTGGGCGTGCTTGCCGACTTCCTGGAAGTTGAGCCGCGCTACGAGCGAGTCGTCGAAGATTTCCTGCGCGATGAACTGAACTACGTCGTAGTGAAGTCCTGGGACGCCGCCGATGAAGGCCTGCGTATGTTGCGCACCGGCGTTGAAGGCCGCGCTACGTTCCTGGTCCATCCCGAAGACGCGCAGGCCAAGTTCTCATTCATTCTCGATGAAGCGGCACACTGCGCTCCGCCCGCCGCACAGATCACTCCTCTCAAGAATACGATCCGCGTGCTGAACGGCTTCGGCAAATCGCTCGAAGTCATTCTGCCCAAACTTCGCGACGGCTACATCGTTCCTGAAGCCAATGTCGCACGCGGCCTAGCACTCGAAAATCCCGACGCGTTCTTCCTCTCTCAAGCCGGCGAGTGTTTCCACAACGTGACCGTCACCGGAGGCAAACAGCGCGCCGAAGGCCCGCTTTCGATGAAACGGGAACTGCGCGAAGTTCTTCGTCAACTCGAAGATCTGGAGCGCGCCCTGCGCGACGAAGAGATGCGCGTCCTGACCTTGGGCCGCGAAATCAAAGAGCTCTCTTCCTTGCTGGACCGTCTCGAAGGAGAAAAACGCGAGGCCGAACATCAGGTCATGACCTCCGGCCACATGCTGCAACAACTCGATTCCGAGATGACGAGGGTCCGCGAACGCCTCCGCGTCTCACAACTCGAACTCCAGCGCCTGGCTGCGGATCGCGCCGAACAGCAAAGCATAGTCAGTGCGTGCCGGTCCGAGGTCGCCACTCTCGAAGAGCAGCGCATCCAACTCGAACTGCAGCTCGCCGTGGCGCAGGAGTCGCTGACCGCCCTCCGCCAGCGTCGCGAAGAGGCCGTCCAGACGACCTCCCAACATGGGGCCCGCGTGGCCACCTTGGAAGAACGCCACCGCTCGGCGGCGGCCGTCCTCGAGCGTATCGAGTCTCTGTTCGGCGAAGTGGGCGAGCGCGTCCATACCCTGATCTCCCAAATCGAAGCCGCCGCCGCCGAAAAGCTGCAGCGCGAATCCGAAAACCAACAGCTCGCGCAACAAGCCTCGGATCTCGAGGCCGAGCGCAACGCTGCGCAGACCCGGGAAGGCTTGCTCCAGTTTGAAACCGAGCAACTCCGCGCCCGCCTCAACGAGATCGACCAACTTCTCCACGACAGCCGCCTGCTTCTCGATCAAGCTCGCGACCGTCGCGGCGAATTGTCGGCCGCTGCGGCCAAGCTGCAGTCCGACGCGCAGTACATGTCGGAAACCTGCCTTAATGAACTCGGGATCGAGCGCGCCGCGTTAATGGCGGACACCGCCCTCGCCCCGGTGACCGGCGAACAACTCACCACCGAAGACCAGCTCTACCGTGACATGCGTGCCAAACTCGAGGCCATGGGCCCGGTCAACATGATGGCGCTCGAAGAGTACAAAGAAACCGCCGAGCGCCACGCCTTCCTCGAAACCCAACGCAAGGATCTGCTCTGGTCCATCGAGAACACCACGGCCACGATCCGCGAGATCGATCAGATTTCCCGGCAAAAATTTGAAGAAGCCTTTACCAAGATTAACGAGAACTTCCAGGCCACGTTCAAGAAGCTCTTCGGCGGAGGTCACGCTTTCATGAAGCTGACCGACGAGGACAACAGCGCCGAAAGCGGGATCGACGTCGTGGCCTCGCCTCCAGGCAAGCGCCTGCAAAGCGTGCTGCTGCTCTCAGGCGGCGAAAAGGCCTTAACCGCCCTGTCCTTGCTGGTCGGCATATTCCTGTATGCCCCCAGCCCCTTCTGCATACTCGACGAAGTCGACGCACCCCTGGACGAAGCCAACATCGGCCGCTTTACCGAGTTGGTGAAGGAAATGAGCGTGCAGACCCAGTTCGTGCTCATCACTCACAGCAAGAAAACCATGAGCATCGCTCCGGTACTCTACGGCGTGACCATGCAGGAACCGGGAGTCTCGAAGCTGGTTTCAGTGCGCTTCGGCGCGCAGTAGACATTTCACAGGCGTGTTGTTCGATTATCAGCCAAGATATCCACGCCCTTCCTCAGCTTTTCCACAATCGCCCGGCACCGTAGCGCTTGTCCGTTGCCGGTTCTCGGGAATTCCCTTATTGTCAATCTTTTCTGCCTGGGCAATTCTTTTGTGGTCACCCGGAATCGTACGCAGAATCGTTGACAAAATTTTCTGACCAGCTAGAATACGCCTCGCTCCTTACCTGTAAAATTTTTCCATGAGCCCTGAACTTCTCGATCCCGTCCTCTTACAAACTGATTTCCCCGATCTCCAACTTCACGCCAGCGGCAAAGTGCGAGACGTCTACCGCATCGGCGACCAGCAGTTGCTTTTCATCGCCACCGACCGCATTTCGGCCTTCGACTACATTCTGGCCACGGGCATCCCGCATAAGGGACGCGTCCTCAACCAGATTTCCCTGTTCTGGTTCGATTTCCTGGCCGACGTCGTTCCCAATCACCTGATTACCTCCGACGTCGACCAGTACCCGCAGCCGGTCCGCAAGTACGCCGATCAGTTGCGGGGACGCTCCATGCTGGTGGAGTGCGCCCAGATGTTCCCCGTTGAATGCGTGGTGCGCGGCTACATCTCAGGCTCGGCCTGGAAGGAATACAAGGCCACGGGCAAGGTTTCCGGCGTCACCCTTCCGGCGGGCCTGACGGAGTCCGACGCCTTCCCCGAGCCCATTTTCACGCCGTCGACCAAGGCCACAACGGGACACGACGAAAACATTTCTTTCGATCAGATGTGTCAGTTGGTCGGCGCCGAAACCGCCAGTCATCTGCGCGACCTGACTTTGCGCGTCTACAAGAAAGCGGCAGCCTACGCTCGTCAGCGCGGCATTATTATCGCCGACACCAAGTTTGAGTTTGGCCGCACCGCCAAGGGCATCACTCTGGCGGACGAGGTCCTTACTCCTGATTCTTCCCGCTTCTGGCCCGCCGACAAGTACGCTCCGGGACGGTCGCAGGAATCGTACGACAAGCAGTACGTTCGCGATTATCTCGAGCAAATTCACTGGAACAAGCAACCTCCCGCGCCGGCCCTCCCCGACGACGTGGCTCGTCACACCAGCGAAAAATACCTCGAGGCTTACTTCCAGCTTACGGGACACAGGCTGGATGGGTAACCGGGCAACGGGCAGCTGGTTGCCCAGCGGGAGCGGTCAATGACGCCGGCGGATTGGCTGATTTGTGCAGTCGTGCTCCTCAATGTTGTCACAGCGGCCATGCAGGGTTTTTTTTCCGAAGCTCTTACTATGGCCGGCCTGATCGTCGGCTACATCGTCGCTGCGTGGCAGTACCGCACCGCCGCGGAGTGGATGGAACTGTATTTAAGGAACCCGTGGTTGGCTGAGATCCTGGGTTTTCTCGTCATCTTTTTCACGATCCTGATTCTGTTTGGGCTCGCGGCCCGGATCGCACGCTGGGTGATGAAAGAAGCCGGCCTCAGTGGTTTTGACCGCTTCCTGGGCGCAGTCCTGGGGGTACTGAAGGGCGGGCTGATGGTGGCAGTGATCCTGATGGGTATGACGGCATTTCAACCGGCATCGAAGTTTCTGGCCAACTCGCAACTTGCGCCGTATTTTCTCGTCGTCGGCCGGGCTGCAATCTGGCTGGCGCCGCCGGACTTGCGCGCCCGCTTCTTCCAGGGCCTCGATCTGCTGCATCAAGCTCCCCAGAAATTAAGCGGCGCTCCGGCTGCTCGCCCGAAGTAGAAGCGGTGCACTGAAAAATTTCTTAGTAAAGAGAGAGACCTCGTGAAAGACCAATTGGAAGCACTCGTCCTGCAGATGTACAAAAGCAACATTCTTTATTCCGAAGGTGTACGCGAGTTCAAGAAACGTTTCATCCTGACCGTGCTTCAGGAAAACAAAGGCAACCAGTGCCGCGCCGCCCGCGAACTGGGCATGCATCGCAATACTCTCAGCCGCACCATCACCGAGCTGAAGATCGACGTCCGCCAGCTCCGTGACGGCGTCAAGCGCCCGCCCCGCAGCGCCCGCCCCGTCAGCCTGGAAAAGAAAATCGTCCGCTGAAGCAGGCTTCTTAATACTGTCATTCTGAGCGAAGCGAAGAACTCCTCGTAGGCCCGCACAACCGGCTGCCTTATAGGGAGTTCTCACGCAAACCTCGGCAGAAGCGCACCCTAAGAACGTGGGTTCCCCATTTCTTTCGCGTTCTTGGCGCGAGAAAGCCCGCCCTGAGTCTGCCGAAGGGTGGGGGATTTTCGCGCAATCGGCATAGGGGGACGGGTCGCC
Organism: Candidatus Sulfotelmatobacter sp.; assembly: GCA_035511455.1. Classification (GTDB taxonomy): domain Bacteria; phylum Acidobacteriota; class Terriglobia; order Terriglobales; family Acidobacteriaceae; genus Sulfotelmatobacter. The sequence continues at coordinate 11,392 of DATKFH010000069.1, read as the reverse complement.
CCGCCTCCGCCGATGCCGTCGAGCGGCTAGCGAGGTACCCGGTCTGGGAGTGGACTCAGCACAGCAGATCATCGCCGAAGTCGGCCCAGGGCAGAGACCTTTCCCGCTGGAAAATGTCTCTCCTCTTGGGTGGGTGCTTGCCCGGGCGACGACGAGAGCGCAGGCGTAAATTACAGCCACCGGTCTCCGAAGGGCAACCGCCACATGCGGCGCTTACTCCATCAGGCGGCCAACGCCGCAGCCAGGAACGGGGCTCTGTCGATCACTAATCAGTCAAAGAAAAAGCGCACTGCGAGAGGAGTTCGGCAACTCCGGAGTCTCGGCTATCGCATCGAATCACCCAACTCTCAATCCACCCAACCGCAAGCACCGTGATTTTCGAGCCGGCTCGACACACAAAGAAAGGCAGCCCTCGCGGGCTGCCCTTGCACTTGCTTACTCCTGGTCGGCTACTGCGACGCCGCCTTGTGATGCACCGGCGCCTTCTTTGCCGGCGTCGCTGCCGGCTTGGCATTGAGCAACCGCCCCTTTTCCATCACCATCGTGAACGGATTCGGCGTATACGACGCAGGCTCGCCCTGGAAGTCGAAGCTGGCCCCGTCTTTCGGGATCATCTTCACCGGAACCTTGTCTTCAAACTTCAGAGTGATATCCGCCTTCTTCGCGTCGATGTCATCCTGACTGCCGGCGATCATGAACTCGGCCGGCGTGGTGCTGATGATCGTGCCGTTCATCTGCACCGGCTTGCCCTTGATCGCGTTCCAGACAGTATCCTGGTCCGCCTGCACACCGTTGGTCAGAACGAACTCCCACTGCGCGAAGTCCATCTTGTCCGGAGCGGTCTCCTGCACCATTTTGTGTGCCTGGTCAGCCGGTGTCGGCGCGGGCGGAACGGGAACCTGGGGACCGTTTGCTTTAGCCGCAGCCAGGAACTCGGCCCAGCCATCGTCTCCGGCATGGAACTTCACGAACTGTGAGCGCGCGTATTTTTCAATCTGTGCCTGCGCTGGAGCAGGGGCCACTGCCGCCGCGCGCGCCGCAAACCAGATGCCGTTCTGAAAATCCGGAGGCGTCTGCCCCAGATATGCCAGCGCCAGCGGGTAGACGACGCTGAAGTCGTTCGGATTTCCGTCCACTGTTTTTCGCAGCGCCGGGACCGCCCCCGCATAATCTTTGTCCTGCAGGTCCGAGATGCCGATGGCCGCGTTGAAAATGCCGGTCATCTGATCTTTCATCTTCGCAATCTCTGGATCCGTTATCTTCGGTAGGCAATCCAGTCCCTGCTGCCCGTATTTCTTTCCATCGGCCAGCATTTGCTTCGCGTTCGCGTCTCCGCCCTGCGCCAGCACGCGGTCGAAATAGGCCAGCAACGCCAGTGCGCGCACATTGCAGGTGTCGGCCGTCACCAGTTTCGTGGCCGTCTCCATCGTCTTCTTCACGTTGTTGGCTTGCTGGTAGGTACCCATAAGGATTTCCAGCGCCTGGTTCTTCATGACGCTGTTGGGATACTGCGTAAGGAAGGCTTCCAGCCCGCTGATCTTGGCGTTGGCGTCCTTTTGCTGCACCGCGCTCACATAGGCGTTGTACTCCGCGGGATCCTTGATCACCGGCGCCTGCGGCGCGGCCGGTTGTCCTTGTGCTGGCTGCGCGGCAGTCTGTGCTCCTGCGACCACTGCAACCCCAAGCACAACCGTAAGCAGAATCTTTTTCATCAGTATGGCTCCTTGGACCTCTGGGAAATAGCTTCTTCGGGAAACGTATTCTCTACTTCTGAAGCAGCGACTGCATTCCGCTGGACTGCTCTGCGTCCCAATCCTGCTTGGGAATGCTGGGCTTCCTGGCAGGGCCCCGGCCCAAAAGGTGGCCTGCTGAAACCACGAGGCAGCGGACCCTTTTCCCGGTTGGCCGGATTATAAGTACCTCTTCTGCCGAAGGCAAGCAACTTCCCAATCAACCCTCCACTTTATTGTTAAGATGCAACTGCTAAGATGCGTCGAGTAGACCGGGCGGATGTTCTCGCCCGCCTCTGTCCGTCATTCAAAACCACTAGTTGGAGACTTCAGATCTATGGACACCGGGCAACCTTTGGCCGGGCAAGTTGCGGTAGTCACTGGAGCCGGACGAGGCATCGGCGCCGCCATCGCCAGCCGCCTCGCCGCACTCGGCGCCACTGCAGTCCTCTGCGGACGCACGCAGTCTACCCTGGACGCCACCGCCCGCTCCATCCTTGATGCCGGAGGAAAAGTCGAGGTCATTCCCTGCGATGTGACGGTCTTGCACCAACTCGAATACACCGCCACCAGGGTCGACACAACCTACGGACGCCTCGACATCCTGGTCAACAACGCCGGCGTCGCTCGCTTCACCGAACCTCTCCACAATCTTCTGCCCGAAGACTGGGACCGCATCCTCAACACCAACCTGCGCGGCGTCTTCTTCGCCATTCACGCCTTCGCGCCGCTAATGATTCGCGCCTACGGCGGACATATCATCAACATCTCTTCCCTCGCCGGAAAAAACCCCCTCCGCGACGGCGCCGCCTACGCCGCATCCAAGTGGGGACTCAACGGCCTGACCTACTCGGTGGCCGAGGAACTGCGCGGCCACAACATTCGGGTCTCTGTGGTCTGTCCCGGCTCAGTAGAAACCGAACTCGGGCCGCACACCGGCAAGGACCCCAGCAAAATGCTTCAGCCCGACGACGTAGCGCACGCCGTCGCCGCGCTGGTAACCCAAGCCCCACGCTCATTTATGAGTGAGATCCTGTTGCGGCCAACGCAAAAACCATAACCAACGCAAAAACCATAAAAGGAGGGAAACACTCATGTGGGGACAGCCGCCCTCGGCTGTCCGCGGAGCAAAGCTCCGCTCAGTCTGCCCATACGACATATCCTTTTGATTTGAATGGTGCGGCCTTTAGCCGCGAGGAAATGGTCGCCTTCACTTCTTAAACAAATTATCAAACGCCGCCCGCGCATCGCTGGGCCGCAAAGTCGCGGGGGTCGAAGTTTCCTTCTCCCGTGTGACGCGCATCTCGTACGACGGACACTCATTCCGCGCGTCCTTCTTCGCCACCCGTTCCTTGACCGGCTGCATGCACTCAAACCGGCTCCCCGGATCAAAATACATGCACTGTTTGCAGGAATGCAGTTCAAACCCACACTTCGAACACTTCCCGTCGCTGGTCATCCCCTGCAGTACCGTGCCGCACTGCGCACACCGCGACACTGCCCGTGTCCCAGGCATATTGACCGGCCGTGGCCCAAACGTATTGTCGCGCTTCGGTGGCGGCGCCCCCGACTTCTCACCCGACCCCTTGCGCGGCTCGCGGTCGCTGTCCTGATACCCATGCTGTCGGTACTTTGCAGCCACAACCCTCCCCCGGTACGGCCCGTATTGTCTCCCCGATGCCCCCCGCCCGGCAAGTCCCGCGATCAAACTAGCAGGCGAGATTGTCCACCGCGACGACCGTCCCGTGGGGACAACTGACCATAGCCCGCCAGTTTCACTGGCGGGTAGGGCGCATAGAGTTGAAGCCGCGTCCTGTAGGGAGGCCTGAAACCGCGCGCGACATTAACGGACGCGGGGTGCCCCCTTTCTCGCGTCCTTTGCGAGAAGTGGGGACTGTCGCCCGTGAGCTACCCCTCTCTCGCTACAATACTCCCATGATCCATGAAATCCTCCCCGTCGGCCCGCTGCAATGCAATTGCTCCATCATCGGCGACGAGGGCACTCACGAAGCCATGGTCATCGACCCCGGCGACGACATCGAAGACGTCCAGGCTGTCATCCGCAAACACAATCTGCAGGTCAAGCAGATCGTCATCACCCACGCCCACATCGACCACGTCGGCGGAGCCATGAAACTCCGCGCCGCCACTGGCGCCCCCATCCTCCTCAACCAGAATGACTACGCCCTGCTGAAAATGCTCGACGTGCAAGCCGCGTGGATCGGCATGCCCTCGCCCGGCAGGGTTGATATCGACCGCAGCGTGACCACCGGAGAAACCGTCGCCGCCGGATCTCACACCGCCAGCATCCTTCATACCCCCGGCCACACCGAAGGCAGCATCTGCCTCTATTTCCCCGCAGAACAAAAGTTGATTGCTGGCGACACCCTGTTCGCCGGCTCCATTGGCCGCACCGATCTCCCCGGTGGCTCCATGCAGAAAATCCTGCACTCCCTGCACGACACGGTCCTGGCGTTGCCAGATGAAACCGTAGTAGTTCCCGGCCATGGCCCGCTGACTACGATTGGCGAAGAGCGTGAGAGCAACCCGTTCCTGGTCAAACGCTAGAGCGTTCCCACACACTCATCCCGTTCTACAACAAAATTTCGATAGCCCTGGTCGAAATAAATCCGCCCGCTAGAATTGTCCAACCCAAAAAAGAAGCGGGGGACAAGTCCCCCGCTGCTGAACTCAATTTCTACCGCTGGTGCTCGTGCTCCTCGTGCTCTTCATGCTCGTGCCGCCACTTCCAGTAGGCACGCTGTTGTTTACGCTCCAGTCGCTCGAAGTCGACGTACGCCTCATGCCGTTCCTCTAACCAGTGCCGGTACATCCCGTCCTCGCGCTGATCCCAGGTGTGATAGTCGTGATGATCCCGGTCGTAGACCCTTCGCTCTCGTTCTTCCTGCTCATGCCGTTCGTGATCTCGATCGTCCTGGGGTGCGAGCGCGGCCTTAGCGCCAAGCGGCGCCATCAACGCAGCGGACAGAAACAGCGCGCCTACATATTTATTTCCACGGTGCATATTGGTCCTCCTATAACGGCAAAATAAGATGCCCTGGGGACCCGCGCGGTTGGCGCCCGAATCACTCCAGATGCCGCAACGTTCGACTCATCCCCTCCGCGAAATCTGCTTCCGGCGTAATCAAACTCAGCACGAAATAGCCATCGCTGGGAAAATCATAAAAGTGTCCCGGATGCAACAGCACTGACTTTTCCTCCACCAACTCAACCGCCAGTTCCTCGTCGGACCGCGTCACAGGAACTCGTAAAACCACATACCATCCGCCATCCATGCTCAACCTCTCACAAGCCTTCTGGCCTGCGAGCTGTTGATCCAGTTCCGCCAGATTCGCGCGAACCCGTTCCAGCAGCTGCCGCTGAATACTCTTCCTCTGCCGCAATAGCGCGGGCAAGGCCCACTGAATCGGTGCATTCATCGAAAGATAGGTATCAGCAATCACCTCCAGCCGCGCCATGGCAGCGGCAGCTTCTTCCGGCGGCCCGCCCGTCACCACCCACGCCACTTTCATCTGCGGCAAGGCAGAAATCTTCGACAACCCGCTGAGCGTGAACGTCAGCACCTCCTGGTTGCCTGCAAAGCTCATTGCGGGTCTCAGAACTTTGTCATCCCGACCAAGCCTTTGGATCGGCGAATGCCGATCCGAAGGCGCGTGGAGGGACCTTGTGTCTCGCCCGGAATTATCCTGAGAATCATCCACCCGATAATCCAGGAACACCTCATCCACAATCATCGCCAGCCCATGCGCGCGGCAAAACGAATTGAGCAACTTGACTTCTCCCGCCCGCACATACGACCCAGTCGGATTATTCGGATGCACCACCACCACTCCGCGCGTGCGCCCCGATACCGCCTTCTCCATCGACGGAAAATCCATCTGCCACCCGTGGTCATAAATCAGCGGATATGGCACCAGCTTCACATCCTGCAAGTCCCCCAAAAATTCAAACAGCGGGTAGCTCGGCTTCGGCACCAGCAGTTCGTCCCCGGCATTGCACAGCAGCCGGAAAACGTACGAATACCCCTCGCTAGTGCTGGTGGTCAAAATGATCCGCTCCGCATCCGTAGAGACGTTGCTTGCAACATCTCTCTCGCCATGACCACTCCCGTCTCGGTAATAACCAGCCACCGCCTCCCGCGCGTGCACCAGTCCCTTCGCCTGCGCATCGTAGTCCAGCGCCCGCTCCGAACCCAGCGCCGCAAGGATCGTCCGCGAGTCGTACTCCAATCCCACCCTCGTCGGATTCGATGCTGTCAGATCCAGAATCTTCGCTCCGCCCGCGCGCGCCCGTTCCAACGCCTCCGTAAACCGGTTCTGCGCCAGCTTCCAGTTCGTGCGCTCAGAAAACATGCAAGGATTCTATGCGATGAGTTGGCAGAAGTGCTTCGACCTCAAGCGGGGGATAACAATCGTGGGTGCCCATTTCTGGCGCGCTTTTTGCGCGAGAAAGCCTGCCCTGAGCGCAGCCGAAGGGTGCGGGATTTTCAATGGACCTTGTTAAGAGGAGAGCCCAGCCTTATCAATGTAAATCGCCCTTACTTTCGGGGCGACCAAAACTGTTTCGCAATCTCCGGCACGTTTCCGCGGCTCATGTCGTTCGTCACGACCCGCTTTTCCAGGTTGGGCCAGTCGCGGATTGCAATGGCCGGGCACAACACGTCTTTGCCCTCCATCCGCAACAACTGCCGCAGCGTCTGCACCCCGGAAAACAGCCCCTGGCCGGTGTTGGCCGCCACAATCAGATGCGACTTATCGGAGAACAGCAGATACCCTTGCTGGCCAACGAACTCGTCGGCTCTCAGCCCCTGCTGCGCCAGAAATCTTCGCACCCGGGAATCCTGCAACCGCGCCAGCACGATCGCGCCGCCTTCCGCCTTGCCCGCGGCCTTCATACCCAGGATGTCGAGCTTCAACCCTGACTGGTCCGCAACCTCTTCCGCCAGCGTCTCCGCGGCGATGCGGTCCTCCGACTGATGCCCCAGTTGTACGAAAATCTTGGTCTTCGGCCCCACACGGAACTCGCCCTCGCGCAATTGCACTTCCTTCGGTGCCGGCACCAGCGCCAACGTTGAGCGACCGTCGTAATCGAGCGCACATAGCGCCGAAGCACATAACATCAACACAGCCAAGACCCAGACCTGTCCCTTGTTCATTCGGATCCTCAAATTCCCCAGACTACGCGATACTCCCTAGGCTATATTGTACCCGCAAGCCCGTCCCACCGGATGAGAATCGCTCTTCGCGTGCCGGTTACTTCCCGAACGCTTCCTTGTTCACCACGTAGGGCATCTTGGTCACGTCCCCGCCGTAATTGCCCTCCAACACGTCGATCAGCGCCTGTGCGCAGCGCCCTGCCATCCCTTTGTCCGGATCGACCGAGAGCCGCGTAATCCGCGCCGCGCTGGCAAAGTGCGGCATCAGCCGGCAGCGGTCCTCAATCGCCGGATCGCGCAGCGGAGAATCTGCCGGCAGCGGTTCATTCTCATAAACATCGAGAGCCGCCCCCGCAATCCAGTTCTCCCGCAGTGCCCGCGCCAGCGCCGGCTCATCGACCACGGGCCCGCGCGAAGTATTCACCAGGTACGCCGTCGATTTCATCAGCCGCAACGTGTTCTCGTTGAACAGATGATACGTCGGCGTCGCACTCTCGCCCTCACGCAGCAGCGGCACATGCACGCTGACAAAATCCGCGTGCCGCAGCGCCTCTTCAAACTGAACGTACTTGATCCACGCCTCCTCCTTCACCAGCCCCCGCGCAAACCGCAGGTCATGGATCTCCTGGATCGCCTTTACGAACGCGCGATTCTCATACGCCGGGTCGTAGCACATCACGTTCATATCGAACCCGACACACTTCTTGATAAACGCCAGCCCGATGCGCCCCGTCCCAATCACGGCCACCGTCTTGCCCGTAACCTCATCGCCCAAAAACGGCAAATACGGATGCCAGTATCCCCACCGGTTCTCCCGCGTCAGGTGCTCGGCAGTCCACATCTTCCGCGCCAGCGCCCCCAGCAAGAAAAATGCAAACTCCGCCGTGGCCTCCGTCAACACGTCAGCGGTATGCGTGAATGGAATTTTGTACCGGTTGGCGTCGGCCCGATTGATGTTGTCGAAACCCACCGCAATCTGCGCCACCACCTTCAACTTGCCCTTGCCCGCCTCAAACACTTCCGCATCAATCGAATCCCGCAACGTGGTGATCAGCCCGTCAACGCCCGACCTCACCTTGTCGAGGATCAGGCTCTTCGGCGGCGCCTCCGGTTGCGGATAGACCTCAACCTCGTATCCCCGCCGCCGCAACAGGCCGATGGCTTCTCCAATGTCACAAGTGGCAAAAACACGGAATTTCTTGTCCATAATTGTCCGGCGAAAATCTCTCTGAAGGGACCATCGAAATTATCATATGCGGCAAACCGACGCGACCTCCGGTCACCGACGGCATCGGCCACGAGGCGGAGTTATCCAATTTGCACTTACCGACCCTCCAGCCCCTTTCATTTAATCTTCAGAATGCGCGCGTCTAATCTGTCCGTTGTTGCACGAGGAAGGGCGGCCTGCCCCGAAATAGTGGTCGCCCGTCCTCGAAGTGAGGAACCATGAATATGTCCAAAGTTCCAATCGTGATCGCCCTCTCCCTTTCCACAACGCTCTTCGCTCAGGAAAAGAAGATCCCGCGCACCGATCTTCCCCCAGCCGTAGAGAAGACAGTCGCCGCTCACAGTCAGGGTGCGACCATCAAAGGCTTCTCCACGGAAAAGGAAAACGGCCAGACCTACTACGAGGCAGAAATGGCCGTCTCCGGCCACACCAAAGACTTTCTGATCGACCCAGCCGGCACCGTTGTCGAAGTCGAGGAGCAGGTCGCCCTCGACTCCGTCCCCTCCGCCGTGAAAGACGGTCTCCAGGCCAAAGCCGGCAAAGGCAAAATCCTCAAAGTTGAATCCCTCACCAAGCACGACAAGCTGGTCGCCTACGAAGCAAAAGTACAGACCGACGGCAAGAAATCAGAGATTCAGGTCGGCCCCGACGGCAAGCCACTCGACCACGAAGAGTAATCACCCCCCGGCCCCGGCTCCGCCAAGGTGCTCCACTTTTGGTGAGATCCATTTCAACCAGAAGGAGGTTCCCGTGTCCAGATTTGGACTGGTGCTTCCCGCATTTCCACTCTTCGTACCTGTCCTGCCAGCGCAACAACAACCCACAACTCCAACCAGCCAAAAGTCGCCCACTTACGACGCAATGCCGGTCGAAGCCCCAAAGCAACCGAATCCCGTCAGACTCAAGCAGGAATCGCTGACCCGGGCCAAGAAGTGGTGGAATCTGGATTGCGCCATGGGCCACGGCAAAGAGGGCGACGGCAAAGGCGAGACCGCGCGACATGAAACTCAACATCGTCGATTTCACCAATCCCGCAACCCTCAAGGATGGCACCGACGCCGAACTCTACTACATCATCAAGAACGGCCATCAGGACATGCCCCCCGAAGGCTCACGCATCAAGACCGAAGAGGGCTGGGATCTAGCGAACTACGTCCGCTCCTTCTCCAAGAGGAAGACGGACACCGACCAGAAGCCTCAGTAGAAACTGGGGGCGTCATCCTGAGCGCAGCCGCTTTTCAGGCGGAGCGAAGAGCCTGCCCTGAGCGCAGTCGAAGGGATCCAGCAAAGGCCTTGGCGGCGCCCCGATTGATAGCCCCTGCGAAGTCTGCCACCACTCTTCGAACGGCTTGCTCTTCGGATTTCGCTTGAGCATTTAGGAAGGTTGTAAACGCAAGCAGAGCGGCAAAAGCCCGGATTAGTGGAACGGATTTCATCGACTCTATTCCTTTCTGGAAATTTCAGTCGAGATGTTTGTAGAGTGCATGGTCGGCGCCGTCGCGCTGCTAACTCAGTTCGCCGCTTTCTGCGTCATGGCACCCTCATCGGCTCGAAATACTGTGGAGTAATGACTCTGGTTTTGGGCGATGCGGCAGTCACCTCATCGGCAAATTCGTGCGCTACCGCCAGCGACTGATCCCGCAATGACGGGTATCCATATCCATCCCAGTGCGTAGGCATGACCACTAGCGGATTTCCCAAAGCGCGCATCAGCCGGCGTGTGTAGCGGTGAAACTTTCAGCCCCGGTCCTGACGTGTACTCTTGACGAGCTCCGGTCGCGACATCGATCGTGACGATCTGCGAATCTACGAGCTTTCCCGAAGACGCTATCCGGGCGAGATGCGTGTCTTGAATCTCCATCTCATAAAAGACGATTCTCTTACATCAGGAGACCACTTCGGCGAGCCTGCAAATTTGTACGCGGAAGTTATCCTCCGCACGTCCGTTCGGTCAGATCGCATTAGATAAATGCTGACAGCATGCGATTGTGCAAATTGTCCGCGGTCCCGCCTCACCGCCGTGTTGCGATCCAACGAAAACGCAATCCACTTCCCGTCTGGCGACCAGGACGGCCGGAAATTGGCTGGGGCGTGGGTAAGGTTACGCACCTTCTTCGTCTGCAAGTCGAGCACCCAAATGTCTGCGGAGCCAGTACCACGTGAGGAAACCAAGGCAAGCTGTTTTCCATCCGGTGAGAGCGCTCCCTGATCGTCATACACCGGATCATCGGTTAATCGTTTAAGGCCGGACCCATCCGGATGCACCCGGTAGATGTCGGCCGAGCCGCCGCGCTCAGAGGTAAAGATGATCCACTTCCCGTCAGGGGAGAACGAGGCGTTGTAATCAAAGCCGGAATTGGGCAGCAGCGGACGCTCAAGGGAGCCATCCGCATGGGCGACGAATAGCGTCGACTGAGACGGGCCGATACGGTGAAGAAGAATCCGTTCTTTCGCGAACAGAACCGGGGTGGACACCAGCAACGTCCAGCAAAGCTCTTCTCAACATAATTAGCTCCCGCTGAAAACTCGAACTGCAGAAAGCGGTACCCCTCGATTTCTACCTAAGATCTGTTACTCGACATGCGCATCGAAAACTCCTGTCTGAACCTGACCAGAGCGCTTGATCTGCACAAAGATCCGGTACAACCCAGCTTTGGGGAATCCGTAGGGAAATGAGACCTCCGGAGACGATACATTCATAGTCATCTCCATCGCAAGATGGGAGTCACCTTGATTCGCCAATTGCGGTTCGTTAGCTCGCAGGGGGACAGGCGGCAGACTCGCCTGAGCCAGTTGTAGTGCGGCCATTGAGACCGAACCCTCGGGATGAACATGCGCGAACACCGAACAATCCGAACGCACAAAAGCTGCGTGTCCTGCCATTCCCATGTATGGTTCAAGATCTTCGGCAGCCCTGCCGTTTCGACCTTCGATCCGGAAACGAAAAGACATCGAAACATTGGCTCTCAATGGCGAGGAGTCGAGTTCTCAGATCATGCGCCCTCCGTCGGGCAACTGAGCCAATGTGGCATCGTCTTTGGTTGGTGTAAGAGGCCCTTCGGATGCTTGAGAATCGTCTCCTGAAAGCGGCATGCCCGCGACGTTGGGCAATTCGATTTGCCCAACCGCAGTCCATGGCACGCCGTTGTCATCAACGATATCCGCGAATATCTGGTACTTGCCAGCGAAAACTGTGGGCAAGTTTTCCAGAAACGATCCGCCTTCGATACGCTCGGGATGAAGATGGTACATGCGATC